>JBCQTX010000020.1:0-38699 GCA_047174605.1 Rikenellaceae bacterium | reverse complement strand
TTGAGACGGCTACAATCATGCTTTATTCGACTCCGAATAGCATTGAGATAGTTCCCTCTGCGGCTCTCCATCATGAGCGAGATAACTTCGGAGGAGTAGTCATCCCACTCCTCCGAAAATATTTTGTAGTTTGCATTGATCTGCCGAACGACCTTATCATGGATGATTTGGTAGTAGATCGTCCCCTCCTTGCCCTCGATTGTCGAGAGTCTAAATTTCACTTTTACACTTGCCATATTATTTTAGTTTGGTTACATTCTTCGTCCTCGTTTTTTCTTCTGCTGAAGGTTTCTCGCCATCTCAGCGTTGTCGATGTCGTCTTGGTCGGCTCCGCTGCTTGGTGTGGGCATATCGAAGATGCTTAGAACTCCACCGCCATCGTCGTTTGACTGCTCGTGTCGCTGCTCCGAATATGTCGACTTTTTACGAAGCTCCACAAACGCCATCTCCAAGTTTTTGTAGCTTAATTTACGATCAATCTGCGATGCCTTGAACTTATATTCATCCTTCGAAAACGACACTCTATCAATAACATTCGAACCTCAGCATCCTTTTTCAGAACGTAGTTAACGCACCCTGCGAACGACTTCGCTTTAATACTTTTTGCGATCATATAACATATCTCTCAGCTTTCTTAGGATCATTATTGCATCGGCTTTGGAGCTATATTCACCGATATTTAGATGCTTCGTAATCTGATTTACGTTGTTCGCCACACCTGCTATTTGGTGCATTAATCGGATCTCATCGGCGGTGAATGGAGCTGTGATTTTACCCTTTAGAATCAGCTCACGAGCGTATGAGGCTAGAGGGATTTTCATCTCCTCAGCCTTGGTTAGGAGGTTGCAATAATCTTCGATATTGAACCTCACCTTGATGGATTTGCATAGCAGATCCTCAATCTCCTTGGGCGGTCTGCCCACAATGTTTTTATCTTTTGGCATTTACATTAGTTTGAAAAATAACGGCTGCAGTGTAACCATCGGGCACATACAGCTCCCAAATAACCTCAGTTTTTGGGCGAGGGTTTTGCGGTGCGCAAAACTTTTCGGGACTCCCGAAAGATACCCTCGCCTATTAAACATTAATTAATGAGATAACAAGGCGCAGCATCCGAAAATGCTGCCATTTGTGATAACACATTTGAAATCATAAGCCAATACTTATACTACAGTAGGTACAGTGAGTGCAGTGCTGTAGTGATTATAATCATTCGACTCACTACACCTGCTACAATCATTAGATCTTTCGCCATCGTTCCAAATCAGCTCGATACTCCTCCAAATGGTGGCGAACGAGATTCTCAATAAACCCCGATGTACTCATTCCACGACCACCGAATTTTCTAGTGATCTCATCAATCTCATCTCGTAAAGTCAGACTAATGAATACAGGTTTGCGATCCACTATCTTGGGTATAGTAAGATACCTCTCTCGATACTCATTCATGCGTTGTTTTGGTGGTGTGCGTTTGGTAGTTTCAGTGGGTGCCGATTGTTCAGTTTGAGAAGTTTGTAAAACTGGTTTAATATCATTAGCCGTTGCAATAGGTGCTGTTGGTGCAACAACTTCATCAGCAAACAATCCATCATTACCTGCTATAACATTTGAGGTGTCAACCCCTCCAAAATCTCTCTTTTCTGTGTACATATTATATACATTTTAGTTAGTCTATGTTGTGAGTAAAATTGACTAATTATACCCACTATCAAGAGCGAAGTAAATAGATAAAATCCATATATCCAAACAATTATACGCACTTGGTTTTCTATGCGTCACCTTTCTATATATTGCACTTAATCAACTAATTACACTCGGTTTAGTTTGCTGTGTTTTGCACAAGTGAATGGAGTTTATGGAGTTGCGACACTCGATTAGATATGTGTTGTAAATTGAGTGATTGCAATCTCGAAATGAGATAATTGTAGTATGCTATTCAGAGCTGAGGAAGTCGGAGTTACACATTAAAAAAGCGATAACCGCAAAGTGGTATCACACTTTTGCGGTTATCGCTTGCTGTATTTCTATGCTTTATCATCGCCTTGGTCGTCGTCGTTATGGTGGCTCTCACTGCGTAGAGGATGGATATATGCAATGCTTGCGATCGAAGTGAGCAACCGAAGGCTTGGCGTTGCAGATTTTCAACCTCTAAAGCGACCTTTGCCACTGTGACGATGATGATCGAGGTGGTTAACTGTAAATATTATCTCTACTCATTTGAATATATGTAGTCTGGTAATTCTGTTGCGTCATTCGCCTTATTACCCATTTTCGGAACAGATCCGCTCGGTAGCTCTCCACTTGAAAGGCGATGGCGATCACTACATCTAGTCCAAAGTGGGTCGGGATAATTCTATTCCCCGAAACCTTGCCACCGCTGCAATTGACAATCATGCGAGACTTTAGCAGCCGTTTGATACACCCTCTAACAGTTGGTAACATTATGCCCAACAACTGTGCAATTTCAAAGTCCATCATACTTACATAGCTTGGCACACTCACCAATCCACCCTCACTAATTGTTATTATACCTCTTCTCATATCGTTGTTTATATTCAAAATAATTATACTTCTCAGTCACTGGAACACTCTTGTCCTCAAATAGTTTGTACCTCCGTTTGGTCTTTTTCGTAATCAATTTCATATCCTCCGCAACCTTTTGACTCGTTAGGTGCGCATAGATCTCCGTGGTCTTTAAGTCGCTATGCCCCATCATCTTACTCACCGTTTCGAGCGGCACACCATTGAGTAACGTTATGAGCGTTCCGAAGTTGTGTCTTGAGTCATGGTACGAGACGTGAGCCTCTATGCCACAGAGCTTTACGACCTTGCCGATGTTCTCCTGCATCGTCGTACTCGTCACCATGTTAAAGACCTTGTCGCTTCTGCGAATAGACGCATATTTAGCGATGATCTTGCGTGGAATCTCCAACAGCGGAATGTAGCACTCACTCTTGGTCTTTTGGCGTTTTATCTCGATCCACATCTTATCGTCATCTTGATGAATATTAGCGACTTTCAGGTTATAAAGGTCAATGAAACAGATCCCCGTAAAAGTTGAGAATATAAACATATCCCTCGCAAAACAGAGTGCACGAGACTCGATCGGTGTGGTCATCATTCGCTCCAAATCGGCTGCACACATATGGCGATAACGATGCGGTTTCGTCTTGAAAGTGTAGCCCACGAATGGATCTTTACGAATGACTCCTTGGTTCAATCCACGCTTCACCACTCGCCTCAATGCCACCATGTAACCATTAATTGTCGACTCCGTAAATTGCTTGCTTCTGAGATACAGATCGAACCTTTGGATAAAAGCTAAGTTCAAGTGACTCAGTGGTATATCACCACTATGTTGGCTCCGCATAAACTCCTCGATATGCCTATATCCATATTTATATTGGGTTAGACTCCCAGCGGCTCGATTCACCCCGACCATCTTTTCGTAATCGACATTGTGCTCTGCATATAGCGTCAATAACGTCTCCTTTTTCTGCCCAATGTTGCAAATCCTATTTTTGAGTAGCTCCGCTGTCACATAGCTCTGTTTCTCGACCAAATCTCGATGGTTAATGGTGATCTCATTTGTCAATTGATCTAGCTTGCGGTTCAGCTCTATTGTCTCTCGGTCTTTTCCTTTTAACCGATACGATTTTGCATCCCACAACTTTGGATCAACCTCCAATTTAGTAGAAAATTGTGCCATTTCGCCACTCACCGATATTCGACCCATAATAGTTGTCACCCCACTCTTTTTCACCTTGCTTTTGTTGATGTAGAACATCACCGCAAAGGTGCTATACGATCTCTTCTCTGCCATAATTATACGCCTACTAAATAATATTTACCCTCAATTCTCTTTGCCAATGCTGCCATATCTTTGTCGATCTTATCATTTGAAATTTTGGCATATATATGTGTCGATTTTATCGAACTGTGACCAAGCATCTTGCTTACACTCTCCATCGGAACTCCCTGAGACAGAGTGATTAAACTCGCATACGAGTGCCTTGCCATATGGTAGGTCAGCGTTTTTTTGATTCCGCACATCTTCGCAATATATTTTAGATGAATATTGGTTTTTACACAGCTCAACATCCGAAATAGATGATCACCCTCACCTTGTCCTCTATATTTCTCGATTATCTTTAGAGGTAGATCTAGTAGCGGTACTTTAAATTCAACCTTGGTCTTTTGTCGCTTGGAGTGAATCCACCACCCACCGCTCTCCGATTGAACGAGATTACGTTTCGTGAGATTTCTAACATCGCTAAACGCTATACCTGTAAATGCTGAAAATAGAAACATATCTCGCACCAAATATCGGCTAGGAGTATCGAGTGGAGTGGCAATAATCTTATCCAACTCCTCTTGTGTCAACGATTTAGGTTTGCTGATCTCACCCTCGGAACGAAAGCCCATAAATGGGTTGAAGATACAAACATCATCCTGCACAGCACGATTCATCGTTAACTTGAAATAGTTCACATACCTTACAACTGAGTTCGGTTTCAACCTCTTTTCGACTCTCAGGTAGAAATCGAACTGCTCGATAAATGAGTAGTCCAACGCTCCGAATGCGATGTCGCTCAGATTGTATTGTTTGCGAAGAAACTCACGCAGTGTGATATAGACGATCTTATATTGATAGTGGCTGCGTGGGGTGAGATTGACCCCGACACGAGCACCCAACTCGTCGTAAAACTTGTCGCAATATTGCAGCAATGTGATCTGCCCCGACGCGATACCTTGAAAAGCATTTTTGACCTCGATTGCAGTTGCCGAACCTTTGCGATTGAGCAGCTCCTTGTGGCTACTGTGAATCGTTATAGTGATCTTGTCGAGAGCCTGATTTAACTCCGTAGCGACCCGACTTTTGCCGATGGCTCTTGCCGACTTCGTGTCCCACAGTTTCTCGGTGACATAACACTTGGCACGAAATTGTGCCATCTCTTTTCCGATGGTGATACGACCCATGATCGGGATCGACCCATCCTTGCGAACCTCCTTGTGTCGGAGGTAAAAACTAACTTTCAAATTGTTCTCCATTTGCTCTAAATTTTGTTGCACAAAATTAACTATCTCCGAGCAAAGAAACACTACGCAAAATGTTGATAATCAGCGAATAAAACCCCTTTGTGAATTAATTCAAACGCACCAATCAACAACATTCCACTCCAATCCCAAACAGGTAACGAATTCGTAACGGAACTACCGCTCCAAACCGCAATATTCTGCTATTTCGCCAAAATCCCAATCACCGCAAACCGCAGCATATCAATCACATAACCAACAACTTACCGCAATACTCCCCAATCTGCCTTGTCGGGTTAGTTTCTGATTACAGAGAATTGGAAGCAAATTTTCACCATTATTATGGCTCTCATACTTCGCAATAATCTTCATCGGAACATCTAAAAGTAGTACATTTGACTTCACATTTGTCTTTTGGCGTTTCGACATAATCCATAATCTGCCATCGAACGATTCTCTAATATTGTCCTTTGTTAAATTGCGTACATCTATATATGAATAGCCCGTGAAGCATGAAAACAGAAAAATATCTCGTACAAGCTCTAATCTTTTAACTGTAAACTTCTTGCTCAATATACGCTCCATCTCGTCCTGTGTCAAGTAACCTCTATCGACATTCTCCAGCTTGATCTTAAAGTTAGCAAATGGATCACGAACAATCCAACCATTATGTTTTGCCAAGATTATAAATCGCTTGAAGAGACGCATGAATTTAGCTGTTGTGTTTACAGCGCACTCACCATCGACCCTTAGATAGGTGTTGAAGTCCGTTACGAATTGATGATCTATATCTTTGAGCGGAATATCAGTGAGCTTGTAGCGTTTCTTTAGGAACTCTGTGAGCCTACGTCTAGTCACCTTATATTTTTGGAGTGTAGCAGGGGATATGGTAGCATTTCGCTTTGTAGATTGAGAATCTAGTGTCTCAAACGACCTCTCTGTATCATCAATGAATTTAGTAAAGAGTGCGATTAGTGATTCGCTCCTAGTTTCTACACCCATATAGGCATTACGGAGCTTTTGTGCGTTGACAACTGACGATGTGTCACACAACCTACGATAGTGATTGATAATGCTTGATTTGATCTGTTCTAGTGCATTGTTGCACTCCTCAGCTACTCGGCTTCTACCTTTAGCCTTAGAGTTCTTAGAATCCCATAGAGTAGGGTCGAGATCCAACTTGCTACTGAATTGCACCATATCACCATCTATTGTGATACGAACCATGATAGGAGCTTTGCCCTCTTTGTTGAGATAGTTTTTTCTTAGGTAAAACAAAACCTTAAATGTACTGCTCATAACTCTTAAATTTTCTGTAACGCAAAGTTACAATTAACAATAATTCAAAAGTGAGTTATAAAGCGACAAGTAACGACAATACAGCGACTTATGAGCGACACCGTTACAATTGAAATGACAAAAAGTCTCTGTAACGAATTTGTAACGAAACTTTGTCACTTTCTGACATGATCGAGTCATGATCGTGTCGTGATACGCAGGTATAAACAGAAAAAAACCTACGCTAAACACTGTTTAACATAGGTTTTTATCATTTAAGCCCTTATTCTCTTTCGAGAACTTTCAAGCCTCTGCGGTGCGTAGGGGACTCGAACCCCTGACCCCGTGCGTGACAGGCACGTATTCTAACCAACTGAACTAACGCACCGTTTCTTCCAATTGTGATGCAAATATAAGGTATTTTTTTTTCTTATGCAAATATTTCGCGAATTAAATATTACTCGACAAACAATGCTTTCGGGAGTTGATCGATACTTTGTATTGCAACTACTTTAATATCAGGTGATTTGCGTAGTGATGCTGGTAGGTAGGCTGAAACAATTATTTTTTTGAATCCAAGTCTTGCTGCCTCGCTTATGCGTTGTTCGCTGCGTGGTGCCGGACGAACCTCTCCTGATAGTCCGACCTCTCCGGCACAGCATATTCCTTCTCCTAGGGCTCTGTCATAGTATGACGAGACTACTGAGGCTATAATTGAAAGGTCGAGTCCGGGATCTGAAACCTTGAATCCACCCGCGAAGTTCAGAAACAGATCCTTCTGATACATCTTCATCCCCACTCGTTTCTCCATGATTGCTACCAACATATTCAATCTCTTTGAATCAAAGCCCGTTGTATTGCGTTGTGGCGTTCCATACACAGCATTGCTAACCAACGCCTG
The DNA here is from genome assembly GCA_047174605.1 of Rikenellaceae bacterium. GTDB lineage: Bacteria > Bacteroidota > Bacteroidia > Bacteroidales > Rikenellaceae > Alistipes. The sequence goes on along the minus strand of JBCQTX010000020.1, from coordinate 31,483 downwards.
CACCTCTATCAGATATGGTCGAATACCATCTACAGCTGCACCAACAGCTATTCCACTAAGTGGTATATCGTAGTGCGACAGCAATATCTCTGATGGGTTATCTACCGCCTTTAGGCCAGCCGATAACATCTCGAATACTCCGATCTCAAATGTAGCTCCAAAGCGATTTTTAATACCTCTTAATATACGATACGTATTGTTACCATCACCTTCAAATTGCAGAACTACATCGACAATATGTTCCAAAATCTTCGGGCCAGCGATTGTGCCATCCTTCGTGATGTGACCAATTATGATTACAGTCGTATTTGTTCCTTTGGCATATTTGAGTAGGGTAGCAGCACACTCTCTAATCTGTGAGACACTACCGGCTGACGAATCAATAAGAGAGGTATATATTGTCTGTATAGAGTCTATAACAACTATGTCCGGGTTGTTCTGTTCTATTTGAGAGATTATATTCTCGAGAAGTGTCTCGGTATAAATTAAACATTCGCTCTCTCCAATCCCAATTCTGGTAGCACGCATTTTGATCTGCTCTGCAGACTCCTCCCCCGAAACATAGAGTGTCTTTAATCCATTATTATGTAGAGCTAATTGCAGGCTCAACGTTGACTTACCAATACCCGGCTCACCACCCAAAAGTATCAATGACCCGGGAACTAATCCTCCACCCAGCACACGATTGATCTCGCTATTCCCAAGATCAATCCTTATGTGGTTACTCTCCTTGATATCGCCCACACGTTGTGGTTTTGAGACTGGTATATTTGCAACAGCAGCGGATATAGAGTTGTGGTTATCCTTAGATATGATCTCCTCCGTGAAGCTATTCCATTCGTTACATGATGGACATCGCCCAAGCCATTTTGGAGCTTCGAAACCGCATGATTTACAGAAATATGCCTTTTTTATCTTTGCCATCGTTTAGCCGAATATCAGACGATAAAAATCATTTCCATTCGCATATAACATCAAGGCTAGGATAAGAATCATACCAACATATTGTGTCACCTCCAAAAACTTATCACTCGGTTTTCTACCCGTAATCATCTCATATATAGTGATAATTGAGTGTCCTCCATCAAGTCCCGGGATAGGTAATATATTCATCACAGCAAGGATAATCGAAAGGAAAGCTGTCTTAAGCCAGAAATCCTCCCAATTCCAAACCCCTGAGAACATATTTCCAATCGCAACAAATCCGCCCAATTCGCGATACATCTCAGTCTTAGGTTGGAAGATAAGCCCCAATTGTTGCCAATACGATGATATAGTATTCCCTGCACGATTGAAACCAGCCGGTATAGACTCCAATAGAGTGTAGTGGCGAGTATTTAGAATGAATGGGTTAAAGGTATATACTCCAATCATACCCTCATCATTAACAATTACAGGCTTCGTTGATGACACATATCCATTGACAATTTTAACCATTACTGTGTCACCTTTGTGTTTCATGAACTCCTCTTTGAACTCTGATAGTTGAATCATGCGTTTGTCATTGACCTCAAGAAGCATATCGCCTTTTTCAAGAAACTGAGCTCCTTCGGATGCTATCGAGTCGACAATAAATGGCATTCTAAGTGTTAGCAGATCTTTGTATTGTTTGGATTTACGAAGCTCGATTAGTGTCTCTAGCGGAACATTAAATCTTAGCTCTCTGTTATCGCGAACCACATGCATCATACGATCCTTATCCGAGAGAAGTATCATATTGGTGATTTCGCTAACATCGTGGAGCACCTTACCATCAATAGTAATTATCTGGTCACCATCCTCAAAACCCATGTCGTGTCCAGCTTGGTTGAAGTTATATCCCCACTCGACACGCTCCGTAGGAAGGTAGCTATCACCCCACGCGTAACTAACACCAATGTAGATTACAATCGCTAGCAGTAGATTCATAGTGACACCTGCCAACATAACAATGAGTCGTTGCCATGCTGGTTTAGATCTAAACTCATCAGGTTGAGCCGGTTGAGCCAACTGCTCTTTATCCATGCTTTCGTCGACCATACCTGCTATCTTGCAATATCCACCGAGTGGAAGCCATCCTAATCCATACTCGGTATCACCCTTTTTGAATTTAAATATAGAGAACCAAGGATCGAAAAATATATAGAATTTATCAACTCGTATCTTGAAGAGACGCGCCATAATGAAGTGTCCGAATTCATGAATACCAACTAGTAGAGTGAAGCAGATGAAAAACTGTACGATCTTTATTACTATATCCATATTTTGTTATTTTTAGGTTTAAAAACGTTATTATTTCACTTTTATTACTTTAATTTCAAAAAATCTGCAGCTAAAATTTTCGACTCTTCATTGATCCATGCATAATCCTCAAGTGTTGCATTTCGAATGAATGTTGCTCTATCTAGCGTGTGTTGAATACACTTTACGATATCAAGATAGTGGCACTCCCTATTTAAGAAAGCCGCAACAGCAACCTCATTAGCCCCATTCATAGTGCATGCCGCTGTGCCACCTTTTCGTAGACACTCATATGCGATATCAAGAGCTGGGAATTTTTCTCGATCTACAGCCTCAAATGTGAGTTGTGGATTCTCCAAGAAGTTGAATTGCTCCTGTGCTCTCGTAGCTCGTTTGGGGAACATCAATGAAAGTGATATCGGTGTTCTCATATCTGGCGTACCCATTTGAGCTTTGATCGCTCCATCCTCAAACTCAACCATTGAGTGGATAACAGATTGCGGATGTTGTATTACATCGATCTTATCAGCCCCCAAGCCAAATAGCCAGTGCGCCTCAATCACCTCGAAGCCTTTATTCACAAGGGTTGATGAGTCGATCGTAATCTTTGCCCCCATACTCCATTGTGGGTGTTTAAGCGCTTGATCGACCGTTACATATTGCAGATATTCTCTCTTTAACTCCCTAAACGAGCCACCACTACAAGTGAGTATCACCCTTCTTATATGTGAACACTCACCCATCAAACATTGAAATATAGCGGAGTGCTCCGAATCGATAGGGATGATAGGCACTCCTTTCTCTCTAGCAAGTCGCATAACATACTCGCCACCAACAACTAAGCTCTCCTTATTAGCTAGTGCAACCTTCTTACCTGCCTCAATTGCTCTGACTGTCGGGATCAATCCCGAATAGCCAACCAATGCATTGATGACAACATCCACAGATGAATTTGCAGCTACTTGAGCTACAGCATCATCCCCAGCATAAACTTTTATTGGGTGCTTTGCAAGTCGTTCACTAAGAGCAGGGTAGTGCTCCTCGGATGCAATCACTACTGTATCGACCTCAAATTCAATCGCTTGAGATGCCAGCTTCTCCCAGTTGTTATTTGCTGTGAGTGTTGCAATCTCAAATAATTCGGGGTTTTCACGAACAATATCAAGTGTCTGCACACCGATAGAACCAGTCGATCCAAGTATTGTTAATCTCTGTTTCATTCGTCAACCCTAAAATATTATATGCTCTTCTGGATTGACAGCTTTACCATCGATCCAAAGTTCAAACTTGATAGTTCGGTCACCACTTGTCTCCGCTTCATCATCATAACCAATCACCTCGCCTGCCTTTACAATATCTCCACGATCTACAGTAGCGTGTGAAATATTTTGATATATTGTCATATGATTATCAGGGTGAAGAATCTGAATAGTATATCCATCCTGAGGACTCCACAGAGATAGGGTAACTACACCACGTTGCGAAGCCATCACTCTCTGAGATGCCGCCACTGCTATTTGAATACCAAATTGATTCTTGGATGGTGCGAATTGGCTAGTTATAACACCATCTACAGGCGCTACCATAGGGTTGGAGCTCACAGCATTTGCAGCCCTAACATTATAACGACTCTCTCCCTCCATCTCGGCCCGAAGTGTTGAATCGATGCTATTTGGTGCAACCAACTCCTTTGAAATGGTGATACTATCTATTGTTGGTGCACTTCTGACCACGGGAGTTTTCCCATCCATTATTAGAGAGATGTTGTCCGTATAGAGTGTCATATCGTTTATCACACGCTCCATAGAGTCCAATCGAATGATATTCTCGATTATATTTTGACGCGACCTAAGAGCCTCGCTACGATACCCCGGCAATAGCTCTAGTATTGGGGTGTAGCCCACGAGTGTAAGCACTATTGTGAATAGCATCAAAATAAGTGCGATAAATGCCATGATGATATTCGCTGGTGAGATATGTGTATGCCACACCTCATGGTTATCACGAGTGTTGTTCAGTGATAACCTACGGCGTTGGAATAATCCATGCCACCAAGATGATATTTTATCTACTATACTATTCATTAAAATCCCTCAATCACGTTTAATTTAGACCAATTCAAAACGCAAATATAATTAAATGATCTGATATTTGCGATTCTTTTTGAAATTTATCATATATTTGTGAAATTAACTATTAAACGAGCTTATTATGATACATCCATCGTGGAGTTATTCCGCAGTTTTATATGAGATGAATATTCGCCAACTTACACCTGAAGGAACGCTGAAGGCCGCTATGGGTAAGTTGCAATTTTTGAAAGAGTTAGGAGTCGACATTTTGTGGCTCATGCCTATATATCGCATTGGAGAGGATGAGCGCAAAGGATCTCTTGGATCATACTACTCTATAAGCGACTACCAAAGTGTGAATGATGAGTTTGGAACTTTGAAGGATTTCGATCTTTTTTTGAAGCAAGCCCACAAATTAGGTTTTAAGGTAATCCTCGATTGGGTTGCTAACCATACGGCACGTGATGCAAGATGGATCACAGAGAAGCCAGCTGATTGGTACGAACGCGATGAGAATGGGGTAGCGCTAGTCCCTTGGGATTGGAGCGACACGGCAAAGCTCAACTATGCAAACCACGATGTGTGGGTAGGCCAAATCGATGCCATGAAGTTCTGGATCGAGCGAGGTGTCGATGGTTTTCGTTGCGACATGGCGATGTTAGTGCCGATCGAATTTTGGCAAGAGGTTACTGCTGAGCTCCACAAGATGAAGCCAGATATATTTATGTTAGCGGAGGCGGAGGAGACAAATTTATTTGATCGTGCCTTTGATTGCTGCTACGCGTGGGAGCTTCACCACTTGATGTGTGACGTTGCAAAAGGGAATCAAAGAGCAAGCGCATTGAAGGATTTTATATACCAAACTAAGGGTTATCCACGTTGGACTATGAAGATGCTCTTCACTTCGAACCACGATGAAAATTCATGGCAGGGTACAGAACAGGAGCGATTTGGTGATTCATTGGGTGTTATGACCCTCTTCTCATTTGTTGCACCGGGTGGTATGCCTTTGATCTATACGGGTCAAGAGGTTGACTATGAGCACTCATTTGAGTTCTTTGACCGTGATGCAATACCGGAAGATCGATATGTGGCCAATGGAAGGACAGAGTTTTATAAAAAACTTGCAGATTTGAAGCATAACTTCAAGTCATTGCAGTCTGCCGAGCAAGGCGGCACATGGACAACGATCAATAATAACGCGGAGGATTGCCTACTAATTTTGGTGCGTGAGACAAGTGCTGATAGGGTAGTGACGGTAATGAATATGTCGCCGTATATTATTGAGACTAAGTATAATACGGGTATCTATGCAGGCGAATACCGTGATGGGTTTAGTGATCAATGTGTCACTCTACCAACAGAGGTGAACGAGTTTATGGACCCTTGGTCATTTAAGGTTTACACATTAAAGAGATAGTTTGAAAAGAGATTTAAACATAGGGAGAGTAGTACTCTTATTCGCATTTTTGATTGCATCACTTAGCGCTGCTTTTGCGGGCGATTATAGTGTTGCTCAGGTTCCTAATGTCCAAATTAAGAATCGTTATAACTTTGTCTCAAACCCCGATGGGATTTTATCGCAAGAGGCTGTTGCACGTATCGACTCTATCTGTTATGCGTTGAAAGTTAGTGATATAGCTCAAATAGCTGTTGTTGCCGTAGATCAAATCGTGGAGGATGGCTCCAAACAGCAAGCAGATCCATTTGATTTTGCCTATCGTCTATTCTCTGAGTGGGGAGTAGGTCGCGATGGTCGCGATAATGGTATTGGGATTTTGTTGGTTGGAGATCAGCGCCAGATCCGTTTTGTTACGGGACGAGGTGTTGAGGGAGTACTTCCCGATGCAATTTGTAAGCGAATCCAAACTCAATATATGCTACCATCTTTCCGCGAGGGGGATTACAGCACAGGAATGGTGAATGGGGTGCGTGTTATGGAGAGTGTGCTCGTTAGGAGTGAATTGAATAGCGGTGGTAGTGACTATTATCCTGAGGCTGGAAGTGCGGATGGTGGGCTTTCGGTCTTGTCAATTCTTATAATAATGATTTGTGTGGTTGGATTGCCAATTATCTTCTCGATGATTACATATTTTCGTAATGCGAAGTGTCCTAAGTGTGGTAAGATGGGCTATTATGCTGCGAGTGAGAGGATTGTGCAACGTGGTGATAGCTTCAATTTGGTAGACTATACATATAAATGTCCTCACTGTGGCGGTAGTGAACATCGTATTGTGCGTAAGATGCGTGACGATATAGATCAAACCATTGCCGGGGGAATGATCATTGGCGGAGGTTATGGCTCACGTGGATTTAGAGGTGGCGGTAGCGGCTTCGGAGGTGGTTTTGGCGGTGGTAGCTTCGGTGGCGGTGGTGCTGGATCTGGCTGGTAAATTTGAAATAATAACAATTAAAATAGAATATGAAAAAGAGAATTTTTGCACTATTTGCAGCAATTATCGCTTTGAGCTCACTATCATCGTGCTCAAGCTACAACAGTATGGTTACCCTCGATGAGGCAGTAGCACAGTCGTGGGCAAATGTCGAGACGCAATATCAACGACGCGCAGATCTAATACCAAACTTGGTGAGTACCGTCAAGGGGTATGCAACACACGAGCAACAAACATTGACAGATGTCATCGCAGCGCGTTCCAACGCCACTTCAATGCAGCTAAACCCAAATGAGTTGACAGCAGAGAATATGGCGGCATACCAACAGGCACAGGGAGCTGTAGGCTCAGCTTTAGGTCGTCTTTTGATGATCTCGGAGCAATATCCGGATCTGAAGGCTAATCAGAATTTTGTGGAGCTACAAGCTCAATTGGAGGGTACAGAGAATCGCATAGCTGTGGCACGTGGTGACTTTAACAATGTGACACGTGAATATAACTCAACAATAAGGAAGTTCCCAGCAAATATTATCGCAAACTTCTTCAACTTCGAGACTAAACCATACTTCGAGGCTGACGCAGCGGCTGCAACAGCACCAACCGTTTCGTTTTAGAACGAGTAACATACAAAAAATATCCACCCTTGAATTCTCAGGGGTGGATATTTTTTTTGGTAGTTATCTTTACTTCTTGTTCGCGATCAACCACTCAGCGATTTGTACAGCATTCAATGCAGCACCCTTCTTGATTTGATCACTTACACACCAGAATGTCAAACCATTCTCATTCGTAAGATCCTTGCGGATACGACCAACATATACAGGATCCTTACCAGCAATGAACAATGGCATTGGATATACCTTCTCCTGAGGCTCGTCCATCAAGATAACACCCTCAGCCTTTGCAAACGCCTCACGCGCCTGCTCTACGCTAACTGGGCTCTCTGTCTCCAACCATACTGACTCTGAGTGAGCGCGCATAACTGGTACACGTACACACATCGCTGACACCTTGATGTCTGAGTGCATGATCTTACGTGTCTCGTTAAACATCTTCATCTCCTCCTTAGTATATCCATTCTCCATGAATACATCCACTTGAGGGATAACGTTGTAAGCTAACTGGAAGGCGAACTTCTCAATTGTAGGCTCTTCGCCTCGGCTCAATTGACCCTGCTGCTCAACCAACTCATCCATAGCTGTTGCACCTGCACCACTTGCTGATTGGTATGTCGATACGTGAACTCTCTTGATGTGTGAGATCTCCTCGATAGCCTTCAATGCTACAACCATCTGGATAGTTGTACAGTTCGGGTTAGCGATGATACCACGTGGAGCGTTCAAAGCATCTGTAGGGTTTACCTCAGGTACTACCAACGGCACGTCGTCATCCATACGGAATGCGCTAGAGTTATCAATCATAAGTGCACCATACTTCGTGATAGTTTCAGCAAACTCTTTTGAAGCGCTTGCGCCAGCCGATGTCAAAGCGATATCAATATCTTTGAAGTCATCTCCGTGTTGAAGTAGCTTTACTGTTAGCTCCTGACCTTTAAAGGTATATTTACTACCAGCACTACGTGGTGATCCAAAGAGTACAAGTTCATCGATTGGAAGATTTCTCTCTGAAAGGATTGAAAGAAACTCCTGACCTACGGCGCCACTTACGCCAACAATTGCAATTTTCATCTGTTTCGTCTATTTATTTTAAGAATTTGTATTTCGTATTTTATTCAAAGAAGTCATACAGATCATCACTCTTCTTTGATTTGGTTGTCGAAGAGCTACTCTCCTCGATTATCGTTCCATCTGCACTCTGTTTCGGAGCAATTAGCTCTTCGCAGTTGTAGCTTGGCATACCCGCTGGGCGTGTGAATAGATCCTTTTTCGAGATCCCTAACGCTGGATTTTTATATACACTATTTAGGAATTCACCCACGATAGGGAGCGCCATAACACTACCCTCACCACGACTCAAAAGGTGAACCACTTGATCCTCTCCTCCGACCCACGATGCCGCAACGATCTTCGGTGCAACGCCAACAAACCATGCGTCACGATTCTTCTGAGATGTTCCCGTTTTACCTCCAATCTCGACTCCAGCTAGGTCATACCCCCATCCGAGTCTCGCCGCAGTACCGCCTCTTACCACCTCTTGTAGCATATTGAGCATAGTGTAAGCCGTGCGTTCTGATATAGCATCCTGAGATTTCGGGATAAAGCTCGCAATGACATTCCCTTGCCTATCCTCAATGCGCGTCACAAATATTGGTTCTGTATATACACCTCTATTGGCAAATGTCGAGTATGCGCTCGCAACTTCAAATGCATTTGACTCTGCAGTTCCCAAACACATCGACCATACCGGATCAATAAAGCCCTTGATTCCAATATTGTGGACGAAGTCAGCAACCGCCTCGGGTTGTTTAGCCTGCTTCATGATCCATGCCGAGTAGTTGTTTCGGCTCTTTGCAAGTCCCCATTTTAGTGGGTTTGGATATCCGTCATAAACTACCTCGCCAGACTCTTTTGGCGACCAAGGAGTACCTCCAGCGGTCTCGATTGTTACTGGTAAATTTGGAACTGGGGTACATGGCGTAAGTCCCAAATGGTCTATCGCAAAGGTGTAGATAAGCGGTTTGATGGTCGATCCCATCTGTCGCTTACCCTGTTTGGCCATATCATATTTGAAGAATTGGAAGTTCGGACCTCCGATATACGCTTTCACAGCGCCAGATTCAGGATCCATCGCAACGAAACTCGCCCTTACTATTCGTTTGTGGTGAAGAATAGAGTCGCGCGGTGTCATTATTGTATCTCGAACACCTTTGAACGTAAAGACTCTTGTGTTGCACTTTACATCAAAGCTCTTCAATATCTCCTCTTTGCTATATCCCGCCTGATCCATCTGGTAGTAACGCTCCGAGTATCTAATAGCATTATCCATGATCCTCTTCTCCTCAGCCTTCGTTGTATCCACAAAGATTGAGCCCAAATTTCTAGCTTGCGCATCCATCATTGGCTGCACCGTATTACGAAGTTGTTTTTGGACTGCATCCTCTGCATACTGTTGCATCGAGGCGTTGATCGTGGTGTAGATCTTCAATCCATCTCTATAGATATTGTAAGGCGTGCCATCGCTTTTCGTATTCTTCAAACACCAACCATAGATCGGATTCTCGTCATATCTTTTGACCGCTTGCTCATAATCGTACTCATTATAGAATTGATTACGAGTTGGTCGTTTCGCATTCATCGTAAGGCGCAACATCTCGCGGAAGTAGGTAGCCTCACCATAATTATTTGAGATAGGCTTGTAATTAAGCTCTATTGGGAGCTTCGATAACGAGTCGCTCATCTTCTTAGTGATAGCGCCAGAGCTAGCTAATCGACCAATCACTACGTTACGTCGAGCCATCGCATTCTCCGGATTCCTAACTGGCGAATATCTTGTTGGAGCGTTCACAACACCCACCAAAATAGCTGCCTCCTGAATATTCAACTCATTTGGTTGTTTCCCGAAGAATGTTTCAGCTGCCGCCTTAATTCCAAATGCGTTTGAACCATACGTTACGGTGTTTAGATACATCGTAGCGATCTCCTCTTTGGTGTAGTTATACTCCAATCTAACCGCCGTGATCCACTCTTTGAGCTTTGATACAACGAGCTTCGTGGCGCGCGATACGCTACTCTGATTGCGCGCTGTGTCGCGTGGGAATAGATTCTTTGCGAGCTGCTGTGTGATTGTTGATCCTCCACCCTGTGACGAGTTTTGCATTGCGATGGTTTTGATTCCCACTCGGAATAGTGATGGGATATCAACTCCTCCATGACTTCTAAATCGCTCATCCTCAGTTGCAATCAGCGCTGCAACAAGTGGTGGAACATCATGTCCGTCAAGAGTAATATGATGAGCTGGATCCTCCGGATAAAGCTCATCATACTGCATATAAGATCTATTTTCGATAAAGAATGTACCCAAGATTTTACCCTCTTCGGAGTATATCTCCGTAGCTAGATTACTCTTAGGGTTCTCCAACTCCTCGAACGATGGGAGCCTCCCAAATTGACCCATGTAGGTCAATGCGAGAAGTGTAAATAGTGCCACAAATGGAGTGGCGGCAGCAATCCAGAGATAAACAATCCATCTGGTTCCACCCTTGCGATATTCAGTATTATTCATAACTGGGCAAAGTTACGAAAACTCTTTGAATTTCGCAATTTTACACCCTCTAAAATGGCAGTGCAACACCAAATGAGTAGCTAAATTTCCCGACACTAGGTTGATAGAGTGATATTTTGATCGAAGTGGTGCTTGCATCGGGCATTCTCAGAGGGTTGATATCGAGTATTAGATCCCCTCCATATGAGTAAATTCTATCTACCTTATCGGTATAATAGTTGTCAAATCTAGCGGCATCAAATCCGAAGTTTGCTCTTATTCGTCGAAAGTAGATAATCGAACCTATTCCACCCTCTGGATAGCAGATCGGGAATTGGTAGTTGAATGACATTGATGCGTATCTATTATTTATAATATCTGTAGATGAAAAACCCCTTGGCAGCAGTGCAACGGATTGAAATGACATTAGATTTATACCTGCCAGATCTACCGTGTAATCCTCAAAATCGACTGTTCCATCAATAGAGTACCCACCATACGAATTTTGGTAACATCCAGCAACTGAGAATGAATTGTAAGGGAATAACCCCGGTGTTATCACCTTTCCATATAGGCTCAAAAGGTCGCTTATATTATTTTCGGAAGGTGATGTTGCATACCCTGCGCTTATGCTATATCCCCAAGGTACCATCGCATCTCTTTGAGCGGAGCGAACTACATCAGAGAAACCCAACCCGAAGGAGAGCTTATGTAACCCCTCGTTAAACCCAATCGTTTTGTAATTAAATATCTGGTTGGTCTCCTTATCAACCTCCAATTTATCTAGATCATACACCAATCCATTCGAATAATTCCATGATGAGCTAAGTGTTAGAGAGCGTGTGTGATAACCTCGTTGAAAATACATAGGTAGAGAGACTCCCGTCGTAAAGGCGTAATACTCCTGTTGCTTTGTCTCTACACCAAGTGGTGAGTAGACAATTTGATTGCCACCATATGTAGCATCGAGCTCCAAGTCAAACCCTAATCCATCATATTTGATACCTGCGCTAAATAGTGAACCTTCTGTTGAGTTGTAGCCATATGAGGCGTATCCCTCTGCACTAGAGAGTAGGTTCTGTGATATCACGGTTGCTCCAATCGACATACTAAGTCGTTGTTCATCCGTAAGTTCAAATGGGTTGAATGATGCTGGCATCCAGCTATGTATATTAATGAGCTTTGCTGCCTTATTGTATTTTTTGGATCTATGGTTAGCGTGAGACGCAATGGAGTCAATAGCACTGAATTGTACAGTATCAAGATTGATCAAATCCCACTCCAATCGCTTAGGGTTCACAATATTTTGAGGTAAAGAAGTTGGCTCTACCAATATATTCAATGAGTCAACTCTTTGACGAGCTAAGTGGTAACCATGTTTGTCATATGTCGTAGCGTAGTTATACCCACCAACTGGTGCTGAGGGGTCGAAAGAGCCAAATTTAGACTCCGAGAGTCTGGTCTCAACACCCGAAGCAATATCATAACAGTGGAGTTCATCATATCCCGACTCTATCGATCCGAAGTAGAGCTTTCCACCCTTTGCACTCAAATCACTCAACGATATATATACGCCATCACGGAGTCTTCTAAAACCATCCTTAGAACTCATATCACGTACACCTAGCCACATTCCAGAGTCATCTGTAGCAATAAAATAGAGCTCCTCAGTTTTATCATCCCACGCTAATCCGTGTAGCTCTGTAGGAAATTTTATAGGTGTGCGTGAGATCTCATCAAAATCTTTCGAACTCCTTATCTTGTCGCTATATAGCTCCATCTCAACGATCGTATATTGCCCATTTGGGGCGTACTCAACATATGCTAATTTGTCATTTGAATTGTCGATGGCAGTAGGGTATAACACATTCCTAAATCTCGAAACAGTGTGTGTTTTACCATCGTCAAGATCCATATAACACAGCGTAGAGTTAACCCTCTGTTCAAAGAGCATAGATCTACGATATTCGCTCCACCACACTCGCTCACCTCCAATTGATGGGCGCGTAGAGACATAGCCTACATAGCTAATTCGCTCCTCGTTTTCTCCATTTAGGTCAGTTCTTACGAAGCGATTTGGTTTGCTGTAGTCGCTTTTGAGGGCTATGACTTGATCCTCTAGGGCAACAGGGTTTGAGTACGTTGTATAGTTTGTCGTATCTATATGTGAAATTGTCTGAGTAGAGTTGTTGCGCTCCGGCAAACTATTCCAATACTCCAAAAGATCAGCAAACGATGCACGAACCAATTTTGCCGTGTTTGTGTCGTAATATTTGTTTAGAGCAACAGCCGTAGTTGAGATTACATATGGGTTACGAACACTATAGAACGCAACACGATCCCAGATATTCTCCTGATAGTGTGTATATGAGTAGTCCACAATTTGATATCCTAGTTTGTAATGATCGGGTATATACTCCCTGTATGATCCACAAAACCACTTATCCACATTTTTGCGATTTAACATACCCTCCCCAATAGCGCGATAACCCATTGTGAAACTAGGCTGTAGACCGCGCCCGAAGCTAGACATAGAGGTCTCCATCTTCACCGCATCACCCTCAATGATCGGAAGGGGTAGAAATAGCAACCCTGCAGCCGACCCCTGCTGTCCCATAATGTAGCTCAACACACGTACAACGCCTCGATTCAGGTTATTATACTGCACGGCATGACGATACTCATGCGCTACCAGCTGTTTAATCCAAGGCATCGAATAGCTCTCGACAGCAGGTGAGGTTATGAATTCGATACGTTTAGGTAACCACATAACCATTCCGTTAGATTGAAAATTCTCGGGATGCATGATAAATGGGATCTTGAGAGCTGGGTAGGTAAACCCAAAGCTAATATCATCTTTAGTGGATTTTATGTAGTGTAAGGTGCGACGAGTCAGAGCATCTACAGTATCGGGGTAGATCAACCTCACCTCTGGAGTCTTGATATTCTCCCACTTTAGTGATGCAGCATCCGATCCCCATGTATAATATTGTGCATGGCTCTCTTGAAGTGTTATAGTTGCAAAAGCAACCAATAAAAAATTAACTATACTTTGCCTTGATATCATCCGCCAGCTTTTTTACATTTGTATCCAGCCTTTAGGAGCAGATCAACCACCTTGTCTCGATGATCTCCCTGTATTATTATCTCCCCATCTTTGGCTGCACCACCCACTCCACACTTACTCTTCAATGTGCGTGCCAACTCCTTTAGATCAGACTCTGAACCTCGGAATCCACAAACCAAGGTGGCAACCTTACCACCGCGTTGTTTGCGATCAAGCCACACCCTTAAATCTTGTTTAGATGGTGCGATTTGTTCTATGTTTTCATCTTCCGATGAGTTATATTCAAAGTCGGGATTTGTCGAGTAGACCATACCGAGACGTGACTTCCAATCGTTTGTCGACATATTTTCTATATTTAATATTGCAAATTTAAATAAAATTCTTATTTTTGCTACATATCGTAAAGAATTTTTTGCCATGAAGAGCTCATTTGTACACCGCCTCAAGCGTAGATACGCAGACCGACCTCGTAATGCAGAGAAAGTGCTTCCACAGACTCTACCTGTTGACGAGTCGCAGAGATTGGTACATGTATATGTTGAGGGGTATGAAGATGTCGCTTTTTGGCGTGGGATTTTTGACCACTTCTCAAACCCATATTTGCGTTTCGAAATATCAGTTCCCACGCGTGAAGATCTCCCGAAGGGTAAGAAGATTCTGCTGGGCATGATCCCCAAGTCATCCCCGAATTTATTACTCTGTGTCGATGCCGATTTTGACCATCTATTCCATAATGAGACAGCTCAATCTCGCGAGTTGAACTCCGCTGAGTATATGTTTCATACATATGCCTATGCCACTGAGAATTATTTGTGCTATGCTCCATCGCTCCATAATGTGTGTGTCAAGGCGACCAAAAATGATGCACGGATCTTTGATTTCGAATATTTCATGGCGGAGTATTCGCGACGGATTTATCCTGCTTTTTTGTGGTATGCTTACTCTGCGTTACTCAGCTCCGAGAACTTTTTCATACTCACTGATTTTCGATCGACAGTTCGGCTAAACTACCTCGAGATTGAAAATAGTGGAGAAAATACCTTGAAGTGGGTCGGGAAAAATGTTGAGAGAAGAGTCGAAAAATTAGCTGCGGAGCATCCCCAGATGCACGATCAGATAGAGGTATTTCAACGGACGATAGAAAAGAGAGGTGTCACAGCTGAGACTTGTTACCTCTATATGCATGGCCACACCTTGATGGATAGTGTGGTGATGGTACTTTTGAACACCGTGTGCGAGAAGCTCCGCCAGATGGTTCATGCCCGCATTATTGCCTCGACCAAGCAAGGTACAGCTCTGAAAAATGAGATCAGTAACTACAATAATGCACAACGCTCCATTCGTGATGTTTTGCTAGATAATGAGAATTACACCTCTTCCCCTCTTTATAGATTACTGCACGTGGATATTGCACGCTATATAACCTGTAGTGTGTGGGATATGAAGCAACGAGGTGAGATTGAAGATGAGCCGATGGCGATTATACTCGATAGAGTAAATAGTATACGAAAATAGCTCTATTCGCAGAAAATGGTGCGAGCAATAATGCTAGTAGCTCCGCGCTGGTTTGATGTGTATTCACGTGCTGTACGACATTTTTTATTGTACAGCTCATCGCTATTGAGAAGTGTCGATAGCCAACCACATAACTCATTGCTATTCGAGACAGAGCAACACGCTCCAAGTGAGATCATATCTGTGGCCTCTTTGAACTTCTTGTAGTTAGGGCCAAAAGCAACTGGAATTGCAAATGTAGCAGCCTCCAATGTATTGTGGATACCTACACCAAATCCTCCGCCAATATATGCGAACTCTCCATACTGATACGAAGATGATAGCACCCCAATGGTATCCAATATCATTATCTGCGCACCCTTCAACTCACTCTCTTTCGCAGTTGTATACCTGATAGCTTGATCTCCATACATCTCCATGATGCGACGAACATTCACGTCGTTTACTTCATGGGGGGCGATGATGAACTTAATATCTCTGTTTTTTTCAACCAAATCCTTCAATATATCCTCATCTGGACTCCACGTTGAACCTGCAACAAGCAACTTTTTATCACCTTTGAAAAGTTCTATGGTCGGAATTTTATTTGTGTTTTTCGCTATATCTGCAACGCGATCAAATCTTGTATCACCAGCCACTACAACATTATCAAATCCAAGTGTAGCCAATAGCTCTTTCGAGTTGTTATCCTGCACAAAAAGCGTATCAAAGCTCTCCAATGCTCTACGCCATTTTGCCCCCCAAGGCTTGAAAAATATGGAGTTGCGGCGGAAAATTGCTGATATAATATAGCTCTTTATATTGCGATTTCGCAACTCGAAGAGTAGGTTAATCCAAAACTCATATTTGACAAATATGGCAATTTCGGGGTGTGCGATATCCAAAAAACGGCGAGCATTACTTGTCGTGTCGATCGGAAGGTAGAAGATATAATCTGCCTTATCGTAATTTTTACGAACTTCATAGCCTGACGGAGAGAAGAATGTAAGTAGGATCTTAAACTCAGGATGTGTCTCACGCAGCCTCTCAATTAGAGGGCGACCTTGCTCAAACTCGCCAAGCGATGCTACGTGGATCCAAATAACACGATCCGTCGGGTTAATAGCCTCTTGCAACCTATTAAATATATCGTTACGACCATCTGACCAAAGTTTTGCCTTCGGTATCTTTATTGCAGCTAATCGAATTAGTTGCGAGTAGATCGATATACATATGTTATATAATAGCATCTTCTATTTTCGGAGTTTGCGCGACAAAGGTAATGTTTTTGTTGTAACGTACCAAATATTTACCACCTAAACTCCATCGCTTTTTCTATCAATCGTATATTCATCTCTCCACTCTGCTCGACATCCACAGCAATGAGGTCAAATTGGCACTCCGTTTTTATGTGATACTGTGCTACATACGATCTGGCAGCCTTTGTCAAGGCTGCAAATTTCTCCTCTGTGATCGCATCTTCTGGTGTTGTCAGACCATCGACTCTTCTGGTTTTAACCTCGATAAAATGGGTGACGTATAGCTTTTCGGCTATAATATCGAGTTCATAACGACCATTTCGCCAATTAAGATCACGAATCATATAGCCCTTTCTACGAAGCCACTTCACAGCAGCCTTCTCCCCCATCGCACCAATTTCGGTAGTTATGGCTGCCATTCTACTCTATAATTTTCTTGATAGAATTTGCCTTGCTCATCATCTTTATTAGCGCCTCTTTGTCATCTGCCTCGATAGCTTTTCGCATAACCTGAAGTTGGTGGATATGTTCGCGAAGAACATCGAGTACATTATATTTATTACGCATCAAGATAGGAATCCACGTCGAAGACGAACTCTTAGCAAGACGAACTGTCGATTCAAATCCTCCTCCAGCAAGTGCGAAGATGTGTTGCTCTTCGCGCTCCTTTTCGAGCACGGTGAGAGCCAATGCGAAGGATGTTATGTGTGAAATGTGTGAAATATACGCTACGTGGAGATCGTGCTCCTCTGCATTCATATATATAATAGGCATCCCGAGCGTTGTGTATATCTGCTCCATCTTCTCTACGGCTGCGCTATTGCTGCGATCTTTTTCGCATATCACGACGGTACGACCCTTAAACGCTCCCTTTTCTGCCGCCTCCGGACCACTATTCTCAGTACCCCACATCGGGTGAGTTGCCACGAACTGATCTCTTTTTGCGTGCATTGAAATCACCTCGCACAGCTCCTCTTTGATCGAACCCATGTCAATCACGATCTGGTTAGGGCGAACTTTATTAAGTATCTTAGTTGCTAGAATTGGAGTGATGTCTACGGGGGTCGCAAGAAGTATGAGGTCAGCCTGCGCCACACCCTCGTCGATATCAGCAGCCTGATCAATAAGCCCTAATTCGACAGCTCTTTTAAGATTTTGAGCCGACGCGTCGTACCCAAGAATTTTATTTGAAATGTTGTGTTCACGAAGTGAAAGGGCGAAAGATCCACCGATAAGTCCTATTCCGATAATGTATGTTGTCATCTCTATTATTTAATATTCTTAATTAGTTTGGTATTCATATTGTTGTTGTGGTGTGAAATTACTATTTTGTTGTTTTTATTATTTGTTTGGTTATCAATACATTACGACTTGGGTGTGGTATTATGTTGATAAAAAAACAGTATTTTGTGTCAAAAGTAATAAAAAAGTGTTATATTTGCCCAAAATTATGGTTGAAAAATCAACTAAATTTTAAATTCTAAGTTAGAAACATATTTTTAAAGTAACTAAATTATAAATTAAAAAAAGTTAAAGTTATGTCAGAAATTCAAACTAAGGTAACAGAGATTATCGTTGACAAGTTGGGTGTTAAGGAGTCTGCAGTAGTAGCAGAGGCTAGCTTCACAAACCACCTAGGTGCTGATTCACTTGACACAGTTGAGTTGATCATGGAGTTCGAGAAGGCATTTGGTATCCAGATTCCAGATGAGGATGCTGAGAAGATTACAACTGTAGGTGAGGCTGTATCATACATCGAGTCACACAAGTAATAAATTATAATCTTTATCAATATTAAGTCTTTTAGAGAATGGCAGAGAGAAGAGTAGTTGTAACAGGTATTGGAACCATCAATGCGTTAGGACACAATATAGAGGAGTATTTCTTGAATTTGGAGAATGGTGTTAGCGGATGTGGTCCGATAACTATTTTCGACGCGGAGAAATTTAAGACTAAGGTTGCATGTGAGATTAAAAATTACGACTGGACACAATACTTCGATCGTAAGGAGGTTCGTAAATACGACCTATATACTCAATATGGTTTGATCGCAGCAACTCAAGCAGTTGAGGATGCAGGATTAGATGCTGAGGGTATCGACAAGGAGCAGGTAGGTGTGATCTGGTCATCAGGAATTGGAGGTCTTAAGACCTTCTTTGACGAATGTGTTGGCTATGCCGAGGGTGGTAATATCCCTCGGTTTAGCCCATTCTTCATTCCTCGTATGATTGCTGATATTGCCGCTGGTTATATCTCTATCAAATATGGTTTTATGGGGCCTAACTTCTGTACTGTATCTGCTTGTGCATCATCTAATCATGGTATGATCACAGCGCTTGATACAATACGTTTGGGTAAGGCCGATATAATTGTTACAGGTGGATCTGAGGCTTCTGTAAACGAGCCAGCAGTAGGCGGATTTAACTCTATGCAGGCGCTTTCAACTCGTAATGATGATCCAGCAACAGCCTCTCGCCCATTCGATGTAGATCGTGATGGTTTTGTGATTGGTGAGGGTGGTGGTGCACTTGTCTTTGAGGAGTACGAGCACGCGAAGGCACGTGGAGCGAAGATCTATTGTGAGGTTATAGGAGGTGGAGCTTCGGCAGATGCTTACCACTTCACAGCACCACATCCAGAGGGTAAGGGTGCAATTAAATCTATGCGTGATGCATTGAAGAATGCAGGAATTACAGCTGAGGATGTTGACTACATCAATGTTCATGGTACATCGACTCCACTTGGTGATATCGCTGAGCTGAAGGCTGTTTCTGGTCTTTTTGGAGAGCACGCATATAAGATGAATATCTCATCTACAAAATCTATGACAGGACACTTGTTGGGTGCAGCTGCAGCTGTTGAGGCTTTAGCTTGTGTTATGGCGATTACTAAGGGGGTCGTTCCACCAACAATTAACTGCCAAAATTTAGATCCACAGATCGACTCGAAGTTGAACTTGACTTTGGGTGTTGCTCAGAAGCGCGATGTTAATGTCGCAATGAGCAATACATTTGGTTTTGGTGGACACAATGCTACGGTGATTTTCCGTAAGATCTAACATTTTATCTATTAGAGTATTATGTTAGACCGATTGATTGGAGCATACAAACGACACTTTGATCAAGATAAGGAGTATTATGCAATTTTTCACGATATGTTTGGCTACACGCCATACAATATCGACCTATATAAGCTGGCTTTGATTCATAAGTCAGCTTCTTTGGTATTGGAGGATGGCACGCATATCAATAATGAGCGTTTGGAGTATTTGGGAGATGCGATTATTGAGGCGATAACCTCTGATTACCTATATATTGAGTTCCCAACAAAGAGTGAAGGTTTCTTGACGCAGATGCGATCGAAGATTGTATCGCGCCATTCACTCAACAGGTTAGCCAAAGATATTGGGTTGCATGAGCGATTGATATTGAGCACGAGTGGAACGATGGCGCAGAAAGATGTTGATGGAGATGCTTTTGAGGCCTTGATAGGTGCAATCTATCTGGACAAGGGATATGACTTTGTGAATAGATTGCTGATCAATAAAATCTTTGCAGAACATC
This sequence comes from Rikenellaceae bacterium, assembly GCA_047174605.1. Taxonomy (GTDB): domain Bacteria; phylum Bacteroidota; class Bacteroidia; order Bacteroidales; family Rikenellaceae; genus Alistipes. The sequence goes on along the minus strand of JBCQTX010000020.1, from coordinate 11,254 downwards.
TTGATCTTGATAGTCTTTTAGTTAGCGAGACAGATTTCAAGAGCCGACTCATAGAGTGGGCGCAAAAGGAGCACCATAAAATTAAATTTGTAACAGTGCAAGAGGGGATGTCAAAGGGGAATAAACCTTATTTCCACTCTACGATTATAATTGGCGGAGTGCAGGTTGGTCAGGGTTATGGCGAGTCCAAAAAAGAGGCGGAGCAGCGTGCAGCACACTCTGTCTCTCAAGGTACACCGTCAGATGAAGCTAGTGATGAATTATTAAGTCGAATTGATAATTACGCTAAAAGCTCAGCTGTGGAGTCCCCAGCAGAGTCGTAAATATATTTCAATGCAAGATGTATAGTGTTAAAGAAAAACTCTCTATTCGAGGTGTAGATGCGCTCTCAGATAGGGAGCTTTTGTCTTTGCTGCTGGATGAGATGGCGGGTGGTGAAGGGTTGGTTGATCGTATATTTGACCACTATGGCTCTTCGTTGGCGGCAATAGCAACTGACGACATATCGCGTTTAAGAATGGTCGAGGGAATAGGGTTGAAGCGCGCTCAACGCATAGTTGCGGCGTGTGAGTGGGGGAGACGCTGTTCTAAGGAGATGGCGTCTGATCAAATTACGATTCATAATAGCCAAGATGTGGTCTCTCTGTTTCGCCCTAAATTAGAGTCATTAAAACACGAAGAGTGTTGGATTTTGTATCTCAACACTGCAAATAGAGTTATTGAGCAGATGCGAGTGAGTCAAGGTGGTATCACGGCAACGGTGGTGGATAATCGAATAGTTATCAAAAGAGCCATTGAGCTTCTAGCGACTCAGTTAGTAATAATTCATAACCATCCATCTGGTGCTGTTAAGCCAAGCTCTGCAGATATTGAGTTAACAAAAAAAATAAAGAGCGCCGCAGCACTCTTTGATATAAATGTTATTGATCACTTGATAATATCAGCAAGTGACGATTTTAGTTTTCTAAGCTCTGGATTATTATAATCCAAACTCAGCTTTGATACTATCAACAGCATCTAGACGCTCCCATCCGAAGAATTCAACCTCTCGCTCAACCTCTTTACCATCCTCATAGAACTTCTCTAGACGAGTGTATGGGCGATTTCCAAAGTGACCATATGATGCAGTGGCCTCGAAGATTGGATTCTTAAGTCCGAAACGTTTTACAATAGCAGCAGGGCGAAGATCAAACAATTTTTGGATACGCTTTGCTATCTCACCCTCGCTGATTGATAGGTTGTTACTTCCGTATGTCGAGACATAGACGGATAGAGGCTCCGCGATTCCAATAGCGTAGCTAAGTTGAACCAATACCTCATCTGCAATTCCGGCAGCAACCATATTCTTTGCAATATGACGAGCGGCATAAGCAGCTGAACGATCGACCTTCGAAGAGTCTTTTCCTGAGAACGCACCACCACCATGAGCACCACGGCCACCATATGTATCGACGATGATCTTTCTACCTGTAAGTCCAGTGTCGCCATGAGGTCCTCCAATTACAAATTTACCGGTTGGGTTAACGTGTAGAATATACTCCTCGCCAATTAGCTCCGATAGTTTGTCCCCAGCACGCTCCAATCGAGCTTTAACACGAGGTATCAAGATTGTCTTGACATCATCGAAAATTTGCTGTTGCATCTGCTTTTCAGCACTCTTCTCATCGAGCTCTGCTGTTGTCGCAACGAACTCGTCATGTTGAGTCGATACCACAATTGTGTGAACACGTTGTGCCTTGCGATCGTCGCCATACTCAATCGTCACTTGGCTCTTAGAGTCCGGACGAAGATATGTCATCACCTCTCCCTCGCGGCGAATGTCAGCTAGCTCCTTAAGAATTACATGAGATAGCATGAGGGTTGCAGGCATCAACTCACGAGTCTCGTTAGATGCATATCCAAACATAATACCTTGGTCTCCAGCACCTTGCTCAGCCTCCTCGTCGCGAACGACACCTTGGTTGATATCCTGAGATTGCTCATGGATGGCAGATAATACACCACAAGAGTTACCATCGAACTGATATTCGCTCTTGTCATATCCGATTTTGTTGATCACGCGACGTGTAATAGCTTGCACATCAACGTAAGCCTCTGAGCGTACCTCACCCGATACAACCACTAGACCAGTTGTGCAAAGGGTCTCACAAGCTACTTTTGAGAGTGAGTCATGTCGCAAAAATTCATCAAGAATAGCGTCAGAGATCTGATCTGACACTTTGTCTGGGTGTCCTTCTGACACTGATTCAGACGTAAATAAAAATCCCATTGTTATACTTTTAAATTTAGTTAATGTATAATAATGGAAAGTGTTGGCTGTTGTGAACCCTTAAATCCAGTTGGCTCACTTGCTGAAATAATAAAAAATGAAGCTGTTTTAGCGCTTTTTTATTGTGGTTTGCAATCAGTCAAATCTTTCCACACTGCCCTTATAACGTATCCGAGCGATGCAAAGGTATGAATTATTTTTTGAAATTGGAAATTTTATTTGAATCCTTTGTCAATTATTAATTAAAAATTTCTATCTTTGTCTGACTAAATTAAAAATGCATAAATGGATATTCTTTCGGGTTTAATTAAAATGGTGTTTGGCTCCAAAGCGGATAAGGATCGCAAGGAGATCGAACCATATATTGCCAAAATTAAAGAGGTTTACCCTCAAATAGAGGTGCTTACAAATGACGAATTACGTGCAAAGAGCGCGGCATTGCGTTTTAGTATCGCTGAATTTATTGCTCCTGAGGAGTCAAAGATTGTTGAGCTAAAGGGGCAGCTTGGTAATCATGAGATTAGCTTAGATGAAAAAGAGAAGATCTCAAAGGAGATAGAGAGCCTTGTTAAACTTATCGATGATAAAATTGAGGAGCGTCTGGATCAGATCCTACCTGAGGCATTTGCCATTATGAAGGATACTGCTCGCCGTTTCACTGAGAATGAAGTTGTCGAGGTTACGGCAAATGATTTTGATCGTGATTTGGCATCTGAGAAGGATTTTGTCACAATCGAAGGGGATAAGGCAATCTACGCAACACATTGGTTAGCAGGAGGAAACGATCTTAAGTGGGAGATGGTGCACTATGATGTACAGCTCTTCGGAGGTATCGTGCTCCACAAAGGTAAGATTGCGGAGATGGCGACTGGAGAGGGTAAAACCTTGATGGCGACACTTCCGGTTTTCCTCAATGCTTTGGCTGGTAAGGGTGTGCACTTGGTCACTGTTAATGACTATTTGGCCCGTCGTGACTCGGAGTGGATGGGACCTATCTATCAATTCCATGGCTTGACAGTCGATTGTATTGATAAGCACAAACCAAACTCTGCTGCGCGACGTAAGGCGTATATAGCAGATATCGCCTTTGGAACAAATAATGAGTATGGCTTCGATTATCTTCGCGATAATATGGCCACTTCACCAGATGATTTGGTGCAGCGTAAGCATCACTTTGCGATTGTCGATGAGGTTGACTCGGTATTGATTGATGATGCACGTACTCCACTTATCATATCAGGTCCAGTGCCACGTGGTGACGACCAAATGTTTGAGCAGTATCGCCCTGCTATTCAGCAGCTTTATAATCTGCAGAAGAATATGGTGACAGCCCTTCTTTCGGAGGCGCGCCAATTGATTACGGCTGGCAATACAACAGAGGGTGGCATCAAATTATATCGTGCTCACAAAGGTCTTCCGAAGTATAAACCAACGATCAAATATCTCTCGGAGCAGGGCATTAAGGCGTTGATGCAGAAGACTGAGAATGAGCATATGCAGGATAATAATCGTCGTATGCATGAGATCACAGATGATCTGTTCTTTGTTATAGATGAAAAATCTCGATCAGTTGAGCTTACCGACAAGGGGCATGAGATGTTGTCATCGTACTTCAAGGAGGATGGGTTCTTCGTCCTTCCAGATATCGGATCTGAGGTCGCTGAGCTTGAGAAGGGAGGTCTTTCATTAGAGGAGCGTGCAGAGAAGAAGGATCAAGTGATTAAAGATTATGCAATCAAGGCGGAGCGAGTTCACACTGTCAATCAGCTACTTAAGGCATATTCAATGTTCGAGAAAGATATCGAATATGTTGTGATGGATAATAAGGTAAAGATCGTAGATGAGCAGACCGGACGTATTTTGGATGGTCGTCGTTACTCGGATGGTCTACACCAAGCTATTGAGGCTAAGGAGAGTGTGAAGGTCGAGGCTGCAACGCAGACCTTTGCGACTGTTACGCTTCAAAATTACTTCCGTATGTACCACAAGTTAGGAGGTATGACGGGAACAGCAGAGACTGAGGCATCGGAGTTCTGGAGCATCTACAAATTGGATGTTGTTGTGATACCGACTAATCGTCCGATCCTTCGTAAGGATATGGAGGATATGATCTACCGCACGAAGCGTGAAAAGTATAATGCGGTGATTGATGAGGTTGTGAAGTTGGTAGAGGCCGGACGTCCAGTCTTGGTTGGAACAACGTCGGTTGAGATATCGGAGTTGTTGAGCCGAATGCTTACACTTCGCAAAATCAAACATAATGTACTTAATGCGAAACAGCACCAGTCTGAGGCTCAGGTAGTTGCAGAGGCAGGACACACTGGTCAAGTCACTATAGCAACCAATATGGCAGGTCGTGGTACAGATATCAAGCTCTCGGCAGCAGTTAAGGCGGCAGGTGGTTTGGCCATTATCGGTACGGAGCGTCATGATAGCCGCCGTGTCGATCGTCAGTTGCGAGGTCGTGCAGGTCGTCAGGGAGATCCGGGATCTTCTCAGTTCTTCGTCTCGTTGGAGGATGATTTGATGCGTCTGTTTGGATCTGAGCGTATTGCATCTATCATGGACAAGATGGGTCTTGAGGATGGTGAGGTTATCCAATCATCTCTTATGACTAATACGATTGAGCGAGCACAGAAGAAGGTGGAGGAGAACAACTTTGGTACTCGTAAGCGCCTTTTGGAGTATGATGATGTTATGAACTCACAACGTGAGGTTATCTATTCACGTCGTCGTTCAGCATTGCATGGCAATAAGGTCGAGATCGATATCAATAATATCATGTGTGATTTTGCAGAGGCATTTGTTGAGCAGAATGAGGGTGTAGAGTATGAAGATTTCAGATTGGAGTTGATCCGTGATGTTGCATTGGAGTTTACAATGGATGAGGCAACATATAAGAAATCATCACCACGCCAAATTGTAGACCATGTTGTGGCAGATATCCAAGCACATTATGATCGATGTGCACAGAAGATCGCAGACACTGTAGCTTCAGTTATGAATAAGGTATATGAGGATCGTAAGGATAATATGGATTCAAATATGATCTTCCCAATAACTGATGGCCATTTAGGATTTAATGTTCCGGTGAATTTGCAACGTTGCAAGGATAGCGATGCTCGTGAGATCTATCGTGTATTTACTAAGATTGTGATGTTTACCTCGATAGATGATGCGTGGCGTGAGCACCTTCGCGAGATGGATGATCTTCGTCAGAGTGTGCAGAACGCTTCGTATGAGCAAAAAGATCCACTTTTGATCTATAAATTTGAGTCGTTTGGTCTCTTCTCGAAGATGTTGATCAAGGTAAATCGCGATGTGATGTCGATCGTCAATAGAGCTTATATCCCTGTGCGTGAAAATCGTGCGGAGGGTGTAGATGCAGCAGCTCAAGCAAAAGCAGAGCAAATAGCTCGCCACCAAGCGGAGTTAAAGCGAGCTGCTATCGCAAAGATGCAGGCATCACGAGTAGCTCAGGCGCAAGCACAAGCTCAGGCTGCAGCACAGGCAGCGGCTCAAGCAGGTGCAGCTGAACGAGGAAAGACAATGCCAGTCACAGCTGAAAAGAAGGTAGGACGTAATGATCCATGCCCATGTGGAAGTGGCAAGAAGTATAAGGCGTGTCACGGTAAGAATCAATAGGGTAGTGAGTAGTTACGAGGATAATAAACAGTTGCAGTTGGATCTGCGATATCTGCGTATGGCGCGAATATGGGCAGAGAATTCATATTGCGTTCGACGTCAGGTTGGTGCGCTTATCGTCAAAGACAAGATGATAATCTCTGATGGATACAATGGAACTCCATCTGGTTTTGAGAATGTTTGTGAGGATGATGTGACTAGTAGAACAAAACCATATGTATTGCATGCGGAGGCCAATGCAATCACGAAGGTTGCGAAGAGTGCGAATAACTGTGAAGGAGCAACGTTATATATTACAACCTCCCCATGTATTGAGTGTGCTAAGTTGATTATCCAAGCAGGAATCAAGCGGGTGGTCTACTACGACCCCTATAGCTGTAACGATGGTATAATATTGCTCGAAAGAGTTGGAATAGAGTGCGTTAAGCGGGATTTACTTCCCGAAAAATAGAGGTTAGCCGTCTAGATTAGATCTAGGCGGTTAATTTTTTTTGTAACAGTTATAGGTGGTAGCTATCCGTAAAAAAAAACTCCCACCCCGAAGGGCAGGAGTCCTAAAGCATTTTCAGTAATGATTAAGCGACAGCTGCACAGATCATAAATGTAGCTGCAACAGTCAAGATCGCATACAACTCAGGGAAGGCTGCCATGATCAATGTCTTACCCATTACATCGTGACCATTTCCAATCGCTGCAACACCATTCGCACATACACGTCCTTGGTAGATAGAAGCCGCCAAGTTAACGATTCCAACCAAGATTCCAATTCCAAATACTGCAGCACCCTGCAACAATGTTGTGTTCTCATTCACCAAATCAAAGATGTTAGTCACCATAAAGAAACTTACGAAACCATAGAGACCCTGAGAACCCGGAAGGGCTGTTAATACCATGTAGCTACCAAAAGCATCCTCATTCTTTTTCATTGCACCTACTGCAGCCTGACCTGAGATAGAGGTTCCAATTGCTGAGGCACATCCTGCTAAACCGACCATTAGGGCAACACCCACATAAGCCAAAATAATTGCTAATTCCATAATTTAAAAGCGTTTTAATTTTTATTATTTGTTATTTTATATTTATTATTCATTGCCTCTTTTAAGGGGCTCAAATTTACGTGTTGACATCTGGAATCCTGCATTTTTATAGAACTCCACAAAGGTCAAACGCATAGGGTGTACAAATGCTGTAATAGTCGACATAAATAGGTTGATACCGTGTCCTGCAAGCAAAATAATCGATGCCATAACGATCTTGATAACCAAGCTCACAACACTCATCTCATCCCAATTGCCATCAAGCCCTGTCATTCCAATTGCCAAGTCATTGAATACAAGAGCCAAGACTCCACCCGACAAACCAATCGCGAAGAGGCGAATATAACTCAATACATCACTCATCAAACCTGTAAGACGATCATACGTCTCCCAAAGTCCTGATCCAATATTCGCGAAGATATTCTTATCCGGCGAGTTGAATAGTAGGAGGATCGCGAATCCAATACCCATTACAATATAGTATGGAATTGAGTCAAACCCGAATACAGAGACTCCAGCTGCCCCTAAACCACCTGCCACAACAGATGAGAAGATCATTATAAACCATCCGACTGAGCCCAAAGCGTGTTTAAAGCTATAAGCCTTAGTCGTCACAACGATATTGATGATCATTCCAAATAGGATCTGAACCACTCCAATAGCCATCGATGCCGTGAAGAAATCAGTCTGGAAATCGATCACTGGTTTATCCGTAAACTCTACTCCAAAGATCGAATTAGCAAGAAGTCCAAAGATTACCGCTGCTGTTCCGCACACTATCGTAAACCATGCTGGCTGACGCATCTTATCCCCACCTTTGTAGTAAAGGGCGATACCAGCAGCTAGGATCACAGCTCCATATCCTGCATCGCAAAGACATATTGCGAAGAATAGCATATAGAATGGTGCGAAGAATGGGGTCAAATCCAATGTGCCATATTTTGGAAGTGAATACAAATTTCCAATCATCTCGAACAGTTGAGAATACCAACCATTCTTCAATTTGACAGGTGTGTCATCCTCCATCGTCGGATTACTCTTAATATATACAAGTCCCGATTGGCTCTCCAAAAGTGCATCCACCTCTTTCGCCTTCTCCTCTTCAGCCCACGCCTCCATCACTAATAGCGACCCTTCGGCTGCCGACTCTGCTGAGTTGCTTACGCGACTATTTTGCAGTTTCTCGATCAAAGATGTTTTGCCCTCGATGATCAACGGTAGTGAGACAACAGCACGTGACATATCACCATTCAACTCTGATTTAGAGAGCTCAATCTCCTTAATCTGAGCCTTTGCATCAGCTACTGAGAGTGTTAATGGGCGTACCGATTGTGCATCAATATCCATCTCGACTTGCTCCCCTTCACGTGAAACCACAACGAAGTAAACTTTGTCATCCGATATATTGATTGGTGCTATCGTAAGATCCGCACCTCTCGTAGCTTTGAACTCATCGAAGATAGACTTTTTAGCGATGTGGTAGGCCAACTTAACACCTTCTGAAGCAAGCCCCTCTAATACATTCGATGAGAACTCACCCCAAGGTGTCGCCTCCTCCTTTATCTTCTCCAGCTGTTCGATCTGAGAGTCATACTCCGCGATTTTCTCACACGTTGCATTGTATCCATCAATCGCCTCACTACTCGATGAGTAGGCTGTAGCTGTGGCATCAAAGACCTCACTTTGAGCAAACGCCACAAGATTTGATTCCGCTTTTGATTGCGACTCAATCTCTAAAATCAAGTCACGATCTGCAGCAGAAGGCTCCCATCCCGATGTGGTGATGTCGACCATTCCCAAATCACGTAACTTCCCGATGAAGTTATCACACTCTCCAGCGAAGAGGATCAACTGATATTTTGACATTCTAACTATCATAGTGTCGCCCCTCCTCCTTGCTGTTGTTGTTTAGTTTTAACGATCTTCTGTGCAGACTTAGATAGGTTCTCCTCATCCTCCATAAAGCGTTTGATCTTGCGAATAGCATCTTCATATCCCGGGATCTGCACCTTCTCGTAGAGGTTCACCTTCTGTGTAGTTTTGCGACGAGCATAGTCTAGAAGCTCCATTTTGCGATTGTAGATCTCAAAGTTTAGGCTCAATTCAGCCAACCTCTTCAAAAGCTCTACTCCCGCACGAAACCAAATTGGAGATGAGAATAGGTCATACTCCTTCTCCTCATAGATAACACGATCCAATAGCGGAGTGCGAACACCAGCTATCTTCACCTCTTTGAGCTCTAGATCCTTAATGCGCAATAGATCAGCATCGAATTCACCCCACAATAGTACCATATAGTCATACTGCGACATCAATTCATCGAGCTCCTTACGATACTCGACAGCCACCTCTTTTGCCCGTTTCACCTCCGAACGCAGTGCCGACTCCTTACTTTTGATAGTCGGTAGCGCCTTTTGGCGAACTTTGAGCTGCACGCCCATTTCGCCAAGCGAGGTCTTATTATATTGAAATTTAATTGCCATAGGTCATTCTTTTTTTTAGTTGTCCATCACCTATTTAAATAGGCTACCTAACCGACCCTACGCTTTCCAATACTTATCAACTAAGTTCTGTTTGATTGCAACCTCTTCACGAGTGAAGAACTCAGCAAATAGCCTCCAAGCCGTATCAAGCATCTCGTCAATCTCGATATTGATGTCAATAGCAAGGAGCTTCTCAGAGTATTGGTGTGCGAACTTCAACGAACGCTCATCGTAATCCGAAAGGTCGAATCCATTCTCCAACTTAGTCTTTGCACCAGCTGCATCAGCAAACAGACGTACACAAGCATTCATCACCTGAGGGTGATCTTCGCGAGTCTTCTTTCCAATTACCAACTGCTTCAAACGTGACAAAGAGCGGAATGGGTCAACAATTACCTTTCCTGTGTCGGAGTCATTCCGCAAGAACAACTGACCCTCAGTGATATATCCAGTATTATCTGGAATCGCGTGTGTGATATCTCCTCCCGATAGGGTAGTCACCGCAATCAACGTGATAGAACCACCATTTGGAAGTTGCACCGCCTTCTCATATAGTTTCGCCAAATCCGAATACAATGATCCCGGCATAGAGTCCTTAGATGGGATCTGATCCATACGGTTAGACACAATCGCCAAGGCATCGGCATAGAGTGTCATATCAGTCAACAAAACCAACACCTTCTCGCCCTTATCCACCGCGAAGTACTCAGCAGCAGTCAACGCCATATCTGGCACCAACAAACGCTCTACCGGAGCATTCTCAGTTGTATTGATAAATGATACGATACGATCCAACGCTCCTGCATTCTCGAATACGCTTTTGAAATACAAGAAGTCATCATTTGTAAGACCCATACCTCCAAGGATGATCTTATCTGCCTTAGCACGAAGTGCCACATTCGCCATAACGGCATTGTATGGCTGATCTGGATCGGCGAAGAATGGGATCTTCTGTCCCGATACAATCGTATTATTCAAATCGATACCTGCGATTCCCGTAGCGATCAACTCCGATGGTTGGATACGACGGAATGGGTTCACCGTAGGTCCACCAATCTCGCGCTCCTCACCTTCGATAGGCTCTCCACCCTCCAGCGGCTCTCCATACGCATTGAAGAAACGACCAGCCAAGTTATCTGATACTCTAAGCATTGGAGGCCTGCCTAAGAATACAACCTCCGAATTAGTTCTAACACCCTCTGTACCAGCAAATACCTGAAGTGTTACATTCTCGCCCATAATCTTTACAACCTGAGCCAACTCTCCATCTACTGTGGCGAGCTCTTCATTACCAACTCCCGTAGCACGAAGCGTAACAGTCGCTTTGGTAATGTTATCTATCTTTGTATAAACCTTTTGAAATGCACTCTTTGTCATAGTCGTAGATTATTTAGCGATGTTTTCCATGATACTTTGCTCAATCTGTGTGCGATATCTCTCGAACTCCTCAGATTTGAATACCGTATAATTCATCTGGCGGAATGAGTTGATCATACTCTTGAAGAACTTCGAACAAGCCTCGAAATCAGCAAAGTCGAACTTCTTGCCACAGATGTCAAGTATCATATTAATCATATATTGTAGACGCTCCATTGGTGTGTTACCATCAATATCATCAAATGCATCTTGCTGCAAGATAACGAAGTCGATCAACTCCGATTTCCAGAATCTCTCATGATACTCGATAGGTACTCCATCATCTCCCAAGATATTGATCTGATCATTTGCCTCTTTTCCACGCAAAACGTAGTTCTTTCCTGCGTAGATCTTATCCACCCAATTCTTCTCTATATACTGTTGAGCAGCGAGAGTAGTATCCT
>JBCQTX010000066.1:0-8645 GCA_047174605.1 Rikenellaceae bacterium | reverse complement strand
GTGCTTTGTCATAGTGCAAAGATAATACTTTGGGCGCAAAGTTTATCGTATTGTACAGATTTTAGGTTAATCGGCTGTGTGAGGGGGAGGGCATCCACGGACTTTGTCGCTTGAGCCGAAATATGGCGTGAGGGTCGTCCCGGCAAGCAGCGTAAAGGCCATCCCATACTCCGCACCATCGACATAGTGACCCCCGAAGGTCTTAGGGCTCGAAGGCGAGACTGTCTCAGGCGGAGTGCGGATCGTGATATCAACCTCGGTAGTACCGCTCTCATCCACATATCCCTGATAGAGAGCCCAATCGCCACTATAAGCCGAATAACTCGCCCCACCATCATACGACGCATACAACAGAAACTGCACGGTGCTTGGGCTCGATAGAGTAGGCGTAGTCACCTCAAGGGTTCGCGTGCTCCACTCACTCATCGAGAGTATCGAACCACTATCATAGAGTATGAATCGATAGTTGATATCCCCATCATCCGAGCTATCATGGTCAAAGACAACCACAAAATATTCGAATCCCGAGAGTGGCGTGGCATCACGCTGATCGACAAATTTATTCGATATGGTCACCTCAACCTCACCGCCCGACTCCAAATAGAATGAGTTGAACGCTGTGAGCTCGGTTCTGGATTTGATAGCATACTCCGTGATATACTTAAATCGATACTCAAAACCCACGCTCACCTGCGTCAAGGGGGTAAAGCACAACACACCATCCACCTCCGAGAAGCAGCTACTGCGCGAATAACACTCACTACTCTCATCAATCGACTCCACATCGACAAAGTTCCCGACGGTATTCGAAGCGACATAAGGGGTCATCGAGACACGCCCGCGATAATCTGCCGTCGAGCTAACATTGCTCAGCTTCGTGACATAGAAATCCATTGTCGAGCTAGCGTTGGAGCTACTCTGCGAGACATAAGCGCCACTCATATAGAGCTTTTTGAAATCATCCGACTCCAGAAATGAACTCTCGACCTCATACCCTGCCTTGGTGAAGATATAATCCAACACCTTATATATATTAATGAAGGGGTGATAGCCATCAAGCGAAACCACCTGATTCACAACACTTCCCGTAGTGGATGAATAGACACTCGAGTAGCTATCTCGATGCACCGGAAAAAACTTCACAATATCATCATTGCTCCAGCTGCTTTTGATATTCGCCTCCGTGAGATAGGTCTGATAACTGCTCTCCATCTCGCTCAGAAGCTCCGTCGCGGCATTGTTGGCCCACGTAGCTCCACTTCGGCGAATTCGAATGGTATAGATCACCTCCTCGCCACTTCGAACAGCCGAACGAAGCGTGGCATCACCCTCGAATACAACCACCGACTCGAAACAGAGTTGAGCAGTATGTTGCGTTGCGTTAAATCGCTCTGCTGCATGAAGATACCCCTCACCACCAAAGAGTGAAACGTTTGTCTGAGAGGTGCTTATCTCCACCTCGACATCGACTGCATCGCGAGCGCTATCCACATCATACATCGCCTTGGCATCGAACGACATCGCCACACTTGCCTTGGATGGAGTCCAAAACTCCACCCCATCAATAATCACCTTTATCATCTCTCGCCCTCCTACTCTAGATAAGAAATATGGATATCGACACTCCCCAGAGTATCCGTCGACGCCACACTAATAGAGCCGCTCTCGACAGTAGCCTCAGCGTAGACACCACCATTATCGACCCAAACCAGAGGAGAGCGGACGATCTGCGCCAAAGCTGCACGAGTCACATAACCCTCAAAGGCTGAGCTCAATACGACACTCTTTTTAACCCCTCCATCCACACACAACTCCTTCACCACCGGGAATGTGTAGTGTTCGATCGATCCGCTCTGCGACACCCACGCCACACGCACCGCGCCAGCTGGCCGCTCGATAATGTGATAGCTCACCTCGGCAAGCAGCTCCGAATTCTGAATTACACTCACCACAACCCTCTCGATCTGCGACCCATCGCCCGTAGCGCTCGAATCGGCCACAAAGTTGAAGATCGCGAGATTCCCATCGGGAGATGTGGAGTAGCTACTCGTTGAGTAGAGCTCCTCCGTGTACTCCCCATCTGCGTATGGTCGCTCATATGAGCCGCTCCAATTGGTAAGATATTTTGTCACCACCACCGATATCTGGCCGCTCGACTCGGTAGCGATATAGAGCTGCTCAGCATCTCCATCCGAAATACTCCTCACCGCTGGCATCGAACTCATCAGCCCCTTGACATCCTGCAAGCTCCTCGAGATGGTATATTGCCTCACCGATGAGGAGATGTTATCCTCGACCGATTTGAGATATACCGAGACATTTGCATTGCGATATGTCGAGATAAATCCCATCGGATAGCTCTCGATTGTTGGCATGGCATAGGGTCTCACATGGGGCGCGATATTTATCTGCGCGGTGTTTGTCGAGTAAAATTTTTTAACGCCCAGCAGCTCATCTGTCTCATCATCATATATTTGGAGGGTCATATCGTCCGTAGAGGAGCTGTCGTAGGTATATAATAGCTCAGAGTAGAGCGAAGATAGGTTAATTGGAATCTGCGAAAACATTGTTCGTAATTATATTAGTTGTGAATGTTAATAAGTGCTCATTTTTTGTTCATAACCTACTCCCCATCCTCCATCCAAGCGGAGTGGGTAAAGTTCGAAACTACGCTCACCGTAGCGCGAAGTTGCAGGTCATCCGTATGCATCAAAGGAGAGTCATCAACCTCAATTGCAAGGTCAGTTACATTGACCACATTCACACACATTTCGACCGCGTTCAACATCTTCAGGATATCGAGTCGCATAGCCGAGAGAGTCTGCATTTTATCCTCCTGAGAGAGTGAGACACCAGTTTTCACAACCAAAAACTCCATGTCGGTGGTTATTCGACACCTCACAACACCCTCTTTTTCCTTCACCTCAGATGGATAAATTACAACCACAGGCATGCTCTGTACCTTGGGCAAAAGCGATGGCGATGAGCAGTAATATGGAGTATAACCATACTGTTGTGCGGCGGCCGAAATCAACGCCTCGAAGCTAATAAGATCTCTATTCATAATCGTTCTATTTTGTTTATAATTTTGTGGGCAAAGTTGTAAACATAGCGTTCATAACACCCTTTTAAACATTTTTGTTCATAACCCAAATTGGATCCTTTTGACGTTGCAAATATACAGTAATTTAATCCACATTGTCAATAGCTGTAGCAAATTATTTTATGGCAAAATCAATCTTTTTAACTAACTATCTGATACTCAACACCCATAAATTTTAAAAAAATCACACCCCACTATCGAAAAATCGCGATTAAGAGGGGATTCTTAAGAAAAAAGCGTTATCTTTACCACAAGAATTTTTCAAATTTCAACATGTCGCAGATCAAAATAGCAGCCGTTTCATACCTCAACTCCATAGCTTTCACCTACGGAATCCAAAGTTCCAACCTAATAGATGCCTCGCTCACGGTGGCAACACCCGTTGAGTGCACCTCACTCCTGCGCGAGCGAGCGGTGGATATGGCGCTGATCCCCGTAGCAGCTATTCCGGGGCTAGGCGAGGAGTATGAGATCGTCACAACACACTGCATCGGAGCTTCGGCTGCGGTTCGCACGGTGGTGCTAATGAGCGATGAGCGACCTGAGGATATAAAGAGAATTTGGTTGGATACCCATTCGCAAAGTTCGGTGAAGTTGTTGGCTCATTTGGCGGAGCACCACTTCAACATATCACCCAAATGGCTGTTGCTCAACGATATGGATAGAGTGGAGCACGCCCAAGATGGCGATGCGTTCCTACTCATTGGCGACAAGGTATTCGACTACGAAGGAATTTTTGAGTATAATTTTGACTTGGCAGAGGAGTGGATCAACCACACTGGCCTACCATTTGTATTTGCAGCATGGTGCGCCCACAAAGATGTTGACCGAGAGGTTGTAGCGGACCTCGAAGATGCCCTCACATGGGGAGTAGAACACACCTTCGAGGCTATGCGCGAACTCCGCCCCGAGGTGGAGATCGAAGATGGATACCTCTATCTCACGGAGAGTATCGACACGATGTTGGACAGCGCCAAACGCCAAGCGATGGAGAGATTTTGGGCTAGCAATAGCCGCATAACGATAGATACAAAGGAGTAAAGGAGAAACATTATGGTAACCCTCTACCTAAAGCAGTACAACAAGATAATCCGCAATGCAGATACGAAGCTATTCAAGACCTTGGATCGCAACGATGTGCTGTGGATAGATATGTTGTCGCCGAGCTTCAAGGAGCAGAAGGTTGTCGAAAATTTCATGGGGATCTCGCTCCAAACTCGTCAACAGATCGAGGAGATCGAGACAACATCCAAATATTCGGAGACGCAAAAGACGGTGACGATGAACTCCAACTTCTTCATCCCAAGTACGGAGACCTTCACCATCGAGCCCGTCTCATTCATCATCACCGAGACAGAGGCGCTAGTGTCGGTTCGCCCACTCGAGATGCGCACCTTCCGCGATGCGGAGAAGCGACTCCAGATGAACCACAAGATCTACCCTACGGGATACCATATCTTCTCGACCCTTCTCGAGGTGCGCATCGACTATGATGCCGACCTTGTGGAGATGACAGCGAAGATGGTTGCAGCGTTGAGCCGCGATATCGCGAGTGAGGATAATATCGACAAGGAGATCATCCGAAGAATCGCGACGCTGCAGGAGAATACGATGATGCTACGCGAGAATATCTTCGATAGACAGCGAATAATATGGATGATCCTACGCTCGGATCGCTTTCCGCGCGACATCCAGCCGCTCTTCCAGCTGATGATCAAGGACGTTAACTCTCTGATTAGCCATGCGGATTTCGCTTTTCAGAGGTTGGACTACATACAAGATTCAGCGTTGGGACTCATCAATATCGAGCAGAATGAGATCGTGAAGATCTTCTCTGTGGCGAGTGTGATCTTCATGCCTGCGACGTTGATCGCGAGTATCTATGGTATGAACTTTAAGTTTATGCCGGAGCTAAGTTGGGCCTATGAGTTGGAGAATGGGATGACTATCCCACTGGGATATATGTTCGCTGTGGGGTTGATGCTGCTCTGCTCATGCCTCACAATCTGGTACTTCCGCTTCAAAAAGTGGCTATAAATTAATCGCACCAGCGGACTAATCGCACCAGCGGGGGTGCAATCCCCGCCCGCCGGAGGCAGTTCCCAAAGTTACCATCGCCCACGCCACTCCACCACACCACCAACAGCACCAACCATCTCAACAGCACGACCACTAACAGTAAGCGCCAAAGACTCAACATCACGAGCCCCACCATAAAAACTAGGAGAGGCAGGCATCACAATAGCCCCAGCCTCAGTAAGAGCCACCATATTGCGAAGATGAATCAGCGAAAGTGGTGTCTCACGCACCAGAAGAATCAGCCGTCGACGCTCCTTAAGCATAACATCTGCAGCGCGAGTAATCAAAGAGTCCGAAACCCCGGTAGCGATCCGCGACATAGTCCCGACACTACAGGGTGCGACAATCATAGCGCTCCACGAAGCTGATCCACTAGCAGGAGGGGCAAACATATCATCGTGATTATACTCCGTAATTTTATCATCAACCGGAAGTGTAACCCCCTCATAAGCAGCCACTTCACGAGCCGACCGGCTACAGACCACCGCGATTTGTGAGACACACTCATCCGCCACCAGCAGCTCCAAAATCTGCTTGGCATATATCGCGCCACTCGCCGCTGTTATCGCCACTACTATCTTCATAACTCAATTTTTCGACACTTAAGACCCAAACTCTGCGCATGCTCCAATGTTCGCGGCAGCGCATAACTCATATTGCGGAAAGACTTCTCGCTATCGTGAAAAACCACAACCGATCCGGCAGCCAGATATTTGGTGACATTACTCAAACACCCCTTTGGCGAGACTTTGTTGGAGTAGTCGCGCGACAAGACATCCCACATCACGAGCTTATATTGCTTAGCCAAAAACCGCGCCTGCGAAGGTGTTATCTGCGCATAGGGTGGTCGAAAGAGGTTGCTTTCGATATATCCATTTGCAAACTCCACATCCTCAACATACCTTTCAAGCGACATATTCCACCCCTTTTGGTGCGAATATGTGTGATTCCCTACAGCGTGTCCCGCCTCAACAATTTGGCGATATAGCTCGGGATATAGCTCCACATTGCGCCCCAACAAGAAAAAAGTCGCTTTGGCATTGTACTTGTCCAGAGTAGAGAGTATCCACTCCGTGATACCGGGAGTCGGCCCATCGTCGAAGGTGAGGAAGAGAGAGTCCTGATCCTCGATCTCCCATATTAGATCGGGCATCAGACGACGTAGGAATTTTGGGGGCTTCAGTCTCATGGAGTTATATTTTCTACAAAAGTAATAAAATACCAAAAAAAACAATATATTTGTAAAAAAAATAGTAAAAATGAGTAAGATTTCCACCATCATCCTATCCATTGCCGCACTAATAACCATAGTGAGCTGCGATGCGCTTCACACAGTAAGTTCCAACAGCGTCACCTCCCAAGGTGCACCCTACGAATTGATTGTGGTTGCCAACCAACCACAGTGGGAGGGCGAGCTGGGCGACACGCTCCGTTCGGTGTTGACCGCGCCAATCCCCTATCTACAACAGACGGAACCCTATTTCGATGTTCTACGCGTGACAAATCAGGGGTATAACAACCTCGTCACCAAACATCGCAATATATTGGTCAACAACATCGACCCGAAACTCGATCAAACCTCCGCCACTGTGCAATACGATCTCTATGCCTCACCACAAGTCGTTGTGACGATTTCAGGCCCTACCGAGCAAGATATCACACGCTATGTGAGTGAAAATCGCGAGCAGATCGTCGAGATACTGAATCGTGCGGAGCGCGATCGCGCCATTGACTACGCTGCGAAGTTCAACGTAAAGAGTCTCAACTCGCTCATCGAGGATAAGTTTGGCTTCGAGATGAAGATCCCTATGGGCTACACCCTACGCAATGAGGGCGAAGATTTTTTGTGGCTCTCTTACGAATACCCTACCGCGAGCCAAGGCATCATTATATATAAGTATCCAGCGACGAAGGGGGCAAAATCCCTCTCTGCAGAGGACCTGATGGCGGCACGCAACAAATTCACCGCGCTGATCCCCGGCCCAAGCAACGGGTCACATATGACCACCTTTATGGATTACACCCCCGACTACCGCACCTTCCGCCTCGATGGCCGTTTATGGGCCGAGATGCATGGCCTTTGGGATGTCAAAGGGGACTTTATGGGGGGGCCATTTGTGAGCTTCTCAACTATCGACACACAGAGTGGCGAGGTGGTCACGATCGACTGCTATGTCTTCTCCCCAAAGCTCGACAAACGCAATTTTGTTCGCGGCGTGGAGCATTTGATCTATAATGTGAAGTTCCCATCGGCGGAATAACCATATAATTATCACCCAATTACTTAAGAATGGCACACTAATTGCGATTCTCTACAATGTAACTGAGAGAGCAAGTCTCAATTAGTTAGGTTTCTTCATTTATTTAAGTTTGGGTTAGTAGTTTGAAGGGTTCTCCCTTCACAGGCGGAAGGCAATCGTGAGATTCCCTTCCGTTTTTTTATTCCTACCCTCACCCGTCATCCTGTCACACTCCATCATCACCACACCCCGTCATCACGCACCTCCACACTCGTCATCCCGGACTCCGATCCGGGATCTCCCGAATTTTGCAGGATGCAAAATCTCGGGTCAAACATAAAAAAAGACCTTAAATCCAACCACACACCAAGCAGCAATATCACAATATGAGTGATATTTTTTATTATAGAGACATAATAATTGAGAAATTTTATGTAAGTTTGCAACTTAAAGCGAAAATTTAACTAAAAATTCAATATAAACATGGCTACAACAGCTGATATCAAAAATGGTATGTGTATCGAATTAGATCACAAGACATACCAAATCGTAGAGTTCCAACACGTGAAACCGGGCAAGGGCCCAGCTTTCGTCCGCACAAAGCTCAAAAACTTGGAGAATGCACGTGTGGTAGATAACACCTTCTCAGCAGGATCAAAGATCGAGATCGTACGTATCGAGCGCCGCCCATACCAATTCACATATGAGGATGATTTGGGAGCTCACTTCATGCACACCGAGACTTTCGAGGAGATCAACATCGACAAGAACCTCATCACAAACTACGACCTTATGGCAGATGGCCAGATCGTTGAGGTTATGTTCCACACAGAGAAGGAGGCGGTTCTTTCAGCTGAGCTTCCCCCAATCGTAGATATGGAGGTTACATACACTGAGCCGGGTATCAAGGGCGATACAGCATCAACAAACTCGTTGAAGCCAGCAACAGTAAATACAGGAGCAACAGTTCGCGTACCATTGTTCATCAACACAGGCGACAAGATCCGCGTCGACACACGCTCACGCGAGTACTACGAGCGCATCAAGTAATATCGGTCACACAATCGAGTAGGAGGAAACGAAAGTAAGTAGTTTCCTCCTACTTTCGTTTCCGACCTCTCACACCACCGTACGTGCGGTTCCGCATACGGCGGTTCCTTAATTGCGATAATACTTACTGTAACAGTCGCTAAGGAAAACATAATCCGCTCGACACAGACTTT
>JBCQTX010000065.1:7707-9095 GCA_047174605.1 Rikenellaceae bacterium | reverse complement strand
GATCTTAGCTCTCTGGCCTAATGTATAGGTAAGTGTTGGGGTAGTCATGGCTATTTGTTTTATTGGTTTATTTGATTATATTTGTGATATTGTTGTTTATCATACCGCAAATATAAACACTTTTGTTGGGATACACAAACATTTTTATTGGTTTTTGGCAAACTTTTTTGTTTGCCTAATGTAATTATCTGATTATGAAGGGAGAAGAGATAAAAAAAATAATCAAGGAAGAAGGGTATGTTCTTTCTGACGTTGCAAATTTGTTGGGCTATGATAACGACCAGCGTTTGCACTCTGCGCTTAAAGCTAATGATGTAAAGTCCGGTCTATTAGAAGAAATAGCAAGGGTAACTAACATAAGTATATATAAACTCTTAGGCGTAAAAGAACCAACAAGCCAAATTAACCAAGAAAATAGCGAAAAGCCTATATCCCAAAACAGCGTAGTAAAAGGCGATAACGCCCACGTAAAACAAATTATCGAAGGTATGGGTGGTGAATGTGAATATAAGGAACGCCAAGAGTTTATAGGTCTTCTTAAGGAAAAGGATAACCAAATGAACGAACTAATAGCGGTAATAAAGAAATTAACAAATATGTAATATGTGCCGATGCGATGTAATTGAGTTCGGTGGACTGAAACAGATAATACCTAAATTTTAATGATAATGTAGAAACAAAAGACGAACCGCTTGATTGCGGTGATTGAAAAATTAACTAACAACTAAATATTACAACTATGGGCATTTTATTACTGCTATCACTGGTGTGGGTTTTGATAGCTCTTTTTATAGGTTCCTTTGGACCTGATAGAACCTGTGGCTTTTGGCCGCTATTTTTCGTGTGTTTATTCTTTACGCCATTAATCGGTTTGCTTGTATTAGCGTTGTCTCACCCTGTATCAAAAAAATAGCGATGGCATTGTAGCATCTATCGCCGCCAAATAACTATTGATTTCAACAGATAATAACGATCGAGTCTTGATGGCTATGAGTTTGAAATAATACCTAAATTTTAACAATATGAAAAAATTACTTACAATATTATTATTGACAACAATATTGCCATGCGCGTATGGAGCAAAACCATCTAAACAACAAATGTTCGATTTAATGAGTCGAGACTCCACACTCAATGTATCTATACTAAATGGGTACGAAAGCAATGGATACACCCCTATATACGAGAATTTTGAGATTCCTATCATAGATGGTGTGGTTAAATATAGAGAGGTAGTCGAGACGAAACACAGTGCGCTTGATGCGTATAATCTCGCCAAAACAAATATTCAATCTATTTTTAGTGCAAAATATATAAATACTGATGATAAGCAGCTCGCGCTACTAATATTTGTAGATGATCTGATCTATAACGACCTAGAATCAAAC
>JBCQTX010000065.1:0-7607 GCA_047174605.1 Rikenellaceae bacterium | reverse complement strand
ACGGATACGCAATGTTTGAGCGAGGGGATAAGCTGGCGTAAGATGAGAGTTAAAAATAATGCGCTTGGTCTCGCCTTGTATGGATCGTATGTTAATTTTAAAAAAGTAGTAGCGGAGATCGAGGAACTAGGCACAATACGCAATAATTATGATAATTGGTAGTTGCCAAAATCTGTCAAGACAAAGCATGTGCACTTTTTGCACATATCACCCTTTGTCTAAACCCTTGTCTAAAAGACCAATAAAAAGACCAATTTAACCGCCATTTTTAACAAACAAGTGACCTAACCCCCTGATAATCAATCGCTTTTAAATGGTCTAAAACAAATAATTAAAAACAATTTAAACAAAAGAAAATCCCACCCCCCTTGCGAGAAGTGAGATCCCCCACTAAATAACCTAAAACTACTAAAATATGATCTAACCCTCCACAAATATACGAATTTTACAATAAAAATGATAAAATATCTACTCCGTGAACCAAAAAACAAACGTAGCTCCGTGAAGATGGAGATATACGCATTGGGTGGGAAATACTTCTACCCATCGGGCGTGAGCGTGGAGGTGAAAGAGTGGAACAAAAAGACCCAGCGACTCCGCCAAACACTCGCCAATGGAGAGGATGCCGCACTCTCGAATGAGATACTAGATAAATTGGAGTCAGCATCCAAAAGGGTGATCGCCAAATTCAAGTCAGCGCCAGAGCCTCCGACGAGTGAGGAGTTTCGAAAGGCAATGGATCTGGAGTATAAGGGTCGACCAAAAGCCAAGGAGAAGAAGATTCCTACCTTTCTGGACTATATGGAGGGGTATATTGAGCGTTATCGAGCGTCTAAGAGCCCCAATACTACCAGATCTATCACCACTGTATATAATAAACTCAGAGAGTACGAGAGGACTCGAAAATCGAAGTTGTCGTTTAAAGACATAGATATGACGCTATACGTAGAATTATCAACGTATTTCGCCAAGTTGGGTTATCGGGATAGTTATTTTGGAGTGGCAATCAAAGTCATTAAGCAAGTCTACAGAGAGGCTAGAGAGGTCGACAAGCTGCACAATCTATCTGGAATAGAGTCCAAGGGGTTCACCTCGTCCAGCGGAGCGGTGGATACTATCTACCTCAACACTGATGAGCTGCAACGGATTCACGATCTGGATATTTCACTAACGCATTTGAAAGAGATCTACCCAAAATCCCGTGACTCCGACCTGCTCCGAAAGATGGAGAGTCTAACAAAGGCACGTGTTTTCTTCTTATTAGGCGCAAATACAGGTTTAAGGATCTCGGACATACGTAGACTCAAAGATGCAGAGATAGACGAAAATACGATACGTATACGCACGTTAAAGACTAATAAGGAGGTTATCATCCCGATCAACTCCGTTGTGAGAGAGATTTTAGAGGGTGACATAGATATAACCAAACCACCTACAGAGCAAAAGCTCAACGATGCAGTCAAGGAACTAGGGCGTTTGAGTGGCATAACCGGAAAGGTTGTTACATCAAGGCGGATCGGTGGTCGATTGGTCACGGAACACAAAGAGCGCTGGGAGCTGATCAGCACTCATACGGCTCGTAGGTCGTTTGCTACCAACGCTTACAAAGCTGGAGTTCCGACGATGGGTGTAATGAAGATCACCGGCCACACAAAAGAGAGTACATTTATGAAGTATATAAAGGTAGGAGCAGAAGAAAATGCGGAAATATTGGCTAATCATCCGTTTTTCAAGTAATAATTCACCCAAAAGTTCACCGCTTGAAAAAGATGGATTTTGTTAACGTATTGATATTTAATGTATTACCGTGAGGGTTATTACTGCCGCTCCGAGTACGGAAAACACCCCTCATACGCGATATAAGCTATACATCAACGTTTAAGGGGTGTTTTTGTTACGCAAAAGGGCGGTTTGCGTAACTTTTTTTTCACCGCTGGATTCACCGCTGGATTTTTGAGGTGAATTTTATGTAAAGAAAACCGCAAAATCTTTACACATTGAGCCCGACGTGTAAAGATTTCTCCATTTTCTTTATACAAAAAAGCTAGGCGGTTAACCTAGCTTAATGCATTAGATAGCGTAGGGCTACTAAATCATCTTCTCATAATCAATTTCAACGCAATGATTCATCATCTTCGCTTCCCACTCAGTGTAGATGTCACCTTCTTTTGCGTCGACATCGCCCATCTTGTATGCCACCATTTGTAATATTGTAGCATCCGTGATCTTTGTTTTGTCACATAAGTCTGAGTAATACATATTAGCCAAATAACAAGCATCCCATTTATTGGCATTGGTCAACACCACACCTAGCGGCTTGATTGCATCTCGCACCTCCTCGCACGTCCAATGGTGTTTGGACTTATCCATGTTTACGAGTTTTGATACGGCAAAGGGTGCGGTGTTGCAGTTGAAGTGAACACCATATTGCTCCATGTATTTTGCTCTGGCGGATTGCTCCCAATATTTTGATTGTTCACATACACCAACTTCTGCCACTTCGCGGTGCTCATGCTTATCAAAACACCCGCAAACCACCATTATCTCCAAATCATCCATAAGGCTACTTATTTAAAGTGAATACAGTAGATGTGATAATATCGTTAGTGATTGGATTACAATCATCTACGATAGGCGTCACAATAGGCGTTGAGCCTGTTGTGTCGATTGATAGAGACGCTATAGTTGGTGCTGTGCCTGTTGCGTAGACTGGAGCGTTGATAAACCCGAACAGTGTTTCTGTGCGTGGGCATGGGTTGCAGCAATTGCCACCATAAGGAAGGTAACTCAAAACACCCGTGTATTGTATGAGCACATTGTAAGTGTCTTGACCTACGCTTGTGACACTGAGGATCTTGTATGACATCGTTACTGATGGTTGGTAACTAGATGTTGCGCATAATCTGCGACCACCACACAAACGATGTTCTAATGTTGCCAAAAATATTTGGCTCTGCGCGTCTACTTCAAACTTTTCAACCCTAATGAGACTGTTTAACCTTGTGTTTGTTTTCATATAATTATTTTTTACGCTCTCTTTAACATAGGTGGAGCTATTACCTATACTTCTGGGGTATCCTCTTTTTGCTCAATGTCAATATTGAGTTCTGTCTCTAACTTAGCGACTCTCTGTTCTATTGCCTGGGCATACTTATTGTTGCTGATGGCGATTTCTTGCACGTTGACTAGCAGATCGAAGATCTGCTTTAAAAACTGACCTATATTCATGTCTTTATATTTTAAAGTGATTATTAATATGATTTTTAACGATTGGATTGGATTTCCAATTTATGAGTGCTGTAGTTAATTTTGTAGCGGTCACGGGTCGACCTTCTGCTCTTTGTTCCCTTATAAAAGACATGAGCTCAGCTGTGAATTGATCTACCTCCTCTTGTGACTCTGCGAAAATCTTGCTTGTGTAGTCGTAAACTCCTAACATATTATATACTTGGTATTTCTGTAGTTGCTGCTGTTAACCCTAGCAATTCTGCTGGGGTAGATCCGCTTTTCATGGCTTGATACACTGTGTACAGCTGTACGAGTTGATCTTGATTATTGTTTAGAAAACCCCATGTGTCGGATGCTATTTTTTTTGCTTGATCCAGCATCGTATCTGGTGGTAAGGTGACTTCTGGAATATTCGCCAAATCACCCATTACAAAATCGTAAAGCTCTCTAGCTTTTGCGACATCGTTGTTGCATATCTTAAGGCAAGATAATTTTGCATTTACCTTACTAGATGTGTCTAGTTGGGAGTAGTCTAATTCTTTGCTAAATATACTCATGTCGTTTGTTTTTTTTAGCAAAGAGTAGGATTTTACCCCTACTCTTTGTCGCTGATTAGCCGTTGCAACATCCGTTGAATGGCTGCGCTGGTGTGTACAATGCCACTGGTGATGGGCATACCTGACCATTATTTCCACCTTGGCTAGCAATAAAAGCTGCTGCGAGTGCATCTGAAGTAGATGATGCTCCAGCACCCGATGCAGAACCCGCACCTGCTGCTACATCAATGTAGTTAGTCATCGAAGGGGTGTTGAAATTCTGCCACGTCTCTCTTGAAGTGCGCTCAACACCTTGCTGAGTTGCCAAGATGCGGAGCACCTCTGTTTGACCTGCGTTAAACGCCTTTGATGCCTCCTCTACTCCGTGAGCACGAGCCTTTGATGCCTGATTGACTGCGTATGTTCCAACCAAAGCTACGCCTAGAGCAGCTGCTCCAAATCCAATCGCTGTAGCCAAACCACCGCCACGTCTGCGGCTCAACAACAATGCAGTTGCTGTATCCATTTCTGCCATAATATTATATTATTTTTTTCCTCAATCCATTCGCCTCATGAGGTAATGCGTTATATTAACTCCATACAGATGGAGCCGTATCGGGTGTGGCGATATTTGCACCTGCATATTCTGCTATGCAAGTATAACTTATACCCTCATAGATCCTTATCCAGCCCCGTTTGACATACTCGCCCTCGATCCAACCATCCTGTTCCGTACCTCTATATATCATGTAGAGGGCTAGCATACTATCGTCGCCAGGCTCATATCCCTCTATAGAGGTGTGATCCTGCATGACAATATAACTCACGTCATTATGCGTGATTATCTGCCATTGTTTATACTCTGTAGATGGAAACCACTCACTGTATAACTGTTCCGTAGTATCATCTACATTTTCACCCTCCTCGCTGTTACTATCCTCTTTTCGTTTAAGAGTAAACGCGTGTTGGATGTTGATAATGCTTGACCTTCTCATTTCGCAAATCTCAAATGTTCACTATAAACAATCTCCGTATCTGGATTCATACTCACGATCTCCTGTTGAATATACTTAGTGCCCCACGGGATGAATCCCAATACCTTGCGCGGCACACGATGGATGATCTGTTGAAGCGTATCTCTTGAAAACACCTCTAGGTTTACCCGATCATCTATAATTTCGCCATAAACCTCCGTCCATGCGTTATTCCATTCAAAGGCTTGCACTAGTGGAGCTCTGATAATGGTGTCGATTATCATCATCGGGGTTTTATCCTCCATGATCGGTATATTATCCGCCTTGACGACCGTTTTGATAGCTGTGGTTGTTGAACTCTCCAATCTCTTAACCTTGATACTCATATCGCTAAGCAGATCCATTAACTCTGTGCACTCCTCTTTGATCTCGTCTCTGCTGAGAGTCAATCCCTGAATAGATATCGCATTGAGCGAGTCACGGAGCTTGTAATGGGTGAGATTACCAATCAACACCGTCTGGTTCATCTTGATGCGATCTCTATCCGCTGTCACCTTGTCGAACCTATTCCACAAAAACGCTAGCGCTCCGCCTAGTATCATAATGATTATTAGCAGATACTTACTCATAGCATTGACTTATATTCCACCTCTGCATTAAAGCATGGGCACGCCTTTAGCCACTCGTAAGAGTCAACCACGCCATTACCATTGGTGTCTGGCGAAACGTCTCGATGGCCACAAATACGGGTTATCTTGTGACGAGTTAAGATATCCGCAATGAGCAGTGGTATGGCTTTCTTCTGGGCTACTGTCCTCGTGTCTCTTGTATTGCCATTTGAGTCAAGACCACCCTCGTAACAGATGCCGATGGCCACACCATTATACCCTATGCAGTGCGCGCCATCCTCGCTCTCGTCTCTGCCCTTGTTGACTGTACCATCTCTACGAATGTAATAGTGATATCCGATTTCTCGGAAGCCCCTAGCCTTATGCCCTGCTTCGATTGTCTCGTATGGTGTGTCGACTGTCTCTTTTGTTGCGCTACAGTGTAGCATTATTATTGTTTTCATCTTTTATTTTTCGTCTAATTCCGTGCTCATTGTATTGATAGGAGGCTTCCGTGCTGGGCAACCCACTTCGTCGCACCTCAACAACCCAACCCTTGATAGCCGTCCATTAAGTTTAGTTATTTCTGTATTTTTTTTGCCAATAGTGTTGTAAAGGGTCTCCATCTTGGCGCTCTTAGCTTGACTCTTGCGCTCTGCTTCGAGATATAAATTTTTCCACTGCTCCGCCTGCTCTTTGGTGTTGTCTAGTACTTTTCGTTCATTATCAAGGTGTTTAGCCCTCTTGTTTTCGCGGTAATACATAAATGCCCCGACACCTCCACCGCCTAGGATTAGCGAGCCAATAGAGATAACTATTGACGTTATATCCATCCCTACATAAGCGCTACGAAAACACCCACAACAATACCAACCCCATCAGCTATCAGGGCTTTCCAACTGATCTTGTTGAAGTAAGGCGCTCCGTGCTCGGTGTTAACACGGCATAGCTCCACAAAGATTGCGTATGCGACTGGGATTGCTAGTGCTATCCACCCAACATCGCCAAATATAGTGGGACACAAAGTGAGGAAAATAGTTGTGATTGCGAAGCTCCATACTCCACGTGTTGCTGCTGTGCTAGCGAATAGCGATTGAATCGCTGCGATTAGTTTTGAAATTGTCTCCATTGTTTTAAATTTTGTTTGTTAATACCCGATTATTATCTTCATCACGCGTGATACCACCTAACCGATCAGCGCGTCTCTCAGTCCAGAAGTCATAGTAAAATGAGGTGAACCCAAACATAGCATTGAGAATACTAGGTAGGCCAATTACTAGTAAGTAAAGCCATCCCCAACGTCTAGAATCTCTGCTATGTCCATACTCATGGTATTGAGTTAGCTCTTTAGTTGACGAGTAGTTAGACATGATTATGTAGTTACCTAAGCTAATTGCACCGCTCATTTTATCCGCTACATAGAGCTTAGACCCATCTATCTGCATGAAGTACTCAGCATCATAGAGCCACAATAGTAGTAGCCCTAATAGGTGCTGCGGTAGTTGGTGTATGTACAATATTACCCTCATGTTACACCTCCTCCCAGATTGCCGGCACAAGATCAGGACTAGCGATATTGTCGCTAGGTTTTTGAATAGCCGTGTAAAGCACTCCATTGTAGTAGCGGGTATAGCCTAAGTCTATATACTCTCCACTGATCCACTGATAGCCATACTTACCTTGATACAATTGGTAGTTGTTGACTGCTAGCGTTGGAGCATAAACATCTATCACCTGAATAGCGGTGATCGAAACATAATTGTAACCCTTATAACCTACCATTTTACCTGCTGGTAGAGTCTCACCCATGTATGACTCCCAAGATCTAACACTTGTGTTAGGTATGTCCTGAGCCAATTCGAGATGGGTCGAAAAATCCACGCTATCTACTAGCGACTTATACTTGTCTATAGTAGCTGTTTCGTTGGCTTTCGAGATCGATACATTAAGCTCTAGCTCAGCCCAGTCTTCGTCTGTCGGCTCGTGACTAAGTTCTTCTTCGTAATACCTCACTCCTTGCTGCTCACCATCCTCATTGATGTTAGGCTGAACGTCTGCTCGGATCATCCATTTGTTTTTTTGCGGATTTATGCACTCCGTAAGCGCTACCCCCTCTGTTCCTTGTGTTATTCTCATTGTTAATTAAATTAAAAATCGACCCTTTACCTATGCTTACTCGCCTTAGCGTAGCCTCAAATGGAAACGCGTCATCATCTCGGCACTGTTGCAGTGCGTCAATAATAGGCGACCGAATTTATCAG
>JBCQTX010000064.1:0-9530 GCA_047174605.1 Rikenellaceae bacterium | reverse complement strand
TAATTAAAGTGGCGGGCGATAGCGATAGGTCGCAATATAAGAATGCACTCTATTTTGTGAATACACGGCTGAAAAAAATCGCAGAGAAACTATCATTGCCCATTCCGCTAACTATGTATGTAGCAAGGCATTCGTGGGCGAGCGTTGCAAAAAGTAAGAATGTGCCTATCTCTGTAATTAGTGAGGGTATGGGTCACGACTCTGAGGCAACGACACAGATATACCTCGCTTCGCTTGATACGGCTATTGTCGATAAAGCTAACAATATGATTTTGAAACTTTTGAGGTAGGTGTTTAGCATTTTTTTTAGTCTCTTGCAAAGAGATACGAAGAATTGATAAACTATTGTGTATTAACACAATAGCAATAAAATAAAGGGTGTTTTTACTAAACACCCTTTATTTATGCCATTTAAAGTTTGAGAAATACTATATTAAATTTGGTCAAGTAGTTCATTTTATATACCTTTGCAGATGAAAAGCATCTCTTTGCAAGAGAGCGTGAAAAAATGACTAATATATGCACATAGACAGTAATGCGTAATACTTTATGAATTAGAGTATTTAGTGCGGTTTTTACTCTCTATTTAATAGGAAAAAGATGATACAATAGAACATAGGATAAAAGACATAGATTGTAAACACAAGTATTTTTGCGACAATATTAATACTGTAAGAAGCTTGAAACTTAGCACAAAAGAGCATATTGCTCTAAATTACAATGAGCTGGTGCGGCTCATAGTGCTGTTTTTTGATGGAAATAGATGACGAAATTTTTACACAATTACTAATTAATAACAAACTAAATGAAAAAATTCCTTTTTTTTCTAGGTTGTTGCCTATTTATAGCAACAACTTCTCGAGCCCAGCTGGTTGGTGTTACCACTAACCTGGCAGGGTGGGCGGCATTCGGGACAATCAATGCTGGAGCAGAAGCCGCTTTGACCCCGAATATCACCGCAGCTATCGATGGATACTACAATCCATTTACGGGTAGCGATGGTAAATCGACACGCTTTTGGGCTGTGCAACCTGAGTTCCGCTATTGGTTAAAGACCAAATTCACTGGTCACTTTGTTGGTCTTCACAGTATGTATGTGAATTACGACTTTGGTCGCAACCTCTACCGTTATGATGGTTGGATGACAGGTGTCGGTCTCTCGTATGGTTACTCGTTGGCGTTTAGCCCAAGATGGAGAGCAACCGCTAACATTGGAGCTGGTTGGACCCGTAGAGATTATGAGAAGAGCGGACTACCTCAGAGTCCAGACAACATAATCTATTATGGTGATAACATTAAAAATGGATTCAGCATAACTAAAGCTGCCATTACTATTACATATATTATCCGATAATTATACGCTACTATGAAGAGATTTTTCAATATAAAATCAGCGACACTATTGTCAATGCTGATGTGCGTAGGAGTGACCTCGGCACGAGAGTGCAAAGAGATAACCTACACTCCGACTACTACCGAAGGAGAATTGGTGATTGAGAGAGATGGAGTTATTCCTATCTCGTTTGAAATCAATATACCTGCAAGGAACATTGGTATCGACAACGCTCGCATATATCGTCCATACTTAGTTAATGGTGATTGGAAGAGAGAGCTACCAACAATTATTGTCGAGGGAATGAACTACAAATCGGCAAAGGCTGATGAGGTGAGCTTTGGCGACCGCAAAAGCGGTAGAGCAACAGCCCAAGTGTATGGTTCATCGTATCGTATGCCTCTATGGGAAGAGGTTGTAACAGGCGTTTCATTGCCCTACGAGTGCGTGATTGATGCTGAGACCGAGGCGATCGGTGCGTTGCTAATTGTCGAGAGCGAGCGAGTATCTATACGTCGCTATGATAGCAACTGGATCTGTCGCAAGGAGGTTGATGCGAGACCTACTATCGACACACTTAACTTGACAAACCCATACCAAACTGTTAAGTCGACATTCAAAACAACTTTTGGAGGTAATGAGTTTATGAATCTCAACCCTCGTATGTATCTCTACACTTCATCGAGGTCGGATCTTGTGCAGACAAACTTCAGCGACAAGTCGGTATTCGTTGAGAGTGAGTGTGAGGTTGACCAAAAGGAGTTCAGCGCACCTTTCGAGAAGTTGGTTGGCACAATCGCAAAACTACAAAAAGAGGGTGCTACACTCGACAAGGTTATAATCAAGGTGGCATCATCGCCCGATGGTCCGCTATCTAAAAACAGGAGACTTGCTGAGTGTCGTACAATGTTAATCCAGAAATTGGTAAACGAGAGCATACCTGCCTTTACCGATAAAATCACAACTTACAACACGGTTGATGAGAACTGGGACGCATTTATCACTGTTATCAAGAGCAGAAGTGATTTGTCTTCGTCGCAGATCCTCTCAATCATCAAGAGCCAAGAGGATCTTGATGCACGTGAGAAAGAGCTTCTAAAGAGCGAGTTTGGTGATGAGATTCTACGTATCTTTGGGGAGTTGAGAGAGTGTAACGTGACAGCTCACTACACATACCCTATCGAGATGAGTGACAAAAAGAGCTGTTGCGATATGTATATAGTAGCAGTTAAGTCGCTCAAGGAGGTTCCATTCAACATCATCGCAGAGGATATCGAGGCTGGTGTCACTTTGGAGAGTGCAAACAACGCTATGGTTGCAGCGACGATGAATGGCGACTACAAAGCGGCGTTCAAACACTTCAAGAGCATTGAATCTATGAAGATGAACGAGTACATTGCGAGCAATGTTGCTGTATTGCTGAGCTACATAGGTGACTATCCGATGTCGGAGTACTATTTTGCGAAGGCTAAGAGCTTGAAGAGTACAATGCCAAATCTTGCAACTATGCATATCATCAGAGGCGACTATGCGAAGGCGATGGAGATATATGGCGATTGCAGATGCCAAAACTCAATAGCTCTCAAATTGGCTCACGGTCAATACGACAAGGTGATTGAGCTAACGAAGGATAGTGGATACTCAAATGCAGAGTTGCTTTACCTTCGTGCGTTGGCATATAGCCACACCGAGAACAACGAACTAACGCTCTTTACGTTAGAACAAGCGTGTTTGGCAGATTCAAAGAACAGGGTACGTGCAAAGAGCCAACCTGAGTTCGCTGATCTATATGGCTGTCCTGCATTCAAAGCGATTGTTAAATAAAAAATAAGATGAAAATTATGAATATGATTCAATTTTTTAAGCGATCAACGATAGCTTTGGCATCTATGGCTATGGCATTTGCTATCGTGGGTTGTAACGAGACGCCTCTTGATTTTGCATCGGCGGTTGATCCTGATACTCAGGAGACCGTTCAGATGATCGAGGTGGATTCAGAGAGTGCGATATACTATATCACAGTTATCTCTGATAATAAGTGGAGCGCCGAGAGCGATTCATCGTGGTGTCGTTTTGTCGATACCAACACTACCACATTGAGTGGATCTGGCGAGCAGACAATCGGCATTATCGTTGATAGTGTTGAGGGATCTAGCCGCACCGCTAATGTATTGATCACTTCGGGTGATGCTACCTACAACATCGTCATCTACCAGGGTGCGCACAGTGACTACATCACTCTAGGAGCGGCATACGGAGAGATCGCATATGACTACTCTAGCGACTATAGCTTCACTGTAAGCACCAACGTATCGGACTGGGTTGTATCGAGTTCGGCTACATGGTTGACCGCATCGAAGAGCGACGAGATGGTTGTTTTGTCGGGTATCGAGCAGAACGAGAATTACTCATCACGCATTGCTGAGATTGTTATCACCTCACCAACCAGCGCGGTCACTGCGACATTCGTATTGATCCAGGGGGCGAGCGATAATGGTACTCTTTACCTTTCAGATGTATCATATAGCTTTGCATACAATGCCTTCACACAGGGCGAGAGCAAGGAGGTAACTATCACATCTAACGATATCGCAGGTGTTGTCTACAGCGTTCAGTCAGACTCTGATTGGTGCGATGTTAGCTACACCGATGGCGAGGAGAGCTTCTCGGTAAGTGTTGATAGCGACAATATGACAGCAGCTAGCCGTTCGGCTATCGTTACAGTGGTAGCTACATCGACAGCCGATGCAGAGTTCTCTACCTCGGTTACGATGGTATTCACACAGGAGTGTGAGGGCGCACCAATCTTCGAGTTGAATAGCGATAGCGTATCGGCAGCTCAGGGTGGCGGAACCTACGATGTTACCTGCTATGCAGTTGGTGTTCTAGGGTTCGATGCCAATGTAGATTGGATCTACGACATCTCGGAGGATGACGGTATCATCAAATTCTCTGTTGAGGCGAACGAGAGCAGCGAGTCACGCAGCGGAATGGTAGCAGTATCATGCGTTAGCGGTGGTAAGGCCACTATCCTCTACATCACTGTATCACAGGCTGGTTTGGGTAGCTTGGATCTACAGATCAGCGACAGCACGATCGACGTAGTTGCAACTAGTGGAAACTTCACCATTTCGGCTATTTCGAACACAGCTGGTAGCACGATCACCTACTTCGGTTCATCAGCAACATGGTGTGTACAGGATAATAGTGACGACACTAAGTATCAAGTTCTGGAGAACACAAAACTATACACACGTTCATGCGTTATTGGCGTTGCCGTTAGCTCTGGCGATGAGGTTCTTGTTCAGTTTGTAACCGTTGAGCAGAAGGCAGCTGACAGATATATTGTTTATACAAAATAATAATAATATGCTAAATATGAAAAAATATAATATTTTTACGCAGACCCTACTGTGGCTCTTTGTTGCTTGCATGAGTGTCATTACGGGCTGTGTTAAGGACGAGGATTTGGTTGCTACGTTCGACACTTCGGTGATGAAGTACGACGCGGCGGCTCAAAACATAAGCTATAAGATCAGCTCTAACGGAGAGTGGACTATTAGCAGCGATCAGGATTGGTGTACCACATCATTGAGCAATGGATATGGAAGCGCTACGATCGATATCATCTTGACCTACAACGGCACATCAGAGGAGCGTACTGCAACTTTATCGCTTGTTTGTGATGGTAAGACTTCAGAGTTGACATTGATCCAGAGTTCACAGTTGTGTACTTTGGCAGTCACTCCACTATCATTGTCGGCAGGAGTTGCTAGCGAGTCATTTGACATCGCAGTGACATCGAACACCACATGGACAGCAGCTTCAGAGAATAGCTGGATCTCGTTGGATGGTGTTACCACTAAGAGCAGCCAACTAAGCTACTTCGGAAATGGTATCTTGCAGATCACCGTTGGTGAGAACGACACAAACAAGGATCGTGTAGGTACAATCTCGATCTATGCTAGCAGCAACGATGGCAGCGAGACACTTAACAGCACAGTTGTTATCTCGCAGAGTGCCAATAGTGTTGCTACTATCACACTATCGACTACATCACTCAACTTCGATAAGGAGGCCTCTACGGAGTCTACTGCGAAGAGTGTTTACTTCTATGGCACAGCTACTACACTCACAGCTACTACAGACGACAGCTGGTGTACAGCGACTGTTAGCGACGACAAGATCACCGTCTCTGTTGATGCTAACGCTACATCTGCTAGCCGTTACACTATCGTTACGGTAACTGCACTTGTTAATGGCGAGGAGGCTAGCAAGCAGGTTGTTATCTCACAGGAGGGAACTATCACACCAGAGATCTTCTTGTATAACGCAGCTTACAACTTCACAGCAAACTCTACTGGAAGCACAATCAGCTGGTTGAACCTTACCGACACCGATATCGAGCTAGTTACACGTTCGACAGACACATGGGTTAAGCGTGCAACTGAGATCACCAATAGCTCAGCTATTATCGAGCTAGAGGCTAATGAGGATGTTGAGAGCCGCAGCTCTATTCTACGATTGAAGTATGTTGATGCAGCGGGCAACACCTGCTACAAGGAGATCCAGCTTACTCAGGCGGGCGTAGGCGCACCAACTATCTACTGCAACGACTTGTCATTGTCTGCAGCGATGACAAACGGTACCTTGCGTATTGTTGTTGACAATAAGGCAGCTACATTTGGCTCTGCTATGATCACCAGCTCATGGTTGACGAACTCCGGTGGTGAGTCATCTGCTGGAGTCTATGAGCTGAACTATGTCGCAGACGATAACCTTTCGGATGTTAGCCGCGAGAACACAGTGACTGTTCCTGTTTATGTTGGCAACACTACCTACTACGCTACTGTTAATGTAACGCAGAGTGGTTTGGGCGCACCAGCTATCTCGGCACTATCTACAGTATATGTAACGTCCGCAAGGAGCGATGATTTCTCTATCTCACTATGGCTTCTAGGAGACGATAACACAGGTGTTACATTCTCTAATCCTACCCAATCATACACCACTACCGGTGATGCTAGCAATCAGACTTGGATCGAGTCATATGAGATTAAGGAGGTTGATGGCAAGGAGCGGCTTATTATTGTCTACAAGGAGAACGAGTTGAGCGAGTCACGTACAGCGGTCTTCACAATTATCGCTACACGTGGTTCATCAGCCTCTACACTTGACATCACGCTTACACAGGCGGGAGTGGCATCACCAGGTATTGTCGGACTCACACAAGAGGAGTACTTCAACTATGAAGAGCAGAAAAGAGAATTGCCTTTCGAAGTTATCAACAACTCTGCTGTAAAGTTTGTAAGTGCTATTCCAGATGATATGTTTAACAACAGCTTGACGCAACTTGCTACAAGTAATGCATCACCTCTAACAATTGGTGTTACAGAGTTCACAGGTGGCGAGACAGGTTCATTCCGTGAGGGTGTTGTGACATTGAAGGTGACGAACAGCCACGAGTACCCAGTTTACTACGATGTATTGGTACGTCAGACAGCGCCAGAGAGTCCACATATCGATGCTCCGTCGGTTGTCTATCTATCATACAACGCCGCAAAGGAGGTAACGATTCCAATAAACCTAATCAATGGTGCTAAAATCGATCAAAATTCGGTTACGTACAACTTTGATGACGGTAGCACAGGAGCAGATGGTTGGTTGACATTGACTGCCACGGAGGATGAATTAAAATATACCGTTAAAGAGTTCAATGGTTCTACTGCTGAGCGTCGTTCAGTAGATGTATCGTTCACTGTATCGAACAATAATGTTGATGAATCGATGCACTGCATCACCTTCATCCAAGGTGAGCCACAAGCTGTGAGCTCGATTGTTCCTGAGACCTATATTATTCCTTACGGAACAACAGATAGAGCCGAGAGCACATACACATTTGATATTGATGTAAATGGTACTGATCCAGTTGTATCTGTGGATGTTATCAAGGGAGTTGATTGGTTGTCTACAACAAATCAGAATCCTACTGTATCATCTGGCACTGCGGAAATCTCATTCACGGCAGAGGACAACAATGCTGAAAATGGCACACGCACAGGTACTATCGCAGTGAGCGTTTCGGGTACAAACTACAAAAAGGAGACATACTTTATTGAGGTTATCCAAGGGGAGGCTGAGATGCCATCTCTTGATGTTAACTCGGTTTACACATACTCTTCGGGAGAGAAGATTGTAGATGTAAGCCCAGTATATGTACCATTCTCGTCACCTTATAAGGTTACTGCTACAACAGGGTCTGGATCTTGGATTACTGTTGGCGCTGTAAAAGCTGCTTCGGCGACAGATTATAGTGGCACAGTTTCTTTGGGATTGAAGGCATACGACGGAAGTTTGGGTGCATACCGTGAGGGTTACATCACTCTAACGAGCGAGAACACCGAGTATTTCCGTACAACAGTACGTTCGGTTGCGATACGTCAATTGGCACCTGCTGAGTCTACTATCGACTTGCCTCAATTTATCTACTTGGGTTACAAGAAGGTTGAATCGACAGCTCTCAACTACGTATTGGACGCAGGAAACACACTTGTATCGGCAAGCGTTATCTCTACAACAGGAGATGATGCTAACTGGTTAACAATTGCAACCACAGAAGGCGTCTCTAGGGAAATCAAGTTCTCGGCGTCATACTACGAAGGTGGTCAGGGCGAGTCTCGTTCGGCGATTGTAGAGGTTGTTTCAGAGAATGCAGAGACAACAGATCGGAGCACATACTACGTAACATTCATACAGAACGAGCCCGATGTAACGGATGCGACTGTTCCGAACAACGTTTATATTGACTCTGCATCTGAGGATCGTCAATTCGACGCAAACCTTGGAGCTGATGGTAAGATTTCGGAGGTTATTATTATTGACAACGCCCACGGATTACTTGCTTCAGAGGGGAGTCCATCATTTAGCGGGAGTACTATTACATACCATTCGACTCGCAACACGACACATTCGTATCGCAATGCAGTTCTTTTGGTGACTACACTTGGTGATAATTCTTACGACAAGACCTACCACTACGTGACTATCACGCAGGCGACTGAGGCAGCAAGTGTTATCACAGCTCCATCGATAATGAGCTATGGCAACAAAGCGCAAACTGGCCTTACTTTCCCAATCACGACAACTAATGGCGGCACTGTTTCGGCTGTTTCGTCAGAGAAGTGGTTAACATTTACTGTTAACGCTGGTTTGAGTTCGACAAGTGATATAAAGTTCGATCTTGCAGCATACACTACTACTGATCCGAACGAGTACCGTGAGGCTATAATCACTCTTACATCGGAGGATGTTATTGCTGAGGAGTTCCCTGTGATGGTTAAGATTCGTCAGTACAAGGATGGAGAGGCGTTTGTCACTGCACCTGCTGTTATGTCATTTGGTTCTGCTGGAATCGTTGCTACATCTATTCCTATGACAGATACAGGTTCTACTACGACTACTGTTACGGCTATCTCGACAGGAGATTGGTTGACTGTTGATGATGCGTCAGATCCAAAGACTTACACAGTTGCTGCTAACGAAGATGCTTATGCTCGTGAGGGTCTTATTGCGATTGAGGTTGAGAACGACAACGAAGAGAGATACACACACTACATTACCGTAAAACAGGCTGGTTTGGCTAATGCTGAGGCTAATGTTCCGACATCTGTTTTTGCGCCATATACGGGTGGTAATGTTCAGATTGATGTAACTCTCGATGGGGACTACACTGATGCGCCTGTAGTGGCGATTGTATCAGATGCGACAAGGATGATTAAAGGTGAACCATCGTTTAACGGTACATCGGATCCAAAGAACATTAAATTTACATTGAACATAAACACGACTGCTTCGTCACGTTCGGCAACTATCAGTTTGTCGGTTACGGGAACTAATGGTGAGACTACAATCTACTTTATCACTATTACACAGGGCACCTTGCTATAGTTGGTTGGTAAAACCGCTGTAACGCATTGATATATAGAAAGATTGATTATCTTAATTGAAACGTGTTTCAATTAAGATAATTTTTTATGTCAAAAAGAGAGAGAAAAACGCGCTGTTGGGCGTGCTCAAGTGTATACGCCCAAAAATGGCGTCTATGAAATTTAGCTAAAATATTTCACCTTTGTGACGAACCAAAAAATAATAAAATGGCAAGTTACAGAGATTTTGAAAAGTTATGGGAGCAGTACCA
>JBCQTX010000019.1:0-41885 GCA_047174605.1 Rikenellaceae bacterium | reverse complement strand
CGCGAAGAGTTTGAAACATTGATAGTTAGGGATCCTGAATCAAGTTCAGGATGACGGGTGTGGAGTATTTTGATTTTTAAATCGAAAAACAATTATTTAGTTGTATCTATCTGTTGTTCAGCATATTACGTTAAATAAATAAAAGTTAACGCACCACTAGTATTACAAAAAGATGATTAATGATTTTCTAAGTTTCATAATATTCTTCCTTGTCACCTCGATCACTCCGGGTCCGAACAATATCACCTCGCTATCTTTTAGCCTACGCTACGGCTATCGCCCATCACTCCCCTATATGTTGGGGATTATTTCAGGGGTATTTTGTGTCTTTCTTTCTATGGCGACACTGCTCTTTTATGCCGCATCGACATCGCTTGCAGAGGCTCTATATTGGATGCGATATCTGGGGGCTGCATATATTCTCTACCTAGCGTACAAAACCCTCATTATGAATATCAGTTGGAATAAAAGTGGCGACACGAAGCCTAGATTCACAGATGGATTTATATTTCAGGCGATCAATCCTAAGTTGTATTTCTTCTCGACCACCGTACTCTCTACATTTGTGAATTACGATGCCGCGACCCTACCTAAGTTATTTCTACTGAGTCTATCGGTATCGACCATAACATTTATATGTATCTCGATATGGGCTCTGGCTGGCGCCATGCTTAAGGTGAAGCTGCAAAACCCAACCTACAAAGCGATATTTGGTGGAGCAATGGCGCTTAGCCTTGTCTATATTGCATATCGAATTATAGAAATGTAAAAAGACACCCCCACCAAATTACTCTAGTAGGGGTGGTATTAAATTGAGTAGAGACTACTCCTCATCAAGATCGGTGTACTCCTTCAACAGTTTCTCCTGAACATCTCCCGGAACTTGCTCATACGAAGCAAATTTCATCGAGTATGTTGCAGCTCCCGAAGAGAGCGAAGAGAGCGAAGTCGAATATCTATATAGCTCCGCAAGTGGCACTCGTGCTATCAATCTATCGAATCCCTTGTCAGACTCCATTCCAAGTATCATAGCGCGACGATTCTGCAGATCACTCATCACAGATCCCATATACTCATTTGGGGTAAGCACCTCCACATCATAGATAGGCTCCATAATCTTTGGCCCTGCATTACGGAACGCCTCCTTAAAGGCATTACGAGCTGCCAATTTAAATGAGATCTCATTTGAATCTACCGGGTGCATCTTACCATCATAGATCACAACTCTGATATCACGTGCATAAGATCCTGTAAGTGGCCCTTCGTCCATCTTCTCCATAATTCCCTTCAAGATTGCTGGCATAAATCGAGAGTCGATAGCTCCTCCGACAATTGCCGTTTGGAACTGTAGCTTACCTCCCCACGCTAGATCCTGCTCCTCCTTTGACTTAACATTCACTGTGATATCTCGTCCATCTACGCGATAGCTCTTTGCATCAGCTATCCCATCATAATATGGCTCAATCACCATGTGAACCTCACCAAATTGACCAGATCCTCCCGATTGCTTCTTATGTCGATACGACGCCTGAGCAACCTTTGTGATTGTCTCGCGATATGGGATCTTAGGTGCTACATACTCAAAGCTCAGTTTTGACTCCTGCTCAACTTGTCTCTTCAATATATTAAGGTGGTGCTCACCTTGACCCTGAACAATTGTCTGCTTCAACTCCTTCGAGTAGTCGATCAAAAGCGTTGGATCTTCGAATTTAGCTTCGTTAAGAAGTTTACCGATCTTCTCCTCTACACCATCTGCAGCCTTTATAGCGGCACGATATCTTGGCTCTGGGAAGATGATAGGGTCGATTGAGAGCACATCGCTTGCAGCACATAATGTATCATTAGTACGTGTCGATTTCAACTTTATGGTACATCCGATATCGCCCGCTACGAGCTCCGTAACCTTAGTTCGATTTTTTCCTGCTACAGAGAATAGTTGCGAGACCTTCTCCTTATTGCCCGTGCGCGCATTGATAAGCTCTTGACCCTCAGTCAACTTTCCACGAATAACACGCAGATAGCTAATCTCACCGATATGTTGCTCCAATTGGCTCTTAAATACAAATGCTACGGTTGATTGCTCTGGATCAGCCTCGATCTCGTCAGCCTCAGTCGATAGGAAATTAGGTGCTGCGATTGGCCCCGGAGCTACATTAATAATAAACTCCATAAGTCTCTTAGTTCCGATATCGTTCTTTCCGCTTGTCACGAAGATAGGCATCAGAGCACGAGCCGATAGACCATATTTTAATCCCAATCTGATATCATCTTGAGTGAGTGACCCCTTATCGAAATAGAGCTCCATCAATGCCTCATCATTTTCAGCTGCTATCTCGACCAACTCCTTGTGTAGCTCTGTTGCGCGCTCCATCTCAGACTCTGGGATATCCAACTCCTCGCGGTTTCCGTTCGTATCCGTAAAGCGATACATCTTCATCATCAACACATCGATGAATGAGTCGAAAGCGACCCCTTGATTAATTGGATATTGTACTATAACTGGCTTCAACCCCGCTGCCGCTTTGATACTCTCCACAGCCGCCTCGTAATTAGCCTTTTCAGAATCTAGTTGACTAATTACACCTATAACAGGCTTCTTCAGAATTCGAGCATAACGAGCCTGAATCTCAGATCCAACCTCCCAGCCACTCTGTGCACCAAAGAGAAATATTCCAATATCACCAACTTTGAAGGCTGAGAACAGACTTCCGCAAAAATCATCCGAGCCCGGGCAATCGATAATATTGAGCTTGCGACCCATAAATTCGGTAAAGAGGATGGTAGAATAGATAGAACGCTTATAGTCGCGCTCGATATCGGTATTATCAGAGAGTGTCGTACCGACATCGATGCTACCTCTACGATTTATCACCTTCCCTTCGAATGCCATCGCCTCTGCGAGAGTGGTTTTACCCGTTGAGGGAGCTCCAAGCAATACGATGTTTTTAATCTCTTTCGTTGTGTAATTTTTCATATCTAGTGAGTATTTAGGTTAAACTTTTATAATCAACCCCTAAGATAAGAAAAAATATTCTTTTAATGCAAGTAATTTGTCAAAAAACTCTAACAAAGTACAACAGCGTTATAAATCACATAAAATGACCCATATTTATTAAAAAAAGATTCATTTCACAATGACATACGTAACAGAGTAGCAAACTTAAAAAAAATTAAATTATATCATATATTTACTCTATAAATTAGATTTTTTATGTAAATTTACCGCGTTAAAAAACGTAACATTAGAATCTTATGATACTAGACCTACTAAATTACTCCTATTTCTCGCTTTTCCTTATTGTGGCTCTTGGTTTTATCTTGGGACGCATACAGATCAAAGGACTCTCTCTAGATGTCTCAGCGGTGATCTTCATCGCACTATTATTTGGCCACTTCGGGGTTATCATCCCCAAAGAGCTAGGAAATTTTGGTCTCGTACTATTTATCTTTACAATAGGTATTCAAGCTGGTCCGGGATTCTTCGACTCTTTTAGATCTAAGGGTAAAACCCTCATCATCATAACTCTACTCATCATTTCATCAGCTGCTTTAACCGCGTTGGGCATGAAGTATCTATTTGGTATCGACACCCCAAGTATCGTAGGACTGATGGCTGGTGCACTTACCAGTACCCCGGGATTGGCTGTGGCGATTGATAGTACAAATTCGCCGATGGCATCTATCGCCTATGGTATTGCATATCCATTTGGTGTGATCGGTGTGATTCTATTCGTCAAATTGCTCCCTAAGATAATGAGAGTTGACCTACAAGCCGAAGCAACACGACTCGAAAAAGAGCGACGCGGAGCATATCCAGAGCTACAGACTTGCATCTTCAGAGTCACTCACAAAGCTGTTTTTGGAAAGACGTTGGCTCAGCTACAGGTGAGAACAACTACGGGGGTTATTGTTTCGCGAATAAGACACGGAAATGACATCTTGATGCCGAAATCAGATAGCACACTCGAAGAGAATGACTATGTACAAGCTGTTGGAAGCAACGATGCACTAGATAGATTTGCTATATTGGTCGGTGAGCGTGAGGAGGGAGAGCTACCTCTACACCACACTCAAATCGTTGGATCACTTCTGATAACCAAACAATCAATGGTTAACAAGCGACTCGGTGATCTCCACCTTCAACGCAACTTCGGATGTACCGTGACACGCGTTCGACGAAGCGGAATCGTGATCTCTCCATCTGCGGATCTCGCCTTGAAGTTTGGCGATAAATTGATGTGTGTTGGTGAGAGAGGTGCGTTGGCAAATATGGCTCGTTTGTTTGGTAATGATGAGAAACGACTCTCTGATACCGACTTCTTCCCTATTGCGATGGGTATCGTTTTGGGAGTACTATTTGGTAAACTCAACATCTCATTCCCGGGCGGATTCTCATTCTCTCCCGGATTGACGGGAGGAGTCTTGATGGCCGCCTTGATCCTTAGTGCTGTAGGTAAGACTGGCCCTATTTTATGGTCAATGTCGGGCCCAGCCAACCAACTGCTTCGCCAATTGGGACTCTTGTTATTCCTTGCTGAGGTGGGAACTTCGGCTGGTAGAAATCTCGTCGCAACATTTCAAGAGAGCGGATTATTGCTCTTTGGAGTTGGAGCTGCTATCACGATGATACCGATGATCATTGCGGTGGCTGTGGGTTACGGAGTATTCAAAATAAGCCTGCTCGACCTGCTTGGAACGATAACGGGAGGTATGACAAGTACTCCGGGTTTGGCCGCTGCAGACTCGATGGCGGATAGCAATATCCCTAGTGTGGCATACGCTACCGTGTATCCGATTGCGATGGTTATCTTGATTCTATTTATCCAGATGATCTCT
This sequence comes from Rikenellaceae bacterium, assembly GCA_047174605.1. Classification (GTDB taxonomy): domain Bacteria; phylum Bacteroidota; class Bacteroidia; order Bacteroidales; family Rikenellaceae; genus Alistipes. The sequence goes on along the minus strand of JBCQTX010000019.1, from coordinate 37,049 downwards.
ACTTACAGCTAGAATAGAGACTACTCAACAAGCGAACCAAACCACTCACGCAACTGCATGGTAGATTCTCTATTATCGAGAAACATTGCGCAGCTATGAGCTCCTAACTTGGAGTCAACGAACTGTGTCTCAATACCTGCTTCATGAAGTAGAGACTTTAACTCCGCGACATCATTATCGGTGTGGAACTGTGGGATATTTGCGCCGCGAAGTATTCGCTGCTGCGCACCATCATAACTTGCACCGCGCCATCCATCTCCATCCCAATGTTGGCACATATGCATACCACACCACAGCTGTGATATCTCGTCGTTACGTAGCCCGATATATCCACAAGCGATCGCGCCACGAGAGAACCCAGTAAGAACCACCCTATTGGGATCTGCACCAAACTTTTCACACACATCTCTTACAATACGGATCGTGTGATCTACCGTATCATCCTCCACACCCCATCCAGATAGCGCGACATCTCCCTTCGAATAATCGACAAAGGGGAGGCTCAACCAGATAACCCCTTCACCTCGGCTGATACCATACCCTATAGTACACTGCTCGGGAGCACCCGTTGAATAGCACGTAGGGGTGAAGAATATATTGCCCGGGAATTCGACAATCATCGGACACACTCCATTCGATTGCCAATCATTAGGCAGATAGAGAACTCCATATATATCACTCTGATCATCAAGGTGATACTTAACTCTTTGGCCAGCTGCCGGAACGCAATCACTTCTCATAGATGGGGCAACCAAACATTGGGCATCACGCACAAATGGCTCAATCGAACCAGAGGTAGTGATCTGCTCGATGGTGATCTGCGATCCACGATCAGATTTAACCATCACGAGCTCCAGATACGCAGCTCGTGATGGATCTAACATAGGTGTGCCATCTGGGTATAGGTCGCGTAGATTGCAACTCACCTCTACCCTATCTGTCGATGGTATCTCAACCTTTGACGAGACATATCCAAAACCATCACCCTCAACAACATAAAGAATCAGGTCAACGCTATGCTCGGTGTTATTACTTATGGAGACTGTAAGTCTCTCGGCATCTGATAATCCCCACCCTTCATCGGGGGATTTTATCCGACACCAACTATAGATATCCTCAGTTAAATGGTTTGTAAATACCACACGCTCATCAACTATTTGCGCTGAACTCCCCTCAACACACTCCAACGCATTAGCGTCAGCAAAGTGAATCACATTGCTGGAGATAGCATCGACACAAGAGAGGAGGACTACAAATAGAGATAATATATTTCGCAACATCTTACAATTTATCAGGATCGTAGCTATCCATATATGTATTCCAGAACTCAGCTCCCCAGACATTGCCGATCTCCTCGACGCTATGAGAGACCAAGCTCTTGCGTAATGACTTCACGATATCTGCATAGGCTGGATTTTTCGAGAGGTCATTGCACTCATAACGATCCTCCTGAAGATCAAAGAGTTGAGTATGGCGCTCTCCCTCAACACAATACTCGATCAACTTATATCGATCATTGCGGATTGCTCGATGGATATCCATATATGCAAAGTATGCCTCCTTGCGAAGATATTGCGAACGTCCCTTCACCGATGCCGCCTGATTAAGGCCCGTACATGACTCCGGCACATCAATACCGACCAATCCACATAGAGTCGGGAAGATATCTGCCGAGTAGCAGAGATCATTTGGTCGCTTGCCCTGCGGTAGACCAGCACCAGAGAAGACCATCGGAACACGAATTCCGCCATCATCATACAAATTCTGCTTACCAAAGAGACCATGACTACCCATCGCCAAACCACTATCCGACGAGAATACCACGATCGTATTCTCATCCATCCCCTTCGCCTTCAAAGCATCCATCATCTTACCCACATAATCATCGACGTGCGAAATCATGCGATAATAATTTGCAATCTGCTCCTTGGTATTTTGGGCTGTACGTGGGAAAGGCGCTGTGCACTCATCGCGGATATACATCGCTCCATTATCGAATGGGTGACCCTCCAAAAAGTTAGATGGCAATGGGATATCCTTTGCATCATACATCGAGCGATACTCCTCAGGGAAGTTACGAACATCATGTGGCGCATGGAATGCCACATACATCAAGAATGGTTTATCCTCATTATACTCCTCGATGAAATTGACCGCCGCACGTCCAAATACATCTGTCGAGTGGTCACCATTAAATGAGTCCAACGCCTCCTTTACCAACACCTGCTTCGCGCCATTATCATAGACATAATAGGCATCATTCTCATGATATTTTTGATCTGCGCGATAATCGACACATGGTAATCTGAAATGTGGTGTGTAGTAACCATTTATAAGGCCATACATCTTATCTCCCGTCGTGAAACCACGAGTCGAGGCATCTGTTCCATTGTGTGACTTACCAGTTATAAATGTCTCATACCCTGCATCGCGGAAAGCTACCGGGAAAGAGCTGATCTCAGGCCCCCAAGGCGTTCCGTTTCCATTCGGGATATCGAACACACCTCGTCCGGTCAAAAGCTGCGCGCGGCTTGCTGTACTTGTAGCTCCGGTGTTTGCGCCCTGCAGATAGGCATTGTTGAACGATACTCCAGAGTTGATGATCTTATCTAGATTTGGAGTGTTAGCTCCATTCACACCATCGGCACTTCCCAATGCGTGCACAGAGTCATATCGGTGATCATCGGTAAAGATGATGAGTATATTAGGCTTCTCGCTCTTTGTTGCAGCTTGGGCTGCCATAGGGATTAGAGCTGAAGTGAGCGATAGGGCTGAAAATAGTTTTATATAGTTATTCATTGTAGTAAATTTGTCGAGTTATTATTTTACAAAAAGTGGATACTCTGGGTATGTGTCATCCACATCCTCATATTTGTATATAGGGCGTACATCATCCCCCGTAAGGTGGAATTTAACACCCTTAACCTCCAACTTCTCAATATGGCGCGCATAGATACCATAAGCAGGAAGAACCCCGAAGAAGCTAAACTCAGGGTAGCGAGTCTCATCCTCAGCCACAACTCGACGTGCATCATCCGCCTTACCTCCTCCCGGAAGTGTTATATCGATATACTGCAACGACACTCGACCGATACGTGCATTTGGCGTACCCGTAACGAAGATTCCCGATGGTGGCATAATCTTAGAGTCTGCAAGGGATTTGGTCACCGCTGTAACGCTCGATATGTACAACTCATCGATTGACCCTGCTTCACGCTTTGCAGCATCTCGATATGTTCTACACCTCTCGCCTAGACGGATGAAGATCGGCAGATCGACATTTACCATATTGATCTTATGAATCTTGACATTATAGATATTGGAACCATCGACACTCAAAATCTTGATTCCACCACCATTCGTATCGTAGACCTCACAATCCGAGATCGTGATATTGCGATAATCACCCATCGACTCAGTTCCCATCTTGATTGCGCCCCAATGGCTCTTCAATCTACAATTCTTGATCACTACATTCTCACATGGCTTTGGAGAGGTAGATTTGATACACATTGCGTCATCACCTGTATCGATATCACATCCAGTGATCAAGACATCTGAACATGAGTCAAGATCAATTCCATCGTTGTTCTGATTCACATGAGCATTAATAGAGATATCCTCAACCTTAATATTTGAGCTCTCAAAGAGGTGACAAGTCCAAGCTCCCGGAGATTTCAAGTTGATCTCTTTGAGATAGACCCCATCACAATTAACAATTCGCACCAAGAATGGTCGGACTGATGAATATTTGTCAATATCCTCCTGAGAACGTCCCCAACTCTTCATTCTCTCGCGATTGAGGTTAACTTTGAAGTACTCTCCCTCGCCATCGATCAAGCCATTACCAATTATTCCTACATTTTTTGCATCTATAGCACCTACCAGACACTCGCCACGTGATTGCCCCGTAGCATCCACAAAATGGTCTATATTATAATAATCCATCGGATCTGTTGTACCACGCAATACCGCTCCACGTCGCACCTGAAGCGTTACGTTATCTTTGAGTTGGATTGTCCCCGAGAGGTAAATTCCCGAACGGAGTGTGACGATACCACCTCCCGCTGCATGACACTCATCGACTGCAGCTTGGATCATCTTTGTATTTACAGTTTTGCTATCGGCTACTGCTCCATAATCCTCGACATAATATTCATTAGCGAGTTTCTCGCGCTGAGCCACGCTGATACGTGACAACTTTGCCGGTGCAGCAAAAGTCGGTTGGGTTATTAACGTTGTGGCGAACGCTAATAGATAGACTAGTCTCTTCATTTTTAGATCTATTTTGGTTAAATTTCATGCGGTTTTCACTCACAAACTTAGGGAATTAATACCATTTTTCCAAATATTAGCAACGAAATATGCTACTATCATATTTTTTTTCGTATCTTTACTACGTCGAAACTTAAATTACTATTTTATATGAAGATTAAACCAATTTTACTGCTAGCTACAATCCTCACTGCGAATCTTTCAATCGCAGCCGAAAACAGTCGCGAACTCTTTGACTACGGCTGGAAATTTACAAAGGGCGAAGCAGCCGGATCTGAGCAACCGGAATTTAACGACAAGAAATGGGAGGTGGTAAACCTACCCCACGATTGGAGTATCTATGGCCCTTTTAGCAAAGAGAATGCTGCATTTTCACGAGGTGCATGGCTACCTGCCGACAAATGTGCCTATCGCAAAAGTTTTGTGGCGGATAACGCAGACAAAGATAAACGTTTCGAGATCTATTTCGATGGCGCGTATCGCAACTCAGAGGTATATATCAATGGTGAATTGTTGGGAATGCGCCCGATGGGATATATCGCGTTCCACTACGACATGACCCCATATATAAAATTTGGCGAGGAGAATGTAATCACCGTTAAATTGGACAACTCTAGCCAACCGGGATCAAGATGGTACACCGGTACTGGAATCTATCGCCATGTTCACCTAATCAAGACTCCGAAGCTCTATATCCCTGTTTGGGGCAACTACATCGTTGCAAATGACTTCTCGAAGTGCAAAGATGAGGCTATTATCTCGATCGAGACAACCGTTAACAATGATAATGATGCAGCGGCTAAATATGACCTTCGCTACACAGTGATCGATGCTTGTGGAGATCTTGTTGCACAACAAACTACGGAGAGCATATCGTTAGAGAGTGGTAACTCAGTCGTTAATAAGAGTGATATCAAGATATCTGCTCCAACTATGTGGAGTGTCGAGAATCCATATCTATACACTATCAAAACTGAGATCCTTTCTGATGGAGAGGTGGTATATTCGGAGAGCGACAAGAGCGGTATTCGCACACTAGAGTTCAACCACGACAAGGGATTCTTCTTGAATGGCGAGAGTGTTAAGCTCAAAGGAGTATGTCTACACCATGCTGGTGGCGCATTGGGATCTGCAATCCACCGTCGCACAACTGAGCGTCAGATCGAGAAGTTGAAGGAGATGGGATGTAACTCTATCCGTACTGCACACAACGCATTTTCGGAGGAGTTCCTCGATGTTTGTGACAGCATGGGTATGTTGGTCATGAGCGAGACATTCGACGAGTGGGAGCTCTTCAAAAAGCCAACTGTCATGATCGATGGAGTGAAGAATAATATTCCGGTTGACTACTACGCGAAACAATTCAAGGAGTGGGCAGATCGTGACTTCACGGATCATATGATGCGCGACCGCAACCACCCATCGATCATCATGTGGTGTATCGGTAATGAGATTGAGCAGCTGCATGATGAGTCGGGAGATGCCATCGCATTTAGATTGGCAAAGATCGTCCATGACCTCGATTATCGCCCTGTGACCAATGGTGCGCATGGATATGGATGGAATAAGTGGCCTCGTGCGGAGTCAGTTGCGGCGAGCGATGTCTATGGATACAACTATATCAAAGAGGATGGATTGGAGCTTGAGCGCAAACTTAGCCCATATAAGATGGTGGTGATCACAGAGCATGAGAGTGCACAAGGATTCTACCCTCGCGGCACATACTTCTTCAACAAAGAGGAGGAGATGGCTTGGTGGGATAAGCTAAACTACTCTAGCGAAGGATCATACGATTGGGTGACAAAGAAGCGTGATTATATCGGAACTCCAGCGATCAAATCGTGGGAGGATATCAAGGAGCGTGACTATATCATGGGTACATATATCTGGACTGGTTGGGACTACCTTGGTGAGGTGATTCCATATGGATGGCCTGCACGTTCGTCATCATTCGCACCGATCGATTTGGCTGGATTCCCTAAGGATGGTTTCTACTTCTATCAGAGTCAGTGGAGCGACAAACCAATGGTTCACGTATTCCCACATTGGAATTGGGAGGGACACGAAGGTGAGCAGATCAAGATATCGGGCTTCACGAATGGCGACGAAGTAGAGCTATTTATCAATGGTGTTTCGCAAGGTAAGAAGTCAAACAACCGAAAAGGTGTTGAGTACCAGACATGGGATGTGACATACGAACCGGGCGAGTTGAAGGCGGTAAGCTATCGCAACGGTGCGATGGTGGCGCAAAAGGTGATCAATACGACAGGTGCTCCAGCGGCAATCCGCACAGAGAGTCGCAGAACTGAGATGCGAAAGGGTGCTCAGGATTTGATCTATGTGGAGTGTACATTAGTTGACAAAGATGGCAACGAAGTACCAACTGCCAACAACATGATTGACTTCAAGGTGTCGGGAGCTGCTACAATCGCAGGTGTTGACAATGGAGACAATATGTGTCATGAGTCATTCAAGGGGTCGTCACATAGCGCATTTAATGGTAAGTGTTTGGTGATTCTCCAATCGACAATGGAGAGTGGAGATATTCAACTGACAATATCATCTAAGGGACTTCAAGGCTCAACTATGAAGTTTGTGACCAAATAAAATAGAGACAAATACTAAAGATGAGGCGAAGGGCAAAGTGCTTTTCGCCTCATTTTTGTCATTAAATATAGCAAATGAACCATTTTTTACTATCTTTGTGAATATAGCTATTTACATTTTGACTTAACCACACTACGTAAACTATGAAAAACACCCTTATTGACCTATTCGAAAGAGCAGTTGACAGATTCCCCAACAATACCTTCCTGAAGGAGAAGATCGGAGCAGAGTGGCAAGAGACCACTTACTCACAAATGCGCGACCAAGTGCTACGCTTTGGCGCAGGACTCGCCGCTATAGGGGTCAAAAAGGGTGAGAATGCTGCATTGCTCTCTGAAGGGCGCAACGCGTGGATTATAGGTGAGCTAGCGCTCTTCTATGCTGGTGCGGTCAACGTTCCTCTATCGGTCAAATTGGATCAGAGCAGCGACCTACTATTTCGCCTTGTACACTCCGAGTCGCAATATATTTTGGTCTCAGCAACTCAACTGCCCAAGATACGAGCTATCAAGGATCAACTTGCCGAGGTGAAGCAGATCATTGTTTTCGACTCTTTGGAGAGTTATGAGAGTGGAGAGATATCGATGGATGAAGTGTGCAAATTGGGTGACAAATACCTTGCGCAGAATCGAGAGGAGTTCCTGAAGATTTCGCAGAGTATCCAAAATAGTGATATCGCCACGATTACATATACATCTGGCACTACGGCAGACCCTAAGGGTATAATGCTTACCCATCGCAACTATACGGCAAATGTCGAGCAGGCGCTGACGCTGATGGATATTCCACCGAGCTACAAAACATTGATAATACTCCCTCTTGACCACTGTTTTGCCCATGTGGTTGGCTTCTACATATTCCTAAATCAAGGGGCTTCGGTCGCAACTGTACAGTTAGGAAAGACGCCGATGGAGACGCTCAAAAATATCCCTATCAACATCAAGGAGATCAAACCAAATCTGATCCTTTCGGTTCCTGCATTGGCCAAGACATTCAAAAAGTCGATCGAGACTTCGATCCGCAGCAAGGGTAAATTTACAGAGTGGTTATTCAACACTGCTCTCACCACAGCGACACTCTACAACAGAGATGGTTGGAGTAGAGGAGAGGGGTGGAGAGTTCTACTTAAGCCATTTGTTGCGCTATTTGACAAGATCCTATTCTCGAAGGTGCGCGATGGGATGGGTGGCGAACTAGATATGTTTGTTGGTGGTGGTGCGCTACTTAGCACCGACCTACAAGATTTCTACTATGCGATTGGAATGCCAATGTTCCAAGGATATGGGCTCTCGGAGGCGACACCCGTGATCTCGTCGAACTCTCTCGAGAAGCATAAATTTGGAACTTCTGGCTCTCTGGTGAAACCACTAGATATCAAGATTATGGACTCTGACGGCAGAGAACTCCCTGTTGGTGAAAAGGGCGAGATCGTGGTACGTGGAGAGAATGTAATGGCTGGATATTGGAAAAACGAACAGTCAACTGCCGAGACGGTGAAAGATGGCTGGTTATATACCGGGGATTTGGGTTATATGGACAAAAATGACTTTCTTGTGGTGCTAGGACGCTTCAAAAGTCTATTGATAGGTAGCGATGGCGAGAAGTATAGCCCCGAGGGGATTGAGGAGGCGCTTGTTGGAAGTTCACCATATATAGATCAGATCGTTCTACACAACAACCAAGATCCATACACAACAGCTCTAATCACCCCAAACATAGATGCACTCAAGAGAGATGTAACAAATTCATGGGAAACAAAGGAGGCTCAACATGAGGCTATTGCCCTAGTTAGAAACACAATAGAGGAGTATAAAAAGGGAGGTGAGTTTGCTGGCACATTCCCCGAAAGATGGTTGCCTGTGAGCTTCGCACTACTCGACACACCATTTAGCGAAGAGAACAAGATGGTCAACAGCACGATGAAGATCGTCCGCAACAAAGTTGAGGAGCACTACGCAGAGCGCATCGCCGCGATGTATGGTGATGACAAGGATGTTTTCAATAGCAAAAACTGTGATGTAATGGGTTAAACCATGATATTTACCATAACGTTGAAGAGATAGCTCGTTTGGTAGAAAGTGTAATATATTTAGATCTTAAAGAGATATCTTGCGTAATGTAAGTAGTGTAAAACAATTATTGCCATATTTTTAACAGCACTCTTGGTGCGATATTTTTTACTATTAAATTTCAATGTAGAATAACTATATTTTCAATTCAATAGCAAAAAATCTCATCTCCAATATCACTATTAAAAACACACCAATAATTATTTTACCCTACTTAAAACGTAATATATCTCTTTTTTTATGTGCCTACATATAGATAGTATAATTGCAAAGTTTGATGGAATCACCCTCTCCCAGATGGATAGCGTGAAGCTAATGAACCGTACTGATCGCAAGTATTGGTTTCATCGCGATCAACTAGCTGAGATACTAGAGTTAGTATCGAAAGATTACTACATATTAGAGATCGCAAACCAGCGCAATTTGCCCTACTCCACTATCTATTATGACACTCCTCAAAATGAGATGTATGAGAATCACCATCGGGGCAAGATGAACCGATATAAAATTCGCCGACGAAACTACGTCTCGACAAATAGCAGTTTCTTGGAGGTCAAATTCAAGAATAATAAGGGGCGAACAATCAAGGTGCGCCAACCATCCAATTATCACAATATCAATTTTGATCCGATGGATGCTGAGTTCATACGGGAGACAACGCCCTACAAATGCGAAGAGCTAGAGAGAGCCTTGGAAAATAGCTTCAGGCGTATGATGTTGGTGAGCAAGGGGATGAATGAACGCTGCACGATCGATAGCGATTTGAGTTTTATGAGTGGTGAAAATAGCGCTGAGTTAGGGGAATTGGTGGTTGTTGAGGTTAAGAGCGAGGGTCGTAGCCATAGCGCCATTATAGATGCGTTGAATAGCAAACGGATCAAGCCAGCTGGATTTAGCAAATATTGCATCGGGCGAAGCCTAACTAACGATGAGCTAAAAAAGAATAATTTCAAACAGAAACACCGAGCGATCAAAAAAGAGATTAATAACCAAATAAATAGAACCCAGTTATGATGGAATGGATTGAAAGCCTTAATTTTTTAGGGATTAAACTCATTAACTTTAAAGATTTTGCGGAGCTGATTTTTCGCTTTCTCCTCAACACTATTGTGCTGCTAATGATAGTGCGTTTCCCCTATCTCAAACATAGCACACGACGAAACTACACCTTTAGCTTTATCGCTGTGGGTACGACTGTATTTCTACTCTGCTTCCTGCTCAACAGCGTGAAGTTGGAGCTTGGCTTTGCACTCGGCCTATTTGCGATATTTGGCATTATCCGCTACCGGACAGATGCTATTCCATTTAAGCAGATGACCTACCTTTTTGTGGTGATCGGATTGTCGGTGATGAATGCTCTGGCCAATAAAAAGGTTAGCTATAGCGAGTTGATATTCACAAACATGGCGATATTGGCAGGTCTGTGGCTATTAGAGAAATACCTCACGCGCAACAACGAAGGGTGCATGAAGATTGTCTATGAGAATATATCGAATATCCATCGCGACAACTACAATATATTGATAGATGACATGAAGGCACGAACAGGATTTAATATCAAACACTTCGAGATCATAGAGATCGACTATTTAAAGGATATTGCTATTATCAGGGTCTATTTTAGTACCGATGATAACAGCTTCACCATAGAAGAGAATACAAACAACTAATATCATGAATATCAAAAAGTTAATTTTAACAACAATCCTCCTATGTGGTACTCTCCTCACGACCTATGCTGATGGGAGTGCTGACGATGTTGATGTGAGATATAAATATCAATTTTCGGCCGATTTCCAGATCAAACTTGCCAAAGGGCTGAAGCTAAATCTCGAGCCAGAGTTGAGATTTTACGAGGGATATGACAAATTACTTCTCAACGGAGGAATAACTTATAAAACATTTGGTTGCATCTATTGGGGTGCTACCTATCGACTTGTTGTGGATAGAGTGGAGAGTACAAGTAGTTCAACTGTTAACTATGGTGTGTTTGGTTCAGATGATTATGAATCAGAGGTTTATCACCGATATGCATTTGATGTAACCTACAAAGATAAATTTGGGCGTTTCACCCCATCATTCAGATTGAGGTACAACAACTTCGCCGATGAGGAGGTAGATGATAAGGAGTTTTTGAGATATCGCGCAAAGGTGGATTACGATATCCGTAATTGCAAAATCACACCATTCGTCGCTATTGAAGCGTATCAAGAGATGGAAGATAATATGTTATACAAGATGCGATACTCAACGGGATTTGATGTCAAAACGGGTAAAAAGTCTGCTCTAGGATTTGACTACAAATTCGATTTCTATACCTTGGAGTATAAAAATGCTAATATCTTTAGTGTCGGTTATAAATATAAATTCTAAATATTATGTCTAAATTGAATATTTTTACACTACTACTAGTTTCGGCAATAGCTATTACAGGGTGTCGAAACGTAGATTATATATCGGATGATAGCTACGACAACGACAATGATGTCTACGATGAATCATTGGCTGACACCGTGTCATATCCAGATTGGAGTGAGCTGACACATAGCAACGCAGCCGACCCAAACTATGATGTTGTCTTTGCACAAGGGGAGGTTCTAAGGTTGGATATCACCATCAGTTCATCAAATTGGAGCTCTATGCTCTCGGACTTAAGCACAAACTACAGATATATCAATAGCTCAAGTTCGGACTACACTCCGATGTGGGCGCCATGCACGGTTCGTTTCAACGATACTGATTGGTATCAAGTTGGTGTGCGATTCAAGGGTAATTCGAGCCTTGCGGAGACCTACTCGTCAGGAAATAGAAAACTATCGCTAAAACTGGATTTTGACCAATATGAGGATAAATACCCAGCCTTGACAAATCAACGCTTCTATGGATTCAAACAGCTAAATCTCAACAACAACTACAACGATGAATCGTTAATGCGTGAAAAGGTAGGATCTGACCTCTTCCGCGCATTTGGGTTGGCATCGGCTCAAACCTCATTCTGTGCGGTCTATATCGACACAGGATCGGGGTCGCAATATTATGGAGTCTACACAATTGTCGAGGAGGTAGATGATACCGTTATAAAGAGCCAATTCAGCGATGGTAGCGGAAACCTCTACAAGCCAGATGGTGACGCAGCATCATTCAAATCGGGCACATATGACACTAGCGAATTTTATGCTAAAACCAACACCTCAACAACAGATTACAGCGATATGAGGAGTCTCTATGATGCCCTTCATAGTTCAAATAGAACATCAGACAGCACTGCATGGCAAGAGGGTGTGGAGAGCCTCTTTAATGTCGATATATTCCTTAGGTGGCTGGCGGTCAACTGCACTATTCAGAATTGGGATACGTATGGAGTGATGACACACAACTACTATCTATATAACAATCCATCGGATGGACTACTCACATGGATTCCTTGGGATAACAACGAGGCGTTCCAGAGTGCTACGGGGCAATATACCATCATCGAGGTTAGCAAGGTGGGGAGCGTGAGTAGCTCATGGCCGCTGATAAGCTATCTGTATGATATAGAGGAGTATGAGCAGAGATACAAAGAGTATCTACAAGAGTTCATAGATGAAGTCTTTGTAGTGGCCGATATGCAGGCACTCTACGATGAGTACTACAACCTACTCAAAGATTACGCCTACGCGGAGGAGAGTGGACGAACATTCATTGATTATGATTCGGAGTTCGATAGTAATGTATCGACACTCAAAACTCATGTCCAGAGCCGAAATACTGTGGTGAATAATTTTCTATATTAGCTACATTATTCGCAGAAAATAGATACATTTGTAGAGTGGTTAAAGAGAGGACAATATACAACTTAGAGTTTACAGCAATAATCCTGCTGTGGGCCTTTGTGATTATAGCTCCGCTTCTATTTACAGATAGCACGAACAAAAATTGGACGGCGATACACATCATGTGGGCGGAGTGTGCAGTTGTAGGGTTCGCATACCTGATCAATAGATGTCTGCTAATGCCTCGCCTATTCTTTTCTAAGAGGTACACAGCATATGCTTGCTCGATCATCGCGCTATTTTTATCTCTATGTATATTTATACTATATTTTGATGGTGTGAATCTAATTCTATCACTCTTTGGTGAGGGGAATATTGAATCTGCAAGACCTCCGATGATGGGCAACAGCATACCACCACCAAATACTCCACCACATATGCCACCACACGGTGCATCGCCACATATAAGTGCACCACCCACCCACTCCATTATTCCACCATCAATTACAGTGCTTATCTTATCGCTCATTGTAATTGCATTGGATATGGGGCTAAGCATTGCTGTAAAGTGGATTATAGCGGAGCAAAAACAGACACTAATAGATAAAGAACGTGTCGCGGCACAGCTATCGAACCTACAGAGTCAAGTGAGTCCGCACTTCTTTATGAATACGCTCAATAATATCCACGCTCTCGTTGATATTGACTCCAAACGTGCCAAACAGACAATCATCGAGTTGTCGGGATTGATGGATTATCTGCTATACGAGAGCTCCAGCAAGGAGCGTGTTTCACTACAAAAGGAGTTGGATTTTATCAATAATTATATAAATCTCATGCGTCTGCGATTCTCCGATCAGGTGAAGATCTACTTCTCGTATGACGATGATGTTCCATCGGTAAAGATCCCGCCACTCCTCTTTTTGAACTTTATAGAGAATGCATTTAAGTATGGCGTCGACTACGACAACAGCTCATTTATAAAGATCCGGATAGATTTTAGCGAGACCACAATAGAGATGTCCGCCATGAATAGCAACCACTCCGAGAGTGTCAAGAGCAGTAGACATGGGCTCGGGATCAATAATTCGCGCAAACGATTGGAGCTACTATATGGCGATCGTTACACTCTTGAAATAACAGATATAGATAAAATATACTACGTTAACCTAAAAATTCCAATTCTATGATAAGTTGTATTGTTATTGACGATGAGCCACTCGCTCTACAGCAGATCGAGCAGTATGTATCCGACACACCGATATTGGAGTTGAAGGGGAGCTTTAACTCCGCTACAAAGGCGCTCAGCTTCTTGCATGAGAATAGCGTAGATCTAATATTTGTGGATATTAATATGCCACGTATCTCGGGGCTAGAGTTTGTCGAGGCTCTACCTTTTGATGTGAAGGTAATATTTGTCACGGCATACAGAGAGTTTGCGATCGAAGGCTTTGCACTCGATGCGGCCGATTATCTACTAAAACCACTCTCATATGCGGCATTCCTAAAATCTGTCGAGAAGGTGCACAACCGCTACTTTAATAGGACGACTCATGATCGCATAGATAAGGAGTACACATTTGTGCGCTCAGCAAATCGGACTGTTCGAGTCAACTTCAAGGAGATACTCTACATAGAGTCAAAACGTGAATACCTCGATATCGTTCTTAACACCAATGAGGTGGTGACAATACACGGCTCTCTTAACAGCCTGCTCGAAAAACTTCCGCAGGATCACTTCATAAAGGTACATCGCTCATTTATTGTAAACCTCGAAGAGATAAAGCTGATCGAACGCAACTGCATTATCTTTGGCAAGCAATATATACCCGTTAATGAACAGGCTCGCGATGAGGTTATGAAGTTTATCAATAGGTAACCACGAGAGTGAGATTTGAGTTGAATTATTCCAAGATTAAACAAATAGGGGATGACTAATAAGTCCCCTCAACACAGAGAGTGGCTAACAAGGATGAGTTTTGGGGCTTCGTGAAGGCTCTCAAACCGCAGCGTACTTAGGTACGTGAGGATTTGAGAGTCGAGGGAAGTGCCAAAAATTGCCTTGTTAGTCACTCTCCTGCAACAAACCTAAATATAGCTATTGTAGACCCACAGTTTTAAATTTCCAAACATCACCCTCTACAACCTCACCATCGACTACACAATCCACTCTCCAATAGTAAATTGTAGATGGGTTAAGATCCCCTATATCATATATATTATTCTTCTGTTTACTCACCAATACCATGCTATCATCAGTTGGTCCTACGTAGATATGCGACTCGGTCGATTTGTATGCCGGAAGCCACATTAGATCAGCATCTAACTTTACAGTAGTACTACTATTAGTTGGTATGGTTACCGAAGCTCGCACATCTCTAAAGCCGGGAATCCAATAGTTCTCATCCCCATACTCATAAGGCCCAATATCGGGAGCAGCCCCTACATAGTGAAAAGTTTTGCCATTTACGAGAGCTCCGGCATCAACAAGATCAGAATCTGAGCGTGGTCTAAAGTCACGATTATCAGGATCGCGAAGTTGCGAACGAATATCTCGCTTCTCTATATTTCCAGCCCAATTGTGATCTACAACTCCGGGGACTTCGTTGAGTGTTGTTAGATCACCAGAAAAAGTGTTACTGATATTATTGCGCGTTATAGTTTTATCATTAAATCCATTGATTGCTCTGTTTGAAGATATGATCAAATCATTGAGAATATTATCATAGGATAGGTTGTTGAATATAAAGTGCTCATCACCCTTGAAGAAGATACGATCTGTCTCCCACGCCACATTATGATGTGCTGAACACGATTTACCCCAAGGTGAATTTGGCAGATTCGAGTTATCGAAACGGATGCCTTGTCGAGGGCTATTGTGTACCCAATTATAACGAATCTCTGTGCCGGGCTGCTGACCTACGCTCACCTGAATAAGCGCTCCATCATTTTGCAATAATCCACAAACCGATAGGTCGTTGAACTCAACTATAGCACTCTTGCCCACCTGCAACATCTCTGAATTACCAGTATGAGAGGCTGTATTGCATCTAAAGATAAGATTCGTGCTCTGCGAAAGATCGAACATATAACCTCCGCCATTGAGACAGCTGTAGTCAAAATAGTGGAACGAGCAATTCTCAACATTGTACCCCACACCTTTGAGCGCGAGCGCTGGACCATCTCCATATTTAAAGTGGCAATTTATAATTTTACTGTTGGCAATGCCATCTGCCTCTGATTGCCAGATCGTTGTAGGCTCTAATATATCTAATGACTTTAACATTCTGCGGCTATAACTCGGATAGTCGAAGATACAATCCTCTATTGTGATACCCACACAATCATGGAAATTAACTGTTGTCGCGAAGAAATTTACCCCCTTGATCGTTATATAGCTACACCTCTCAGCATCAAAGAAATAGGTTTGACGCTTCCCCTCAACAATCTGCTTAATGGGTTTTGCCCCAGCAGGCAACCATAGATATAGCATCTGATCCTCAAGATCATAGAACCACTCTTCGGCAGTGTCAACAAGTTCCTTTTTACCCTCGAAGAAGTATCCGTGACGCTCAGGCTTATCGACTGTTGAGAAGTGCGCTTTTACGCCAGTAGTATCATAACGGAAGTTATCGCTTCCTACCTTGTGCTCAGTGACAAATGATTGGTAAGTTCTAAATGACCCTGAATTTACGACAATCATACCACCCTCCATCGAAAAGTTTAACTCTCGGAGCTCTTGATTTGTATAATTACCCAACTCGCCTGTTTCGGGCCACACCATCGAGATCGAACGATCCCAAAGCGATCCGTCATCCCAATTGGCATTTGGCCAACGAGCTGCACACATACTTCGGCCATCAACAAATAGCTGCCATATAGGGGTGGTGAATTTTGTTTTATAGATATTATCTCCGTGTTTTTGCCATTTTACATTGTCTACGAGGATTGTTCCACTAAGTATCACCTCCTCGTCACAATAAGATGTGATAGTTATGGGCTTAGTATTTGAACCATGCAACCCTTCGAGTACAACATCTTCACGATACTCACCACCACGAAGCAGACACTCATCACCCGGTTCAACCACTGAAAGCGCCTTAGATATAGTCTGAAAAGGAGCCTCAATAGTGCCATCATTACTATCCGATCCACACGTTGAGACATAATAACTCTTTGCACCCACCATCTGAATGGAGACAATCGCCACTAATAATAATATTTTCTTCATAGTTATTTTTATTTAAAAAGTTCTGGGAATTGTCCTGCCAGATCATACTCATCTCCTGACTCTTTGGCCAATACAAGATATTTCTCTGCTAAATCACGTGCTATCTTCATATATTTTGCCCCCTTTCCATAGAGGTTGACGAGCTCATGAGGATCACTCTCTATATCGAAAAGCATCACAAGATCAGCATCAGGCACAAAGAAGAGTTTATATCTCTCATCACGCACCATGCGCTGCTTATCGATATATGCTCCATAGACCGCATCACGCACTGGCTCACTCTTTGCATTATGAGCAATATCGAACAGTGAAACAAACTCCATTGGAGTAGGTTTATCAACTTTAATAAGATCTAATATAGTGGGCACCATATCTTGCAGATAACAGAGTTGCTCACGGCTCTCGCCGGCTGGGAGTCCACAACCTGAGAAAACAAGCGGCACTTTCATGCTATGTTCATACATACTTTGCTTTCCGACATATCCATGTCGACCCGTAGCTAGGCCATTATCTGCACTAAAAATGATAAGGGTATTATCAGCTCTACCACTCTTCTCCAACTCTTCGATAATTCGTCCTACTTGATAGTCTAGATGGGTAATTATTGCGTAGTACTCTTGTCGATGTTTCTGCACAGCAAACTCAGTACGAGGCCAAGGAGCAAGTTGTTCATCACGTAGAGAGCGCCCAGATGCCATCTGCTCCATATATGGGTTTTCGGCCATAAACGACTTAGGCACCTCAATATCATCTACATTATACATATCAACAAACTCTTTGGGTGCTTGTCGTGGGTCATGTGGAGCATTGAACGCTGCACATATAAATAAAGGCTCCTCCGAGTTACTATTCTCACAAATAAACTCTATGGTATTGTTCGCCAGTACTTCACTCCAGTGCGTACCTCCCTCCCAGAATCCACCTTCGGATTTATCCCAAGGTTGCCACCTATTATCTTTTCTTGACAAGGGGCGATTATAGGCGTTGCGTGTGATTGCAGGCATTCCGGGGCGCACATCAATCACCTCATCATAGAGCTGATCTGCATCGATATGCGACATATGCCATTTACCGGTGTGGAAAGTTTTATAACCAGCATCTTTCATTATTTGTGGCCATAGCTCCCTCTGGTTGTAAAGCGAAGCATACTGATCCGCTAACATAGTATTATGAGTATTCCACAAATAGAGACCAGTCATGAGTTGCGAGCGGCTAGCAGTGCTTATCGCTCCATTCCAACCACCCATATTATAGGTATTCGAGAAACTCACACCATTACGCACAATATTGTCGATATTTGGTGAGATAACATCGCTTGTACCCAACGAGTTTAGACCATCAAAGGTGAGGTCATCGACAAATATAAACAAGACATCGGTTCGTGGTTCAGCGCCATTCGCAGCTGTTGCAATACCTCCACTAAGAGTTGCTACGGCGAGAGAAGTTAAAGTAATTTTATTCATGATTATAATTTATATCATTAAGTGATGGTGCTAATTTAGAGCATATATTTCACTTGATATTGCACATATACATCATGATATACCACATTCTCATCATTTAGCCTATCTATAGCTTCAAAACGATTGAATAGAACAAAATGGTTATCTTTGTTGGCAAGTTGTATAAAAAGCTGTTTTAATTTAAAAAGATAACACTTCGCTAGTAACCTGCGATTTTAGGTGTAACCTCCGCACAAACTTCATATCGTGCTCCACCATGATCTTCACTAACTCCGTGAATGGTGTTTGACGAGGATTCCAACCCAACAATGTCTTGGCCTTTGTTGGGTCACCCAATAGCTGCTCCACCTCCGCTGGGCGGAAAAACCTCGGATCGACCGCCACCAACTCCCTGCCAGTTGCGATGTCGACACCCCGTTCATTGACCCCTCGGCCCTCCCAACTAAGCTCTACACCAACCTCCCTGAATGCTAAGGTTGTAAATTTGCGAACCGTATGATACTCCCCCGTCGCTATGACAAAATCTTCGGGGGTCGGGTGTTGCAGCATCATCCACATACACTCCACATAATCGCGTGCATAGCCCCAATCCCGAAGCGAATCCATATTTCCTAAGTATAGTTTATCCTGAAAACCTTGCGCAATACGTGCCGCAGCTAAGGTGATCTTGCGTGTGACGAAGGTCTCGCCGCGTCGCTCGCTCTCGTGGTTAAATAGAATTCCATTTACGGCAAACATTCCGTATGACTCACGATAGTTCTTCGTGATCCAAAAACCATACTGCTTCGCCACACCATATGGTGAACGCGGATAGAATGGCGTTGTCTCTCTCTGAGGTACCTCCTGAACCAACCCAAAAAGCTCCGAGGTTGATGCTTGATATATTCGACACTTATGCTCCAAACCCAAAATCCGTACCGCCTCCAACATACGTAGCGTGCCAATTGCATCACTCTCAGCCGTGTACTCCGGGACATCGAACGAGACCTTCACGTGAGATTGTGCTGCGAGGTTGTAGATCTCATCGGGCTGTATAGCTTGGATTATTCTAACGAGCGAGCTTGAATCGGTCATATCTCCATAGTGAAGATGAAGCAACCTCTCACTCTTCATATCACGAATCCACTCATCGAGATATAGATGTTCGATACGACCTGTATTAAACGATGATGAGCGACGGATGATTCCGTGAACCTCATACTCCTTCTCCAAAAGAAACTCCGCCAAGAATGATCCATCTTGACCTGTGATGCCTGTTATTAGGGCTCTTTTCATATAATATAGTACGTTGAATAGTTATCTGACTTCGAGCTAATTCATATTACAAGAATCTCGCCATATAACTTCACAAAACGTTTTTTAATGAAACTAACCACATAAGTAACAAATGTTACGTAATAACATTTGTCAATAGCGTAACTTTGCATCAAGAAATAATTAAAACATCAAAATAATGAAAAGATTAACAGCAATCGTAGCAGCGACATTATCGCTATCTGTAGCGACAGCACAACAGACAATCAACACTCCGATAGAGGAGCAAACACCCCAAACGCGACAACTCATCGAGCGCAACGAGGAGTTCCGCAAGGAGATCATCCAGCTCGCACCAAACGTCTATACCGCTTCGGGATATGATGCATCCAACATCACGATGATCATTGGTCAGGATGGAGTAATATTGATCGACACTGGTAAGTTTACAAACAACAGCGCAGAGGTTTACAAGGAGTTTCGCAAGATCACCGACAAGCCGATTACGGGGATAATCTTTACTCATGGTCACGGAGACCACACACAAGGAGTACCGGTCTTTTTGGAGGATAACACGCCACAGATATGGGCAGCTGAGAGCTTCGGTCGAGAGGATGAATTCCCAACCGCAGCAGGATTTGTAAACCCACGTGGCCATCGCCAAAACGGCATGACCCTTGCGCCTGAGGTGCGAATTAACAATGGTGTAGCACCGCTGGTCTACCCGGGAGGTAAGTTCGTTGGTGGCGATGAGCAGGCGGCACAAGCAAAGGCTCAATACAAGCCATTCGATAAAAATGCAATCACGAATTTCGTGAGTGAACCAAAGATGACCATCAATATCTCGGGTATCGAGTTGGAGTTGGTTCGCACATATGGTGAGACAAATGACCATCTAGTAATCTGGTATCCAGAGCATAAGATCATCTTCCCGGGCGATCAATTCTACAAGTCGTTCCCAAATTTGTATGCAATACGCGGAACAGAGTATCGCGATGTATTGAAGTGGATAGATGCTCTAAATACGGTTTTGGAGTACCCAGCAGAGGCGATGGCACAGGGTCATACTCGCCCAATAATTGGAGCTGAGAATGTAAAAAATGCCGTTACAAATATACGTGATGCAATCAAATATACCTTCGACAAGAGTATCGAGGGGATGAATATGGGGATGACACCCGACGAGTTGGTGGAGTATGCTGTATTGCCCGACCACTTAGCAAATGACCCATACCTCGTGCAATATTATGGTCGTCAAGAGTGGGCCATCCGCAATATCTTCAATGGTTACTTAGGTTGGTTCGATGGTAATGCTACATCGCTTCGCCCTCTCTCGCCAAAGGTGGAAGCGGAGAAGTTCGCCGCAGCTGTGGGTGGTATCGAGAAGCTAGAGTCATTGGCTCGCACGGCTCTCAACGAGGATGATTACCAGTGGTGTGCAGAGCTTACAGATCGACTCATCGCGCTTGACCCGACAAATCGGTCATTCAAACTTCTAAAGGCAGATGCTCTAAACGGCCTTGCAGATAATCTGGATACTGCGACAGGACGAAACTACTATAACACCTCTGCTCAGGAGCTACGCAAATAAAGAAAAGAGTGGCTAACAAGGCGATTTTCGGCACTTCCCTCGACTCTCAAATCCTCACGCCCACAAATGTGGGTTTTGCCAAGATCGCGAAGCCCCAAAACTCATCCTTGTTAGCCACTCTAAATCGCATACTACTACCTGCTACAACATTCGAGAAAACTCAAATCCATTGATCCAAACAGCGGAGTTGTCATCATCACCCCTAAAGTTGAGCTCCATGCTCTCACCATCTTTATCTATTGTAAACTTTGTGATAATCTCCGTTATATCCTCATACTGCATATTATTTCCCGTTGTGATGTCTACCCCACTCGTTTGAAGTTGACCATCTATCGACACCGAGATACTCTCCGAGTAGTAGTATTGGTTTGCACCTCCACTCTTAAGCTCTGCAGGAAGATCCTTTTTAAGATTCTCCTTTGGAACAATCGGAGCATGGTGATAACTCTTAACCTCGTAATCTCCAGCTGGAAGATCGGATATGACAAAGGTCAACCCTTCGCTATCAGAGCACAACACACCATCACTAAAGAGGTTGTTGTTACGACCAATGGCGCTCATTCCTCCGACCCATTGCAGCACTCCATCCGTAGAGGTAGTTGAGATCTTAAACTTATATCCATCCGCGTCAGCCGCGCGACCTCTATTCGATGCTGGTGGAAGGTGTCCAGCAACATGGTTTGTCGGTGTTACATATGGGATTATAATCTCGGCACTTCTCTGATCATCGCTCTGCATAGGCGTCCATCCAAACTGATTCAGCTGCTTATCAGATCCGATATCGACCATCACACGCTCTCTATCATAGATCGGATAGCTATCCTGCGCTATGATATCTGTTGTGTACTCCTCACTTTTGAGAGTGATTGTCGATGATTGCAGCCCACTACATAGCGCTTTGACCTCAATATCTCCGGCACTCTTACCAGCGCGGATTAGTGCACTCGCTGCACCAACCATCACCATCGAAGGGTTGAATCCCTCACCAATCTCATCGCCAACAATAGTCGCATCGCCCGACACCTCGAACTTCACCTCACCCACATAATCGCGAAGTATCATCCCATTTTTGTCGACCACCTCAGCATGAACAATTACAATGTCATTTCCATCCGCCTTCATCCCTACACCATACTCATCAGCAAAGAGACGTAATGAAGTGGCTTTGCTCGGAGTATATGCAGTAGCCTCACATATCGCCTCTCCCTCGCGATACCCAACAACCCGTATCTCACCTGCCTCATAATCGAAGTTTTTGATCTCGAATGGTGCGTGGGTAAGACCATTATAAATTAGTGCATTTGATGGTAGGAAACGACCTCTACTACTACCATTCACAAACAATTCAACCTCCGTAGCATTGCTATATACAGTGAGCATCTTAAGATCCTCCGTCCATGAATCTTTGATAAAGATATATGGATTCAACTTCATCTGCGATGGATACCACATAAGTTCCAGATTACGAGGGTAACGGAATACATCCAACACGCCATAGTTATGAGTGCGATCGTATAGTCCCGCTGTAGCGTGTGAAAAAGTATAATATGCCGCCGATACCCACGACATCATGCCAATGCGTTTATCCTCTCTGAAGTATGGAGCAAGGGCAGCTGGCCCAGCATTTCCCTCCATTGCGGCTTGGGGCTCTTCGCGCTCCCAGATGCTCGCTGCATAGTTCATATTCGCATAAAAATCGGACCAACTACTTGTCTGCCAACCAGTCCAACGGCTATTTTGTGAGCCCGTGAGACGCGTTGGATCCTCCTCCTTAGCCAAGAATTGCATCTCTGCAACCACTCCACGATGGTTGATTCCCGCACCCCATGCAAATACCGATGGTGAATTTTTATGGTTGCGAATCATCGCCTGAGCCGCCTTGTGTAGATTATCATACCACTCCTCACTCATCGAGATTCCGTGCCATGTTGGAGCCTCCTCATAGACCAAAATACCCAACTCGTCACACGCCTTAATCAACTCATCATCTTGAGGATAGTGAGAGGTTCTGACACTATTTACACCCATTTTTTTGAGCTGTGCCATATCGCGATATTGCAACGAGTTTGGTGCAGCATCACCTATGAATCCATAGTTTTGGTGGCGGTTAAAACCAACTAGCAAGATCTTCTTCCCATTGAGCTTCAGACCATCCTCGGCATCTAGCTCAATTTTACGTAATCCCAAGCGATTATCAACCACATCGATAGCCTCTCCATCTCCATTATAAAGCGTTGTATTTACTCGATATAGGTATGGATACTCTATGCTCCAAAACTTAACATCTTCATCGATTCCTCCACTATGCGAGCTGTGATGCAGCGCTCCGGCAGCGATTGTAAAGCTCTCCGACATCTTCAATACAACATTACCCTCGGCATCTACAACCCTCTGAACAAGTGTCATATCTTGACTCTTCGAACTCTCATTCTTGACCTCTGTCTTTATGGTGATTGTAGCATTGCCATTTACCAGATCGACAGATGGCGTAGTGATTGTCACTCCACTTCTCTGTGAATCCAAATTTGAGGTGATATGTACTCGATTCTTCTCCACAAGATATAGATCTCGGTAGATACCACCAAATATAACATAATCCTTCGAATCCGGATCTGGCGGAGTAGTCTCATTTTGGCGATTATCCGCAAGGATCGTAACTTGATTCTGAGCACCACGTTTAACAAAATCTGTGATATCAAAGATAAATGGAGTATATCCACCTACAGCGTGAACCCCAACCTCGCGGCCATTGACCCAAAGCGTTGTAACTTGCTGGACACCTTCGAATTCGATATATACCTTCTTATCAGATTTTGGCACAAAAACATCTTTGCGATACCATCCAACGGTTCTATGGAATGTAGGTTGCGTGACATCATCCTGACAACCATCCAAATTCAGATCCGTAAGTTTTAGGACGTGAGGGATAGAGACCTCCTCCCAACTATCATCATTGGTAGATGTCGTATAATATGCCGCATCCTCATCCCCCAGATGGAACTTCCAATCTGCATTCAACGACACCTTCGTGCGATCTGTATGCGGATAACCATATGGCAATTCTCCGGCTGCATATGCCCCAATCGCGATAAAACAGCACAAAAAAGCTAAAACATAATTTTTCATATTATCCCCAAATATCTTTTAACACACTATTTGACAAACCGTTGTAACTCTCATCAAAGAGAAGTTTTACAGCCTTATCAAGATCCAACTCATCGGTATTACTCACATGATATGGATAGACAGTAACAGAAGCACCCTTACGAACCCACACAGGCATCTCATCCAATGGACACTCAAAGCCATTTAGCCACACTCCTCCATGATACTCCTCGCCAGAGAATAGATTGATCCACTCACCCTTAGGAAGATAGACATCACGCCTATTCTCGCTATTCATCACCGGAGCTACCAAGAAATCATCTCCAAAGTAGTATTGATCATCTATGTGCCAACACATCTTATCATCATAGTTGTGGAACAACATAGCGCGTAACACCGGATATCCCGTCTGAGTTGTCTTTTCGCTCTGCTCCATCAAATATGGGATTAGCGCGTAGCGCAGCTTCAGCCAGTTACGTACGATTGCCGATATAGCTGGATACTCATATGGCTCACGCTTCGAAGTACCATGATAACGGATATGCGAGGTAAAGACTCCAAACTGAGTCCAACGAACATACAAATCATCCGGAATAACAGAGTTCATAAAGTTTGGCACTCCATGAAAGCCCGGTACATCATGGCTCCAAAAGCCAAATCCAGAGAGTCCAAAATGGAGACCACCCTTCAACGAGCCAGCCATTCCATCCCATGAGCTCGCGGAGTCTCCTCCCCAATGGAGTGGATAGCGTTGACAGCCTGCCCATCCAGCTCGTGCCCATATGATACCATCGTTTGTAACCTCCTTAGTCACCTCATATGCCGCCTTTTGGTACAACAATCCATAGAGGTTATTAAGCCTCTCGGGGCTCATATCGTGGTAGGTGGCATCCATATGGATCTCCTCGCCAAAATCTGTCTTAATACATACTACACCCAACTCCAGAAGCTCTCTCAATAGCCCTTTATACCACTCAGTAGCCTTTGGATAGGTAAAATCGATAGTCCCCACATAATCCAAAGCCGAGAAGTTTGAGCTCGATCTTTGCCCTACGTTATTCACCTTACAAATATAGTTATTTTCGACCGCCTCTTGCTCTTGAGCTGCCCCCTCTGCAATATATGGAAGCTGCCATAGGCTGATCTTATATCCATCATTTCGTAGATCTTGGACAAAACGTTTAGGATCAGGGAAACGCTCCAAATTAAACTTCCACTCACATAGCCAATCAGTCTCGAACCATCCCGTATCGAGGTGGATCACGTCACACGGATAATCCTCCTTGCGAAGGCGATCGCATATAGTCTTAACCTCCTCCTCAGAGAAGTATGTCATTCGGCTCATCCAAGTTCCAAAGCTCCATTTAGGTAGCATCGTCGGGAAACCCGTCAATTGACGATATCCTCTCTGGATCTGCTCCGGATTATCCCCTCCTATAAGGAAGATATCGACCACTGGCTCTTCGACCAAAAATTGCAAAGATCGAGTTGAATGGTCTGCCACAGAGATCTTTCCATATGACGAGGTATGGAGGAAAACGCCATACATCCTGCTCGACATCAAGAATGGGATATTCTTATAGGTACGTCTATTATTAACGCCCTGACCATCCTGATTCTTCAGCTGGAAGGTCTGTCCCGATAGGTCCATCTTTGTGAATCTCTCGCCTGTACCTACGAATTTTTCATCTGGAGCTACCTCCAACGAGAGAGTTGTTCTATCCCATTTGCCATCCTTCTCGATAACAGCCAAGCCATAGGCATCGAAACGAGCCGGGAAGAAGATATCATAGGCGTTTAATTTGACCTCTTTCTTGCCATCTGGTAAGAGACTCAGCTCCAAACTCTCCTGAGGTGGAGTATGAAGATCACTCCAAAAATCGATCGCTATAGCCTTGCAATTCAATTTTGCTCGGATAGTCCCTTGATTATCCTTTACAATCCAGCTATCTGCGCCCTGCTCAACACTTAAACAGCTGATTGATAAATCTTTATCCATCTCCAACATCAAAGAGTCCTCCATAGCCTCCTGATCAAAGCCTACTGCAAGACGCAAGATCTTATCGCCATACGCTCGAAGTCTAAGGGTGTAATTTTTGGCTGGCGTCGACTGATCAGCTAAAATATCGACCGAATTTTGCTGTTTTTGGAATGGTAATTCAAATAGTATATCACCCCCATCTGCCACTATCGATATTGGGGCATGGCTAACCCATATAGACTCATTTCCACCCATCGATCTATCAAAATCGAGGAAATCAAAGAGTTGATAATTTGTTTGGTTCATATTTCTATTATTTTATCTCATTTAAAAATACCCACGAT
This sequence comes from Rikenellaceae bacterium, assembly GCA_047174605.1. Taxonomy (GTDB): domain Bacteria; phylum Bacteroidota; class Bacteroidia; order Bacteroidales; family Rikenellaceae; genus Alistipes. The sequence goes on along the minus strand of JBCQTX010000019.1, from coordinate 10,374 downwards.
TCACCCGGCTTAGTACCCTCGATACCCACTTGGTAAGCCCCCATAATGGAGTTCCACTCGTTTACCCTCGGATTATTCTCCCACGTCTTTGGATCTAGCTCTTCGAAGCTCTCGTTGGCTGGAATCGAGATGATAAGCATCAATTGCCTGCCATTGCGATAGGCGTTAAGTTCCTGATAATCAGCATTACAGAAGCCCTTAGCCACCTCTGGCCACTCTTCGAACTGAGTTCTATGGTACTCCATATACTCCTCTTGCATCTTCATATCATCCACCAAATTGGCCGTTAGAACCACATGATCCCACTCTTTTGCTGGCGTATAGCCCTCTCTATGCTCTGTGATCTTGAATTGATAGAATGGGGTTATATACCTCTTTAACTTAATATCGGGAAATTGAGCGCTTAATTGTTGGGTAAATCTATCCACATTATCGAAATTAGAGTAGATTATCATATGATCTTCCCATTGATATAGCCTCGTATCATTAGCTCCGCTCTTCGAGGCTATAGATTGGATAATTTGGGTATCTAAGCTCTCTCCAATCATCTCGATAACACATCGTGGCTCTACCCTACTCTTATTGCAGCCAACGGCTAAAAATGTACTCATAATTAATATTAAAATATATCTTTTCATATCGAATAGATTTATAGGACAACGTTAAAAATAAAATAGAGCCCGATCATCACAACCACTAGGGCAATCCATGCGTTCCTGACCAACCCTTCAGCCTTAGGCATTACCCCATAATCCAAGCTATTCTCCTCCGTATTAACCTTATCAAAGTAACTAACGACGAATGCTAGCACAGACAAGAACATGAATATATAGAATGATAAAAGCAAGAAATGTGGCCAAAAATCATACTTATCGTTAGGGAATACAAATAGATACAAAATACCTGTACCTAAGCTAATTATAGTACCGAGAACAAGGGTTATATTGGCAGCCTTGGTGGTTGTTTTCTTCCATAAAACGCCAAATAAAAAGACTACAGATAGTGGTGGTGCTAGGAATCCCAAGACAGCTTGAAAGACATCAAAAAGATTGAGACCTTTGATACTATCTATTCCCAAGGCTATGAATATGGTAAGCACCCCTCCGATCACCGTTACAGCTCGTCCAACGTTGATTATCTGCTTTTGAGAGGCCTTTGGATTGATATTTTTGACGTAAATATCCATTGTAAAGACTGTACTCAACGAATTCAAGGCTGAATCGATGGTACTCACCAACGCAGCGATAAGTACCGCCATAACAAGCCCTATCATCCCCGAGGGCAATAGGCGAGTCACCATCGTCATATAGGCCTCATCCGGATTACTCAAATTAGGAAATAAGACAAAGCAAGTGATTCCCGGAATAATAAACAAAAAGACATCCAAGATCTTGAGCCAACCCGTAAAATTAGCCCCTAACTGCCCTTGCCTTAGGCTCTTAGCCCCCAAGACTGATTGCACCATAGATTGATCTGTACACCAGAACCATACCCCCATAATAGGATATCCCAAAAGTAGAGCGATCCAAGGATAGTTCGGATCATCAGCCGGCTGGAACAAATTCCAATAATGGTCTGGCGTAGCCTCCAAAATAGCAGCTGGACCACCCGCCTTGACCACCCCGACAATAGCCAAAATAGCCGATACTAGGATCAGCAGAATCATCTGGAAGGCATTGGTATAGGCGATAGCTTTGAGTCCTCCTGCGATCGTAAAAAAGGCCGCTATAACGATCAATATTAGGATCGAGACAAATAGTGGTACATCGAGAATCTGACTAACCAAGATACCCCCTGCAAAGAGCGTCAGAGCCAACCACGATATAAGGATAGTGGCCAACGTATACCAAGCCAAGATATTACGAGTAGAATCACCAAAACGCTTACCCATAAACTCCGGCAGAGTCTGGACATCAGCCTTCAAATAACGAGGGGCAAAGATCATGGCTAGCAGCAATATAAATACAAAGGCATACCAGCTGAAATTACCAGCCACAACCCCCGTAGTATATCCAATACTAGCGCTAGCGATCAACATAGAGGGCCCTACATTAGTCCCCCACATAGTGAGGCCTATGCTGAACCAACCCAGCGATCGACCCGCCAGAAATAGGTTTCCATCCTTGCCAGAGTCATCTTTTTTGACAAAACTAACCCAATATCCGATCGCTATGAGTACGATCAAGTAGATACCCACGACTGCGAAGTCGATAGTACCCAAATAACTATTAATATTATCCATGATTATCTATATTTTTCTATGATTTTCAACGCTTTTTCGATATCCCTCTCACACTTAAAATCGACGTTTATATGGAGTCCATCCGCCCCTACATTGTCGATCAAAGGCTCCAACTCATCCAACGTAACCCAATTGGCCATAACGGACTTTCCACCCTCCAAAATACGCCTATAGAGGCCATACCATCGAGGATCTCCCCCCTGAGGTTCTCCCACCCCCGGAGTCCACTGAATGGCGTTTAACTCCTCTATTTCAAGCAATGCTTCGAGGTGTCGTTGGGCATCCACCCCATCCAGATGATAGAGCGTATAGTCGATCTTTTGAGCCTGTTCGCGCAGATAAGGCTGAGCAAAGGTTCTAAAATCATCTTCGGATATCATTATAGATATATCAGATTGGAGCTTGGTAAGTCTGCCCGGAGCCCATATCGAGAAGTAGCAGAACGCCATCTCCCCATCCTCTTGGATAATATCATATATCTGGTCATAAACCTCGAAATAGATGTCGTTTATGGCCTGTAGCTGCTCTTTGAGTTCATCGGGCTGGAGCATAGTATCCAACAGCGTATTCTCCGTCCCCTTGATGCTAGCGATCACATCGAGCCCCTCCATCAAGTCCGGACAGCCCACATAGTATTTGCCATTAGAACGCCTCTTACACGCCTTCAAAAGCTCTAAATGGAGCTTATAGTAGGGATTATCTCGATCCAATACAAACTTAGGCTCTACCCCCTCCATATGCTTGATCCAGATGGTATCCTCGCCCCCCTCTAGCTCAGCTCCCAGAATAGCAGCTAACGATCCGGGACCCAGATGGGTATTGGCTATGGGCATTATATCAGCCTTAAATGAGCTACGTGATAGCTGATAATTGATATATTCGGCTCTCCACTCGGGGTCGAACCAAAATTGGTTACGATCGGCTGCAGGGGCTGGTTTTTGGACTATTTCATGAGGCTCGCCCTCCTTTTCGAGATGCTCCCACATATTCAAAATTATGCCCTTTCCTTGCCACCAATCGACATAGCGTTGTTTGCTCCGCTCAATACTCTCTTTCCAACTTTTCATTCTTTTGTTTAGGTTATTAGGTTACCCTACAAAGATAAATAAAAAAAATGGAATTATTGTTAATTTTTAATGGTTAATAGTTAACCATTACGTTTCGAGTAGTTCAATTTAAGCCACTCCTTAGGCGACATCCTCTCTATACTCTTGAAGGCATGGGTAAACGAGGTCAATGATTGAAACCCTACCTGCTCGGCAATTGAGGTGATTGTAGCCCCACTATTTTCGATCAACAACCTCTTAGCCTCGTCTATCCTCAACTGCGATACCCACGCTCTAAATGAGCAGTTAAAGGTGGTATTTATATAGTTCGACAGGTAGAGTCGGTTGGTCGAGGCGTAGGTGGCAGCGCTCTGGATAGTGCTCTTTTTCTTACAATACTCTTTGGCCAAGACCCAATTTAACATCTGTTTATGGAGATTCTCATAGGCTATCTCCGAAAAACGAATCTTACTCATATCCACATCCTGACCCTGCACCAGAGAGATGCCTCCGCTCTTCTGGGCATACTCATTCACTATCAAAGAGAAATTCAACAATCTATTGAAGGTATAGATGCAAACAGCGACGAAATAGAGCAAGAATAGGAATAGTACAAACCTCGGTATAACGGTAGAATATAGGGCAAAACAAGCGCAAAAAACGCCCGCTCCTATCATACAATACACGCTTCTAATCATCCATCCGATATGCATCTCGACTCCCCCAACAGAGTAGAACTCGCCATTGGAGAGGACTTGATAGTACTTCTTGAAGAAGTATATAACATCTATAAGAATAGATCCAAAGAGCAATACACCCATAAAAATTTGAATATAACGAACCGTTTGGAGGTCAGACACCAACGGGGTCAGACAGACGAGAATAGGAAATAGGAGCGCCGCTATAAAGCTCCATTTACGCATGAGGCTTGAGAATCTAGGCTTAAAACCTATCACGGTGATGAATGATAAGGCAAAGAGCTTAGCGGCTATATAATAACTGCTGATATTGAGGGCTATTCTATAACGAGGTGGCATCTTCCCCATCCCGCTCGCAAAGAATATCACTATAGCGATAGTTAAGACCAAGAAGGCAGCCCCCATAAAATATCTAGAGGTCTCATAGATACCCCCCTTTAACTTTTGGGGAATTTTACCAAGAATCAAATAGATTCCAAAGTAAAAAAGTAGGCATGCTAACACTATCAAACTAGTAGAATAGGCGTCGAATATCATTTTTAGATTTTATTAATTAAAATTAAATTATCACACTCTGGGTTAAAGGTAGATTTTTTTCTCGAAAAAACAAAAAAATAGAGGGAATAAAAGTATCCTAAGTAGTTGATAATGTAGATTTAACAGCAGATTTGATATATCAAAATATAGTTAATAAAAATATATTATTCCTGCTAATATCTTTTATTAAGAGAGCAAACGAAGTCTAACATATTGTAAATCAGTGTGGTATGGTTTGTAATTTTTTAGAGGTTTATAGCATAAACAGCATTCACATTTGTCTTAATGGAAAAATCTTGAAATCCAATAGTACAACGTAATGATTTAATGCTTAAATTTGCCATATCAAAGGTTCAGTTTTTTTGGTATTTATTAATGATCGTTTGCTCTCTTAATAAGAGACTAAGATATAACACTCCTAAAATTTAACACTATATAAAAAATGATTAAGTAAAATCTGAAAAGATGAGACGATTGACAACAATATTAACAATGCTTCTGTTGAGCCTATCCACCTATGGTCAGAGCCCAACGACAGACGAGCAGCGCAAGAACTATCTTGACAATGCTACGATCTACTACCGCATCAATGATTCGACGGTAGATCCATCCTATTTAACGAATGGCGAGGCGCTAAAATTGGTCGAGACTCGGCTGACGGACTCCGAATCGATCAACCATTTGGACTCGATAACGCTGATGGCAACCGCCTCTCCGGATGGCTCGGTGGCGTACAATACAGCGCTATCAAAACGCCGAGCAACGGCCTTAAAAGAGTATCTAGAGGGGTTATATCCGCTAGCAGGCTCGAAGCTCAGAGTGGGATATTCGGGCGAAGATTGGGATGGATTTCGCAAGATGGTGGTCGAGGATTATGACGTGCCAAACAGATCTGAGGTACTCTCGGCTATAGATTCTGACGAGGAGCTGGATCAAAAGGAGCGGACAATCAAAACCCTTGCCAATGGCGAGTCGTGGAGCTATATAAAGAGCAATATTCTGCCATATCTACGAAGTGGAGCTTCGGCAATCTTCCACTACGACGTGGTATATGTTGAGAAATATACAAAACCACAACCAAAACCAGCCCCACAACCAAAACCACAACCTGCCCCTGAGCCTGAGCCTGAGCCAACACCAGAGCCAGAGCCAACTCCAGAACCAGAGCCAGTAGTAGTATATGAGTACGTAGACAAACCCCTATTCGCGTTAAAGACGAATTTACTCTATGATATAGTATCGGTTCTTAATGTAGAGTTAGAGGTACCTATTAAAGATCATTGGTCAGTAGCCGGAGAGTGGACATTCCCTTGGTGGAAATGGGACGATGGCACGGCCGATAGCAAGCGACATCGCCTACAGCTCCTACAAGCCAATATAGAGGGCAAATATTGGTTCGGAGATCGCACAGATCGCCTACAGCTTACGGGATGGTACATAGGTCTCTATGGCGGAGGTGGCAAATATGACTTCGAGTATGACCGCGAGGGATACCAAGGCGAGTTCTACCACGCAGGGGTTACGGGAGGATATGCCCACACGATCAATAAGAGGGGAAATCTTCGCATGGAGTATAGCATAGGGGTTGGATACCTAAAGAGCGATTATCGCGATTATGAGGCGCTCTATGGGTCAGATGAGCTATGGCATCCGATCCGCCTATCGACCAACGAATATACGTGGATTGGCCCAACGAGGGCGCGAGTATCTCTGGTGTGGATGTTGAACAAAAAGAGTCAGGTAATTAAGAAAGGAGGCGCACAATAATGAATATAAGACGTTTTATAATTAGCCTACCACTTCTACTTTCGTTAGTAGTATCATGTGTACGACAAGATCTAGAGGAGATCTTCTATTCTAAGGCGCTAATCCCGGTTCTGATCGATTGGGAGACCAAAGCCCTCATGTATGTGGATAACGACCCAAATAACGACCTCTATAGTGCCTCGTTATGGTTGTTCCCGACGGCCAATAGCACCTATCAAGGCGCTCCGTTGGAGTATAAGCTCACAGACCCTGAGCACGACTATATCGATGTTCCGGTTGGCGAGTACGATGTATTGGTCTTTAATAAGACTGTTGGCGACTATTCGAGCAACGTAGGCTTCCGAGGCACAGATAGCTTCGAAACCTTCGAATATTATACAAATCCAAGCTCTAAAGCGACACTATTCAGCAGCGTATGCGAGGGCGAGACCTTCTCGTCGGAGCCCGATCTGTTGGCCGCATGGACCTTCGCGGATGGCGAGACACTCAAGGTGACCTACAACGAGATTGTATGGTACGAGAAGATCGAGGATGTGAGAAGCCGAACAAAGTCAAGCTCGACCAAGGTTACGGAGGAGGATTTCAGCGAGCTACCCGACGAGTTGAAGCAGTTGATCTATATCGTTCCGGAGCGTTTGGTACACAAGGTATTCATCAAGGAGAGGCTGACCAACCTACAAGCGGCCTCGGCAGCACAGGCTAACTTCCGAGGTTCGAGTAGCTCTGTTTTGTTGGCTAGCCGCAGCTATTCGACCGAGACTATCCCATATGTAGTCACCTTCTCGGAGAAGTACTACGACTATTTCGATGATTCATGTCGCGATTTGATGGTGGGATCATCCAATGTGATAGGGCCACTTTATCAGGAGTCCAACTACTCTGTGGAGACGATCTTCTCGCTTACGGGAACATATGAGGGTAGCTCGACCTACCCTGCATCACCCTCTACGGGGCTCTATTTCGATGCCTCATATCAGGTGAACAACGCTGAGATTGATCTGGATAAATACTTCACAATCTGGATCTGCTACTGTGGTGGCGATGGCGAAGGCGACGATGATGAGGACACCCCTACGATTCCCGATATCGATGATGATGACGACGATTACGAGGAGAGTCACGGATCAGATGGCGCGTTCGATGTGGGAGTCAACAGCTGGGATGATCCGATCGTGATTCCGCTATAGAGAAATATTTACATATATATATTTTACAATAATCTAACAAATAAAAAAAAGATGAAGAAAATTTTACTTCTTGCAGGTGTCGTAGCAGCTATGGCATCTTGCACAAAGAATGAGGTTGTCGATGTCAACATGGACAATCCCAATCTAATCAATTTCACAACCTACACTGGCTCTGCTACTAAGGGTGCTGACGTGACCTCTGAGAACATCGTTGATGGTAATGTCGGAGTTTATGCTGTGGCAGACACTGGAACAGATTTCAGTGCTTATACCATTCCTAACACTATGTTGTCGGCAACTACAAATGGTTACAATGATGACGATAACTCAGGAACCGGCGACACCTTCTCAACTCCAGTATCAGGACAGTGGACATCATCAGCAAGCTACTATTGGCCAATCGACCCAGCTACTGTTTATGATTTCTACGCTTACTATCCGTTCACTGACGTTGCTGACAAGGGAGCTCAGATCACAAATGCAGGTGTTCTTACAGATACTGCTGAAAACTTCACCCTTGCAACTACAGCGGCAGATCAGATAGACATCCTAGCAGGAGGAAACACAACGATCGCAGCACAGAGCAGCACAGTAATGCTTACGCTCAACCATATGCTATCTAAGGTTGACTTCCAGATCGGAGTTAAGTCGGAGGTTGATGGTTCTGCTATTAAGGTTATGATCCATGATATCTCTCTTAGTGGTATCGCCTCTACTCACGGTGGTTTGGATTTGTATAATAAGAAACTTGCTGATCCTACAGCAGCTCAAACATATACAACTGCATATACATATGGTGGAGCTAATACTGAAAATGCAACATTCGACATGGCTGCAATTGATGAGACATATGCAACAGATGGTACTGCTGGCACTAACACATGGACACCAGCTTGTAGCTTAGAGGGATCTAGCCCTTATTATTGGACTTTGGACGATTCTGGTGTGTTTGACGTAACCGATGCATATGTAAGTGAAGGTGCAACAAATCTTATTGGCACTGATAGCAAGAAAATTGCTCCTAGCTACTTCTCAATCGACGCATATGATAGCACAGGCTCAGAGGCTGTAGACGCATTCAAGCTACTTCCTCAGACTCTTACTGCTGATGTTCAGCAAGTATTGCTTACATACTCTATCACACAGAATGGTCAGGATATCGTGGGTGAAACTGAGGATGATTATTCATTTACTGTTACTTACTCAGAAGCTCAAGGTGGAGCGGCTGCTGCTGATTACGATGTTACCATAACCGGTGAGATTCCAGCGATTGTAGATGGTGAACAAACATTTACAAGTGTAGACAAAGCTACCTATGAGGCTTACGTACAAATTGCAACAGATTCAGAGTCATCGCAAATTAACGGCACTTACTACGCAGCTGTTTCAGAGCCAACTATCAACACTACATTAACATCTACCAAAATCACAAAGGCATTTGATCTTCGCACAAGTAATGTTACAGCATGGGCAGCAGGTTCTTCATACCTATACACAATCACATTCATAGCTCAGGACGGCGGTATTGATGATGCTACTCGTATCGAATTCGACGTTGTAGCTAGCGATTGGGGTGCTATCGACGACGAGGAACTTAACTAAAAAAATAGTGATGCGTTAACTCCAACCGGCAGCTGCGACACACACGCTTCGAGGTTTACCATGATGGGCCGAGAGAGACGCAGCAATGTATGGGCGAAAGAGAAGTCGGTTACGAGATTTAGAGTATAAAAGGTGAGTATCTATCATATTGAAAGGGTTGTGATAGGTGCAATAATTAACGCATCACTATTAAAACAGCTCCACCCCCCAGAGGTGGGAGCATAGGCCATAGGGGTTTGATCGCCCCTATGGTCACACAAAATAAATTAACTAATAAAGAGAGAACCAATGAACAGATTTTTCCAATTAGCGTGTGTTGTAGTGGCTATGGCATCGTGCGCGAAAAATGAGGTTGTTGATGTAAATAGCGTTTCTGACCCCGGAGTTATCGAATTTTCGATATACGAGGGATCGTCTACCAAGGCGGGGGATGTCACTACATCGACGATCGACGATGTGGGTGTCTATGGAGTGCTGAATGACATACAGTTTTCAATAGATGCACTTAAGATTCCAAATACAATGGTAAGCAAAGATGGGAATGACTGGGAGTCATCAGCGAGCTACTATTGGCCAATCGATGGCACGCCATATGACTTCTACGCATATTACCCATTCTCGGGTACGGCTGACGTGACGAATCTCGATGAGAATGGCTACGTTCCGGCTACTGATCTTCCGATCTCGGACACCGCGATCGAGCAGGTCGATATCCTTGCCGGAGGTAAATTGGGGGCTGTGAATGGCCAGCAGGTGCAGCTTACGTTGGACCATATGCTTGCTAAGGTTGATTTCCGTGTGGGAATAGAGTCGGAGTACACCGAGGGTGCTTTGGAGATTACTATTCATAGCATTACGCTTAAGGGGATTGAGAATGAACATCTTGGTTTGGATTTGGTTAAAAAAGAGCTTGTTTATAATAGCGCAACTGGCACATCGGACACCTACGCCTACAACAACGAGACGGAGAGCCCGAACCTAGTCTTGAAAGCAATGACAGGTACGGGTGCCGGTAACCCAACAGTTAGCGGCACATCGTTGAGTGATCCGCTCTCGCTATCGAGCCGCTTTGCGGTTGGTGCGATAGCAAATGATGTTACGAGCTATGCGGAGATCGATGCTTCGGATGATATCGAGGCGTTTATGCTTCTTCCGCAGACGCTTACTGATAACGGCCAGCAGTTGGTGTTCGAATACACGATGAAGCAGGCCGGAGGGTATATTATCGGTGGTGCAGTACAGGAAGATACATCAATAACTACCCAGACATCGACATTTAACCTCAAAGTAAGTAA
>JBCQTX010000063.1:0-10000 GCA_047174605.1 Rikenellaceae bacterium | reverse complement strand
AGACGTTCGGGCTGACCGACGAAGAGGTATTTGAGGGATTATCGGCAACTGTATCATTCGACCTAAATGTGCTGCTCGCTTACGATTATAAAGCTGCTTGAGGTACTTGCGAAACTTGAGTTATTAAGTGCAACTTTCGTGCTCTTTGCAACAGCAACATTTGCACAAAATATCTCTGTAAACGGATCCATATCTGATTATAAAGGGGCACTAATCGGTGCATCTGTATCAGTTGATGGAACACAACAGGGAACAGTTACAGAACTAGATGGGACATTTAATCTACCCAATGTCCCATCAAATGGAGTATTGACATTTAGCTTTATTGGATACAAAAGTCAATCTCTGCCAATTCAAAGTCGGAAAACATACGATATCGTTCTTGAAGAGGATTTAACATCTCTTGACGAAGTGGTTGTTGTAGGATATGAGGTTAAGAAAAAGAGCGTGGTAACGGGTGCCATAGGTAGCATCGACTCTGACGACCTCTTAAAGGCAAAGCCTGCAAATGCTGTAAATGCACTTTCTGGACGAGTAAGTGGAGTAAATGTAGTCTCTAGCTCTGGTAACCCGGGAGCATCTCCAAAGTTGGTAATTCGAGGTATTGGAACTAGTGGTGATTCAGACCCACTATATGTAGTTGATGGGTTGCAATTAAGTAATCTGGATAATATCAACCCAAATGATATTGCATCTATGGAGGTTCTAAAAGATGCAACATCTACTGCGATCTACGGTTCTCGTGGAGCAAATGGTGTAGTCCTTGTAACAACAAAGAAAGGTAGCAAGGGTAAAACTACAATCTCTTATGATGGATATTATGGAGTATCATCAGTCTTTGGAACAACAGAATTAATGAATTCTGAGCAGTATGTTGATTATATATATGCTGTACACGAGAGAAGTGGCTCAAAGATGCCATCAACAATGGCTTTAGATACCTCTGTCAACACAAATTGGATGGAGGAGATATTCAATGTTGCTCCAGTTCAACAACATAATGTAACATTTACAACTGGTAGTGAGAAGGGTTCAAGTGCAACCTCTATTGGTTATTTAGACCAAGAGGGTATTCTTGGCGGTCAATTCGACAAATCAGGATACCAACGATTCACAGTACGATCAAACAATGCATACAAAGTTAATAACTATCTTAGTGCAGGAGCTAACATCAATGTAGCATATACATCTAAACAATCTATGGGTACCGGAGGTAATGGATCTAACCCAATTCAGTATGCAATGTCGATGGAGCCAACAATCCCAGTTACAGGTGGCTCGTCTGTTGATGAGTGGGGGTATTCTATATCTCAGACAGGATATATCAAATCAGTCAACCCTCTTGCATATATGGAGTCTCGTGCAGATGCTGACAATGGCTCAACAACAATATATGGTAACGCATATTTGGAGGTTACGCCTATCGAGGGGCTTGTCATTCGTTCAAATCTTTCGGCTAATGTAGGTAATACATATAACAGATCTTACTCTTCAGACTTCTACCATAACTCATCTTTGAATATACCATCGAGTGTTACGAACTATTCAGCTAAGAGCATTGGATGGCAGTTGGAGAATACCGCACTATATAGAAAATCATTCAATGATCACAACTTTTCATTCCTTTTGGGTCAATCAGCACTTGCATCATCATCACAATATTTAAATGCATCAAGAAGCAATATTGCATCCGAGGCGGAGGCAAACGAGTATTATAGATATATAGATGGTGGAGATATCTCAACATCAACAAACTCTGGGGCTGCATATGCAACACACTCTATGCAATCATTCTTTGGACGTCTTAGCTACAACTATAAAGAGCGCTATATGGCGGAGTTTGTAGTGCGTCGTGATGGATCATCTAACTTTGGTGCAGGTAACAAATATGGAACTTTTCCGGGAGTATCATTAGGTTGGAATGTTAGCAATGAGGATTTCTGGGATGTAGATAATTTTGATGGATTGAAGGTTCGTGCATCGTGGGGTCAGAATGGTAATGAGTCTATTGATCAATTTAGCTACACATCTATCATTAGTAGTGACTACAACTATGTCTTTGGTAATAACATCATCTCAGGAGCAGCACCTACAAGTATGAGCAACTCTGCTGTTACTTGGGAGACATCAGAGCAGATTGACTTGGGAGTTGATATGATGTTCTTTGGTGGTAAATTGACAACAACATTCGACTATTTTGACAAGACAACAAAGGATCTTCTCTTTACACCAACAATGAGTGCTGTTTATGGAAATAATATTCCATATTATAATATCGGTCAGATCTCAAACAAAGGAGTTGAGTTTATGGTAAGTTATCGCAATAATATTGGTGATTTTCACTACAATATCTCTGCAAATGCTTCGTACCTAGATACCAATGTAGATTATATCGACAATGAGAATGGATATGTAGAGGGTGGATCGTGGAGAAGTTCTACAGAGGTTACACGTCTTGAGGAAGGCTGTGATATCGGATACTTCTTCTTATACAAACACGATGGTATCTTCCAGAGTCAAGAGGAGATTGATAATTATGTAGGTGAGAATGGAACACCAATCCAGCCTAATGCTGTTCCCGGAGATTATAGATGGATTGATGCAGATGGTGATGGTATTATCACCGAGGCTGACCGAGTAGATTGTGGAAATCCATGGGCGAAATGGACATGGGGAACCTCTATCGGATTTGATTATAAAGGGTTTGACTTTACGATGCAGCTTGTCGCAAAGACAGGATTCCAAGTCTTTGCCGATATGACTCAGAACGGAATGATCGGTTATGGTAACCTACCAACATTCCTTATGGATTCTTGGAGCGAGACAAATACAGATGCTAAATATGCACGTTTGACCACAAGTACTGCGGATACTAATAACAACTATATACTACCAACCGATGCATATCTTTTCGATGGCGACTACTTGAATATTAGTCTTATGGAATTTGGCTATTCTCTCCCTAAGCATATTATCAACAAAGCTAAGATTGCAAATCTTCGTATCTATGTCTCTGTTGATAACCTTGCTAGATTCCAGAGCTACCCATATATGAATTCTGATATCAGTGCACAATCATCCAGTGATATCCTAGAGACTGGTATCGACTATGGTGGATACCCATTAGCTCGAACAACTCGTATAGGTGCTAACATTACATTTTAACTAGAGTGTAACTAAAATAAGAAAAAATATGAATACAAATAAAATATTGTTAGCGGCAGCACTTTCGATGATGTCGGTAGCTTGTAGCTCAGACTTCTTGGAGAGCACACCAATTCTAGCAACTTCACAGATTCGATACTATTCAAGCGATAGTGAAATGTTTAGCGCACTCGTTGCTGCTTATGATCCGTTGGATTTTTGCGCAGTAACAGCTTTGACAGCTCCAGTACCTTTTGGAGAGTTGATGTCGGATAATGCAAATGTGGGGTGTGTTGCAGAGTCGTGGGCTGAGGGAATACAGAATTTAGAGATGTTTAACCATACAAATGTGGATGAGGCGGTACAGACATCTTGGGAGAATGCGTATATTGGCATTTATCGTACAAATTTGGTAATTAATGCTGAGTATACGAGTGATGAAGCTGAGATATATAAAGCCGAGGCTAAATTCCTTCGGGCGTGGTATCACTTCCATGCAATGCGTCGTTTTGGACCTTGTGTTATTTCGACTCAAGCAGAGTATCCTAACGGGTATGAGTTTGTTCGTTCATCGCGTGAAGAGGTGAATGCACAAATCGAGGCTGATCTTTTAGATGCTATTGATGGCTGTGAAGATAGTTTTGGTAGTGATATGGTTGGTCGCATCAATAAAAATGCAGCACGTACACTCCTTGCAAAACACTATATTTATGCAGCAAGTTGGGATAATAATGATACTTCTACATTTAGCAAAGCTATTCCACTTCTTGAGGCAGTTATCTCTAGCGGTCAGTACCAGCTACTTCCGTATGATACTCTATTTGGTTATGCGGGACACAACAATTCGGAGTCTATCTTTGAGATTCAACACTCGTCTATGAGCGGATGGTCCACATGGTCTGAAACTCAAGATAGTGGAGAGGGTAACTTCTGGGCTATGTGGTGTAGTCCGGAGGGTATTAATCTACATGAGACATATCGTGAGGGATACGGTGCTGTTTGTCCGACACAATCTCTTTATGAGTACTACTTGGATGATGATTATGTTCGTCGCGATGCAACATTCCTAACAGCTGAGGAGCTCGTTTGTCCTGATGGCGCTATTACAGCATATGGCGCTGCTGATGGTGAGCCTGACCCTTGGAATACATCTGTATATACTGGTCTTGATTTGGAGGGTTATGCACAGCAGAAGTATTCGGGTGAGTATATTGATTATACAGGAAATGTAAATCTTAACTTTGCGGTAAACACTCGTTTGATTCGTTATGGAGAGGTCTATTTGTTGCTTGCGGAGGCCTACCTTCGCGGTCAGAACAATGAATCGAAAGCTATAGAGCTTATGGAGACTCTTCGATCAGTCCATGTTCCCGGAGGTCGCACTGTGTCTGAGATGATGAGTGAATATCCGGATCGTTTCCCAACTGTACTCGATGTGCTTTGGTATGAGCGTCGTTGTGAGCTTGCAGGTGAGGGTGATAGATGGTATGATTTAGTACGTTCACAACGAGCAGGTGAGGTTATGACAGAGTTTGTAGGAGAGCTTAGACTTCAAGGTAAGACAATTATTAATTGGCAGAAGTATATGAACTATTTGCCACTTTCAAACGCAGAGGTCTCGGCTTGTCCGACTTTGACAAAATATCCTGACGAGGCCGGCTTGTAGTTATTTGTTAAAGGAGATAAATAGTCTATAAGAGTGTGCTTATTATGTAATCCAATGGGGAGGATAGTGATTACTTTTAACTCCATTGGATTTTTATTTTACCGGTAATAATTTATTAAGATGTTGAAAAAATGGATCATTAGATGTATTGGAGCAGCACTCGCAATCGGCGCAATTGCTGTCGTTCAGGCTCGTCCAAATGATGCGGAGATCGAACGTAATATTAAAAATCTGTTGAGCAGGATGACCCTCGAAGAGAAGGTTGGGCAACTCCAACAACCATATCTCTCACCAGAACTATGTGACTCCGTGATCGGCAATGTCGCTCTGGGGCGAGTCGGCTCTGTCCTGCTCACAAAGAACCACCGTATATCTCCCGAAGAGCGAAATGAGATACAACGCAAAGCTGTTGAGCAGAGCCGTCTAGGTATTCCGGTATTCTTTGGGTATGATGTAATTCACGGATTTAAGACCCTCTTTCCAACACCTCTAGCACTCTCATCTTCGTGGGATGATGAGCTTATGGAGGGTTGTGCAGCGATTGCTGCTAACGAGTCTAGCCATTGGGGAATTGATATGGCGTTTAGTCCGATGTTGGATGTCTGCCGTGATCCTCGTTGGGGACGAATCTCGGAGTGTTCGGGCGAAGATGTCTTGATTAATAGTCGAATGGGAGTTGCGGCAGTCAAGGGTTATCAAGGCGATGATTACTCAGCAGATGATAAAGTTGCAGCTTGTTTGAAACACTTTGTCGGGTATGGTGTGGGTGTTGGAGGTCGAGACAAATCATACTCCGAGATCTCCGAAAGAACTCTACACGACACATATCTACCGCCATTCAAGGCGTGTATCGAGGCTGGAGCACCATCGGTGATGGTTGCGTTTAACGACCTTGCAGGTGTTCCGATGTCGGCAAATTATCACGCATTGAGCGAAATCTTGAAGGGAGATTGGGGCTTTGATGGAATAGCACTTAGCGATTGGGATGCTATTCTAGAGCTTAGTGTTCACGGAGTTACAGCGGATGATAAAGAGTCTGCGATGCGAGCTCTAAATGCCGGAATGGATGTCGAGATGAAGAGCTACTGTTTTGATAATTTAGGAGATCTCGTAAAGGAGAAGAAGGTCTCGATGAAGCGATTGGATGATGCTGTAGCTCGTGTTTTGAGACTTAAATATCGCATGGGACTCTTCGATAATCCATATATTGATGCTGAGATTGCAGAGTCAAAGCAGCTCACAGCAGAGAACCGTGCATACGCACGAAAAGCAGCAGCTGAGTCGATGATCCTCCTTAAAAACAATGGAATACTTCCAATCGATGCATCGAAGGTAACGAGCGGACAGATCTCAGTTGTTGGTCAGATGGCGCATAACTACGACCTCATGGGAGGCTGGATTGGAATGGGTGAGGAGAGCGATGTTACACCTCTTTTTGATGGGATAACGGCTGGTGCACCTGATGGCGTACGTGTAATTGATGGATCAGAGAGGATGATGCAAAACCCTGTCTCAATTGTCTGTGTTGGAGAGCGTTCTCGTGAATTTGGAGAGTCACATGATCTTCATGATATCGAACTCTCACCATCGCAAGTGGCGTTGGTTAAGGAGGCTAAGAGTTATTCAGCAAAGGTTGTAGTTGTGGTTTGTAGTGGTCGACCTTTGGTTCTCACTCCAATCATGGAGTATGCAGATGCAATTGTTCAGGCGTGGCATCCGGGCACAGAGGCTGGAAATGCAGTCGCTGATGTTATCTTTGGACGAGTTAACCCATCGGGAAAGACAACGTGTTCGATGTTGAAGGCTACAGGGCAGGTACCTGTATTCTATTGTGATAGATTGAGTGGCAGACCTCGTGTAAATAGATATGTTACCATAGATGCTAAACCACTCTTTCCATTTGGATATGGATTGAGCTACACGACATTTGAATACTCTAACTTCAGACTCTCAAAATCAGAAATTACGACAGATGGCGAGTTAGAGGCTACAGTTACAATCACAAACACTGGCGACGTCGCAGGAAAAGAGATTGCACAGCTATATATGCACGATCGAGTGGCGACCTACTCTGTTCCGAAGAAGCTACTTATAGATTATAAAAAGGTGGAGATCAAGCCAAATGAGAGTGTCGAAGTAATGTTCAAAATCAAGGCAGAACAGTTGTCTCTCCTAGATCAAAACAACAAACTAGTCGTTGAGCCGGGTGAGTTTGACATCTGGGTTGGTGGTGATAGTGAATCACTATTGGGTGAACATTTAACTGTGAAATAGTATGAATAGACGAAATTTATTGACCGCTGCATCGCTGATCCTAACACTTTCAGCATCAGCCAAAGAGCAGACCCTGCCTAATGTGGTTTTGCTTGTGGTGGATGACATGGGTTATAACGATATGTCGTTTCGCGAAACAGCGCTGAGCGATGTGAAAAAATATGGTACACCAGCGATTGATGCACTCGCCCAGAGTGGTGCGTACTTCGCAAATGGCTACGCTACATGTCCGATAAGTAGTCCGGCGAGAAATGGAATTTTGACGGGCTGTTATCAGGAGCGTTGGGGTAATTATGGCTTCGGAGATGGTGGTCTCGACCCTAATCGTATGACGATTGCTCAATACCTTAAAGCATTGGGCTACGCGACAAAGCATATCGGAAAGGTGCATCTCAATGGCGGCCCTGTGGAGCATCCGATGGATCATGGGTTCGATGAGTTTATGGGATTCATCAACCACTCGTGGGACTACAAACGCCTCTCTGAAAAGGATAAAGAGGCGGTGCTAGCCAAAGGTGCGAAGGAGGCTGAGGTCTCGAAAGGGGATCAAGCTCTGGGTGCTCTGTGGCGAGATCGAGATCCGCAAGGTGTCGATATTGACTCGCCAGATGCCTATACAACAGAAGTGTTTACCGACGAAGCGATAGAGTTTATGGAGCGAAAAAGTAGCAAAGAGCCATTCTTCATACAGCTAGCCTATAATGCCCTCCACAGCCCGACATATGTGGTCGATGAGAAGTATGCTGAGCGTGTAGGGTTGGAGTATACACCTTGGGATCGAGAGGCTGAATCGTGGGACTATCCATATTGGGATCCGTCAAAGATTTCGAAGTATGATTTCCACCAAAATAATGCAAATCTGAAGATGATTCGCAAGACGGGGCGTAAACGCTATCTCTCTCAGTTATTGGCACTTGATGACTCTGTGGCTGCCATTCGTGAGAAACTCAAAGAGTTGGGAGAATTAGATAATACGATAATTGTATTTGTATCGGATAATGGTGGTGAGCTATCGGGTTACTCAAATAATGACCCTCTGAATGGTCAGAAATATATGCTAGGTGAGGGAGGAATACGTATCCCTATGATGATCAGCTACCCAGATCAGATCAAGCCAAATCGTGCAACAAATTCGATAGTATCAGCGATGGATATCTTCCCAACGATAGTCGCCTATACGGGAGGTGAGGCGCCAGAGTTTGATGGTAAATCGCTTGTGCCGGTGATCAAAAAGCCTAAGACAGAGATACATGATGTTTTGGCGTGGGATGTCGGAACGATACTCTCACCAAGTGCCACAGAGCCGATGTCGGGCTATGCGGTACGAAAAGGTGATTGGAAGATGACCTATAATTGTGCGGACAACCACATCAGTTGGACGATCGACGATGATGGATATGCAAGTTATTTCACTCCTCTCTCATACCCAACAGGACTAACCTTACACAATTTGAAAGATGATCCACAAGAGCTCAGAGATCTATCAAAAGAGAATCCCGAGAAGTTAGAGGAGCTACTAACGATCTACAAAGAGTGGCGAGCTCAGATGCCCGACCCGATAAAAATGCGATAACAGATTCTAAAGAATTATGAATAAAAGAATAAGCATTGCGACACTGCTACTCACTACTGCAGCTGCAACACAAATATGCGAGGCGAAACAAAACGAGAAGCCAAACTTCGTGGTGATCTTTTGCGATGATATGGGGTATGGAGATCTCTCATGTTATGGTCATCCAACAATCTCAACCCCACACCTCGATAGGATGGCTGCTGAGGGTCAGAAATGGAGTAATTTCTATGTCGGAGCATCGGTCTCGTCACCTAGTCGTGGCGCTCTTTTAACGGGTCGTTACGGCGTCAGATCGGGGTTGTATGGCGACAAAAGACGAGTAATTCACCCACCACATGTCGGAGGAATTCAACCCGAAGAGAAGACCATCGCTGAGTATATGCAAGATGGAGGTTACACGACAGCGTGTGTCGGAAAGTGGCATATCGGCCACCACGAAGGACAACTACCATTTGATAATGGATTTGATAATTTTTATGGTATCCCATATTCAAATGATATGAGTGTGATGGCTAAGAAGGTGGATGGTAAAAGTTATAGGTGGGAGCTTCCATTCTACGATTATAGTCCTGATCACCAAGATATTGAATACGAGCCAGATCAGACTCACTTCACCGAGCAGTTGACAGATTATGCCATAGATTTTATGGGTCAAAACAGGGGAAATCCATTCTTCTTGTACCTTGCTCACCCCATGCCGCACTATCCACTATTTCCGGGTGAGGATTTCAAGGATAGTTCGAAGCGTGGGTTGTATGGAGATGTTGTCGAGGAGATTGATTATAATGTTGGTCGTATTTTGGATTATCTTCGTGAGTCGAAACTTGACGAAAATACCGTTGTTATCTTTACATCCGACAATGGTCCTTGGTTGATTCAGGGTCTCGATGGCGGATCGTCAGGTCTACTTCGCGAGGGTAAAGCTAGTATGTTTGAGGGTGGATTTCGCGTGCCTGCGATATTTTGGGGTAGTGGGGTCAAGCCGGGCTCTTTGGTTACTGATCTTGGCTCTACGCTCGACCTGTTGCCAACCTTCTGCTCAATGGCTGAAATACCACTGCTCACAGATCGCGAATATGATGGTTTTGATGTTACACAGACGCTCAAATCGGAGGCAAAGTCACCACGAGAGGTATTTTTCTACTATCGAGGAGGTGAGGTTTATGGGGTTCGAAAAGGGGCGTATAAGCTGTTTGTGAATTTCAAAATGGAGCCATATTATGATTTGCTGAATTCAACCTGCAAATGCAACTGAATTCATAGTTAATATTTGTTTGAATTTTTCATTTGGCGTGAGGTATCCGAGCCTTTTACGAGGTCGATTATTTAGCTTGTTTTCAATC
>JBCQTX010000018.1:0-43556 GCA_047174605.1 Rikenellaceae bacterium | reverse complement strand
TTATTCCATTCAGCGGAGCGAAGGAGAGTTTTACCTCTCTTCCCTCTCTGAAAAAATATTTTATCTCATTCTCTGCAACTTCCCAATTCCTCAGTTGCATTTACAAGTTGAATTCAGGTTTTGAAAATATTGATGTACCATTACCTTGGTTATTTAATGTGGAAGAGGATCCCTCAGAGAGTGAGAATATAGCAGCTGAAAACCCAGAGATCGTAGCAGAGTTGCAGGCTATTATCAACAAGCAAATTACAACGGTCAAGAAAGCTCCCTCGCAGTTTGATCGCGAGGAGTAGAATATGTGCATATTCACTATTGTTTGTCGAGGAGCACTGATGGGAGGGGCTCACACACGCGTATTTAATTAGATGCTCTCTAATATCATCTACTTAGGATAGTCAAATAGAGCCCAATTTCAAAATATCGGCTTGACATTTGCTTTATTGATGTGTAAATTGTTATCTTTGTTCGATATTAAAATATGGAAAATGGATTTAATGCGCAGATTTTTTATAGCCTTAGTGGTCGTTTTTGTAGCACATTCGGTCTCGGCTCAGGTGGAGTGGTCAGCCCCAATGGTTGAGGGTTTAGATGGGTCGAGTTATCGAATTTATGTCACGGCAACTCTTGATGAGGGGTGGCATATGTATGATATGGAGGTGCGTGAGGGTGGTCCCAATGCGACAACTTTTAGCTTTGAAACCAATGACGATTTTAAATTAATCGGAGAGGTTGAGAGCGTTGAGTCGGCGATCTTGAAACAAGACGAGATGTTCGGGATTGAGATCGGATATTATGAGGATAGTGTCACCTTTACCCAAGATGTCGATGTGGAGGGTGGTGCTGAGGTTAAATTTGTCGTGGAGTGGATGTTGTGCAACGACATGAGCTGTATGGCTCCGACCGATCAGGAGTTTTCGGTTTTTATCGGGAAAACGGTCGCCTCACCGGTGGCGGTTGATAGTGGGTTTACTCGCTCTGATTCTACCTCTATGTGGCTGATTATTCTGGAGGCTATGTTGTGGGGATTTGCGGCGCTGCTCACTCCGTGTGTATTCCCGATGGTGCCGATGACGATTTCGTTTTTTATGAAGGGTGATAGCGGAAAGGGTAGAGTTGCAGCTCTTATATATGGTGTGTTTATTGTCGCTTTATATACGCTTCCGATTGCCGCTATTATTCTGACTACCTATCTGTTAGGTGGTGGTTCGGTGACGACCGATATCTTCAATTGGGTCGCTACACATTGGCTGCCAAACATCCTCTTTTTTGTCATTTTTATGCTTTTTGCAGCGTCGTTCTTCGGGGCTTTCGAGATCACACTCCCATCAAAATGGGTCAATAAGAGCGATAGCCGAGCCGGTAAAGGGACGATTGGAGGGATCTTCTTTTTGGCGCTCACTTTGGTGTTGGTCTCATTCTCTTGTACTGGGCCAATTGTGGGGTCGGTATTGATAAAATCGGCATCGGGTGAGATTTGGCAACCCGTCATAACAATGTTGGCATTTTCTGTAGCTTTTGCGCTGCCTTTTGCTCTTGTTGCGCTCTTTCCAACTTTGATGAATCGACTGCCAAAGAGTGGTGGATGGTTGGGCTCTGTGAAGGTTGTGTTGGGATTTTTGGAGTTGGCTTTGGGTCTCAAATTTTTGAGTGTTGCGGATCAAACATACCAATGGGGGATCTTGGATCGGGAGATATATTTGGCACTTTGGATCGTGATTTTCTCACTGCTTGGGCTCTATTTGTTGGGTAAAATCCGGTTTGCTAATGACTCAAAAGTTGAGCATATCGGAGTTGGACGTTTGGCGTTGTCGATCATCACTTTTGCTTTTGTAGTCTATATGATTCCGGGAATGTGGGGAGCTCCTCTCAAAGGGCTAGCGGGCTATCTTCCACCCCTTGAGACTCAAGATTTTGTGATTAGTCAGAGCGAGAGTCAAGGTGAGAAACATAACGATTTGGAGCAGGCACAAGCGTATGCGAATAGGGTAGGGAAGCCACTACTGGTAAACCTCTCGGGCTATGGCTGTGTCAATTGTAGAGAGATGGAGCAGCGAGTGTGGAGTGATCCCGAAGTAAGCCAAATTTTAAAGGATGACTATGTCGTTGTTACTCTATATATGGATGATAAACGAGAGTTGCCCGAGTCGCAGTGGGTGACTACCGAGTCGGGTCGGGTGCTTAAAAGTATTGGGCGAGTAAATTCGCACCTTGCATTGGAACGGTTTGGGGTCAATGCCCAACCATACTATATCTTGTTAGGTCGTGATGGTGAGGAGCTTACACCGCCTATGGGTTATAATTTGGATGTTGCGGAGTATCTCGATTTCTTGCAGCGCGGTGTTACTCAATATAAAAAAGAGGAAATTTAATCGTTAAGTGTGATTTTTTTTATATATTTGTGGCACAGAAAACAAATAACTAAAACAAAATAAACATGTCAGAATTTATCTACTCTGAGCCTCTACCAATGGGAGAGGATACAACTCAGTATCGCCTGCTTACCACAGACTACGTGAAGGTAGTTGAGTGTGATGGTCGTAAAATCTTGAAGGTAGACCCTAAGGGCTTGGAGCTTCTTTCGAAGGAGGCTTATAGCGATGTTTCGTTCTATTTGCGTGGCGCTCATCTCCAGAAGTTGAGCAATATTTTGGCTGATGATGAGGCGACTGATAACGATAAGTTTGTTGCCTATACAATGCTTTTGAATCAGTGTGTAACTGCTGAGGGAGAGCTTCCAACTTGTCAGGATACAGGTACTGCTATCTGTGTTGCAAAGAAAGGTGAGGATGTATACACAGGTGTGGATGACGCTGAGGCGATCTCTCGCGGAGTATATGAGACATATAAGGAGCGTAACTTGCGCTACTCTCAAGTTGTCCCTTACACAATGACCGAGGAGAAGAATTCGGGAACAAATCTCCCTGCTCAGATCGATATCTACTCAACTCCGGGACACTACTACAAGTTCTTGTTCATGACTAAGGGTGGTGGATCAGCTAACAAAACATTCCTTTATCAGGAGACTAAGGCGTTGTTGAATGAGGAGTCATTGACTAAGTTTATCAAGAATAAAATTAAGGATCTAGGAACATCGGCTTGCCCTCCATATCACTTGGCGGTTTGTATCGGTGGAACATCGGCTGAGATGTGTCTTTCAACAGTAAAGAAGGCATCGGCAGGATATCTAGATTCACTTCCAACAGCAGGTAGCGATGCAGGAAACTGTTTCCGCGACTTGGAGTGGGAGGAGAAGATATTGAAGATTTGCCAAGAGTCAGGTGTAGGTGCTCAGTTCGGAGGTAAGTATTTAGTTCACGATGTTAAGGTGATCCGTGCTCCACGTCACGCGGCATCTTGCCCAGTTGCAATCGGTGTTAGCTGCTCAGCTGACCGTAACATCAAGGCGAAGATCACTCCTGATGGTATCTTCTTGGAGCAGTTGGAGAAGAATCCAGAGAAGTATTTGCCAGCTACACCTCCAGCAATGTCACCAGCGGTTGATATCGACCTTGATGAGGGAATGGATAAGGTTCGTGAGATCCTAAGCAAATACCCAATCAAGACTCGTTTGAACTTGAAGGGAACGATGATTGTGGCTCGTGATATTGCTCACGCACAGATCAAGAAGATGTTGGATGAGGGTAAGGAGATGCCTGAGTATTTCAAGAAGCATCCAGTATATTATGCAGGTCCAGCTAAGACTCCAGTGGGAATGGCTTCGGGAAGTTTTGGTCCAACAACAGCTGGCCGTATGGATCCTTATGTTGATCTATTCCAGAAACATGGTGGATCTATGGTTATGGTGGCTAAGGGTAATCGTTATCAGATGGTTACAGATGCTTGCCAAGCAAATGGTGGATTCTATTTGGGATCTATCGGAGGACCAGCGGCGATCCTTGCGAAGAACTCGATCAAATCGGTTGAGGTGGTTGACTTCCCTGAGTTGGGAATGGAGGCTGTTCGTAAGATTTACGTTGAAAACTTCCCAGCATTTATTATTGTGGATGACAAGGGAAATGACTTCTTTGCAGATTTCAAGCATTAGAAGAGTATATATAAGCATACGAGAGCGAAGGGTTGAGAAATCTTTCGCTCTCGTGCAATAAAATGGGGCTTAAAGACGTTTTGATTTAAGGTTTAAATGGGCTTTGTAGGCCACAAATTTTGATAGTGGAGAGAAGATGAAACGACTCTTATTAAGGATTATATTTACAGTAGCTGCAATTGGTATCATTATATCGTCATTTGCTGCGACCGATGTTACATTTAAGGCTAATGCACCCCTGTTAGTGACTGTGGGTGAGCCATTTCCGGTTGAGTTCTCGCTTAATGCTCACCCCGATGATGATAGTTTTCAAGCTCCGTCGTTCGATGGTTTTAATGTCATTGCAGGGCCGAGAATTTCGAGTGGACAATCTGTTCAGGTTATTAATAATGATATAACTCGAACGGTAAATTATACATACACATATGTGCTGATTGCGCAAGATGCAGGAAACTATACTCTGCCTGCGGCTACAGTCGTTGTAGATAAATCGCAGTATAGCACTCAACCAATTGCTGTAGAGGCTGTTAACGAGAGTAGTTCGTTATCTGGAGGGGCTCAGCAATCTCAACAGCCGCAACAATCCAGAGCGGCAAATCCGCAGAGCTCAGCATCGAATAGGATTGCCAATGATGATGTGATGTTGCGCCTGATTATATCGGACAAGAGCGTCTATAAAGGCGAGCCAATAAGGGCGACGATAAAGCTCTATACAAGGGTTGATATCGTAAATAATGAGAATTTGAAGATGCCGACCTTTAATGGTTTTTGGGCACAAGATGTCACGGATACTCGCAATCAGGGGGCACGTCGTGAGACATATAATGACAAGGTTTATGATACTCATGTCATTCGAGAGTATCTGTTGTATCCGCAGCAGTCGGGTGATTTGGTGATTGAGCCGGCGCAGATTGATATTGTTGCTCAGGTGGTTGTGCAGAGTCGTAATATCGATCCATTTTTTGGGCGAGGTCGCGACTTCTACAATGTAAATCGCCATCTGGAGACACCGCCAACAACGATCGATGTGAAGAAATTGCCATCTGGCAGTCCAGCGTCATTCTCGGGAGCGGTAGGAAAATATAGCATCGAGATGATACCGATGACCTCGACAACATTTGAGGCTAATAGTGCTGTGACTCTTAAGCTTAGAGTTGCGGGAACTGGTAATTTGTCATTTATCCAAGCTCCAAAATTGGAGTTGCCAAATTCATTTGAGCAGTATAATGTAAAGACAACGGAGTCTATTCGCAATAGTAGCGGAGGGGCTACAGGGTATAAGGAGTTTGAGTATCCATTTATAGCTCGCGCAGAGGGTAATTATACCATTCCAGCTATAGAGTTTAGCTACTTTGACCCATCTACCAACGCATATACAGTCCTCAATACCAATCCATTTAGTGTGACAATAACTCCTGATAGTGCAGCAGGAAGTGGAGCGGCAACCATTGAGCGAGGTGTTTCAAAGGTTGATATCGCGCTGTTGGGTAGTGATATTCGATTTATTAAGCTGAGAAGCGCGGTGTTTGCGCCAATTCGAGATCCATTGATTTTGTCGTGGCTCTACTTTGCAATTGTTGCAGCGGTTGTATTGATCTATGTTGTGTTGTTTTTTGTGCTTCGTCGCAAGATCCGTGACTCTAAGAATGATGCTTTGAGACGTGGTAAGCGTGCAAATAAGATCGCTGTACAACGATTTAAGGTTGCGAAGAGGGCGATGGATGATAATAACGAAAGACTCTTCTATGAGGAGATGTTGCGCGGACTATGGGGGTATATGAGTGATAAATTGAATATTCCGGTTGCGGATCTCACCAAGGAGTGTGTGCGCGATGAGCTCGTTAAACGAGGTGGAGATCTATCTGTAGCACAGGAGTTCTCGGCAATCATCACACGATGTGATGAGGCGCAATATTCGCCAATGGCATCCTCACAGATGATTGATGTCTATGGTTGTGGCTTGCAGCTTCTCTCACAAATAGAGACTCTGTTTAAACGAAAATAATTTAGATTAGCAATGAGAAATTTACATATATATATAGTAGCATTTATCTTGATCATCGCTTCGTTGTTTGGTGTTGAGGGGGTTGCGGCACAGAACTATTCGATCCCTGTGGCGACGGTTGACCTCAGTACGAAGAGTAATAATGAGCTGTGGGATATGGCAAATACAGCCTATGCTAATGATGATTATATTGGTGCGGAGGAGTACTATAATGAGATATTGAGTCGCGATGTCCATTCGTCAGCGATCTACTATAATTTGGGAAATGTTCACTACAAACGTGGAGAGGTGGGGCGCGCTCTGCTGAACTACTATCGAGCGTTGAGGATCGACCCATCGGATGAGGATATTCGCCATAATATAGAGGTTGTAAGGGCTAAAACTGCAGATAATATCGAGCAGTTGCCGCGTCTGTTTATTGTTGAGTGGAGTGAGTGGATTGGCTCGCGATTGAGTTGTATGCAGTGGAGCATATTATCTTTGATACTGTTGGCTCTATTCTTTGGATTTTTGTTGACATATATACTTGCGGGAGGTTTGAAAACTCGTCGGGCAGGTTTCTGGGGCGCTTTAATCCTATTGGTCTTATTGGTCGTAACAACGCGTCATGCTTTGATCGAGCGTTCTGAGTTGCTAAATCCGAGTGAGGCTATTGTGATGAGTAGTTCTATGTCGGTCAATAGTTCGCCAAGTAGCGCCTCAACAGAGCTGTTTATCCTTCATGAGGGTACTAAGGTGAAGATCTTAAATAGACATGATGTGTGGAGTGAGATCAAGATTGCCGATGGTAAGAAGGGGTGGGTTGAATCTCGTAAGATCGAGCAAATTTAAATCTACAGCAACGTGTCGAGGCTTCTTCAAGATGTGGTAAATGAACTCACGAAGTTACCGGGTATAGGGCGTCGTACCTCGATGCGCTTGGCTCTTCATATGCTTCGTATGGAGTCAACGTCGGTGGCAGAGATGACTTCGAGCATCTCCAATTTTAGGGATAATATTAAACATTGTGAGAGATGCAACAACCTCTCTGATGAATTGGTCTGTCCGATCTGCCAAGATCCGCAGAGAGATATGGCAACGATATGTGTTGTTGAGCAGGTGGGTGATCTTCTCTCGATTGAGGCAACGCGCCAGTATCGTGGGCTTTACCATGTGTTGGGTGGCGTGATTTCGCCTATGCATGGGGTCGCACCATCGGATTTGAAGATAGATCTACTGATGGAGCGAGTCGCGGATGGCAGTGTTAAGGAGGTGATACTTGCAATCTCAACATCGGTGGAGGGTGAGACAACTCTGTTTTATATAATGAATAGATTACGCAATTATCCTAACGTTCGTGTTACCAATATCGCGCGTGGCATAGGATTTGGGGACGAGTTGGAGTATGTTGATGAGTTGACGATCACTCACGCTCTGCTTAATCGTCGTGATATAGAGTAGTATAGGGCTGTTTGCCACCATTTTCATGCCGTTCACCATTGAATAGGTAAATGTCTGCTTTTTAGTATGTTTTATTAGCTATATTTGTATTGGTGATTAAATTAACTAATAATAGCTATGAAAAGAAAAGAATTTTTATCGATCGTATTTGCAGCACTAGCGTTAGTGGCAGTTATAACAGTTACAGCACAACCTCAAGGTGGAGGTCGCCCACAAGGGACTCCAGAGGAGATGGCAAAGATGATGGTTGAGCGTATGTCGGAGGAGTTGGATCTAACGAAGGATCAGCAGACGCAGATTTATGATATCAACGTTAAGTTTGCAGAGGAGCGTAAAGCAGGCGGAGATAGCCGTCCAAGTCGCGAGGAGATGGAGGCATCACGCGAGAAGATGAGCGCACAGATCAAAAGTGTCTTGACTGAGGATCAAGCAAAGAAGTATGACGAGATGGAGGCGAAAATGCGCGAAAGAGGACAAGGTCAGGGACCACGTCAGCAATAGGTAATATAATGTGAATTAAGGGGTTAGCCATATGGTTAACCCTTTTTTATTGTGTATATATCTCATTTTTGCCGTTCACCATTTCATTCTTGCCGTTCGCCATCATATGAGGATATTTAGTTGTTTTTAGCTATTTGTTGCCATATATTTGTATTGTCAAGATGAGACAATTATAAATATTAACTAATAAAAAGTATAGCTATGAAAAGTGTAAAATTAATGTCAGTAGCACTTGTTGCACTGTCGATGGTAGCAGTAACATCAGTAAACGCACAACCACAACAACCACGCGCAGAGAGATCAGCGGAGGAGATATCTAAGATGATGACAGATCGCATGACAAAGAGCCTTGAGTTATCAGAGGATCAAGCGTCAAAGATCTATGATATCAACCTGAAATATGCAGAGGAGCGTGCGGCAAAGGCGGAGGAGATGAAGGCGGAGCGTGAGCAGAAGCGAGCAGAGCGTCCGGAGGGTGCAGAGCGCCCAGATAAGGCAGAGCAAGGTCGTCGTCCACAGCGAGGTGGCGAGGGTGCTCCACAACAACGAGGTGGTAATGAGCAACAGAAGGCTATGATGAAGGAGATTGTCGCTGTGTTGAGTGTTGATCAGATCGTTGAGCTTATGGAGATGAAGTCTAAGGGTCAAGGTCATAGCCCACAGGGTCGCCCGGGAATGCAGAGAGGTCCACAGCAACATCGTGGTCCACAGCACGGAGGACCACAGCACGGAGGTCCAAGAGGTGGTGAGCGTGCAGAGCGCGGCCCAAAGGGTGATGGCCCAATGTGTGGAGAGAAGCCGTGTGCTGAGAAGTAGTAGTGCGATGAATCAATATAAAATAAGCGCTTCCCAAGTGGAGGCGCTTATTTTGTGTTTAATTTATTGTCTCTAATATTTTCAACACAGCTTCGTATGTCAGTTGGTCAATCTGCTCCTTGTTAGGAGTGAACTCTTTGCCACTCCAACCATGACCAGCTCCATGTACAACGATCAGTTCGCTCTCTACGCCACACTCTTGTAGCTTGTCAAGAGCTGTGGGGCTCTGGCTGCAGCTAATAATGGATGATGTTATTAGCGCTAGAGAGATTAGTCGTATCATATGGTTTTGGTTTTAGTTGTATCTGCAATTTAGTGATTTTTGGGATAATATACAACAAGATACGACGAACATTTGTTTGGAAGTGACTATATATTTGTCTACATTTGCCATGTTGGGAGGTGTTCCCATTAAAACAATAGCGATATATGATAAGACGTATTATAATAACTGCTTTGATCCTCTTTTCTCTCTCGGCGTATGGAGCAGAGTCAGAATCGGAGTCAACATATGGTGTCGAGAGGGTGGCAAGTGGCTACTTTGATGATATATACCTCTACAATAATTTGGTTCACTACCTCGATAACAAGAATCTGCACATCACTTATCAAGCGGAGACAACGGGAGAGTATAACCAGCCTGATCGTATGGTATTCTCTGTGGATGGTAGTTCCTATAGGTGGAATAAGTATTATATGGATGGGTTTAGAATTGATAGCCGATATTTTGCCGGCTCGACTCTCTACACACCCAATATGAGCAACTATGATCTATCGCTAGATTATATCGACTCGAAGTTGTATTTTGATACGGCGGAGCGGAGCGAGAATATTGCGTTGAGTTACAACGTCGGTGGGGTAGGTGGCATCTCGGCTGGGTCGGAGAGTATAATACATCTATTTCATAGCACAGCATCTGAGAGGGCATACAAGCCAATCGAGGAGCGAAGTAGCATACGAGGAGCAGGAACTGCGGAGCTAAATTTTGGAGTTGGAGGTTATATGCAGAGTCTATATTTGAATTTTGGTGAGCGTTATATGGTTGGCTTTGACAACACAGGAATCGATAGTTACTATCCCGAAAGATATGGAAAATTTCAGCTGAATGGAGAGTTGCCATTTAAGTTTGGTTCGCTTTTCGATAAGACCGATTATATCGCTCTCTACTCGCAGCGTGACCATATGAATTCGGAGTTTTATTATGGCGAGGAGGAGAGCCCGGCTCTCAAAAGCTATAGCGTATCTCTCTATGGATCAAAGCGTAGTCGTGATATTAACTACACATCAGGATTTACATTTGCACTCAATAATACGGAGCACGAAGATCTGAACTACAGCCGAAATGTGATTGATCACGATGGGGAAGGGTTCGAGCCTTGGCAACCAGATGGGTCGGATTTGGAGTTCTCGTATAGCTTGACACTTGACAAACGTTTAAATGAGTGGTTGAACCTCTCATTCGATGGTTATAACTCTCTATTGGGATTCAATCCATCGCAGAGCAACTTCCAAAATGCAACCTATTCGCAGCTGACGACCGAGGAAGAGCCAACGATGTTGTACCTCTATGAGTGGCAATCAAAAGGGTTCTATAGTGCACTTCTCGAGAATAGCGTTGGGTTGAACACTCAAAAAGAGCTATCTCGAAAGATCGATTTTAGAGCCAATTTGAATCTCACTCTCGATGCCATGTTGGTGGGTGAAAATAGTATTGTGAGCCCCAATTTTGAGGCTCGCGTAGGGTTTGATTTTAAAATATCTAAGTGGTTAGATATAGAGCTGAATCTGAGTCGTGAAAGGGTTAGTTATAACATCGAGGATATCAGATATCTATCTAATGATTATCTAAGTGGCGAGGCCTATTACATCAACGATCACAATGCAAATGGGCTCTATGATAGTGGCGAAAAGGGTGATCTTTTTATAACCACAGGTGGAGCATATAACACGCTAAGTAGTAGCGCCAAACAACCAACGTACTACGTGGTAGATATTCCGATAAATATAACTCTAGGTCGTCACTCGCTCTCTTTGTTGCAGAGCTACCGAAAATATTGTAATAACTGGAGCGTCAGCTTTGATGGAGATTATACCGACTATGGATATATGGAGTATATGCAGACTCAAGAGGCGGTGAATGATCGCCCCGATCTCTATCAAGAGGTCTTCTTCTTCGATGGCGGCAAGGAGGTTAACTACATAGTGGGGGAGTACCCCGATGGGATTATGGGGGATAGCTTCTTTACCTCTACCCCTTTTTTCTTCTGCTCGAATGTTGAGTATAGCTACACAGCTCCAAAGTTCATGTTGACTTTCAATTGGCAATCATATATGATGTCGGGGCTCTCGACTCTGGGTAACGGGCCTCTGCATAACAATATCGGAGCGTTGTCGGAGAGTAGTGCTAATCCAAATACAACGGCTGTGGTGCGCAACTCGGAGAGTGAATACTCTGCTGTAGGTCGTTTGGATCAGGATCGCGCCTACATAGCGAGGATCTTCGCCTCGTATAAAATTACCGATAAGTTGAGTATGGCTATCAATGCGAAGTTTAAGGATGGCCAGCCCTTCTCGATCTATCGCACCCAGATAACATCGAGCGGAGCGGGCAACCAATTGGCGATGTTGCCAGTGACCTCACGAGGAACGAATACGGCGGATGGGGATTTTGGTACACGCGAAGATGCTGTCTTTAATATCGATCTCAGAGCGAAATATGTCACTAAGATTGCAGATAGAAGGTGTGAGATTGGAGCATATTGTTACAATATCTATGATTTTGGAAATGAGCTCACTGAGTATATCTTTGATCAAGATATAGATGGCGGAAGATGCGCTATGTCGTTGACCATACCACGTGGATTTATCCTCTCATTTAAGATGGATCTTTAATTATGAAAAATAGATTAATTATACTATTTGTGGCTCTGTCGATGGTGGTAACATCACAAGCACAGACCTCAATCGAGAAGCCAGATCTAACGACACCATCGTTGATCGCCCCCGATTACTTCGGCCCAAATGCTTTCCCAATTCCCGATATGTTGGATGGAACGACGCTCTCTAATCTAAAAATGGAGCTCTCGACCGACTATTTCGCTGGACATCGAGGTGATACGACCTATGATATCGCAATGAAGTGTATATGTCCGCTTTTTAGCGATAGGGTCAATCTAACTCTCTGGGTTAGTGCAATATCGGAGTGGTATGAGATGAGTGATGAGAGCCACGAACATAGCCGCTTATCAGACGATATCGCAAAGAGGGGTCAGGAGTTTGGTGATGCCTACATCTCGACCGATATTCACCTATTGCAGCAGAGCCGAACACGCCCCGATATCTCTGTGCGTGTGGCGCTGAAAACCGCTTTAGGGTATGGTTTTTTTAAGGCTCGTTATTATGATGGCCCCGGTTATTTCTTCGATACATCTGTTGCGAAATCTATCGATTTTGATCGCCGACTTTTGAATGAGTTGCGTTTTGTGGCGAGTGGTGGATTCCTCTGTTGGCAGACCGATAATGGTAGGCAAAATGATGCGATAATGTATGGTTTCCAACTCAAATTGAGTGGCGAGCACTACACCTTCTCTCAATCTTTTGGAGGCTATAGCGGATGGGAGAAGGAGGGTGATTGCCCGATGAGTTTGAAGAGTGAACTAAGGGTGAAGTGCGGCAGGTTAGAGCCGTTGCTCTATTTCCAATATGGCCTACGTGATTATCCTTACACGCAACTCAAGCTAGGTCTGGCATACACCTTTGCCCGTAATTAGTTCGTTTGCGACTCCCCAATTAGGGAATTAATAATGTTCTTCTCTATCTCAGCGTTCTCTACTATTAACCTGATATACTCCGATCCTGTGCGACGTAGAAGCCAATTTTTAAGTTTCAGCTCATCTTCAGCTGCTAGAGTTTTGTATTTATATAGTTTTACAATACAAATTATATGGTTGCCAATCGACTCTCCTTGTGTGGTAATCGCCTCGCTACGACTAAGCTCTGCACTGTAAATATCTGTCCAGATCACACCAATCTCCTGAGCTATGTGGAGCGTAGGGAGCGTGTCGCGAGAGAATCTAGCAAGATTCTCCTCCAACTCCTTGATCTGGTTATTCTTCTCATCGATAATCTCGGCATTGCTTTTCAGTAGTTTCGAGAAGGTCTCATTGTCGACCTTGTCATCTTTGTTTGCTTGTCTCACGATGAGCTTGGTATCATCTAGCGAAAAGAGTGGTAACTGATTTGTCGCCATATGTATGGCGTCGTTTGATAGAGCCTCACCAACCATAACAACCTCAATCTTATTACCCTCTCCATTCGGATCGTATGTAATGGTAGAGTTTATCGCCTCGCACTCGTCAAATACGAATACCTTGTCTATGTAATTCTTTGCGTTGGTCTCGAAGATTGTCTTTTGCACAATGCTATACGCCATGATCGCACTCGGCACTATCATCACAATGGCAACAACTGCCATAGCGCGATTTACTCGATTAGTCTCGCGACTATTACACATTTTATGAGCTTTGAATTTCATAACAAAACGGGCAACGACAAAGCCTGAAAGCGCGATAAAGACAGCGTTGATCGAGAAGAGATATAGAGCACCTAAGAAGTATTGCCAATCTCCAGCGGCGATTCCAAAACCAGCCGTACAGATAGGTGGCATCAAGGCTGTAGCAATAGCAACTCCCGGAATAACAGGGGTTGATCTATCCTTGCGCGATTGAGCTACAATTCCGGTCAGACCTCCAAATGTAGCGATGAGAACATCCCATATTGTGGGGCTAGTTCGTGCCAATAACTCACTTTGAGCGATGGTGAGTGGCGAGATGATGAAGTATAGTGACGAGACGACAAGAGACACTACTACGGCGAAAAGCAAGTTGCGAAGCGAGCGTTTCAGCAGGTCGAAATCGCTAATGCTCAACGATAATCCCACACCCATAATCGGGCCCATAAGGGGGGAGATAAGCATCGCTCCAATGATTACGGCTGTAGAGTTGACATTGAGTCCTACGCTCGCCACAACGATGGCAAACATCAAGATCCAAAGGTTAGTTCCTTTGAAATCTATATTGCGGCGGATATTCTGCTCGACCTCCTCCTGAGGTGCTTGATCCTCGGTTAGGTCAAATCGCTCTACGAGAAATGATTGCAGCTGCAATATTGACTCTCCAAGGTTGAATGTTTTCTCCTCGTTGTTTGATTGGGATGGTTGGATATCTGGCTCCGAAGTTGGATCTGTTTCGTTTCTCATGGCTAAATCTGAATGATTTGTTATGGAGGCAAATGTATTAAAAAAAAGCCGAAAAAATATAATCTTTCTAATTAATATCTAATTTTAAGTAGGGTAAAATAATTATTGGTGTGTTTTTAATAGTGATATTGGAGATGAGATTTTTTGCTATTGAATTGAAAATATAGTTATTCTACATTGAAATTTAATAGTAAAAAATATCGCCCCAAGAGTGCTGTTAAAAATATGGCAATAATTGTTTTACACTACTTATTAAGACATTAATCAGAAAGATTATCAATGATCTAGCGTATGTTTTCTAATATTTTTTCTCGATCTTTAGTGCATAAGCGTAGTCGCAATGGCGCTCTTTTGGGAATTTCACAACCACCTCATTCTCGCTCTGACTCCACTCTAACTCTTCGCCCGTTCCAACCATCGTGATACGGCTGATCTCGTTAGGGTAGAACTTCTTGCCATATCCAAGAGATTTGATGTGAAGCTCCTCTCCCGGCCAATCTAGGCATATTGCATAGAGGAAATCGCCATTGACAGTGAAGCGGATATCCTCGCTTGTGTAGATCTCAGTTGGGCCATTCTTCTTCGATGTCTGACCATGATGCCCCGGATTAGCAACCTCCGTTGGTCCTTCGCCATAGATAGCCCAAGGTGTTGTTGAGTAGATCGCCTCGCCATTGATCTTCAACCAATCACCCATTCCATAGAGCATCTCTTTCACATCCTCGGCAAATGTTCCATCCTCTTTTGGCGGAGCATTGAGCAACATACGTCCATTCTTACTTACGATATCGACAAGCAAATCGATCATAGCATCGGGACTCTTAGCTGGGTTTTTAGGGTTGTAGAACCAAAATCCAAACCAATTGTTAGGGGTCGGAACGCAGTAGTTTATATCTGCGACCCAAGGCATATATTGAAGCTCGGTGAGGTTACCATCCTCAACATCGCGCATACCAATCCCCGGTGGGATGTCGTGTGACTTATAGAAGAAGTCAACCTCTTTGCCCCACTTTATCGCTTTGTTGTAGTAGCCGGCTAAGTATTTTTGTTGGATATCCTCTGGTGCACCCGGCATAACGGCCTTTTCATCGGTTATCTTACCACCAACAAATGTATTTCTCTTCTCTGGTTGAAGCGTTCCTCCAAATCCTACATCAACCCATACGATATCTGGTTGATACATATCCAAAGGCTCAACCATGCGCTCTAGCCACGCCTCCATATACTCTCTGTTGTAGCGTGGTTTCTCGTCGTTGACGATCTCGATAGGGGAGTAGATCAAGTCGTGACACTTCTCTCGTTCTGCTGTGTATGCCGAAAGATATACATCCTCATCCGACTTTCGATTTCCCCATAATGTTTTGCTGTGGAAGGTCATGATGAACTTCATGCCGCGACCTTTGATCTCTTTTGCTAACTCGCCAGCAATATCTATTTTCGGACCTCGTTTGGCCGATGTCCAATCCGTAAGTTGAGAGTCCCAGTTGAGGTTTCCGTTGACGTGCCATGCAACAGGACCAGCGAATTGCGCACCTGCTCTTTGGTATAGATCAACCCACTCCTCAGCGTTGAAATTCTCGCCTCGCCATGCATTGATGGCATCGGCATACTCCATCTCAGGGTTGCCGCTCTCTATGACGACAGTCTCTGCTCCCCAATGGCTATATATTCCAAACTTCATATCCTCAAGCCAATCTGGTGTGTCGTGTCTGCTCAACGACGACCAATTAGCTTTGTAGGGTCCCGATTCATACTCCTGCGCCACAATTGGGCAGAGCGATGCAAGGGTTGTAGCTAGTACGATGCTTTTTAATAGTTTCATAATTTGGTTAGGTGTTAGGTGTATGTATAGACAATCTTCTCTTTTGTGATAAAACCATTTAACACAAAGTTATACTATTTTTTTAGATTCGCAAAATATTTGGTGTGATTTGTAATTTTGAAAAGCTAGCTTACTTGCAACCTCCGAGTCGAAGTTTAGATGCTCTTTTTTTGATGAAATTGTTCTTAAACTCGTTTTTTTTCGTAACTTTGTCGCAAAATTAGAGTATAACAAATCAATAAATACAAAATAAAATGAAATTATTGGAGGGAAAAGTTGCCGTAGTAACTGGCGCAGCACGCGGAATTGGTAAGGCTATCGCAATCGAATTTGCAAAGGCTGGAGCATCTGTAGCATTCACCGATCTTGTTATCGATGAGAATGGTCAAGCGACTGAGGCGGAGATCAATGCATTAGGTGTCAAGGGAAAAGGATACGCTTCGAACGCTGCTGATTATGAGGCTACTCACGAGGTGGTGAAGCAGATCGTTGAGGATTTTGGCAAGATTGATATCTTGGTCAACAACGCTGGTATCACTAAGGATGGTCTTATGATGCGTATGAACGAGGCTCAATGGGATGCGGTAATTGCTGTGAATCTAAAGTCAGCATTCAACTTCATCCACGCTGTAACACCTATCATGGCTAAACAACGTAGTGGCTCGATTATCAATATGTCATCTGTCGTTGGAGTGAGCGGAAATGCAGGGCAGTGTAACTATTCAGCATCTAAGGCTGGTATGATTGGCCTAGCGAAATCTATCGCTAAGGAGATGGGGCCTCGTGGTATTCGTGCAAATGCGATCGCTCCGGGATTCATCATCACTGAGATGACCGACAAACTTCCAGAGGATGTTAAGCAGGGGTGGTACTCTCAGATTCCACTTCGTAGAGGTGGTACTCCTGAGGATGTTGCTAAAGTTTGTATCTTCTTAGGATCTGACCTGTCATCTTATGTAAGTGGTCAGGTTATACACTGTTGTGGCGCGATGAACTGCTAATAAGAGATCGTTGCAAGGTGGCGAAATTTCAAAGATAACGTAGAGTTCTCTTCAGTCACATACGTAAAGTATGCTACTTTCAGAGCCCTCTACGCTATCTTTAAAATTTCATCCACCTATCAACAATCTCTAAATTGGAGCAAAATTTACATTTTGCAATGGTCTTAAAGGAGGTTGCATAATATAAAGAGGGCTGCCTATTATGGGCAGCCCTCTTTTTATACATTGGTTTGTGCAATCTTATCCTACCAAGCAAATAGTGGATAGTTTGCCATCATAGCATTTACATCAGCTCTAACAGCTGCAATGTTAGCCTCATTCTCTGGATCTTGCAATACACGATCGATAAATCCTACGATTACATCCATCTGATCCTCCTTCACGCCACGTGTTGTGATCGCTGGAGTTCCGAAGCGCAAACCTGAAGTTTGGAATGGTGAGCGGCTATCGAATGGAACCATATTCTTATTGGTTGTGATATCAGCCGAAACCAACACCTTCTCTGCCAACTTACCAGTCAACTCTGGGAACTTCGTGCGAAGGTCAACCAACATCAAGTGGTTATCTGTACCGTTAGAAACGATCTTATATCCACGCTTTGTGAAGGCCTCAGCCATAGCTGCTGCATTCTTCTGCACCTGAGTTTGATACTCCTTATACGATGGATCAAGAGCCTCGCCAAAAGCTACCGCCTTAGCTGCGATAACGTGCTCCAATGGACCACCCTGAATTCCCGGGAATACTGCCGAGTTGAAGATCTGAGACATCTTCTTAACAACACCCTTTGGAGTTGTCTCACCCCAAGGATTCTCAAAATCCTTACCCAACAAGATGATACCTCCGCGTGGTCCGCGAAGAGTC
This sequence comes from Rikenellaceae bacterium, assembly GCA_047174605.1. Taxonomy (GTDB): domain Bacteria; phylum Bacteroidota; class Bacteroidia; order Bacteroidales; family Rikenellaceae; genus Alistipes. Next base: position 25,808 of record JBCQTX010000018.1, on the reverse strand, counting down.
TTGTGAGTTGTCGATGTCACCACGTGTGCATATGGAGTTGGATTCTCCAATACACCAGCTGCGATAAGACCTGCTGTGTGTGCCATATCAATCATAAGTAGAGCACCAACCTTATCTGCGATCTCGCGCATACGCTTGTAGTCCCACTCGCGAGAGTAAGCCGAAGCACCTCCAACGATCATCTTTGGCTTGCACTCCATAGCTTGCTTCTCCATTGCATCATAATCAATCTGACCAGTCTGCTCAGAGAGTTGATATCCTACTGCCTTGAAGTACTTACCCGACATATTAACAAGTGAACCGTGTGAAAGGTGTCCACCGTGAGCCAAATCTAGACCCATAAATGTATCTCCGGGTTGCATACAAGCGAAGAATACAGCCATGTTAGCCTGTGCACCAGAGTGAGGTTGAACATTAGCATACTCAGCACCATAGATCTTGCAAAGACGCTCAATAGCTAGAGACTCAACCTGATCAACTACCTCACAACCACCATAATAACGTGCTCCGGGATATCCTTCGGCATATTTGTTTGTTAGGACTGAACCCATAGCAGCCATTACATCCTCACTTACGAAGTTCTCTGAGGCGATAAGCTCAATGCCATGCATCTGGCGAGCGCGCTCTTTGTCGATCAAATCGAAGATCTGCGAATCTTTTCTCATAATGATATTATAATATATTTAATGTATTCTCATTTTTACGCCGTAAAGTTACTATTATATTTTGTAAATCGAGACAAAAATAGTTAATAATAGAAAAAAAAGATTATATTTGTTAAACAAAGCCTAACCGAACCCTATATTCTGATGAAAAATAAGATTACCATAAAAGATTTAGCCAAGCAGCTAGGTGTCTCTATCTCGACCATATCGAGAGCTCTGTCCAATAAATCTGACGTCAATAAAGAGACTCGAGACAAGGTGCTTAAATTGGCTGCCGAGATGGGGTATAGACCCAACCCGATAGCGCTGAATCTACGAAATAAGAGGAGTCGCACAATAGGTATTGTCGTGCCCGAATTCGTCAATTCATTCTTTACATTCATTATCATGGCTGTCCAAGAGGTGTTAGACCAAAATGGTTATCAACTCCTTATAACACAATCGAATGAATCGGCTGAAACTGAGGCTTGTAACTTGAGAATGTTGCAAAACAACATGGTTGAGGGGATAATGATATCACCGACAAAGCAGGGGCAGAATATTGATCTTTATAGAGAGATTATCGATGCAGGTACACCCATTGTTTTTTTTAACAGGCCATGCAACGATGTCGAGGCGAGCAAAGTTATAATAGATGACTTTAGCATGGCGTTTTTTGCCACCGAACACCTCATATATGAAGGTAGGAGAAAAATTGCACATCTTGCAGGGCTCGAATCATTGGAGCTCACATCTGCTAGAAAAAATGGCTACTTAAAGGCATTGAGCAAACACAATATCCCTATAAATCACGAGATTATAGTCACCACAGGAATCCTCGAGGAGCGCGGATATGAGGAGATGACCAAATTGCTAGACAAGGGGGTGGATATCGATGCTGTATTCGCAATGTGTGATCCAGTCGCCATCGGAGCGATGAAGGCTATCAAGGAGCGAGGTATTAAAATCCCAGAGCAGATTGCTATTGTCGGCTTTTCGGAGTCTCGATCTGCGACATTGATTGAGCCTAATCTAACAAGTGTTGCACAACCTCTATCTCTGATGGGTGAGACCGTCGCAAAGCTGCTTCTCAAAGAGATTGACGCGCGTAATAACAATCAGCCTGTAACTTACGAAACTATTAAACTCGATGCCATATTAAATATTCGGGAGTCATCGAGATCGACAAAAGTAGGTGATACGACCTAAATTATATGAGAGAAAGTTTTTCATAAATGTGTTTTTTTGTTAATTTTGTGAACCAGTACAAACTAACCAAAACAAAATGAGTAAAACAATTATCTATCTAGGCAGGTTGCAGTTGGCAATCTTTGCTATTATGCTGCTGTGTATGCCGCAGTTGACAAATGCCCAGCCGGGGCTAGCTGAGGCAGGAATTGCCAAAGGGCAGATCATTCAAGATCTGGGCGGCTACAATTGGAAGGTCAAGATGATGCCCGAGGGTAAGGGTGTCGAGCAAAATCTTCATAAAATTTATCCGGAGGATCTAGAGACCTCGGTGTGGATACCGGGCAAAGTGCCGGGAGATGTCTATACTGATCTTTGGAAGGCAGGTGCTATTGAAGATCCATATTTTGGGCAAAACTCTTTTAAAGCTCAGTGGGTACAACATTACGAGTGGTGGTACACTAAGCAGTTCTATGTACGTGAAAATCTTGATGATAAGAAGATACGCATCTGCTTCGATGGTGTCGATTTTAGCTGCGATGTATGGCTCAACGGTGAGTACTTGGGTAACCATGAGGGTGCGTTCGAAGGGTTTGAATTCGATGTTACCGACTATATCAGAACAGGAGCTAATGTGCGCGAGAGTGCAAATATGCTGTTCGTGAGGCTAAATCCACCAACACACATCAATGCTGAGTTGGGAGGTCTTAAAACCCCTTGGTTTGGTGATTATTGGCGCGATTTGATTCCATTTGGAATTTGGCGCGATGTTCGGATGGTTGCTAGCGGCACTGTTAATATTGATGACGCTTTTGCTCGCACAACACTTAGCGACAACTACACAAAGGCAAGTGTTGCGATGGAGGTGACACTTAGCAACTCATCGAATAGCACAAAGCAGATCGATTTGGTAGCGACAATAGAGGGTAAGAATTTTGATTCAAAGCCACAAACCGTGAAGTTCTCGTGTGATGTTGCTCCGGGAAAACACACTTTCGTGCAAGATATTGAGGTGAAAGATCCGCAGCTATGGTGGCCTTGGGATATGGGAAAACCAAATCTATATAAGGCATCTATCGTGGCGAATGAGGGTAAGACAAATCACGATGTGAAGGAGTTTAATTTTGGTCTACGCGAAGTTACTTCGGCTTGGAATCCCGGGTTTGAGCGTGGGGTTGATTTGAGTTTCCCTAGAACAACAGTGCTTAATGGAAAGCCGATCTTTATACGTTCGGCGTGTTGGGGTGGACCTCCAAACATCTTTGTTGGACGTACTGCACCGGGTACATACGAGAAGTTGTTGGTAGCGGCGAAAGAGGCTAATCTAAACAATATTCGTATCTTCGGATGGCACAATACCGAGATCCCGGAGTTTTATGAGATTTGTGACTCGTTGGGTCTCTCGATTTGGCAGGATATGATCCCTCTAGGGTCGGGTAATATTACGCCTGATCCAGATAAGATTAATAAGATTATTGCAAGTGGTGTTGCTGCCGTTAAGGAGCGTCGTAACCACCCATCGCTTATAATGATGGAGGGTGGCGAGGAGTACTTCTTGCGTACTCGTAATGCAATGGTAGCTAATGAGTTGCTTACTCGTCTTGGGGATTCATTACAGAGCTATCTACCAATTCCTTACGTGCCAGATTCACCGCTTAATTGCGAGGCTTCACGCGAGGCTGGATATAAGGATAAAGAGGCGCACCATGCGCTTGCATACTTCTATGGAATGGGTCGATTCTTGGTTGAGGATTGGTATCGAAAATTGGAGTATCCGATCATTCCTGAGTTTGCCATCACCTCTGTACCATCTGTCGAGAGTTTGAAGAAGTTTATTCCTGAGGATGAGCTTTGGACTCCGGGGCCTAGTTGGGGTCACCATTGGGCTGATCTGAATAAACTTAGAATGCAGAACTATGATATCTTTGGAGATGAGATGGTTGAGTATGGATTGGAGGAGTTTGTAAACGCCTCGCAGATCACTCAAGGTGTAATTTTCCAAAATGGAGTCGAATTCTTCCGTCGTCAAAAACCAAATTTGAGCGGTATCGCACTGTGTCACTGGATGACCTATTGGCCAGATATGAAGTGGGGTATTATGGATGGTTATCAAGAGAAGAAACTCTCTTATGACTATGTGAAACTTGCGTATCAGCCTCTATTGGTTTGTCTTGACTTTGAGCGTCGTCGTTGGCACACTGACGAGAATTTCAAGGGTGCAATCTGGATCATTAATGACTTATATGAGACATATAAGGGGCTAAGCGTTGCAATGTGCGTGAAGGATGACGCGGGAAATGTTGTTAAGAGTGATAAGTTCGATGTAAAATCAATTGGCGAGAATTGCGCCTTTAAACTCACAGATATCGATTGGGATGTCTTGGATGGTGTAGAGAAGAAGTTCTATGTCGAGATGTCGTTGACGGATAAGAGTGGCAATGAGCTCTCGAAGAACAACTATTTCTTTTTGATAGGAGACCAAAAAGAGGCGACCTTGAGAATGAACGAGATGAATAAAGAGGAGAGTGAGTCGATCTCGAAATATACCAATGGAAACTACCTACGCTACTTCCCGGCGATTGTCGGAGAGGGTGGTGAGAATTATAATAGTCAAATAGAGATTCCTCGTGCCTATGGGTATGGAACTAAGGAGTAAAAGATTAAATATTGATGAAAAAGAAGGAGGCTGCCTATAACCATTATGGTTCGGCAGCCTCCTCTGTCTCGTAGATCTCCCCCTCCCTCAGAAAGGTTTGACCCGTTTTTTGTGTAGAGGTTTTGTCTTGCGACTAATCCTCTGTAAGTCTTAGATCTCCCCCTCCCTCGGAAAGGTTTGACCCGCTATTTTGAATGTTGTTATATAAACCAACTATGTATCATTACCACATTGCAAATATAGAGCAAAAAAAATGATTTTGCAAATCTTTTTTGAAAAAAAATTAAGAACAGCGTTTGTTTCTATTGCCATTGGCGCAGTGATATTTCACTCGTGCGTTGTTGTTTTGTCGCCTATCTGCCTAGTAATCAATAGAATATCATCATTGACACTGTGTTTTATTTACACCTTTATAATACTAGCGCTGTTTTATAAAATAATTCAATAAGTAGCTGTATTGCATCTTCAACCCTTATATGACATTTTAACGCTCTTTTGTTCTAGCTTATTATGTATAACTGGAAATATATTGAGATTTTGCCGGCAATACGCATATGTATGGAGAGTATTAGATCAAAAAAAGTGCCCAACCTGAATTCGTCAAGTTGAGCACTATAATAAATATGCTGAGAGGTCGCAAACCTCAATATATCATATTGTTAAATCAATCCTTCGCCAAGCATTGAGCCATATGTCATCACGATAAATGAGATCATCAAGACAAATAGCGCCACGATAAGTAGGGTGAATGTAGTTTTACTTGCTTTGCTCCACTCCTTCATGATAAGTCCAATAATGAAGCTAAAGAAGATCAGCATAAACATATGTAGTCCCCAACCTGCAAATTCAAACTCGCCCATATAGACATTCGCCATTCCTAGGAATAGGAATTGTAGATACCACATAGAACCAGCTGCTGCAGAAAGCAAGAAGTTTGTGCTGTATGTCTTGCCGCTCTGCTCCTTTGATGGCACTAACTCGCTGAGCGTACCTTGTTTGTAACTTCTGATGATAAACCAAACTAGATTCGTGATCAAACATCCTAATGATGGAAGTATCTGAGCTGCATTGGCTTGATAGTGTCCTGCACCTGCCTCTGCCGCCATTTGAGCAACTGGCTGAGCGTAGAATAGTGCTACTCCAAAAATACCCGATAGGATACCTGCAAATATTGTCAGGATAAGACCCTTCTTCATGTTGAAGTGAGTTTCGCCATCACCACCAGCAGCCGCCAAATCACGCTCTTTGCGATAACCAGCCCATGCGCAGATCAATAGACCTACAAATGATATGGCCATTCCGAGGAAGAATACACCACCTCCGGTTTGCGTAAATTTAGCGACTAGGCTATTTGTTAATAATAGCGGTACGATCGTACCTACGATAGCCGAGATGCCGATACTAAATGTATATGTTAGTGAGTATCCAATCTCGCGAATACAAAATCCGAACGCCATACCTCCAAAGCCATATAGTGCTCCAAGTACGATCGGCATTACGATAGCTTGTGTTGGTGCAGTTTGGTAGATGTGCCATAGGTCGGGAACGGTGATAAAACCGATGATGATAGGGACGATCAGCCATGCGAACATAGCTTGCACGATCCAGAAAGATTCATATGACCATTTTTTGACCTTCTCAAAAGGTAGATAGCAGCAGGCTGCCGATGCTCCACCGATGGCGTGAATTGCTGTGCCCAATATAGGATTTGAGTGCATAAATTTGGGTATGTTTGTAGGTTAGGTAAAAGTTTATCTATTGGTTTAATTCTTACAAAGATATATATTTATTATTTATGTACCAAATATTTTAGCCCCCCCCTTTCAATAGGATCTAAATTTACACGCATTTTATTGTCCCTCCATTGAATTATCAATTATTTTGGTTATCTTAGCAAACTAAAAAGATAACTAAACCTAAATAACTTAATCAATGAAGAGAGCTATTTTGCTGTCCTTAGCGGCAGCGACCCTTTGTACATCTTTGGTGAGTGCAAAACAGACAAAAAAGTATGAAGCAGACTGGGAGTCGCTACAAACTTATGAAGTGCCTGAGTGGTATAAGGATTGTAAGTTTGGAATCTACTTTCACTGGGGGCCATATTCAGTTCCAGCACACGATACGGAGTGGTATTCGATCTGGATGTATCAAAAAGAGAACCCTATTAGTAAATATCATCGTGAGATGTATGGCGAGTTGGATGAGTTCGGTTACAAGGATTTTATCCCAATGTTTAAGGCCGAGAAGTTCGATGCTGATGAGTGGGCTAAACTCTTCAAAGATGCAGGAGCGCAATTCGCTGGTCCTGTAGCGGAGCATGCGGATGGTTTCGCAATGTGGGACTCTGCACTCACTGAGTGGGATGCTATGGATATGGGACCAAATCGTGATATCGTGGCGGAGATGCAGAAAGCTATCAAAAAGCAGGGTATGAAGTATATCCTCACCTACCACCGCCATTGGCTATATGCATGGTATCCAACGTGGGATAAGACGACAGATGCTGGAGATCCGAAGTACTCTGGATTATATGGTCCACAGCTCAAAGAGAATGTTTTCAGAATGGCAGATCATGGGATGAATGCACCGGTGATGGCTGGCGAGGAGTTCGACAAAGAGTGGTTGGCTCGTCTCGATGAGTTGATGACAAAGTATGATCCGGATATTATCTGGTTCGATAACAAGATGAATATCATCGGAGAGGAGTATCGTAAGCAGTTCCTTGCAAACTACTATAATATAGGTCTTGAGAGAGGTAAAGATGTTGTGTGTACCTATAAGTTTGAGGATATGGCCGAGGGTTCGGCAGTGCTTGATTTGGAGCGCTCTCGAATGAAGGATAAGATGCCATTTACGTGGTTGACAGATGACTCTGTTGATTGGGGTGCATGGTGTCATGTCTCGAATCCTGACTACAAGACAACAAATAGATTGTTGGATTTCTTGATTGATGTGGTCTCAAAGAATGGTGCTGTTCTTCTTAATATCACCCCAACGGCACATGGTGTGATCCCTTATGGTGTTGAGACACGCCTACGTGAGATGGGTGCTTGGTTAAAGCTCAATGGTGAGGCTATCTACGATACTCGCCCTTGGGTGATCTATGGCGAGGCCCACAAGAGATCAAAGAGGGGCACTTGAGCGAGCATGAGAATAAGGATGCTACAGCAGAGGATATACGCTTTACAATTAGCAAAAAGGGGCAACTCTATGCAACTACACTCGATTGGCCAGCTGATGGAAAATTGGTTATCAAGAGTCTGTCGACAAAGGAGAACTACCTAACAGAGCCAGTGACAAAGGTTTCGATGTTGGGCAGCAAAGAGAAGCTAACATTCAACCAGACAGAGAAGGGGCTAGAGGTAACATTCCCAAAAGATAAACCATGCGACCACGCATTTGTATTGAAAATTAACTAAAGGGGAGTTCTATTAACTCACTTTATTTGATTTTTTTATTGTCTATAATTTTTGTATTTTTCAAAGATTACTGGTGCGTTTAACTTTTCCCGTCATCCTGAACTTGATTCAGGATCCCGCGAAGAGTCTGAATCATTGACAGTTAGGGATCATGAATCAAGTTCAGGATGACGGACGTGGAGTCTTTATATTTTCAAATCGAAAAATAAATACCATATCATAACTATCAGGTATTCAGCACATAACTATTATTAAACCAAAGTTAACGCACCACTAGTATTTTTCAAAGATACCTCATAGTGGCTCTATTCGGTGTTTTTGAGAAATGCAAAAATTATAGGGAAGATAAATAAAGCATTAATTTGAGTTAATAGAACTCCCCTAAACTATACCTAAAAATAATTATGACACACAAAGAGAGATTTTTAGCAACCATCGAACGACGAGAGGTTGATCGTCCAGCAAGTTGGCTAGGATTGCCAGTTCCAGAGGCTTTGGATTCACTTTTTGATTACTTCAAAGTATCATCTGTAGCGGAGCTAAAAGCGGTATTGAATGATGATGTATATCCGATCGAAGTACCATATAACAACCCTCCGACAAACGATATCGGATGTGCACTGAGTTTTGCCAAGAACCTTGATGAGTTGAGTCAAGAGGAGCGTACTCTTACAGCTCCGGGATTCTTCGAGGATATTGATGATCCTGCATTGGTCGCGTCATTTGATTGGCCAAACCCAGCAGATCATATCGATGTTGAGGAGGCAAAACGTCGAGTTAAGGCTGTATCACCAGACTATTTCCGTATGGGTATCATGTGGTCGGCACATTTCCAAGATGCTTGTGCAGCTTTTGGAATGGAGACAGCGATGATCAAGATGTACACAAATCCAGATATGTTCCAAGCGGTTATTGATCGAATTATCGAGTTCTATTTGGAGACAAATAAGATCTTCTATGAGGCAACCAAAGGGGAGTTGGATGGAGTGTTGATCGGAAATGATTTCGGTAGTCAATGTTCGTTGCTTATCTCGCCAGATGATCTTCGTAAATTTGTATTCCCGGGGACGAAAAAATTGGTTGAGCAGGCTAAGAGTTATGGGTTGAAGGTTATCCACCACTCATGTGGATCGGTATATCCTGTTATTGGCGATCTGTTCGATTTGGGAGTTGATGTGGTTCACCCAATTCAGGCGTTGGCGACAGATATGAGCGCAGAGAAGTTGAGCGTTGATTTCGCTGGACGTGGTGCATTCTTCGGTGGAGTTGATGCACAACACCTTTTGGTTTGTGGTGATGCTGAGGGCGTTAGAGAGGATGTAGAGCGTTTAAAGTCACTATTCCCAACGGGACTAGTTATCTCACCAAGCCACGAGGCGATATTGCCAGATATCCCACCAGCAAATATTGAAGCTATTTTTAAAACAGTTTAATACGACTAAAATGAAGAGAATAATATTATCAACCCTACTAAGCGCTGCAGCGATTACGATGGCGCAAGCTCAGATGTGGGACGAAAGCGGAATCACATGGGAGGAGAAGGAGCTGTGGGAGAAGGCTAAGCAGCACCAAACGCCAGAGTGGTTCTTAGATGCCAAATATGGTGTCTATTTCCATTGGGGTATCTACTCATATATGGGGACAGGAGAGTGGTATTCAAGACATATGTATGACGAGGTAGCTTCGGGATTCGGGCAAGATGTTCGACCTACACACCTCAAAAAATATGGTGCAGATGTTCATTACCACGATTTTATACCATTCTTTACAGCGGAGCGTTTCGATGCAGAGGAGTGGGCAGCGTTATTCAAAGAGGCTGGATTCAAATTTGCAGGACCTACGGCAGAACACTGTGATAACTTCTCGAATTGGGATAGTAGCATAAATAGATTCAACACCGTGAACTATGGTCCAAAACGTGACTTAGTTGGCGAGCTAGAGAAGGCTATCAAGGGCGAGGGACTTAAGTTTGTCACTACGTTCCATCATAGCTGGGAGTGGGGATGGTACAACTTGTGGAGTGGTCGTATCGACACTACAGATCCGGAGTTTTTGGGATTCTATGGTGAGTGGACTCCTGAGGGTACATTCCATAGCTTCTCATCGAAGAATAAGCATGCGGCGAGTGGTCAGTTCTATGGCGAGGTAAAGCCAGAGTATGTGCCATCACGTAACTTCGTGAATATTTGGAAGGAGAAGATCTATGAGGTGATCGACCAATATGAGCCAGATCTTTTGTGGTTCGACAGCCGTTTGTTCCTACTTCCAGAGGCGGATAGAGCTGAGATGGTCAACTACTATTACGATAGAGCTAAGGAGAAGAATCAAGATGTGGTTTTGACATATAAGCATCTTGACCTACCAGTAGACTCGGCTGTGATTGATTTGGAGCAAGGGCGTATGGATGAAAAGACCGATTTCCCTTGGTTGACAGATGCTTCGTATGCATGGCATGGATGGAGCTGGAGAGCTGATCTAGTCAATAAGACTCCAGATGATCTTGTCGATGAGTTGGTGGATATCGTAAGCAAGAACGGTTGTTTGATCTTGGGAATTACACCGACGGCCGATGGGGTGATCCCACGCGAGCAGCGTGAGGGTATGTTGCAGGTTGGTAAGTGGCTCAAGACCAATGGTGAGGCGATCTATGAGACTCGTCCGTTTGTTGTCTATGGCGAGGGATCAACTAAGCTAAAGGAGAATACCTTTGGTGGTGTTCAGGCGCGCGGTGTGAAGTTCACCGATACTGACTTCAGATTTACGACTAATGGTAATGACCTATATATCATTCAGCTAGCTGCACCAAATGCAGGAGAGAAGTACACGATCAAGAGTTTGGCGGATAGTAATGTTGCTGGTCGCCAGATCAAGAAGATCTCTATGCTAGGGTCAAAAGAGCGTATCGAGTGGTCACGTAACTCTGAAGGGCTTACTCTTACTGCTCCATCTTCAGGCGTACCATTTACTGAGGCCGTAGTCTACAAGGTAACACTGAAGTAGTATTGAACCTATGAAAGGGTTAAAATATACCTTTTTAATGCTTTTGGCGACTATGTCAGCCAACGCACAAATTGTCCTTATCGGAGATAACACCCCACACGGAATTGTTAACGATGGTGCCTTCACTGAGACTCATGCTCAGTGGAGGCAGGGTGTTATGCCTCGATTTTGGAGCGTGATATCTAAGGATGATCCCGATGCAGCGACTAACGACGCTACTATTGGTATCCATTTAGGAACTTTATATAGCTCGAACAAGAGTGCTGTGGTGGAGTCAAAGCTGTTCGATACCGATCCTCGCTATCAAACTCCTCACGAAGGTGATAGGCTCGATTGGTCTATTGGGGTTGATCTCGAATATAAATCTGCTTCGTCATTCTCGGCAAGTCTACTCTTTGGAGATGTTGAGCGTACTCTTGTTGATAATGTGGCACTCAAGGGTGGCGATATGGAGAATGAGATCTTTGCAGGGCAATACAGACTCACGCAAGAGGATGCCGCAGAGGGTTTGCCGCGAATACGACTAAGGTTCAGTACCGAATTAGGCATTAAGATATTTGTGGATTATATCAATGTCTCGCTATATGACGAGCAGATGAGCCAAACTCCTACTCTCGGTGGACGTGAATCTCAGCCGGGGGTGATCTACACTTTGTGGAGCGATGATGTGGCTTCGCCGGATGATATATTCACACTCTATAGAGCAAAAAGGGGAGATAGCAACTATGCTGCAATCTATGAGGGTGAGAATCGTGAGTTTTACGATAGCGATATTATCTCAGGTGTTGAGTATCAATATGTTGTTACACGATCTAATGAAGTAGAGTCAGCGCCATCCAATAGGGTTGTGTTATCTACAAAGGATTCAAATGCACCATCCGTACCTCAAAATCTCACAACAGAGATCTTCGACTCGGAGGTAGCGTTGAGCTGGGATAGAAACGAGGAGGTCGATTTTAAATGTTACTCCGTTTATCGAGATGGAGAGGAGATTGCAAGTGGTCTCACTAGACCATACTTCGAAGATATCCTTGCTCCAAAGATGGTGGAGAACACCTATACTATATGTGCACACGATTATAGCGGAAATGTTAGTGAACCATCGAAAGCGGTCTCGGCACGTGTCAAGATTGTACGTGGTGCGGCATTTAGCGACTTGATTCTTCCCATGCCAATTATTGGAGAGTTGAGTAGCGATTTGTGGGGTGCTGAAGGGGTGATTCCTCGCGATCCGGACAATGGTATTGAATCTCCCGACTGGTCATATTGGGGAGGTCGTCCGACCTACGATCCACACGATGGGAAGTATCACATGATGATCGTTAGATGGCGCGAAGATGCTTTAAAAGGGCATTGGGAGTGGCCAACATCGACCGTTGCACACGCTATGTCAGATGGTCCGATGGGCCCTTACAAGATCCAAAAAGATCTTGCGTATGATTACAAAAATGGTTTGGGGCACAACGCTGATATTATTAAACGTCCGGATGGGAGTTTCGTTTTATATTCATTAATTGAGTGGGAGCCAACACTCTTCACCTCTCAGACTCTTAGTGGGGAGTGGGAGCGACTTGGAGTGATGGATATTGATTGGCAGAGCTCTTATCCTCAAAATGAGGCTACGAAGTATCAGTATGAGCGAAATCTGACGGGGGTCGAGACTGAAGATGGTCGAGTGATAATAGTGACTAAGTTTGGAGCGACGATGGTGAGTGATGATGGATTGCTAGGAACGTATCATATTGTTGCTGATGGTGTTAAGAATAATCCAACCATCCCAGAGCGTTATAGGAATTGGAACTACGAAGATCCGGTAATGTGGCGCGATGATGTTCAATACCACATGATAATCAACGCTTTTATTGCCAAGCGAGCTATATACTTGCGATCGGGCGATGGCATAAATTGGATATTTGATCCGGGGTTGGCCTACACTCCAGACTTCACGAGGTATGAGAACGGAGTTATCAACCATTGGGATAAGTTGGAGCGACCACACGTCTTGCAAGATGAATATGGGCGAGCTACACACCTCTCGTTGGCGGTAATTGATGTGGATAAGGCGCTTGATTATGGTAGCGACAACCATAACTCGAAGAATATCATTATGCCGCTTGTCGTATCGCGACGCATGGAGCTGCTCAACAAAGAGCCGATAACAGCTCAAAGTGATCGAGTATCGATATTGCTGCTTGCCGAAGATGGATTTGATCCTCAAAAAGATATTGATCTTAACTCATTACGCTTTGGCGTCGATAAGGAGGTCAACTTCGGGCGAGGCAGTAAGCTCATCAAGAGCAAGGCTCACAAACGAGGGTTGATCTTGGAGTTTGAGGGTGTTGGAACGGGGGTAACAGATGATACTTTTGCACTCAAATTACTCGGTAGTAATCTAGATGGCGAGTTGGTGATAGGATATTCGAAACTTCACCGATAGATAACTATAAATTAAAAATCCCACCATGCAGTCTCGTGCATGGTGGGATTTTTTCGTACCTAAATTTTATCTTAGAACATCAATTTAGCACCACAAGTGAATCGGCGTGGAGCCATTGGTCCATAAACATATCCTGCGTCACGATCAGCACCCTTGTCAAAGTCAGTCTGGTATGAGTTGAATACGTTAAGTACTCCTGCAGATAGCTCCAAACGACCCGCCATAACAACTGGGAATGTATAGCTAAGGATAAGGTTTGCATCGAAGAAATCTGGGGTGTTAATTGCAGTATCCTCCTCAATATAACCCTCCGCGTGTTGAACAAGCATAGAGCCAGTATAAGTTCCACTTGCTGAGATCTTAAACTTGTTTGTCACATCGAAGTTAGCTGTCAAGTAACCATATAGATCTGGAGAACGGAATACCTCGGTGTACTCACCTGCAGCAAACTCCTCGGCCTCATCATACTCACTCTTCTGGTAAGTGATCGATCCTTGTAGAGACATTACGCGAGGTAGTGTTGCGCGAGCCTCAACAGATACTCCCTTAACAGTCACTCCCGAGCTATTGTAACGCACCCAAACATCCTCAGTATCATCTAGTGCAAAGGCATCTTTGATCTTTGTATAGAATCCCTCAACAAGCAAATTCGTAGACCAGTTGCCCATATCTTTATATAGGTCAGCCGATACATTGATACTCTGTGAACGCTCCTGTGTTAGATCATCCGAAAGGACGATAGATGTCGCCTCGCCACCCACAATACCAATGTGAAGATCCTCATCAAAGATCTGTGGAGCACGGTAACCTGTTGTGTAACAAGCACGTAAGTTAACTGACTCAGATGGGTTATAACGTAGTGTTACACGTGGTGAGAAGATCGGATCATCAAGTAATGAGTGTTTGTCAGCACGAACTCCAACCAAGAAGCCGAGCTTCTCATTGCGCCACTCATTCTGAAGATATAGACTTGTTGTATTGATATTCTGATCTCTTTGATCCTCTGGATCTGAGATAAGTCCATCGTGAAGATCGTTGTAGTAGTACTCAGCTCCCGCTACAAACTCAGTTGGCATGAAGAGTAGCTTATCCCAAGATTGTGTGAACTGTGCTCCTGAAACCGATGTTAACTCAGTCGTTAGACCATAGGCATCTGCGCCACCACCACCATAGTAGCTATCGCGAATCGTGCTCTGCAATGAGCTGTAGATATTAAGTTTGCGTTGGTAGTTGCGTGAAAGTAGATCGAAATTGATGCTACCACCATTGATGTTGTGGTCAATCATCTCAGCGATATCTACATTAGGGTCATGTGCTACAAGATCGAGGTTATCTCCTCCACGACGATACTCCGATGAGTGGTCATATGATAGAGATAGTTTCGAGTAGTCACCCGTTTTGAGGTATGAACGCATACCGATCGTAGAGCTCTTCATCTCTGCAATCTCAGTGAATCCATCATCATTTGCATCGTATCCATCACGAGTACGAACCTGTGCAAAGATTGTTGCACCTGCACGTTGGTTGTCACTGGTGAATGATGCATTTGCGGTTGTGTTGTTGTCTAGTGCACCACCGCCAAGAACGTTGAGTGTATTTGCAAACTCAGCGCTGTTATACTCTGGAACCTTTGTGATGACATTGATAACACCACCAACTGCTGATGAGCCGTAAAGTGCCGATCCACCACCACGAATAACCTCAACTCGCTCAATCATATTTGCTGGGATCTGCTCCAAGCCATAAACTCCCGTAAGCGCTGAGAACATCGGGCGTGAGTCGATCAAAATCTGTGAGTAGTGACCATCCAATCCATTGATACGAACCTGTGTGAAACCGCAGTTCTGACAGTTATCCTCGACACGTACACCCGGCTGATAGCTAAGCCCCTCGACAAGTGTTGGTGCTCCAACCTCAGCAAATAGAGTCGCAGGAAGAACCGTCACAATCGTTGGACTCTCACGACGTGTGATCTCCGTACGGCTAGCAGATACTACCACCTGATCAAGCGACATAACATCCTCTTTGAGCTTGAATGTGATATCCAACATCTCCTTACCATTTACTGTAATTGCCTTATCAACAGCGGTATATCCAACCATTGAGACACGAAGTGTGTAATCACCTTGATCGAGTCCATTTAGGAAGAAGTGCCCCGACTCATCAGAGATAGTTCCGATTGTAGTTCCCTCGATGGTGATTGTTGCATATGGAATATGCTCGTTTGTCTTAGCGTCTATTACGTGACCACGAATGTAGAACTCCTTGTTTGACGTTGCTGCGATGGTAAGTTGGGCCATCATTAATATAGATAGAAATATAAATTTTCTCATTGATGTATTATAAATTTGTTTTTAGATATATGCACATATCATCACAATCCTTGCTAAAGATAAATTTAGTAAGGGTAGGTAAAGCATAATATTTGTAATAAAAATTAGCTGAAGATAATTTCGGCCGGGGGGCCTCTCAATGGAGGTTGCTTGATGCCATTTGTTTGAATGATAGATGCGCTCAACGCAATGAGAAGAGTGCATATTAAGGCTGATATTACATTTGATACAAATAGTTCACATGGAGTCTCAGCGAAAAAAATGCTAAGTGCATTAATCAACGTAAGCTCTCTTTTGCTGTGAGTCGATGTGTCGAATGGATCTTGCGTGTGGTCGCTGTCGTGGATGTGAGAGTGGACGATTGTCACTCCGTCGACAACGTGGTAGTGCAAAAAGAGAGATATATTTGCGAAGTATGTGACGAAGAGGAGAAGAAGCATTCCCGTCACCGTCGATTTGATATTCGCAATATTCTTGTCAAATTTCTTCATGCGTGGGCAAAGATATAAATAAATATTATATGTTTTTAATCTTTTTTGCGTATATTGTCACATGTTCTCTAAAATACCTAAATATTGTTATGGCTATAGGTGAATAAAACCCCTTGTTAATACTTTGTTAACACAACTTTAACATGAAATCTGTTACTTTGCACCAAATTTATGACTAAAAACATATTATGAGTCCAATTTTTACATTTGTCGTCATTACGCTAGGAGTTCTGGCGATATTTGACATTATCGTTGGAGTTGCCAACGATGCCGTTAACTTTCTCAACTCCGCTATCGGATCGAAGATCGCCCCTCTAAAAGTTATACTTGGAGTAGCTGCAGTGGGAATCCTATTCGGAACATTAACATCATCTGGTATGATGGAGGTGGCTCGTAGCGGTGTGTTTTACCCTGCTCAGTTCACATTCTCGGAGATTATGATGCTCTTCTTGGGTATGATTGTGGGTGATATCTTGTTGCTCGACATCTTCAACAACTTGGGACTTCCAACATCAACAACAGTTTCGATGGTATTTGGTTTGTTGGGTGCTGCCGTAGGAGTTGCGATCTATCGCATCGCGCATGATAGCTCTGTTACACTTGTCGACATGGGGCAGTTTATCAATACAGCTAAGGCGTTGGCGATCATCTCGGCAATCTTGCTTTCGGTGGTTCTTTCGTTCCTATTTGGACTCTTATTTATGTATGTGTCACGATTGATCTTCTCGTTTAGATTTAAACCCCTATTCTCGAAGATCGGATTCTTGTGGTGCGGAATTTCATTCACAGGAATCATCTACTTCTCTATCTTCAAGGGTCTTAAGAGCACAGGCTTTATCCCTCAGGAGGTTATGGATTATATCAACAACGAGACTGTTTTGTCACTTCTTATGATCTGGGCCGGAGCTGCAGCAATACTTGGACTTCTACAACTTCTCAAGGTTAATATCTTGAAGGTTACGATCCTCGCAGGTACATTCTCTTTGGCACTGGCATTTGCGGGAAATGACCTTGTGAACTTCATCGGAGTGCCATTGGCTGGTTATGACTCATATTTGTTGGCTCTCAAGACAGGTAATATGGATATGACAATGGAGGCACTTATGGAGCCTGCGCGCGCCAACTTCTTGATGTTGGGTGGTGCTGGACTTATCATGGTGCTTACACTATTCTTCTCAAAGAAGGCTATGAACGTTACCCAAACGGAGCTTACTCTTGCGAACCAGAACAACAACACAACTGAGAAGTTTAGCTCTTCTGTTCTATCACGTGCATTGGTTCAGGGGGCAATCTCGATCCACAACGCATATACAACAGTCACTCCAAAGCCAATCCAAGATGCTATCGAGAGACGCTTCGAGCAGCTTCCACCTGAGGAGCGTGGGGATCAGACTTATGACCTTATTCGTGCTACAGTAAACTTGACGGCAGCATCTATCCTAATCTCGATCGCTACATCTTTGAAGTTGCCTCTGTCGACCACATACGTTGTATTTATGGTTGCTATGGGATCATCGCTTGCGGATAAGGCGTGGGGACGAGAGAGCGCGGTATATCGTATCACTGGAGTTATAACAGTTGTTATGGGTTGGTTCCTCACTGCATTGTGTGGATTTACTCTTGCGCTTACAGTCTCATCTGTTCTGGTATGGGGAGGATCAATAGCAGTAGTTTTGGTTGTTGCTTTGTGTCTATTTATCGCTATCAAGAGCAACTTCTTGAAGAGCAAAAAGGATAATAGCAAGAAGGACAACAAGGCGGCTGAGCTATTCAAGCCGGGAACAACAGATGAAATCTTGTTCAACTGCACTAAGGATGTGTTGGAGACTACGGAGAAGGCTATCAACATATATAACCGCACGTTGGTCGCTATCTTCAAGGAGAATCGCAAGATTCTAAAGGAGATGGTTCTTGAGGCTGAGGAGCTTAATCAAGCAGCACATGATCGCAAGCACAACTTGCTTATCACACTTCGCCAATTAGAGATGTATAACATCGGATCAGGGCACTTCTATGTTCAGGTTGTGGATTATATCAATGAGGTCTCTAAGACTCTTGTACACATCACAGTTCCATCATTGGAGCACATTAACAACCATCACCAAGGTCTTTCGAAGGATCAAATCCACGACCTTATGAGCGTTAATAATGATGTTGAGGAAATCTTTACACGAATCAATGCTATGCTTAGCTCAAAAGATTTCTCGGATATCGATGCAGTACTTGAGATCCGCGACAAGTTGTTCGATAAGATTGCAGATGCTATCAAGAAGCAGTTGCGCCGCATTAAGGCTGATCCAGAGCAGGCATCAACACGTGCGAATATGCTCTACTTGAATCTGTTGACAGAGACAAAGACAATGGTTTTGCAGGGTCGCAACTTGATCAAGTCACAGAAGCACTTCATCGCTAATGGCGGAGAGCAGTAGGCGATAGGTTTAAAATAAAATGGGGCTTACCCATATAGATAAAAGTAGTTTGATGATATATTCGTTAAACTACTTTTTTATCTCTATTATGTTTGTACCACGATCGACATCCAGCGTCGTTATCCTGCATATACGGCGGTGTCATCCAGTTAGTGTGAGGTAAAAGCCTTTCAGTAGATACTAAGTATTGGATGGATTATACAAAAAAAAGATCGCACCCTATATAGGATGCGACCAATATAATATATGTAAAATTACGCTTACTCTGATAGCTCAGAGATTGTTGCAGCAGCAGTAGCAGCGTTAGGGCCAGCAGTAACCTTCTTGAATGAAGCGATAGCTTGATCTTTCTGCTCTTTAGCGTTGTAAGCAGCTCCTAGGATGAAGTATACGTTGCTCTTCTCCTCGTCTGAAACCTGCAATGCAGCAGCAGCATCAGCGTCAGCGATAACCTTGTTGTAATCCTTCTTGTTCATGTAAGCCTGAAGACGAACCTTAGCAGCTACACCATTCTGTGGATTTGCCTCCAAAAGGCCATCTGCCATTGTGATAACGCCATCATAGTCGTTGCTAGCCTGCAAGTCAGCCACCTTGTTGTTAGTGTAGATAACCATGTTCTTCTCAGCATCCTCAGCCTCAGCAGCATACTTTGGGTTTGAAGTACCAGCAGCTACAACCTTTCCAAATACATCCATTCCCTTCTCGAACTCGCCAGTCTCGCAGTAGCATACTCCAAGCCAGTTAGCCATCTGAGCGTTACGTGGGTCAGCAGCATATCCGCTCTCGAAGATAGGAAGTGCAGCAGCGAAATCTTTGTTGTTGAACAACTCACCGCCCTGAACCTCATATGTCTTACCAACATACATCTTAGCCTTTGTCATTGTAGTAGCGTCATCGTAAAGCTCTGCATACTCAGCAGCCTTTGTGAAGCTCTCGCGAGCAGCAGGGTAGTCCTTAGCCATGAAAGACTTTCCACCTAGTTGGAAGTAACTCTTAGGAAGATATGTTTTTGCTGTAGCAACTTGAGATGCTGCAGATTCATCATCCATACCCTCATTGATAACAGCCTCAAGACCAGCTGCAGCAGTAGCATAATCTTTAGCGCTGTATGCAGCAACTGCTGCGTCGAACGTCTCCTGAATACCCGCTGAAGCTGAAGCTACAGCGACTATCGCCATTACAGATAATAATAATTTTCTCATGGTAATTTTAAAGTTATTTTAATTTAAAAGTAATTTTCTCTTTAGCTGTTGACAAATTTAGTTAAAAAAAACAAAAAACCAACGCTAACTACGTAATTTTGCAAAAAAAGTTCGCATTAAATCTTCACACTCTTCGCGAAGCACCCCCTCGACAACTTCACTCTTGGGGTGGATAATGTTGGATGAATAGTGTTGGTAGCCTCTTTTCGGATCGGGAGCACCATATACTATGCGACGAATTTGACTCCATGCAATAGCCCCGGCACACATAGCACACGGTTCGACAGTGACATATAATGTGCAGTTGGTTAGGTATTTACCCCCTATATGTGAACTTGCTGCAGTGATCGCCTGCATCTCGGCATGTGCCGTAGCATCGCATAGTGTCTCTACCAAATTATGCCCTCTTCCAATTATCGTGTCACCTGCCACAACAACAGCTCCAATCGGCACTTCGTCACGTTCCAAAGCCTTATGTGCTTCGAGTAATGCGGCACGCATATATTTTTCATCTCTATTTTCCATAAAATCTACGTTTTTTTAACTATATTTGTAGCGTTTCGCGCAAAGTTAAGAAAAATAAGATAAAACTATAATATATTATGTACAGAACGCATACGTGTGGCGAGCTAAATATCGCCAATGTAAATTCACAGGTAACACTTTCAGGATGGGTGCAGAAGGTTCGTGCACTTGGTGGTATGACCTTTATCGACCTTCGTGACAGATATGGCATCACGCAGATCGTTGTCGAGGAGGGATCTTCAGAGGAGACTCGTCAAATAGCATCGTCGTTGGGTCGTGAGTTTGTAATCAAAGTCGAGGGTAAGGTGATCGAGCGATCATCAAAAAATATGAAGATGGCGACTGGTGAGATCGAGATCGTAGCATCTGCAATCACGGTTCTTAACGCTGCTCAGACCCCTCCGTTCACTATCGAGGAGCACTCGGATGGTGGTGATGACCTTCGTATGAAGTATCGCTATTTGGATCTACGACGTGGGCCACTTCAACGTGCGTTGATCCTGCGTCACAAGATGGCTCATGCGGTTCGTAACTTCTTGGACTCTGAGGGATTCTTGGAGATCGAGACTCCATACCTTATTAAGTCTACTCCGGAGGGTGCACGTGACTTCGTTGTCCCTAGCCGTATGAATCCTAATGAGTTCTACGCTCTGCCACAGTCACCACAAACCTTCAAGCAGTTGTTGATGGTTGCAGGATATGACAAATATTTCCAGATCGTGAGATGTTTCCGTGATGAGGATTTGCGTGCTGATCGTCAGCCAGAGTTCACACAGATCGATTGCGAGATGGCGTTTGTGGAGCAGGAGGATGTACTTGCTACCTTTGAGCGTTGGGCACGTTATATGTTCAAGACAGTGATGAATATCGAGTTGCCAGATACATTCCAACGTATGCCTTGGATCGAGGCGATGGAGAAGTATGGTTCGGATAAGCCAGATGTTCGCTTCGGAATGGAGTTCGCAGACCTCACGGAACTAACTAAGGGTCATGGATTTAGCGTCTTTGATGATGTAGATTACATATGTGGATTCGCAGCTCCGGATTGCGCATCATACACTCGCAAGCAGATCGATGAGTTGACTAACTTCGTGAAACGTCCTCAGGTTGGAGCTAAGGGATTAGTTTGGATCAAGGTTGACGAGAGTGGTGCTACAAAGTCATCAATCGACAAGTTCTACTCTGCGGAGCAGGTCAAGGCGATCGCTGAGAAGGCAGGAGCTAAGGCAGGCGATATGGTATTTATTTTGTGTGGAGCTAAGTTCAAGGCGCTTACTCAACTTTGCACACTTCGTCTGGAGGTTGCCGAGAAGTTGGGGCTTCGTGATAGTTCTAAGTTTGCACCGTTGTGGGTTGTGGATTTCCCATTGTTTGAGTGGGATGATGAGTCGCAGAGATTCTACGCTATGCACCACCCATTCACCTCGCCAAAGCCAGAGGATATCGAGTTCTTGGATTCAGATCCGGGCAAGGTTCGTGCGAACGCATATGACTTCGTTTGTAATGGTGTCGAGATTGGAGGAGGTTCGATCCGTATTCATGATTCGAAGTTGCAGGCTCAGATGTTCGAGATCTTGGGCTTCACACCAGAGAAGGCAGAGGAGCAGTTTGGTTTCTTGATGAATGCATTTAAGTTTGGTGCACCGCCACATGGTGGTTTGGCATTTGGATTTGACCGTTTGTGTTCGTTGTTTGGTGGTGTGGAGTCGATCCGTGACTATATCGCATTCCCTAAGAACAATGCAGGTCGCGATATGATGATCGAGGCACCATCGTTGATTGATCAGTCGCAATTAGACGAGTTATATTTAGCTACACTAGAGGTAGAAAACAAATAATACCCTTCTCTCGTCATCCTGAACTTGATTCAGGATCTCACATTAGAGTGGTATTTAATTTGCAATATCGTCGCGGGATCCTGAATCAAGTTCAGGATGACGGATGTGGGGTTCAGGATGATGAAAGAGAGATAAGTATTAAAATATTAAAAAGATAAAATTATGAAGAGAATTAACGCATTTTTTCAGGTAAACGAGGGGGCTACAGAGCAGTTCCTAGCAGCATGTAAGGTTTTGGTAGAGGAGTCTAACAAAGAGGAGGGGTGTATTGCTTACGACCTATTTGCTAGCACTACACGCAGCGACGTATTTGTAATGGTGGAGACATGGAAAGACGCTGAGGCGATTGAGTTCCACAACTCAACAGCGCACTTTAAGGCAGGTATTGCGACACTAGGTTCACTTTGCACATCTAAGGTCGAGGTACTCGATATGTAATACTCATATAATATAGGCATATGGCAGCACCACTAGCTGAGCGACTGCGCCCAAGGAGGATCAACGACTATATTGGTCAAGATCATCTGGTGGGTGAGAATGGAATATTTCGTAAGTTCTTCGAGACGGGTAATTTACCATCGTTCATCCTCTGGGGACCTCCGGGGGTGGGGAAGACTACGCTTGCTAAGTTGGTAGCTACTACATTGGATAGGCAACTCTTTACACTCTCGGCCGTGACGTCGGGGGTTAAGGATGTGCGCGAGGTTATTGAGACAGCCAAAAAACAGAGGTTCTTCAACTCTGCACAGCCGATCCTATTTATAGATGAGATACACCGGTTCAACAAATCTCAGCAGGACTCTCTGTTGGGTGCTGTTGAGCAGGGTATATTTACATTGGTGGGTGCTACGACTGAGAACCCATCGTTTGAGGTTATCTCACCCCTTCTGAGTAGGTGTCAGGTCTACATTCTTAGACCGATGGAGGAGGCGGATCTGGAGCGATTGCTTGATCGTGCGTTGACCCAAGATGTAGAGCTCAAAAAGCGAAATATCGAGGTTAGGGAGCGAGAGGCGTTGTTCACCTTTTCGGGTGGAGATGCTCGAAAACTACTCAATATATTAGATATTATAGTTGGGGCAAGCGATGGGAATATAACCATCACCAACGATTTTGTCACGAGTTGTTTGCAGCAAAATATCGCCCTCTATGATAAAAATGGGGAGCAGCATTACGATGTCATCTCGGCATTTATCAAATCGGTGAGAGGAAGCGACCCCAACGCTGCGATCTACTATTTGGCACGTATGTTGGCAGGTGGCGAGGAGGCTCGTTTCATAGCTCGACGATTGGTGATTCTGGCTTCGGAGGATGTGGGGTTAGCAAACCCAAATGCACTACTTTTGGCCAATGCGTGTTTCGATACGGTTCATAAAATCGGTATGCCAGAGGCTCGTATAACCCTTGCTGAGACTGTGATATACCTAGCTACTAGCCCCAAATCAAACTCCGCATATAAGGCGATAAACGATGCGCTAGCGATGGTGCAACACGACACCACGAATCGACCTGTTCCGCTTCATCTTCGAAACGCACCGACCAAACTCATGGCGAAGGCTGGTTATGGTGATGGATACAAATACGCACACGATTACGAGGGTAATTTCGTCCTTCAAGAGTTTATGCCAGAGGGGATGGAGGGTCACAAATTCTACACTCCAAACAGTGGGAATTCAACAGAAAAAAATATATCAGAGCGGATGAATCGTCTCTGGAATGGGAAGTATTAGCATGAAACGGATCGCGTTGATATCAGATACACATGGCACATTTGATGCTCTACTTAGGGAGTTTACGCGGGAGTGTGACGAGATTTGGCACGCCGGAGATGTTGGGTCGTTGGATGTGGCAGATCAGATTGCTGAGTATAAGCCGTTGCGATGTGTATGGGGAAATGTGGATGGTGCTCAGATGCGACGTGCATTTCAACAATTCGAGAGCTTTGAGTGCGAAGGGGTTAGGGTAGTGATGACACACATTGGAGGTTATCCAAAACGCTATACACCCGAGGCGAAGGCGAAGATCCAACTGCTTAGACCTAAGATATTTATATCGGGACATTCACACATTCTGAAGGTGATATATGACCAGCAATATGACCTGTTGCATATCAATCCGGGGGGTGCGGGGAATTATGGAATACACAAGGTTAGAACAGCTGTTCGTTTCACCATTGATGGCGACAACATCCGCGATCTCGAGGTTGGGGAGTGGCCACGAAGGGAATAATTTTTTGGGGAAATTAGAACTACAATTAAAACATACGATAATATGAAACCTCTATTTTTATGCTACCCAAAATGTAGCACCTGCAAAAAAGCGCAGAAATGGCTTGACGAGAATGGTTATGAGTATAACTTTCGCAGCATCACAGATGAGAATCCAACGGCTGTGGAGTTGGCTGAGTGGGTCGAAAAAAGTGGCCTACCGATTCGACGTTTTTTTAACACTTCGGGGATCAAATACCGTGAGTTAGGGTTGAAGGATAGGGTAGCGACAGAGTCTCATGAGGAGCTCCTTGCGTTGCTTGCTACGGATGGTATGTTGGTGAAACGCCCACTTCTAATCACAGATAAGGGAGTTTTTCCCGGCTTTAGAGAGAAGGAGTTTGCGGAGTTGTTGTAGGTTATACCATATATAATATAGAAGAGGTTGCCCGTAAATTACCGAGCAACCTCTCCTATTGTAATCTATTCAACTAAAGTTGTTGTTGTGTAGTTAAACTCTCCGCTCTTGAGCTTCGCAATGTAGTACCTAATCACCACACCACTCATCTGCTCATCGCTAAGTGCAAAGGATGGGTTCGCCTCATCATCATAGGCTGCTGTTACAACCTCGCCATCTGCATTCACACCAATGAGAAGCTGAGTGTCAACCTCCGCCATATCGGGAGTAGAGGAGACTTCAACCATCTCTATCTCGGCATCTGATGCGTAGCTCAATGTCGCTGGTGAGAATCCCGATGTTGTGAATACGCTGTCGTCGGAGCTAACAGTGTTGAATAGCCCCACAATGTCAGTTGCAGCGACCTCTGTAGTGTGTACCGAGCAGTGCCACTCATTTGAGTATGTTGTAATATAGCTTGTTCTCCACCTATCCTCGACACCTCCAAGTTGGCTAGTCATAGGTACTATAATGTCGTTCTGATCATCACCATAGATATACTTCTGCTCTAGTGCGTTGATTAGATATGTGGTCACAGCAAATAGATATTGCTCTTCATTTATTAGTTGCGCCACATCCCAAGTTGTGCCGATATGGGCGGTAATCACGTGGGTTGGAATCTCTAGCGCATTTGCGGCACTAAGTTTCGCGCTGTCGTTAAGATTCTTTGTTGCATCACTCTCCACCGCTAAATCTACGATGGCCCCCATTTTTGAGAATATGGTTAATGGGCTTGTTGTATCCCCATCCCCTAGTGACAATGCAAAGTCCGCTAGTTGAGATCCGGAGTGGGGTGTGTCGATAGTTATTATCTTCAAGATATCATCATTATATGGATACTCCTCTGACTCGTTCTGAATATATAGGCGAGTGAGTATTCCCCCCATAGAGTGGCCGACGATGGTGAATTTCTCATTCACATACCCCAAATCATAGAGTGTAGATCGAGTCTGTTCAATCGCCTCGGGGATCACATTTAGGT
>JBCQTX010000062.1:0-10338 GCA_047174605.1 Rikenellaceae bacterium | reverse complement strand
ATTGCTGTAAGCCGCCAAATAGCGACGGCGTGTCAGTGATCCAAATTTTACCATAATCTTTTGGCTCAAAGATAAGGGTTATAAAATTATGATAACAGATGGGTTTGACGGAGGGGATACGATATATCCGCTCCACAAGTTATACCATCCCCACTCCCAACTATGGTGGAATGTGGTGACGAACTTCAACCCCTCACCTTTGATCGCCTTTTCGAGCTCACCAACCAAATCGCGCTTAGGACCATAGTTCACCGTGTTATATTTATTCACCTTGCTATCCCAATTCGAGAAGTTGTCGCAATGCTCCGCAACGGGACCTGCGAACTTCGCACCTGAGGCTTTGAATAGCTTTGAATAGCGCCTCCATATTGGCAGGTGGAATGTCGTTGGTGATTGTCCCATGACTTGGCGAGATCACTAACCCCGTAGGGAACAGAGACTTAAGGCGTTTGATATCCGCTGCAACCTCTTCGGGTGTACCATTCACCAACAACTGCTGTTGGTCGACCCCTCCGAAGAATGAGCCGCGATTGAAATCGGCACTCAGCTTCTCAGCACTCATATCTGTAGCGAGTGCTTGGATCGGATGCAGAGAGTCGATACCCATATCAAATAGGTCGTCAATTACGGGATAGATCGAGCCACACGCGTGGTGGATAACCTTCAAACCATAGCTCTTAGCCTGCTCCACCAACAACTTAGTCCCCGGGAGGATAAAGCGACGTAGATCCTCGGGCGACATGAACATAGAGGTCTGAGTACCAAAGTCATTGCCTATCAAAATACCATCGATCTCACCACATGTCGCCTCATAGAATATCTCGCCTGCGCGAAGGTGGAATTTAAGGATTCTATCTACCAACGCCTCGAAGAACTCCGTGTCGGTGTACATCGCCATGAGTGCTGCCGACATTCCGAACGCTGCACATACATCTTGGAAGTGTGCCGACCAGATAATACCCATTCTAAAGTAGTCGGATGGTGCATTTTTCGCACGTTGCCTACACGCCTCAACATCTATGTGATCAGCAGGGTTGGGCCATGCAAAGCTCTCGATAAGCGAGATATCGGTGATCTCTTCGAAGAAACCGGGAGCTGAGAGGGTTCTCTCGCCTTGGGTAAGGTCGCCTAGATCCTTTGCGAAGTTTAGTGCGCAACCGATATCGTTTGTTGGGGGGTTGTTGTAGACCACATCGATGCCATAGACATCGTCGCCCAAAGCGGTGCGGAGTTCGTCAATTGATTTGACATTGAAATGTTTGTAGAGTCCTTCATACGACTCGGGTGCGATCATCCCCATCCAACTTGCTGGATAATCGACCTCACGACGCTCGATCGTCGCTAAAAATCTCTCTTTGTGGGTCATAGGTTAAAATATAGTAGTTAGTTGATAGTGCAAAGGTAGAGAGTATTTTGGGTATAAAATTATACGATTTCATGATGATTCTTTATAAAATCCGACATTTTAGTGCGATACATATGGGAAAATGTAAAAAATTAACATTACACTATCGAGCTTTGATTGCAAAAAATTGTAAAATATTCGCTACCTTTGTTGCTCGAAGCGTAATAAATTCAAATCATAATAAATATAGTTTAACATCATGACAACACTAATCAGCATCTTAGTCTATTTCATCTTTATAACCACCGTCGGGGCAATATTCTCGAGGCGAAACAACAACCTCAACGAGTATATCATCGGAGGACGTAGCAACAACAAATGGGTTACGGCGATCTCGGCTCAAGCATCGGATATGAGTAGTTGGTTATTGATGGGACTTCCGGGTGTGTTATACCTCAGTGGGTTGGGCGCTGCATCGGGGGTGTGGACCGCTATTGGTCTTGTGATTGGTACATATCTCAATTGGCATCTTGTGGCTGAGAAGCTGCGTCGCTACTCGGCAATGGCTGGCGATGCGATCACGATACCTCAATATTTCGAGAATCGATTTGAGGATAAGACAAACCTGCTTCGTGTGATTAGTGGTATCATCATCATCGTATTCTGTACACTCTACACCGCCTCGGGACTCAATGCCGGAGGTAAGCTATTCGCGATAATCTTCCCCGCTATGAGCTACCAACTAGCGCTCTGCTGCACATTGTTGATTGTCGTTTTGTACACCGTGATCGGAGGATTTAAGGCTGTGTGTTGGACAGATCTGTTTCAGGGTATGTTGATGTTGTGCGCCCTGATAATCATCCCCCTCGTGGTACTTGGCAAGATCGATCCGGTAGAGTCTGCTAACAACATCAAGCTCGCAGGGTCGGGCTACTTCAGTATGATCAGAGATACGAACGGAGATATGCTCCCTATCACCTCGATAATCAACGATTTAGCGTGGGGACTTGGCTACTTTGGTATCCCTTATGTATTGGTTCGATTCATGGCGACCAAAAATCCGGACAGCATCAAGACCTCGAAACGTATCGCTATGGTGTGGGTGACTCTATCGCTCGCGGCATCGTGCTTTTTGGGAGTTATGGGACGTATGTATTTCGGTAATTCGTTCATCAACACCCCATCTGAGGCGGAGACGATCTTCATCAAACTTGCTCTCGACACCTGCGCTCCATTCATCGCGGGTATCTTGCTCTCGGCTATCCTTGCAGCGTTGATGAGTACGGCTGATTCTCAGCTTTTGAGTGCGAGCTCATCGTTCACAAATGATATCGTTAAGGTTGTATCGAAACGCAAATTGTCAAACCTTGCGGAGGTTACCATCAGTAGAGGTTGCATAGTGGCGATCTCGGTGGTTGCGGCCTACCTTGCACTCGACGAGAACCAGACGGTGATGTCGATGGTACAGTACGCATGGGCAGGATTTGGAGCAGCCTTCGGACCACTTATGATTCTCTCGTTGTTCTACCGCAAGATGAACTACAAAGGGGCTATCGCCTCGATGGTGACGGGCTTTTTAGTGGCTATCCTATGGAATAACTTCTTGGCCGATATTACCGGCATCTACGAGCTTGTTCCGGGCTTCATACTAGCGCTTTTGGCTGGAATATTTGTGAGCAATGTAACTGAGCCACCGCACGATACGGTACTAGCTCAATACGACGCGTTGAACACTCCGGAGTAACCCAATCTAGTTGAATGTGAACTATGAAAAAAGCGAGAATAGAACCACTCGTAGAGAGGGCGACCACGAGCTGGGATGGCGCAACTTTGGAGAGTTATCCATCGGGCAAGCCCACCTTCACAATGCAGAAGCTGATAATACCGCCCCACACACGTATGGAGCCTCATAGCCACGATATAATGCAGCTGGGGTATATCCTCCAAGGCGAGCTCACAATCACTTCAGAGGAGGGGAAAAGCGCTACTTTTCACGAGGGCGAGCCAGCTATTGAGGTGGTTGGCAAGATCCATTATGGCGAGAATCGGGGGGATGTGGAGACTGTTGTTGTAGTGGTATCGGTATTGTAGAAAAACAAATAAGAAATTATGAATTACTTCAACGAACTACTAAGCATCCTCAACGCGATGTCGCCCTACCTACTATTGGGGTTCTTCTTTGCAGGGCTGCTCCACGCCTATCTTCCCAAGATGACCTATAGCAAACACCTCGCAGGAAAGGGGTTCAAGTCGGTTTTTCTATCTGCGCTCTTTGGAGTGCCGCTTCCGCTATGCTCATGTGGGGTGATCCCTACGGCGATGTCGCTCAAAAAAGAGGGGGCTTCGGATGGCGCTACAATCTCGTTCTTGATAGCTACTCCGCAGACGGGTGTGGACTCTATCCTTGCGACCTATGGGGTGTTTGGGCTGCCATTTGCGATTATTAGACCCGTTATCGCCTTTGTCGTTGCGCTCTTTGGGGGTACGTTGGTGAATCGATTCTCGGGGGATAAAGGCGCTGCAACTAAGATGAATATGAGCACAAATAGCGCTACCCCATCATCGAAACGCGCGACCTTCATAGGGGCTATTAAATATGGCTTTGTCGATGTGTTGCAGGATCTGGGAGGGTGGCTGACGGTTGGTCTTGTGATAGCTGCGGCGATCACAGCCTTTGTGCCGTCGACAATCTTTGAGCTCTTTGAGGAGTACTATATTCTCAATATTTTGGTTGTCCTGCTGCTCTCTATACCTATGTATATATGCTCTACGGGCTCTATTCCAATCGCCTTGTCGTTGATGATGAAGGGTGCATCACCCGGAGCTGCGCTGATCTTCTTGATGGCTGGCCCTGCTACGAACGTTGCGACATTGACGGTGCTGAGGAAGGTGCTTGGCAGACGAACCACACTGCTATACCTCCTAAGTATCATTGTCGGGGCTATAGCCTTTGCGCTATTCATCGATTTCGCGCTTCCTGCCGAATGGTTCATAACGAAGCTATCGGTCGTAGATGGCTCTACACACTGCGTAGATGGCCATTCGTGGTGGCACACAGCGTCGTCGATACTCTTTATCATGCTACTGATAAACGCCTATATATTGAGGTTTTTCAAGGGTAGATCACACTCCCACCCAACCTACGAGGTTAGTGCAACCCAGAGATTCCTAGTGAAGGATATGCGCTGCAACCACTGCAAAGCGAATGTCGAGAGGGCGATCACCGCCCTAAGCGGAGTTAGTTCCGTTATTGTGGAGCTGTCGAGTGGCGTAGTCGAGGTTGAGGGTGGTGTCGAGCCTGCTGCGGTTTGCGATGCTGTACGTGCTTTGGGCTTCGAGGTGGATCTCCTGTAGTGGGTTTCATCTCTTTGGTTAGTCCCGTATATGACCTAGTTATGGGTTTATACACACTATAATATATATAAGAAAGGTAGTGGTTGTTGTGAAAAATAGCTGTGCGCATTACCATTTACATTAGTTTGTTTTAGTTTGTTTTATGCGTCACCCCGATTATTTGGGTTGGAGATAGAAGAAGTTATAAAATATTTTCTATCTTTGCGGATAGAAACTCACTCGGAGCGATCCGAAGTTTAAAATATTATTTTGCGTTTGCGTAAGATCTTGTGTTGAAAAAACTGGTAATTTTTAAGACAAATAAGAGACTTAAGTGCAACGCTCGTACCTGTGGTACGGGCTTGCTTGTCTGTTTGTCACGGTTATACCAGTACCCTTCAACACGGATTGAGTTAAGTCCGTGCCACTCTTTTTGCTTAGGGTTCAATGATTGCGAACGATCAAACCTAAGGGAGAGGATGGATACGGTAGTTGGAATCCCCCAGAAGCGACCACAGTTACACCAAAGCATAATAAGAAACTATCAATGCCGTTGAAGTCCTCTCCTATTTTAGGTTTATGATAGTCAGCTCACTATGCGTGCCAAGGCGCATCGGAGGACCAAGCACCTGTACCTTGCGAGCCGAGAGGTAATATATCGACAACGCCATCGCCCCAAGGACGATGAAGGGTATGCTATGTAGTAGAAATTCTCTCATAATACATTCGGATTAAAAAGGTTAAACTTCATACGAGCAACCTCCCGGCCATCGAGCATTGTGATGAGCTCCCACTCGCCACATTTATCCTCGATCGGTGCCCACACGGTGTCGCCCAAGAAGAAGTGCCACTCGTTGGAATTCACCATCTCCTCGCCCACAAAGTCGGGACGAACACGCCCCTCGTCGTCGCAGAAGGGAGGGTGCTTCATCACAAAGGTGATCTTCGACCCCTTAGCCCTGAGGATACGAAGTATGTAGCCGAACTCAATATCGAGCTCAGAGGGTATCTCCTTGGTATGTTTTCTTATCTTCGGCAGCTGCTTCGAGTCACGCTCCCACTGCGTGTAAATCCCGTAGCTCGTCATCTCGACCTCAATCTTTTTCTTTGGCATACATTGTATTAATACTATTACACACGCAAATATAACCTTTTTTTTAATATCTTTGTAGTGAACAGAATAAAGATATATCCATATGAAACTAAACAAAATATATTTCAGTGCTGCGGGCACTACTAAGCGAATTATTGAGGCGATTGCTGAGGGGGTTGCTTCGGCTATTGCCAATGTTGAAGCGGTGGATTTCTCGCTTATTAAGATGGATTGTGAGGGGGCTACGATTTCGAAAGAGGATCTGGCGATCTTTGCGATTCCTGTCTATGCTGGGCGTGTGCCTGCCATTGCTGCGGAGCAGATTCGCAGGTTCAAGAGCGATGGGGCGAGGGCTATTCTCGTGGCAGTCTATGGCAATCGTGAGTTTGATGATGCACTTTTGGAGCTGAGCGATATTGTTGCTCAGTGCGGTTTCGTGCCCGTTGCAGCAGGGGCTTTTGTGGCTGAGCACTCGATATTCCCGAAGGTGGCTTTTCAACGCCCTGATGAGAGCGATATTCAGAAGGCGAAGGAGTTCGGAGCAAAGGCAGCTCTTATCATGCCGACCTCAGAGCCTTTGCAAGTGCCGGGCAACAACCCATATAAGACTCCCGGTAGCATTCCAATCAACCCACGCACCAACAAAAGTAAGTGCATCAAGGCGGTGAAAAAAGATAAAGATCTGTGCGGAATTTGTGCCGCAGCCTGCCCCGTTGGAGCGATCGGCTCACCCAAGCCATCTACGATAAGCGACAAGTGTATCAAGTGCGCCCACTGCATTGCGGTGTGTCCTTATGATGCCCGTGAATGGGGCGGGCTGCTCTACAAAATGGCTGAGAAGAAGTTTGTAGGTGCATACTCAGAGCCTCGCAAAGAGCCAACAACATTTTATTTAGGGGAGTAATGAAGGGCAAAACAGTATTCATAACAGGAGGTGCAAGCGGCATCGGTCGTGGCTTGGTGGAGCATTTTGCGGCGGCTGGGGCTATCGTGGCGTTTTGCGATATAGATGAGGTGCAGGGTGTGATTACAGCCGAGCAGATTGGCGCAACATTCTTTTATGCAGATGTTTGCGATGATAAGAGATTAACCGAAGTATTAGAGGATATAACCTCAAAATTAGGTGGCATAGATGTGATAATCAACAACGCAGGAGTCTCGAAATTCACCCCTTTGACCGAGATCGAAATCGAGGAGTTCGACAAGATTATTGCGACCAACCTCCGCCCCCTGTTCGTCACCTCTCGCTTTATGGCACGCAGTCGCAACAGCGCTGAGGGCAGACAAAAATATGGCAGAATAATCAACATCGCCTCAACACGTCACCTGCAAAGTGAACCCAATTCTGAGGCCTATGCAGCGACCAAAGGGGGCATCGTCTCGCTGACCCACGCTCTGGCTATCTCCCTCTCGGACTGCAACATAACGGTCAACTGCATCAGCCCCGGCTGGATCGATACGGGGCACTACCCTATCAGCGAGATGGACAAGCGACAACACCCATCGGGCAGGGTTGGCACACCATCCGACATCGCCCGAATGTGTGAATATTTGTGCCGTGAGGAGAACGATTTTATCAATGGGCAAAACCTCACGATTGATGGGGGAATGACTAAGAAGATGATATATTGAAAGCGCATAAAACGCATGAAAAAGACAACCCTATTCCTACTCTTTCTGCTCGCTGTGGCGTGGTGTAAATCAGTTGAGAGTGGTGGCGAGCCGATGCCGAAAGCTCCCGATTATGCCACTTCGGAGTGTTGGTACACTAATGTTTCAGACGAGCCATCTCAGGCGGTCGATCTGTTTTATATCCTGCCAACCTGCGTATTTGATTGGGCGGATACAGATGGCGTAACTTACCACTATGCAGACGTTTACAACGATGAGCAACGTGCCGCACAGCTATACTCTTATGAGTTGGCAGAGGAGATTTTCGGCAGCGAGACGAACTTCTACGCACCATATTACCGCCAAATCACCCTCAACGTCTGGATGGATGGCGAGGAGGCTGTGGAGCGACTTTTCCCTGCTGCGATGGCGGATGTCGAGGCGGCATTTGATAACTTCATCGAGACTAAAAATAGCGACCGCCCATTCATCATTGCAGGCTTTAGCCAAGGCGGAAAGGCAGTCGTCGAGCTGACAAAAAACCTCTCTGCGGAGGAGCGCGAAAGGTTGGTTGCCGCCTATGTGATAGGCTACAAAGTGGCCGAGGACGACCTCCAAAACAGCAACATCACTGCGGCAACGTGTGCGGACGACACAGGTGTCACAATCTGCTACAACTCCGTAGCCACTGTGGATGCAATCAGTCCGCTAATCTCTGACTCGGAGCTATGTATCAACCCCGTGAATTGGGCTGTGAATAGCACCGTAGCTGAGCTCAACGACAGCGTAACAGTCACACTCGACACCACCTATAACGTACTGATTGTCGATGGTTTAGATAGCGAAGCCCTCTATATCCCTGAATTATCAGACCTCTTCAAACTCGGCAACTACCACCTACAAGAGTTGGAGCTCTACAAGGAGTGTTTGCGTGAGAATGTCGCTGTTCGAGCAGCTGCGTTTAACAAATAATAGTTTATGAAAAAGATAGTAGTTTTCACAGGTGCAGGCGTGAGCCGTGACAGCGGTATTGCGACCTTTCGAGATTCCGATGGATTGTGGGCTTCTCACCGAATTGAGGATGTTTGCACACCCGAAGCGTTGGCGACAAACCGTGCGCAAGTAGTTGAGTTTTACAACATTAGGCGCAAGGAGCTTTTGGAGAAGGAGCCTAATGCCGGTCACGCAGCCATCGCCGAATTGGAGAGTTATTTTGATGTGGATTATGGAGTATATAAAGGAATTAGAGAAGTTCGAGTGGGCTGATGGCAATGCGAAGGACTTAGATGCAGAGTTCCAAAAATTGGCAAAATATTTTCTAACTAAGGGATATTTTGAGATTAATCGCGAGCAGGGGCGAAAGATTTATATTTGCGATGTGGAGTTCTATTATCACGAGGAGAAGGGCAAGATTAAGGATTATGCAATGTATCATCGCAATGGTCGAGATAAGAACAATATGAAGCCTCAATATTTTAAGGTTGGACAGCTAAATGCTCACTCATCGGGCGTGGATATTACTTTTGAGAATAAAGATAAAGAATATAGAGCAGGTATGCTTGTTCGTGGTTTTAAAATTGTTGACCATTGCCCAGATGGTTACGACTATCATAAATATCCGCAGAGTAAAGGTTACGATCAATGTTCAACATATTTTTATGATGCGCTCCTAAATTATAGAGATCTAAGTTCAGGTTTATCTATTAAGTGGGTTGAGGGTGAGCATAATCTTAAAGGGTATGATATTACTTCAGCTCCACGAATAAACATATTCCAATATCACCAAGAGGGTGAAAAGGTGGGGCAAAAAGTTACAATCCCCGAAAGCTCTAAAAATTATATAAAGTGTAATCGTATGTGGCGTTTCCACTTAACGAAAAAATAATTCTCAATGACATACTTTTCCCATTGGCTTAAAGTTGATTACCCAGAACTTTACGCCCAGATAATCCACGCTCTCGATAAACACAGAGCACCACACAAATTATTACCTGTGACCAACGATGTGTGGTGTCGAGACTATATGCCAATACCTTTAAGGAGTGGTGGCTACTTGCATTATAAATACTTTCCCAACTACCTCAACAACAATCGAGATCGCAAATATATAACTGACGCAAAGGTGGTGAGTGACTCGCTTGGGCTTGATTATACGCAGACCGAAATAATCGTTGACGGGGGAAATGTCGTACGCTGTGGCGACAAGGTGGTAATGATAGATAAGATATTTAGCGAGAATCCACACTACTCACAAGCAGCATTAATAGATAGGTTGGAATGCCTACTCGAAGCCGAACTCGTGTTTTTGCCTTGGGATAGAGCCGAGAAATATGGACACTCAGATGGCGTTGTGAGAGATTTATGTAATGGCAAAGTTTTACTAACAAACTACAAAGATTACGATGAGCAAATACACGAAAAGTTTTACAATATATTAAGTCGCCATTTTCAGGTTGAGGAGTTGAGCTATACTCGCTCCGATCAAAAAGATAGTAGTTGGGCTTACATCAACTTCCTGCAAACCGACGAGGTGATTATCTTGCCTAAATTATGTACCCACAAAGATGTGGAGGCATTGGAGCAGATGAATCGCTATTTTCCTCAATATGAAGGGCGTATCGAAATGGTTGATGCACGAAGCATTATTAAGGATGGCGAAGCATTTAATTGCATCTCGTGGAATAGTTAATCACTTCGAAATTTAGCTAATATTGTGTTAAGTCTCTGATTATGAAGCGAGACGCTTTTTATCGTCTCGCACTCTTCTTGATATTCGATTTTCAAAGCCGTAATCCCGGCTTTGACTCTACACCAAAGGGAGGAATCGCCTTTTGGAATATATATAGGTGGGTTCTAATTTTTCTTTTTTACTTCAAAATTTAGGACAAGAACCCGTAACGTCCTAAATTAAAGCATCTATTTAATGTCAAAGTTATATAAAAAAGTTCAATAAATC
>JBCQTX010000061.1:0-10340 GCA_047174605.1 Rikenellaceae bacterium | reverse complement strand
AGCAATAGTGGCGGCTTCCACGTCCAGACAATCGAGTACGAGATGTTGATTAAGGCGTTTGAAATCTCTGAAGATGGCAGTTCTTTTATGACCACTTCGGAGGTTATCAACTACCTCAATATCCACACCTATGTGAAGTACTCCGAGAAGCGGATGGGCGAGGCACTCCGCAAGGCAGGGTTCAAGCGAGAGAGCCGACGAGTGAATGGCACACCCACCTATGGTTGGGTTATCCGCAAGGTCGAGCCGAACCCTTTTCATATTTTATAATAATCTACTTACTACCTTACTACAACATAAATTAATACGGTGAGAAAAAGAGTGTTAGCACGTAGTAGCTCTACCGATTGGGACTGTTACTACTATGCTACTACACTTACTGCTGTTGTAGAGTTGAATATATTAAACATACTACACCTAACACGCTGATTTTTATTTCATCGTAATGCTTGTAGTAGGTAGTAAGGTAAACAACTAAAACTTTCAGAAAATGAGAAATGTAAAAGATATTTCAATCAAAAGTTACCTCGCAAGCAGAGGTATAACCCCAAAACGAGAGACCACACACAGTGGCTACTACTTATCGCCTCTGCGCTCGGAGACAACACCAAGCTTCCACGTCAGCTACGACAAGAACTTATGGCACGACTTCGGAGCAGATGTCGGAGGGTCGATTATAGACCTTGTGATGCAGTTAGATAATTGCTCTGTTGCGGAGGCTTATCGCAAGTTAGAGGGGTCGGATACACTCGTACCAATCGAGCGACCTGCACAGGTGTATAAACCTAAAGAGTCGACAATACAAATCGAGCGTGTAGAGCCATTGCAGGACCAATATCTACTAAACTATCTAAGTGGCAGAGGTGTCGATATTGAGATAGCTAAACACTACTGCAAAGAGGTTCGCTACACCATCAATGGCAAGAGCTACTACGCTATCGGCTTTGCAAATAGAGATGGCGGTTGGGAGCTACGTAACGAATATTTCCAAGGGAGTACATCGCCCAAATCTGTAACCATCTTTGCAAATGATACGGACAACACACTGCTCTTTGAGGGGTTTATTGATATGCTCTCCTATCTAAGCATTAAAAAGACGATAGACCCAGTTGTCAATGTGTGCGTACTCAACTCGGTGAGCAACCTCCACAAAGCAGAGGAGTTCCTCAAAACTCAACGCATCGTTCATTGCTTTTTGGATAATGATGAGGCGGGTCGTAAGGCAACACTTCAGGCTCAAAAGTTCTGCAAAGAGGCGTTGGATCACTCGCATTTGTATGGTGAATATAACGATTTGAACGACTATCTGCAACACTCCAAGCGGTCGCAGAGGCAGGAGGCTCAACAGCCAAAGAGAGGTAGACGAATGTAAATAATGACAGCTCATCGAGAGCTGTATGTTTATTTATCGATTTAACGGAGCTGCGCCCAATGGGTATTTAGCTAACAAATACCATAGCTTATTAGGGTATTTTCTTCACGTTGCGCAAGCTACACTAAAAATACCCCAATAAGCGAATGGGCGTAGCCCCTCTCGACACCCCAATGCAGCTTTGATAGCTGCAAATGATGGCGAGCTGATCGCCATAGTTATTAACCACTAAATCCAAAGTAAATGGGATACGCAGTAGTCCACCTCGAAAAAGCCAAAGGCTCAGATAGCGGAATGTCCGCCCACATAGAGCGCACCATCGACCCAAAGAATGCCGACAAGGAGCGCACACCCTTAAACAAAGAACTCATCGACTTCCCCGATGGAGTAGAGAATCGCACCCAAGCAATTCAACATCGCCTCGACACTGCAGGGCTCACACGTAAGATCGGCACGAACCAAGTCCGAGCAATCCGTGTTCTGCTCACAGGATCACACGAGGATATGAAACGCATCGAGTCCGATGGATGGTTAGGTGAATGGTGTCGAAACAATGTCGATTGGTTGCGCCAAACATACGGAGCTGACAACTTAGTCTCGGCAGTTCTTCACCTTGATGAGAAGACTCCCCATATTCACGCAACAGTTGTTCCCATAGTCACCACCGAACGAAAAAGGCGCAAGCGAGAGGAGGCAGTGAAGAAGAAATACAAGCAGAAAGCCATCACCCCACGCCTATGCACCGATGAAGTAATGAGTCGTCTAAAGCTAAAGGAGTATCAAAACACATACGCTGAGGCGATGCAGAAATACGGCTTAGAGCGAGGCATAGAGGGATCGACAGCCAAACACGTATCGACCTCAAAATACTACCGAGACCTAATAGAGCAGTCGGAAAATATCCAACAAGACATCACAGCCCTATTGGAGCTAAAGGAGCGCGAGCAAGCCGAGTTGTCCAAGATCAGAGCCGACAAGAGCAAAGAGAAACTCAAAAACTCCGCAGCCGATGTCGGTTCAAAAGTTATGGATAGTGTCAGCTCAATACTCGGCACACCTAAAGTGAAACGATTGGAGAGTGAAAATACACAATTGTCGACCAGAATTCAAGATCTAACAGATCAGATTGCAGACGAGAGAAAGAGTGCTGAGCGAGAGCGACAATCAGCAAATAAACAATACCAAGAGCTGAAAGCCGAGAACTCCACCCTAAAAGAGAAGTTGGATAAGATACTCGACTTCTTCCCGAAGATTCCCGACCTGCTGAGACTCGAAAGTTTCCTGCTCAAAATCGGTTTCCCTGATAAGATTATCCGCAGGTTATTCAATCGTGAGGAGGTAACATTTAGCGGTAGCATCTATTCGCACGAGTATAGTCGCAGCTTCGAGACCAAGAGTTCGGTAGCCAAGATCTCCCCAGATAAGGAGTGTAACAACCATCTATCTCTTTTCATCGACAATATCGACCACATCTATTGGTTCCGCCAAAAGAGACGTGAGGAGCTAAAAGCGATGGGTATAGAGGTGCGAGAGCCACAGCAGCGCAGAGGTATA
The DNA here is from genome assembly GCA_047174605.1 of Rikenellaceae bacterium. Taxonomy (GTDB): domain Bacteria; phylum Bacteroidota; class Bacteroidia; order Bacteroidales; family Rikenellaceae; genus Alistipes. The sequence continues at coordinate 7,414 of JBCQTX010000061.1, read as the reverse complement.
AGACGATAAAGATTTTGCAGATAATTTGGTCACGCAGAAATAAATCGCTAAATTTGTGAGTGATTGGCAGGGATAAATCTACCGGTCATATAAATATTATAGCGTTTGCTATTGTTGGAGGCACAGAAAACGACCAATTTTATACAGCCCAAAGACAATAAGTCAGATGCTTACGCTTGGCGTAGGCATAACTTATTGGGCTGTGGGTGCTTGGTCGTACCTCTGTGTCGATAAGATTGCCTGCGCCTTTTCGTACAATTTAAGCCGACCAGAACAATGAGCATATAAGAGTTCGTCAAAGCTATGAAACGAATATTGTCTATTATTGTAGCGTTAATTGTATCATTTAGCGCAGTGGCTCAAACACCAGTTGGTGTGTGGGAGGGTAAACTAAGTGTTGCGCCAAATATGTCGATGCGCTTTGTTGTTAAAATCACACAAGATGGCGAGGCTTACAACTCGAAACTAATATCTGTAGATCAAGGTAATGCTGAGATAAAAGGCACAAACACCACCTTTGACAATGGTAGCCTAACAGCAACTTTTTCGATGATTGGTGCGCAATATACTGCAACTGTTAGCGACACAGAACTTAATGGAATTTTCTCGCAATCGGGTCAGCAATTTCCACTTGTTATGACAAAATCAGAGAGTGGTGAAGCAACAAAGATAAATCGTCCTCAAACACCCAAAGCTCCATATCCATATAGTATAGAAGAGGTTACATTCACAAATAGAATAGAGGGCAATATGCTGTCGGGAACGCTCACAAAACCTAAAGCCAATGACAAAGTTCCTGCGATAGTATTAATAAGCGGCTCAGGTCCACAGAATCGTGATTGCGAACTATTTAGTCATAAACCTTTTTTAGTAATAGCCGACTATTTATCTCGAAATGGGATTGCTGTACTACGCTTTGACGACAGAGGTGTTGGTAAGAGCAACAAAGGTAAAGATGGTGCGACAACAGAGGACTTAGCCTATGATGCAGAGGCTGGTGTAGAGTATCTTCGCTCACGGGGTGAGTTTAGTAAGGTTGGAGTTATAGGGCATAGCGAGGGTGGAATGATTGCATTTATCCTTGCAGGTGATAGCAACTATAAAACCCCCGATTTTATTATTTCAATGGCAGGAACAGGAGTAACTGGTGCCGATGTATTAGCTTATCAAACCAATTATGCTCTAAGTCAAATAGATATATCACAAGCAGAGAGAGAAAATGCAGCAAATACAAATCGAGCAATTTATGATGCTATCCAAAACTCAGAGGAGCTAAATGCTGAGGTTGTAGCGAAAGTGCGAAAGATTGCAGAGAGTTCAATACCTGCTACGATTGACCCACAAACAGCTGAGAAAGAGATAAATCGTGTTGTTCAAACGGCAACTGCACCTTGGATGTACAACTTTATAAAGTTTAACCCTGCACCAATCATTGAAGAAATCAAATGTCCAGTATTAGCACTCAATGGCTCTCTCGATAGGCAAGTAGAGGCATCGACTAACCTCTCTGCAATCGAAACAGCACTAAAGAGAGCAGGGAATAAGCAATATGAGATTGTAGAACTCAAAGGGTTGAACCACCTATTCCAAAAGGCTGATAGCGGCGATGTCGCAGAATATGGCGAAATAGAAGAGACTATAAATATTGCTGTACTGGAGAAACTATCAGAATGGATTAGCAATCTATAATATTCTAAATATGTAATGTATATTGGGTGTAATCTTCGGATTTGCACCCAATTTTTATTTTATGGGGCAATGTGTCACTAATCCGACAAAGTCCGCTATTCGGTTGATTTTAGCCATTGTGTGTAGAATTGGGTGTGGAGCAAAAGCGTGAGAATTTCAAAACTTTCAATATTCACTCTCGTGTAGCCCCACCACAGCGCAGCAGAGGCAAATATTGACCCAGATAAAAAGAAAACACCCAATTCCACAAAACTGGGTGTGAAATTGGGTGTTGATTCCGCAACTGCTTGATAATCAGGCTTTAGTGCGGAGAGAGAGGGATTCGAACCCCCGGTGCCTTGCAGCACAACGGTTTTCAAGACCGCCGCATTCGACCACTCTGCCATCTCTCCGGGCACAAAAGTACGAACTTTTTCTCTACTTCCAAATTTTTTCGACACTTTTTTTCATAAACTTTCATTTTTATCTCTCTTTGGCTTGTTTTCGCCTATTCATCTCTAGGTATATTAGCGCTGCATCAGGCAAAGTGGTACAAATCCACTCTGTAGAGCATACAGCAATGCTGTTAGCAACTTGTCTAAAACTTACGGCTAAAAAATGTGTATCACTCAATACTTTTATGCAATTTTGTAGCTACCAAAGAGGCACATAAAAATAAAAAATATAATATGACTAACAAATCACCCCTAAAACTCAACCCCGTTAACTACAACGATGCCATTGAGGCCTCCAAAGTGTACTTCGGTGGCGACGAGCTTGCTGCAACCGTATGGGTCAGCAAATATGCTCTCAAAGACTCTTTTGGTCACATCTACGAAACCTCACCGGTCGATATGCACAACCGCATAGCTGCCGAAATCGTTCGTATCGAAGAGCGATACCCAAACCCTATGTCGCACGACGAGGTATTTGGACTATTGGATCACTTCCGATATGTCATCCCGCAAGGTGGACCTATGACGGGTGTCGGCAACTCATTTCAAGTAGCCTCTTTGTCGAACTGCTTCGTGATCGGACATCGCAATCCGGCCGATTCATATGGTGGAATATTCCGCATGGATGAGGAGCAGGTACAGCTCATGAAGCGTCGCGGTGGAGTGGGTCATGATTTGTCGCACATCCGCCCTACAGGAAGTCCGGTTTTGAACTCGGCTCTTACATCTACGGGTATCGTCCCTTTCATGGAGCGCTACTCAAACTCAACGCGCGAGGTGGCGCAGGGTGGTCGTCGCGGTGCTTTGATGCTTTCGTTGTCGGTGAAACATCCCGATGCGGAGCGATTCATCGATGCTAAGACCGATATGGGTAAGGTTACGGGAGCTAACGTTTCGATCAAGCTCGATGATGAGTTTATGGAGGCGATGATAGCTGGCAAACCATACAACCAGCAATTCCCAATCAAGAGCGATACGCCGCAATACTCGGTCGATATCGATGCGAAGAAGTTGTGGGATAAGATCATCCACAACGCATGGAAGAGTGCGGAGCCGGGAGTGCTATTCTGGGATACGATCATCCGCGAGAGTGTACCTGATTGCTATGCTGATCAAGGCTTTACAACTGTCTCGACAAACCCATGTGGTGAGATTCCGTTGTGCCCTTATGACTCATGTCGACTTCTTGCGCTCAACCTATTTGGATATGTTGAGAATCCATTTACACCAGAGGCATCGTTCAACTTCGAGAAGTTCAAGCAGCACGCTGCAATGGCGATGCGCATAATGGATGATATCATCGATTTGGAGGTCGAGAAGGTGGAGCAGATCATCGCGAAGATCGCAAATGATCCGGAGGATGACGACGTGCGTCGTGTGGAACTATCATTGTGGCAGAAGATCTTGGATATGGCTGTTAAGGGTCGTCGTACAGGTCTTGGAATCACTGCTGAGGGCGATATGTTGGCCGCTTTGGGATATACATATGGTACGGAGGAGGCTATCGAATTCTCGGTTTTGGTACACAAGACTCTCGCTATTGAGGCGTATCGCACATCAGTAACTATGGCTGAGGAGCGTGGAGCATTCTCGATTTATGACACAGCGAAGGAGGCTGGCAACCCAATGATCGAGCGTATCAAGGAGGCTGATCCTGAGCTTTATGAGAAGATGGTGAAGGTGGGACGTCGTAACATCGCGATGCTTACAATCGCACCTACGGGTACAACGTCGCTCATGTCGCAAACAACATCGGGAATTGAACCGGTATTTAGACCAGTATATAAGCGTCGTCGCAAGATCAACCCATCGGATGTTGATAAGGTGGCTACATTTGTCGACGAGACAGGCGAGAAGTTCGAGGAGTACTACGTCTATCACCACAACTTCATGAAGTGGTGCAAATCAGCCGGATATGACACCTCAAATATGGAGTATATCTCAGATGCTGAGCTAGATAGAATGATCGCGGCATCGCCATACTACAAAGCAACAGCTAACGATATCGATTGGGTATCGAAGGTGAAGATGCAAGGTGCGATCCAGAAATGGGTTGACCACTCGATCTCAGTGACGGTGAATCTCCCTTCCACTGTTGATGAGGCGCTCGTAGCGGATGTATATCGCACAGCGTGGGAGTGTGGCTGTAAGGGAGTTACGGTCTATCGTGATGGATGTCGTGATGGTGTACTTATCGAGAAGAATGATAAGAAGGGGGCTGCAGCTCCAGAGCCACCAATGAAGCGCCCTCTATCGATCCCTGCCGATATCGTGCGATTTAGCAATGGTTCGGAGAAGTGGATCGCCTTTGTGGGAATTCAGAATGGTCGCCCTTATGAGATCTTCACAGGAAAGATTGAGGAGGATGCGATATATATTCCGCCAAAGATCAAGAAGGGATTCATCATCAAGGTTCGCGAGGCGAGCGGTGCGAAGCGCTATGACTTCCAATATACAGATAAATATGGCTATACCAACACTATCGGAGGTGTGTCACGTCTCTTCTCTGAGGAGTTCTGGAACTATGCGAAGCTCATTTCGGGAGTGTTGCGCCAAGGAATGCCTATCGAGAATGTGGTATCGTTGATCGGTGGTATGCACCTTGATTCGGAGTCTATCAACTCGTGGAAAGCTGGTGTGGAGCGTGCGTTGAAGCAGTATATCGCAGATGGCACGAAGAGCAAAGGGGTATGTCCGGAGTGTAAGGAGGAGAATATGGCCTACCAAGATGGCTGCCTAGTTTGTATGTCTTGCGGCTACTCTAAGTGCGGTAGCTAGGCGAGGAGGATACAGTAACAAAAAATATGTGGATGCTATTTAGCACCCACATATTTTTTTATAGCATCCGCAACTCGTTCGCCATCCAACGCTGCGGAGATGATACCACCTGCATATCCGGCCCCTTCTCCCGTTGGGAATAGCCCATCGAGGGTTACGTGCATTAGGTTTTCGGGGTTACGAGGCACTCGGACGGCCGATGATGTACGTGACTCAACGCCCAATACAAGCGCCTCATTAGAGGTGAATCCGCGCATTCTACGTCCAAACTCTGTGAGCCCTCCGCGAAGTGACTCCCCGATGAATTTGGGTAGCCATTGATCTAATCTTGAGGGTGTTACACCCGGGATGTATGATGTCGAAGCGAGCGAAGTTGAACTCTTGCCGGCAACAAAATCTGCCACTCCCTGAGCCGGTGCAATCTGTCGAGCCCCTCCATTTTGGCGAGCCATATGCTCCAACTCCTTCTGGAATTTGAGTCCTGCAAGCTCACCCCACTCCTCGCGAAGGTGGGCAAAATCAGAGAGACGAACCTCGGTCACAAGTCCTGAATTTGCAAATTTAGAGCCGCGATTACTTGGTGACATTCCATTTACCACGCTCTCTCTCTCGTCAGTCATGGCAGGGACGATAAAGCCACCCGGACACATACAGAAGGAGTAGACTCCGCGCCCACGTTGCTGGCTTACAAGCGAATAGCTCGCTGCAGGGAGGTACTCGCCACGCGTCTCACAGTGATATTGTATCGAGTCGATCATCGCTTGTGGATGCTCAATTCGAACCCCCATCGCGAAGGGCTTAGCCTCGATTGTGACCCCTCGTTTGTGCAAAAGTTCATATATATCTGCTGCTGAGTGCCCTGCTGCGAGCACCACTGCCGCACCCTCGATCAGCTCGTCACAGCAATATATACCCTTGATCTTCTGATCTTTAATGAGCAGATCTGTGACACACCTCTCGAAATGCACCTCGCCACCGCACTCGATGATCCGCTGCTTGATGTTGGTCATTATTCGGGGTAGTTTGTCGGTTCCGATGTGTGGATGCGCCTCGAAAAGGATCTCCGGAGTTGCTCCGTGAAAGACCAATGTCTGGAGCGCCTTGTTATAATCGCCACGTTTCTTGGAGCGCGTGTAGAGCTTTCCATCGGAGAATGTGCCAGCTCCACCCTCGCCAAATGCGTAGTTTGAGTTTGGATCGATCTTCTCGCCACGATTTATCTGTGCCACATCTGCCTTACGTCTCGACACATCTCGCCCACGCTCCACCACGATTGGTTTGAGCCCTAATTCGATGAGTCTGAGCGCTGCGAATAGTCCGGCAGGACCTGAACCTATCACCACCACTTCGGTCGCTTTAGAGACGTCTGGATAGTCGAAATGGATAGGCTTTGGCTGCTCCTCCTGATCTACATATACCTCCAGTGTAAGGTTGACCTTTACAGCACGTTGACGGGCATCTATGGAGCGTTTGACCACCCTTAGTAGTGCTATGTCGGTTGTAGGGACGTCTAGTTTGCGAGCTACGATCGAGGTATGTAGTTTGGAGTCTGCCGCCTGCTTTGGCGAGAGGACTAGGGTGACTTTCTGTGGCATAAGATCTTATTTTGTGCAAAGATACGAAAAATATAAGAGAAACGAAGTTTCTCTCCCCACATTAGTGGGTGCCTGCCCGGCATGAGGGCAGTTCTTGATGTTACATTCGCTCTCTCTGCTAAAAGGCGATTTTCAATAAAAAATCGTCCAGAGAGCGTCAAGTCATCAGTCTTACCCGAGATTTCTTCGAAATTCGGGGGATCCCGCATCAAGTGCGGGATGACGGGTATGGGGGTGCGGGAGGGCGGTTTGAGGGAACTGCCTCCGGCGGGCGGCGTGCTCGCCGCTGAGCTAATTAGCTGGTGCAATGAAAAAAGGGTGACAACCGAAGTCATCACCCTTTTATCTAAAAATGGAATAGCAAGATGAGTTTTGGGGCTTCGTGAGCATTTTTAACCGCAGTGGGCTTTTGCCCATGAGGATTAAAAAGCGCAGGGAAGTGCCGAAAATCGCTTGGTATTCTGCTTTTTATTAAGCTCCCAAGATCACCAACATCTTAATAGCCGCAGTCGAGATAGGTGTTCCCGGTCCAAAAATAGCCGCTGCACCATCCTTATACAACTGATCGTAATCCTGTGCTGGGATAACTCCTCCCACGATAACCACGATATCCTCACGACCCAACTTAGTAAGCTCCTCAATGATCTGTGGAACAAGAGTCAAGTGACCCGCTGCCAATGATGATACTCCAACAACGTGAACGTCATTTTCAACAGCCTGCTTAGCAGCCTCTGCTGGAGTCTGGAACAATGGTCCCATATCAACATCGAATCCTATATCTGCATATCCTGTAGCTACTACCTTAGCTCCACGGTCGTGTCCATCTTGACCCAACTTAGCGATCATGATACGTGGCTGACGACCCTCGCGCTTAGCGAATGAAGCTGCCATCTGAGTTGCCTTCTGGAAGGCTGCATC
>JBCQTX010000017.1:0-43897 GCA_047174605.1 Rikenellaceae bacterium | reverse complement strand
TTATTCCATTCAGCGGAGCGAAGGAGAGTTTTACCTCTCTTTCCTCTCTGAAAAAATATTTTATCTCATTCCCTGCAACACTTCAACTCCTCAGTTGCATTTACAAGTTGAATTTAGGATTGTTAATCCCGACAATTTGTATAACACTCTCGCACCCACGATTAGATCCAACTGATCGCCATCGCTCGGCACAACCTCAACAACATCGAAGCCCACAATAGTTCGCCCCGACTCTACAATCTGCTCCAAAAGATATACAGCCTCATTGAAGCTCAACCCTCCGCTCACCGGAGTCCCCGTATGAGGGCAATAACACATCTCTAATCCATCTATGTCAAAACTAACATAGACTCTCTGAGGCAGGGCATCCACAATCCGACGACACTGCATACCCCATGTCTCCCCCTCGAATTTGGCTCTCGCCAAGGTCAGATCCTCGAAGCTCACTACCCTACTTGACTCGGTTGCCAGAAGTTGTTCATCATCGCAAAAATCGCGCACACCGACCTGAACAATTCGCTCAACCTGTTTAATATCTCGAAGGACATTATACATTACCGAGGCGTGCGAGAATTCGAATCCTTCGTAGGCTTCACGCAGATCACGATGAGCATCGATATGTAGAATACCAAAACTCTCATGCACCTCCGCCAACGCCTTTATAGCCCCATATGGGGTTGAATGATCCCCCCCAACTAGAGCTACTAATTTATTCTGTTTTAATAGATTGCTAACCGCTTCGTAGATATTACCGTTGAGCCATTGTGACCCTTGATTCACCATCTCAACATCCGATAACTCAGCCTCTTGTCCACTCTCCAGCTTCTCGATAACGCGCTCCGCTACGGGGCGTAATTTGGCCGACATCTCCGCAATAGCAGAATCGACAGGCAGAGTTGCGATCCCTTCACGCCAAGCATCTACGGCCGAAGAGTCATAGAGATCGAGCTGTGAAGAGGCCTCCATCAAGGCTTCGGGGGCAGCAGCTGTTCCGGCTCCATATGAGACAGTAACATCCCAAGGAGCAGAGACAATCACTAAGCGCGACGACTCAACTGAACATGGAAGAGAGAAGAAACCACCACCTACAACACCCACTCCATTTGGGTTAAATCCTTTGAGATCTTTTGACATTTAAAAGAATATTTTCGCAAATGTAGCAATTTTATTGATACATTATCATATATTTGTGCTCCAAATGTAATTTTATAGTAACGTGAAGATCATTATTGACAGTGCAATACCATTTATAGAGGGTGTTTTCGAACCCTTTGCCAAAGTTATGTATATAGCTAGCAATGAAATAGATAGCGACACTATAAAGGATGCTGACGCACTGATAATTCGCACCCGAACACGCTGTGATAGCACCCTATTAGAGGGATCTTCAATCAAACATATCGCAACCGCAACAATCGGTTATGACCATATTGATCTGAAGTATTGCCACGAAAAAGGTATCAAAGTCACTTCGGCCGCTGGCTGTAATGCTCGTGGTGTGCTCCAATGGATTGGTGCAGCACTATCCCACCTCGCAAAAAAGGAGGGGTGGTTGCCATCGCAAAAGGTGTTGGGTGTAGTTGGTGTTGGAAATGTCGGGAGACTTGTAGAGAGATATGGTCGAATGTGGGGATTTGAGGTTATATGCTGTGACCCACCGCGTGGTGTCGACGGCTTTTTGGAGTTGGATGAGATATTATCACGAGCCGATATCGTTAGCTTCCACACGCCACTTGACGCTACAACTTTTCATATGCTCAACTCGCAAAATATCACGCTTTTAAAGCCCAATGCAACGATTATAAACTCATCGCGTGGCGAGGTAGTAGAGAGCCAAGCGCTACTCGAGAATCCATCCATCTCTCTACTTTTGGATGTCTGGGAGAATGAGCCAAATATAGATACGAGACTATTGGAGCGAGCGTTGATCTCGACCTCTCACATCGCAGGATATTCGACACAAGGAAAGGCAAATGGAACGGCCATCGTAGTGGATAGCATTGCGCGCCATTTCGACCTTCCAATTGTTGATTGGTATCCAGAGGTTGACCACAACAATGGGTGTGACATAGAGTGGAAAGAGATGCAAAACAGCATAACGCAACACTTTGATATAGAGCGAGAAAGCCTACAACTGAAAGACAACCCAACAAAATTTGAAACTCTTAGAAATACATATGTATATAGAGAGGAGTATTTTTAACCACAAAATATTTTGTGGCAAATGGCTAAAATCAAAAAAAATATAGTATCTTCGCTAAGCTAAAATAGAAATATTACGTTATGTCAAACGAAAGAGTTAAAATTGGTATCACTCAAGGCGACACAAATGGTGTTGGTTGGGAGCTGATCCTCAAAATATTATCAGATAATAGAATGTGTGAGCTATGCACCCCAGTGGTGTATGGATCAAAAGCTATTGCTGATCACTATAAATCGACCATCAAAGATATTGATTCGATCACATTCAACGTTATATCTTCAGCAAGCGAGGCTCGTCGAGGCAGCGTCAATTTGGTAGAGTGTGGAGCTGTGAAAAACGCGATCACACCGGGGACACCATCCACCCAAGCTGGCACAGCTGCAATTGAGGCTCTAGCAAAGGCGGCTGAGGAGTTGAAGTCGGGAGCTTTGGATGCGATTGTGACGGCGCCATTTAATAAGGAGTCGGTGCAGAGCGAGGAGTTTCAACATACGGGACACACTGAGTTTATGGCTTCACAATTCGAAGGTGAATCGATGATGATGATGTGTAGCGAGCTGCTTAAAGTGGGGTTAGTGACTAAACACGTGCCTCTTAGCCAAGTAGCGAGCGCAATATCATCGGAGTTAATCGTTAAGGATCTTACAAACCTTCGTAAGACACTTATCCAAGATTTCTCGATTGTCGAGCCACGAATCGCGGTGTTGTCGCTCAATCCACACTCGGGAGATGGTGGATTGTTAGGAACGGAGGAGAAGATGATTATCCAACCCGCTATTCAGGAGGCTTATAAGGGTGGAATTTACGCCTTTGGGCCATTCGCGGCAGATGGGTTCTTCTCGGCTGGTACTTACAAAAAGTACGATGCTGTACTCGCTATATATCACGATCAGGGGTTGATCCCATTCAAGACACTCTCGCCTGAGGGGGTAAACTTTACCGCTGGGTTGAGCGCTGTGAGAACTTCACCGGATCATGGTGTGGCGTATGATATTGCTGGTAAGGGAGTTGCAAACCCGGACTCAATGCGAAATGCTATTTATATGGCTATCGACATAGTGGGGTCACGCAAGATATACAAAGATATTAGCGCAAACCCTCTGGAACACACCGAGTTAGAGCGCGAAAGAGGTGGTGGTAGAGGACATCGCGAACACACACCACACCCTCCTCGTGAATATAGAGAACCTCGTGAGCCACGCGAACACAGAGAGCCAAGAGCACCTCGACCAGAGAGAGCTGAGAGAGCTCCGAGAGCAGAAGCTCCAAAAACAGAATAAAGATTCTGAGCGCCCTATTCCGTCTCGTAATTGTGGAAAGGGAGGGCTTGGAACAAAATATTTTAAATTAGACAAACTGTTATGATTAAAGTAACTTTCCCTGACGGAACAGAGCGTGAGTTCGCCGCAGGAACAACCGCCTATCAGGTGGCAGAGAGTATCAGCCCTCGTTTAGCTGCTGACTGCCTAGCTGCATCGGTGAATGACGAGACTGTAGATATGGCAACACCTATCTCAGCTGACTCAACAATTAAATTCTACAAATGGGATGACGAGGAGGGTAAACACGCCTTCTGGCACACGTCGTCACACATCTTGGCCGAGGCTCTTATGGAGCTATATCCGGGTGTGAAATTTGGTATTGGCCCAGCAATCGAGAGTGGTTTCTACTACGATGTTGAGTCTCCACGCCCAATCACGGAGGCTGATCTAGCGACGATCGAGACGAAGATGTTGGAGCTCGCTCGCAAGAAGGAGTCGTTGGTTCGTACGGATATCTCGAAGGCTGATGCTTTGGCTCGCTTCGAGAGTTTGGGCGAGGTATATAAGTGTGAGCTTATCAGCGAGTTGGAGGATGGCACAATCACCCTCTACACCAATGGCGCATTCACCGACCTTTGTCGTGGACCACACATCCCAAACACGGGAGTTATTAAAGCTATTAAGTTGACATCGGTTGCCGGAGCTTATTGGAGAGGTAACGAGAAGAACAAGATGTTGACTCGTATATATGGTATTTCGTTCCCTAAGAAAGCGATGCTCGATGAGTATTTGGCACTTATGGAGGAGGCGAAGAAGCGCGACCACCGTAAACTCGGCAAGGAGTTGGAGCTATTCGCATTCTCTCAACGTGTAGGTCAAGGACTTCCATTGTGGTTACCAAAGGGAGCTGCGTTGCGTGACCGCTTGGAGGGATTCCTTCGCAAGGTTCAGCGCGAATATGGATATGAGCAGGTTATGACTCCAGTTATTGGAAACAAGGAGTTGTATGTAACTTCGGGTCACTATGCGAAGTATGGAAAGGATTCATTCCAGCCTATTCACACTCCGGATGAGACTGAGGAGTTCTTGCTTCGTCCGATGAACTGCCCTCACCACTGTGAGATCTACAAGTTCAAACCACGCTCGTACAAAGATCTTCCGATCCGTTTGGCGGAGTTCGGAAATGTCTATCGTTATGAGCAGACGGGAGAGCTTCATGGATTGACTCGTGTGCGCGGATTTACTCAGGATGATGCACATATGTTTGTTCGTCCGGACCAGCTGCTTGAGGAGTTTATGAATGTGATTGATATCGTACTTTATATCTTCAAGACATTGAAGTTCGAGAACTATACAGCACAGATTTCGCTTCGTGATCCAAGCAATACGGAGAAGTATATCGGATCGGATGAGAATTGGGAGAAAGCCGAGCAGGCGATCATCCAAGCCTCTGCAGCTAAGGGACTTGTAACAACTACAGAGACAGGAGAAGCAGCATTCTATGGTCCGAAGTTGGACTTCATGGTCAAGGATGCAATCGGTCGTAAATGGCAGTTGGGAACAATTCAGGTGGATTATAACCTACCTGAGCGATTTGACCTTACATATAAGGGAGCGGATGATAAGCTACACCGCCCTATCATGATCCACCGTGCACCATTTGGCTCTATGGAGCGATTTGTGGCAGTATTGTTGGAGCATACGGGAGGTAAGTTCCCATTGTGGTTATCGCCAGATCAGGCTGTCGTTCTTCCAATCTCGGAGAAGTATAATGACTATGCTGAGAAGGTGGCGAAGATGCTTAACAGAGCAGATGTTCGCACACAGGTGGATGATCGTAATGAGAAGATCGGTCGCAAGATCCGTGATAATGAGTTGAAGCGCATCCCTTATCTTTTGATCGTTGGAGAGAAAGAGATGGAGGGCGGACTAGTGTCGGTTCGTATGCAGGGCGATGGCGATAAAGGTCAGATGACAATCAAAGGATTCGCGGAGTATATCGCAGAGCAAGTTCAGGCGGAACTCAACGAAAACAAACTCGATATTGAGGAGTAGCGAAAAAAAGTATAAAATGAATATTGTCTAATTAGATTATTTTTCATATCTTTGCAGACAATAAAATAAACGCAACAAGGTATAATTAAACGAATTAGGAGGACAAAGCTATAGCAGGACCAAAACCATTCCACCCAAGGCCATATACACCAGGCACAGCACGCCCAAAACCGGGACCAGGTGGATTTCGAGGACGTAGACTCCCAGAGAAGGAGAATCCACATCGCACAAATAATGAAATTGATGTGCCACAAGTACGCTTGGTAGGTGACAACATCGAGACTTCGGAGGTGATCTCAACACGTGAGGCTCTTCGAATGGCAGATGAATTGGAGCTTGATTTGATCGAGATCTCGCCTAAAGCAGATCCTCCGGTATGTCGCATTGCGGATTATTCGAAATTCTTGTACCAACAAAAGAAGAAGGCGAAAGAGTTGAAGGCTAATCAAACTAAGACCGTTCTTAAGGAGATTCGTTTCGGCCCTCAAACCGACGACCATGACTACAACTTCAAGCTCAAGCACGCTGAGAACTTCTTGAAAGAGGGTGCTAAGGTGAAGGCGTATGTATTCTTCCGAGGACGTTCGATCGTCTTTAAGGAGCAAGGAGAGATTCTTTTATTGCGTTTCGCAACTGATCTCGAAGAGATAGCTAAGGTGGAGGCGATGCCTCGCTTGGAGGGTAAGAAGATGAATATGATTCTTGCGCCAAAGGCTAAAAAATAATCGACACAACAAAAAAGAGGACTTCAGAGTAGAGATATTCTGGAGTTCTCTTTTTTTATTTGGGTAAAATCACTATCTTTATGGTATTAACCAACCTAAAAGAAAAATGATACGAAAACTCTATTTATCGGCTGCTCTCATAGCGGCGTGTTCGATGAACCTTCTAGCACAACCTGCACAACCTGAGGCAGGGATGAGATGGGTAATTAACCCAGAAACCTCGGATGAATTCGAGCAGGCAGGATTTGATTACGACAAATGGTATAATGTCGACCCTAATTCATGGAGAGGACGCGCTCCGGGATTCTTTGAGGCTGAAGCAACCTCGATCGCAGATGGAAAACTTCGACTCACAGTTGATATTTTAGAGAAGCCGATTATGTTTGGCGGACAAGAGTTTACCCACAGAGGAGCACACGTATATTCGAAGGCTAAGCTACTACCGGGCAGCTATGCGGAGTGTAGCATGAAGGCAAATAAGACCTTTATGTCATCAACTTTTTGGCTTATCACAGCAGGAAAAGATCGCGAAGGGTGCGATTCAAGAACAACAGAGCTAGATATCCAAGAGTGCATAGGATTCCCAGCGGACAACCACACAATCAGAAGAATGGGGTCAAACACACATAGCCGCGATATCCCCGAGGGGTGCAACTATGAGAAGGGAAGCAAAGGAAACAATGCCGTTGTTGATGGTGATGTAACTGAGGATTTCCACACATACGCTGCATGGTGGAAGAGCCCAACGGAGATTATATTCTATCTTGATGGAGAGTATGCGGGAACTGTCAATCCAGCCGCTCCATTTGATCTTCCGATGGCTGTGAAATTGGTGTGTGAGACATATAATTGGAGTAAAGCACCAGAGGATGGCGGTATGACTGGTAGCTTCGAAGATCGCACGACCTCTTACGAATGGGTGCGTTGCTACACATCTATTCCAATTGATCAGAAGCTAAGCAAGGGTGAAAATGCATACAACTCGATCTTTGAGGAGGGTGTGTCGTTTGTTAATGGGCAGACAAACTTATCAGCTGCAAACCCTAAGATCAATGTTTGCTATAGCTCAAGTAAGGGTGGAAAACTTAGTGTGGAGATCAAAAGCGAGTCGGGAGAGTGCGTTGCCTCAGAGAGGTACTCAACATACTCGGGAATGGGTAATGTTCCATTTGAATTCTCGGCTGTTGATGCTGGCAAATATCAAGTTGTTGCGACATCCAATGGCAAAAGTGCGATGCAGAGTGTGGATATAAAATAGTGATACATATATTATATTGGTCAAAATGAGAGTGACTAACAAGGCGATTTTCGGCACTTCCCTCGACTCTCAAATCCTCACGTACTTTAGTACGCTGCGGTTTGAGAGCCTTCACGAAGCACCAAAACTCATCCTTGTTAGCCACTCTCTGTATTGAGGGAAGTTGTTAGTCATCCCCATTTTCGGTAGATATATAGATATATTCTATAAAATTATTATGTATTAATTAATGTTTTTACTATCTTTGCGGCAAACGAAATATAATACACCTTATGTTTAAAGCTACAAAGATCATACTTGCAATATCAATTATCACACTATCATCATGTTCGATATTCACATCCAAGAACAGACAAACATCAGCTATTGACACCCAAGAGCAGACCCAGCAGAGCATTACAGACGTATATACAGAGCCTTCCGTTGAAGATCTAGCAGAGCGAAATATCAGCACTCCAGAGCAGACAAATATAGATGCACAGGAGGTAGAGATTGCTATTCAACGAGCCAAAATAGGCCCTTTTACAGCAGAGCAGAGCGCAAGCGTCGTTATACCAGAGTTTAAGAATAGCCTACTTTTTAAAGATATTGAATTAAGCTATGACGATATGTTGAATGAGTTCCACTACCCTGTGGTAGGAGAGATCTCATCACCATTCGGATGGAGACGTGGAAGAATGCACTCTGGAGTAGATCTTAGAGCGCCAAAAGGGAGTGATATCTATGCGGCATTTGATGGAGTCGTTCGTTTTGCAAAATATAATGGCGCATATGGCAACTGCATCGTTATTCGCCACTACAATGGGCTAGAGACGATGTATGCTCACGCTACAAAATTATTGGTGAAGGTAAACGATGAGGTTAGTGCAGGAGATGTAATCGCAACAGTGGGTCGCACGGGACGCGCAACGGGTGACCATCTACACTTTGAGGTTCGTGCTGCTGGACAGTGCTTTGACCCAAAGCTAATTCTAAATATGGAAGATAGATCATTAGTAGAGAAGAACCTATATGTCACGATGCGTAGCGGAAGAGTGTTTGCATCGAACAGCGACCAATCATCGACCAGAGAGGATGAGATCAAAGCGATCACGAGTGTAAAATATCACATTGTAAAGAGCGGAGATACACTATCTCGCATCGCGGCTAACAATCGCACGACTGTCACTAATCTATGTAAGATGAATAACATCTCCTCAACATCAATACTTAGTATTGGTCAGAGAGTTAGGGTTCAATAATGGGTTAAATTATGAGCCAACAATATTCAGATTATAAAGATCGAAACCTGCAATTCCTTGATGAATATCGCGAACGCAACGGCGTTAAAGAGCTATTCAACGGGGTTTTATATCGCGAAATCACAAAGGGCAAAGGGGCAAAACCCACACCCAAAGGGTATGTCACAGTACACTATAAGGGAGCTCTAATAAATGGCAAACAGTTTGATGCCACACAGAAGGGACGCCCGGCCCAATTCAAATTAAATGAGTTGATCCTTGGCTGGCGAACAGCCTTGGCGCAAATGAGTGTCGGATCACGCTGGGAGGTGGTTATCCCATTTAACCTTGGTTATGGCACACGACCATCGGGGGTTATCAAACCATACTCAACTTTGATTTTTGATATTACCTTGTTGTCGGTATAATATCAACAAAAAAGAGTCAGCTAAAAGCTGACTCTTTTTTACATATTGCATCAAACCTATTGCGCAACCTCCTCTTCGCCATCCTGTACGGATTCAGCCTCGACATACGATAATAACTCGCGAGCAAGATCATCAGCCGATAAGTTACGAGTTAGTTGCCCCGACCTAGCGATCGATATTTGCCCAGTCTGCTGTGACACAACCACGACAATAGCATCCGAAACCTCGCTCAACCCTATCGCCGCTCGATGACGCACGCCGGTTGACATAGACAATTCATTTTGAGCCATTGGTAAAATACACTTAGCCGCAACAATTCGCCCCATCTCGACAATTATAGCTCCACTATTCAACGACGAAGTCTCAGCAAATATACAACGTATGAGCTGGGCTGACAATTTAGCATCTATCACTACCCCACCCTCTGTAATAAGGCGTAAATCACTCATTTGCGATATTACGATGGTTGCCCCAGTGCGAGATCGCGAAAGTGCTGAAGTGGCCTCGATAATTGGCAAGATATCACTTTTGCTCTCCTTGAAAGAGCCCTTGTATATCCGCGACATAAACTTGGAGTAGCTTCGTCGCATACCAACCATGTTGATTAGTCTCCGTATTTCAGGTTGGAAAATTATTATCAGAGCAACAACTCCGACAGATATCACTTGCCCCAAAATGCTCGATAATAGCTCCATGTTAAGAGCCTTAACAACCACCCACAACACATACACCGCAATAACTCCCGTAAGAACAAAGGGTGCATTAGTTCCACGAGTCGATCTGTAGAGCCAATACATTATCAGCGCTACAAGAACGATATCGATCAAGTCTCGTATAGAAAATGGGACAAACCACATAATTAGTTAAGAAAAAATTATTTCTTCTCCTCCTTATAAATCTTATTAAGTTCCTCGAGAACAACACTCGAAATATTAAGAGTTGTGTCAGCATCAATCAAAGCAGAGGCGTTGACAATCATCTTATATCTCTTATCCTCGTTCACGTTGTTGACAGCTTGACGCATCATCACCTGTGTACGGTTAGCAAATACAATATTCTCCTCCTCAAGCTCTCTCATCTGTGTCTGAGTAGATGTTTGGAACGCCTGTGCACGGCTCTCGATACTAGCCTGCTCCTTTTGTGCGTTAGCAGATGTGATAAGGCCGCTCTGATACTTCTGCTGAAGTTTAGCCGCCTCACTTTGCAAAGATTGCTCTTTCTGACTCCACTCGCGCTGTGCAGTCTCGCTACGCTTCTGAAGTGGCAAACCCTCCTCAGTGAAAATATCACTCTGAGACAACACTAGCTCCATATCGACATATGCTAGAGAACAATCTGAGCTACATGATGTAGATGTTGATGACGCTGTTGAGACAGCAGTAGTTTCGCCCTGTGGTGCAGCACACGCTACAACCAAAAAAGCAGATGAAAGTGCGATAAATACCTTTTTCATAATATTGTTTTTTAATTTATATACCCATTTGAGCCACAAAGATAGAAAAATTTATTTATTTTTGCAGTTTAGAATATAATAAACTTTTTATGTACGAATATATAACTGGACCAATCGCAGAGATAACTCCAACATATGCCGTCATCGAAGCGGCAGGCGTTGGCTATTATCTCAACATTTCACTCAACACATTCTCTGCAATTGAGAATTGTACTGAGACCAAACTATTTACCCACTATGTGGTGCGAGAAGATGCCCAAATCCTATATGGATTCTCGACAAAAATCGAGCGAGAGTTGTTTAGAATGTTAATAAGCGTATCTGGCGTAGGTGGAAATACAGCACGAATGGTACTTTCGACCTACTCACCGGCCGAGCTCAAAAGCATAATCATGACAGAGAATGCTGTACTGCTAAAAAGTGTCAAGGGGCTAGGTCTCAAAACGGCACAGAAAATTATTGTAGATCTTAGTGGCAAGATGGTTGCAACCTCTGTTGGGGAGAGTAATATCGAGGTTATGACGACACAAAACAGCGTGCAAAGTGAGGCTATAGAGGCACTTATAATGTTAGGATTTACGAAGAGTGCGTGTCAAAAAACAGTGACAGATATTGTGAAATCTTCACCTCAAAGCAGTGTTGAAGAGATTATTCGATTATCTCTCAAGAGGCTTTAATACAAAAAAGATTTGAATAACGTAAAAAATTGCTACCTTTGTGAGATTATGAGAGAGTTTATACGAGAGAGGAGACTTTGGATTGTGATAGCAATGATTGCATTGTTACCACTCTATGGGTGTGATGATGATTCAGAAGATAATGATGATCAGCGAGATGATATAGAGTCATTCCTAGCATCGTATCACGACCCGAAGCTAATCCCACAAGATGAGATAAGTTCCTCAATAGAGGATGAGCCGAGCTTCTATTTTGAGTTCGGAACATATGCGTACCTCTATATTGACGACTATTACAACACATCTAGAGACTCCAAGGCTCAGATCGTAAAGGGTAGTCAAATCACCATTACCTTTCGTCTCTATCCATTCGATGGTTCGACAATATCGGATAGTGATCTTCCAACATACACAAACGATCCTGCGTATGAGTATAGCTACATCGAAGCTGGTTTGAACACCACATATTGGAGTTTCGAACCGTTGGAGTTGGTTATCGGACAGAGCAAGATCCTTGACAGCATACAAGAGGGTCTACTTATGGGTTGTCGAGAGGGAGATAGTATAGAAATTTACATGACTCGCAATATGGGGTATGGTGATGACGTTATAGGTGTTATGGAGGAAGATAGTGCAATCGCGTTTTTTTGCACTATTGACAGTGTTGTAAATTAATATTAATATATTATAAAAAAAATGAAAGTACTAAAAATAAATAGACTTTGGATACTCTTTTTATCACTCTTTGCAACTGTAATGGTGGCTGGATGCTCCTCTTCGGATGATGATGATGAGATCGACACATCGGATGATGATTGGACCTCTAGCGATGATTATGACATTGTGGAGCAGGCGGTATTTGATGCTTGGATCGAAGTAAATAGACCAAATCTGGTTGATAGCAGACAAGAAGATGGATACTATATTGAGATATTGAGCGAAGACAAAGATCTATCATACCCTAAAACCAACACAACATCTTGTTGGGTGGAGTACAACATCACCTCAAAGGATTTGGATGGAAATATCTGCCATACTCGCAATGAAATGACAGCAATCCAGCAGGGTACGTTTACGCTATACACACGCTACGCACCTACAAAGCGATTCTTCTCTCTAATAAATGAGGATATATATGAGGATTATTACAGCGGTGATGCGGATGACTTCCAATTAAGTGCATTGGAGCAGGTGATAAGAGCTACAGAGATGACTATTGATGGAGTAACGGAGCCATTTGACCTGACTGTAGGTAGCAAGATTAGATTATGGATGCCATCGCGACTCATAGATGGAGGTGGCAATGGTAGCGGTGGTTACGCTGGTCAATACTCGATATCTAGTGGCCGCCCGATGATCACAGAGGTTGAGATCACAAATGTTGTGGTTGATGCAGAGCAGAATGAGAGAGAGGTATTAGATTGGTTTAGAGATAGTCAAGAGGTTCCATCTGATTGGGAGTTTGTTTTGGATCCTTACGCAGATCACATCTATGTGAACCACTACTATACGCCATACACCAACCTCAACTATCTAGAGCCATATAACTACACTCAACTAGATGAGGCGGCTAATTTTGAGGAGCTAGAGGCGTTGATCAATGAGACTCTTATCGAGGTGTTTGGAGAGGGCAAAACTCCAACTAGAAATGAGAGTAAGTTTATCGATGATGAGACGTGTTATATGTGGTATATCACCCGTACACTCGATGGATTTATTGTAGATACAAATATCGAGGAGGTGAAGGAGTTGATCTATAAGACATCGAACGGAACATCGGAGGATGATGGAACAAGGCTTTCATTCTACAAAGATACCGCTTATGACACATATGTCAGAGCTTTCTACTACTCTATTCCAGAGTTGGAGTATGGTCAGTGGGCTACTATCATTACGACCTCGGGTGAGGGTTATGGCATGACCGGAGTTACCGGTTCTTCATCTTCTACAGAGATATTACCATTTTCATCGCTGATATTTCAGTTGTATATCGAATATGATAATTAATTTTTAATTTATAACAAGAATCCTATTATACTACGAAATGGGTAAAAAAAATAAAATAGAGAGCATAGAGTTAGATGACCTTGCGATGCTTCCGGAACTTCTGGATGGCGACCATCGTGTAATACCAATTATAGCAAATGATGAGGAGATCAGCGAGAGTGTCACGCTCCCTGACGAACTACCGATTCTTACATTACGTTCATCGGTACTATTCCCGGGGTCTATCACTCCGATCACTGTTGGACGAGATAAAAGTATAAAATTAGTACGTGAAGTAAATGCTGCTGATGGGCTTCTAGGAGCGGTACTTCAGAGGGATAGCGATGTTGATGATCCTGCTCCGGATGATATGCACTTGGTGGGTACTTCCGCTCGTATCGTCAAGATCTTGGAGATGCCAAATGGCACATTAACAGTTATTTTGAATGGTCTTGAGAAGATCCAAGTCATAGACTACACAGCGACTGAACCATATCTTAAGGCACACGTGTTGGCTCTTCGCGACGATATAGTTGAGAAGGATAGCCTCGCATTTGATGCAATAGTTGATTCAGTTCGGGAGATCTCACTTGCAATTATAAAAATTTCAAATGTACTCCCTAAAGAGGCGACATTTGCAATTAAGAATATAGATTCAAAGCGTGGGATCATAAACTTCCTCTGCACAAACTTCGACTTTTCGGACGAGGATCGTCAGATGCTACTTGAGACCTCGGGTCTTATGGAACGAGCAACTAAGTTATTGGAGATCTTGATTCGTGAGCAACAATTGACTGAGCTTAAAAATGAGATCCAAAATAAGGTAAAGAGTGAGATCGATCAACAACAGCGAGAATACTATCTCCAACAACACCTACGCACTATTCAGGAGGAGTTGGGCGATACATCAGACGCTGAGATTGAGCAGATGCGCGAGAGGGCCGACGAGAAGAATTGGTCGGAGGATGTAAGAGCGATCTTTGATAAGGAGATCTCGAAGATCGAGAGGTTGAACCCTGCTGTTGCGGAGTATAATGTTCAGATGACATATCTTCAATTGATGCTCGATCTACCTTGGAACGAGACAACAGAGGATAATCTCGATTTGAAGATGGCGCAAGATCAGTTGAACTCAGACCATTTTGGATTGGAGGAGGTCAAGGATCGTATCTTGGAGCACTTGGCGGTGATCAAGTTGAAGGGAGATCTAAAGTCGCCTATCATCTGTTTGTATGGAGCTCCGGGAGTTGGAAAGACCTCGTTGGGGCGCTCTGTTGCATCGGCATTGGAGCGTAAATTTGGACGTATCTCTTTGGGTGGACTACATGATGAATCGGAGATTAGAGGCCACCGTAGAACATATATTGGCGCTATGCCGGGTCGTATAATCCAAACTATTAAGCGCTGCGGATCATCGAACCCTGTTATCATCCTAGACGAGATCGACAAGGTGACTGCAGGCAATCATGGTGACCCATCTAGCGCACTCTTGGAGGTGTTGGATCCTGAGCAAAACTCATCGTTCCATGACAACTACCTCGACACTGATTACGATCTGTCGAAGGTGATGTTTATTGCCACAGCAAATAACATTGGTAATATCAGTGCAGCGTTACGTGACCGTATGGAGATGATCAACATTGCGGGGTATTTGGTGGAGGAGAAGATTGAGATTGCAATCCGCCACTTGCTACCTAAACAACGTGAGGCTCATGGCGTTAACGAGGATCAATTGACTATTTCACGTGAATTGATCGAGAAGATTATATCTGAGTACACACGTGAAGCTGGAGTTAGAACTCTAGACAAACAACTTGCAAAGATTGCTCGTACACGTGCGAAACAGATAGCATTTGAGCAGAGCTACAATGTTGATATCACGGCCGAAGATCTAGAGAAGTTCCTTGGAGTGGCGAAATTCACAAGAGACCAATATGAAATTGCAGGGATGGTAGGCATTGTCACTGGACTTGCATGGACTGAGGTTGGTGGCGATATTCTATACATTGAATCGATTCTCACACCGGGCAAAGGGGGGATCTCACTTACGGGAAACCTTGGTAATGTGATGAAGGAGTCAGCAACTATCGCATTGGAGTGGGTCAAGGCAAACCATGCGAAGTTGGGTATCGATGCTGAGATGTTCGAAAAACATACACTTAACATCCATGTCCCAGATGGAGCGATCCCAAAAGATGGCCCATCGGCAGGTATCACAATGATCACCTCTATCGTCTCGACATACACAGGACGCAAGGTGAAGGAGCGCATCGCGATGACGGGAGAGACAACTCTTCGTGGACGCGTAACTCCGGTAGGTGGTGTTAAGGAGAAAATATTGGCGGCGAAACGTGCTGGCATCAACACAATCATCCTTTCGGAGGATAATCGAAAGGATATTGTTGAGATCAAGGAGCAGTATGTCGAGGGGATGACTTTCCACTATGTTAAGACAAATGAGGATGTTTTGGAACATGCTCTAGAAAAATAACATCACTTATGAGAGTACTCGCAATCATACCAGCGCGATATGCGTCGACCAGATTCCCAGCAAAGCCACTAGCTATGTTGGGCGGAAAGAGTGTTATTGAACGTGTCTACAACCAAGTTGCAACGGCAATAGAGGATGTGTTTGTCGCTACGGATGACATGAGAATATATGATACCGTTGTCGGATTTGGTGGTCGTGCAGTAATGACTGCCACGACACATACGAGTGGTACGGATCGCTGCTATGAGGCGTATTGCAAGGTGGCGGCCGAGAGAGGTGAGTATGACATTGTGATCAATGTACAAGGGGATGAGCCATTCATCATGCGAGAGCAGATTGAGGCCTTGATAGAGTGTTTTGAAAGGGCGACAAAGGTCGATATCGCAACTTTAGTAAAGCCATTCGAGGTGGGTGATGGGGTTGAAGCTCTGGAGAATCCGAACTCACCAAAGGTTGTTGTTGACAATGATATGTGTGCGATATATTTCTCTCGCTCTGTTATTCCATACCTGCGTGGTGTGGAGCGCAGTAAATGGCTAGAATCACATCTATTCTATAAACATATTGGGATGTATGGCTTTAGGGCTGAGGCGCTGAAAAAAGTGACATCACTACCCTGCTCTTCATTGGAGAGAGCTGAGTCATTAGAGCAGTTAAGGTGGATTGAGAATGGATATAAGATAGGTGTTGGTGTGACAAACCAACAGACTATTGGAATAGATACGCCGGAGGATTTGGAGGCAGCGGAGAGATTTTTGAAGAGCAAAAAATAGGTTTCATATGAGTGATATAAAGATAATAGCAGGCCCTTGCGTGATAGAGTCAGCAGAGCTACTAGATGAGGTGGCCTCTACAATTGTGGGCATCAACGAACGCCTAGGGGTCGATATAATCTTCAAAGCCTCGTTTGATAAAGCAAATCGTACCTCTATCTCGTCATATCGTGGACCGGGAATCGAGAAGGGTCTCCAGATGCTGGCGGATGTAAAGCAGAAATGGGGTTTGAAGTTGTTGACTGATATCCACGAATCGTCTCAGGCAGAGGCTATTGGCGAGGTGGTAGATATCATACAGATCCCGGCATTCCTTTGTCGCCAGACAGATCTGCTGATTGCAGCAGCGAAAACTGGCAAGGTGGTGAACATTAAAAAGGCTCAATTTTTATCGGGTGAAGATATGTTATACCCATATCAAAAAGCTATTGACTCGGGAGCAAAAGAGGTGTGGCTCACAGAGCGAGGAAATATGTTTGGGTATAATAACCTAGCGGTAGATTTTCGCAATATCCCCGATATGCTCAAAATATCAGACAGAGTGATCATGGATTGCACCCATTCGGTTCAACGACCGGGAGGTGCAGGTGGCAAGACGGGAGGCAACAGAGAGTTTGTCCCGATGATGGCTCACGCAGCAAAGGCATTTGGTGCAAATGGGTACTTTTTGGAGGTGCATCCCGATCCTGACAGAGGGTTGAGCGATGCTGCCAATATGCTTAGACTTGACGAGTTGGAAGGATTAATCAAATCACTTATTTAGCTCTATGACGGCCAATAATAGAAATAAGATTTTAAAGCTAGCACGCGAGACCATACACACCGAGGCTATGGCACTCCTAAAGATGGAGGAGAGTATCAACGATGAGTTTGTTGCCGCTGTTGAGGCGATCCTAGCGAGTACGGGGAAGCTCATATTAACAGGAATGGGCAAATCGGGACTTATCGCTCGCAAGATAGCTGCGACATTGGCATCGACCGGTACACCTAGCTTCTTCCTCCATCCGGCTGAGGCGTTTCATGGTGACCTTGGTATGATATCGAAAGATGATGTTATACTTGCGATCTCATACTCTGGAGAGTCGGATGAAGTGTTGAAGATTATACCTTTTATCCACTCAAATGGGAATTGCCTAATCGCGATGAGTGGTAATGAGAACTCTACATTGTCAAAGAATTCTGACATTCACCTTAGTGTGGAGATTGATAGCGAGGCGTGCATACTTAAACTTGCACCTACGACATCAACAACTGCACAACTAGCAATGGGAGATGCGTTGGCCGTTGCACTGATGAAACTACGAAAATTCACAAGTGTAGATTTCGCACGTCTCCACCCGGGAGGAAGCCTTGGTCGCCGTCTTTTGATGAAGGTTAGCAATATTATGCGTAGTGACGATCTACCAATTGCAACACCACAATGCTCTGCTATAGAGATGATTCACGCCATAAGCAGAGGAGGATTGGGACTTATAATTGTCTGTGAGGATGACAAAGTTGTGGGAATCGTGACCGATGGAGATATACGACGTGCGATGGAGAGCCGCGAAGCTGAGTTCTTTAAGATTACAGCAAAGGATATTTTAACACCAAAACCAAAATGTATTTCGGTAAATGAGAAGCTGATTACAGCTGAGAAGATGATGACCAAACACAAAGTTAGCACCCTCCTAGCGACAGATTCGGAGGGTAAGCTAGCTGGAGTAATTCAAATATACGATATAAAATTATAGGTTGGCAATGACTATTTTTCACTAAATACTATAAAACTATGGACAAGATCTTAAAATCTACACTTACGCTTCTGCTCGCCATTGCGTGTAGCAATGCAAATGCATTCTCCTTGAAAGATATTGTAACTTCAGAGAATGTAGAGGCAGTTGTCTCGACCATTACAGGTGGCACATCTGTGACTACATCATCTATTGCTGGAACATGGACTTACAAGAACTCTGCGGTTAAATTAGAGAGTGACAATACCTTGACTGAACTTGCAGGAACAGCAGCTACATCTCAGATCGAGAGTAAACTGGATAGCGCACTTGCAAAGGTTGGTATCACATCGGGGCTCATGACATTTACATTTGGTTCTGACTCATCATTCTCATGTACTACAAAAAGTAAAACACTCAGCGGTACATACACAATTAATAGTGACAGCCAAATCAC
The DNA here is from genome assembly GCA_047174605.1 of Rikenellaceae bacterium. Lineage (GTDB taxonomy): Bacteria > Bacteroidota > Bacteroidia > Bacteroidales > Rikenellaceae > Alistipes. Next base: position 25,197 of record JBCQTX010000017.1, on the reverse strand, counting down.
ACTTAATTTCAGCGCTGTAGGCACTGTGAATATCGGTAAAGTCACTGCATATACTGAACTTACATCAACCACGCTCACTCTTCTATTTGATGCAGATAAGTTATTGTCGATAGTTAGTGCGGTGACGTCGATAACTGATAATAGCACCCTTTCAACGATTGACTCGCTACTAAGCAACTACAATGGTGTGCAGATTGGCTTTGACTTCTCTAAGTAGCTAATTTACTGAGCATAACAATTACATCATGGGTAATAACAGTGCATTCAAGATGCCGCTGTTATTACCCATGATAGTATAATCATAACAAATCCGATCAGTAGTAGCGACCCATACTGTGGTATGATATCCATCAATTTCTCCTGATTCAGATCATCATCCTCCTCATATTTTCGCCCATTAACATATCCTCGACTTTTGCGAATAGTCCGATTATAGATGATAAGCATCGCTACAATTGACACACCTACTATCGTTATCCCAATTGGAATGAAAATTGTTGTTAACTCCATGATGTTATAATTTAGTTATTATAATTTAAAAATCATGATTCAACAATCATTCCAAAATCATAATGCATAATTCGAACTTAGACAATCGAGATAGAGCGATCGCGACAGCCATTGTGGCGTGTAACATCGTTATAATCAATGTGTTATTCTTCGTAATGGTTACCCTTTGGAAGAATGACGAAATGCTGCTAAATCGTTGTCTACTACTGAACATCTGCTATATTCTATCCATCCCATTGAGTGGCGTTGCATTGGCTCAACGCAAATTACGACCAGATCAAGTTGTGGCGACATCGCTCAAGGGAACAATATACTTCGTGTCGATTTGGTGTATCATGGGGTCGTTCTCCAAATTTCTTATCTCTACACCTCAATTTTACACCTATTACTTTGCTATTGCTGCCATACTTATGATCGGTTGTAGAGTTGCAGCACATAAGTGCATCAATAGATTTAGAAACAGTGGTCGCAACCTCTGTCATGTTGTATTTATTGGGGCAACAACGAGCATGATAGAGCTATATCAAGAGATGTCGCCCGACGTAAATGCAGGGTTCAAGATTAATGGATACTTCGACACTACACCTAGTGATAGATATCCTAAGGAGTGTCGGTATCTCGGGAGTATCGACAACCTACCAAATCATATCCAAAATAGCTGTGTGCACCGTATATATTGCGGAATATTAACAGAACAACCAAATAGCATTAAGAGCATTATTGAGCTGTGTGACAGCCATTTGATCCGATTCTTTAGTGTCCCAAATCTTGGTGCACACCTCCTAAGTCAGCGAGTATCACTGGAGCTGTTTAGCGATATTCCGATCTTAACTATTAGGCAAGAGCCCCTTTCAAGGGTCGAGAATAGAGTCATCAAACGGCTATTCGATATTATATTCTCACTTATTTTTCTCGTAGTAGCATTTCCTATCATCACACTAATATTTGGTGTAATAATAAAATTAAGCTCCAAAGGCCCAATCTTCTTCAAGCAAAAGAGAAACGGTATTGATGGAAGTGAATTTTTGTGCTACAAATTTAGATCAATGAGAATAAATATCGATGCAGATAGAGTTCAAGCGACAGAGAACGACCCTCGCAAGACAAAGATTGGGGATTTCATGCGACGCACCAATATCGATGAACTACCCCAATTCATAAATGTGTTTTGGGGTGATATGTCGGTCGTAGGCCCTCGCCCCCATATGTTAAAACATACCGAGGAGTATTCGAAGCTGATAAATGAATACATGGTGCGCCACCTAATTAAGCCGGGGGTGACGGGTTGGGCACAGATAAACGGATATCGCGGAGAGACAAAAACGCTCGATCAAATGGCAAAGCGCATCAAAGCTGATATATGGTATATGGAGCACTGGAACTTTATGCTCGACCTATATATCATCTACAAGACTATCCTCACGATATTCATCCGTGACGAAAAGGCGTTCTAACTATCCACTATTTTACAACAACAGGGGAGTATTTAGGAACAAGAATCTTCATAATTACCCACCCCAAGATATATGCCACAGCACAGATTGAGAAGATAATGAAGTACCCTGCCGCCTTACCCTCAAAGCCCATAAAGCGCATGGCTGTTTGATCAGCATAGGTGAACAACGCTCCAGAGGCCTTATTGATCAAGAATGAGCTCAATCCACCCGCCGTAGTACCTATTCCGATGATTGTTCCAACTGATGATTTAGGGAACATATCACTTACCGTAGAGTATATATTTGCAGCCCACGAACAGTGTGCAGCACCAACAATACCAATGATCACCACTGGCCACCATACAGAGACACTACCTAGAGGTTGTGCGAATAGCGCCAAAATCGGGAAGAATGCGAATACCAACATAGCTTGCATTCGTGCCGCATATGGATCTTTATTTGTTCTACTCATTATGATAGATGGGAGCTTACCCCCAAGTATCGAGAGCATAGTTATCAGATAGATTGTGAATATTGCGATCATACCCACCCCACTATCCGAGGTATATCCATAGACATCACTGATATAAGCCGGAGCCCAGAATAGGAAGAACCACCACACTCCATCACTCATAAATTTTCCAACGATAAATGCCCATGTTTGGCGGAAGGTCAAATATTTCCAGAATGGAACCTGCGCCCCTTGATCACTCTCTACTACTTCACTACTATCCTCATCAAGTGCGATATACTCCAACTCAGCACTATTGACGTGTTTGCTCTGCGATGGGCTATCATAGACAAAAATCCATAGTCCCATCCACAAAAAACCTAGAGCTCCGACGATCAAGAATGCCATCTCCCAACCGCCACCAAATCCAATATTTTTAAAGTAGCGTGCAATTAGCGGAATCGAGAGCGGTGCAAAAAGAGCACCGACAGATGCCCCCGTATTAAAGATCGCTGTTGCGTATGCCCTATCACGTTTTGGGAAATACTCCGCCACAACCTTGATTGCTGCTGGGAAGTTACCAGCCTCACCAATTGCCAAGATCAATCGAGCAGCAATGAAGGCGTAGGTACTTATCGAGGCGATAGAGAAGGCTAGAGCCGAACCACTCTTGACCATCTCCAAAGCTGCCGCACTCTCAAGCCCAACAAAATGCTGCGTAATAACTCCACACAAAGCGTGTGCACAAGCTCCAAACGACCATATACCGATAGCCCACAAAAATCCTCGCTTGATTCCAATCTTGTCGATTATTCGCCCGGCAAAGAGTGTGGATAGTGCATATGCTATTGAGAAAAACGCCGCTATATTTCCGTAATTAGCATCCGTCCAATGGAACTCAGGGGCTATGAAATCCTTCCACGTAAGAGATAGAACCTGCCGATCAAGATAGTTGATTGTTGTGGCTAAAAATAACATAAGGCATATCGTCCAGCGATAATTGGTCATCTTCTCTTTCATGGTTCTAATTTGGGTTATAGTTAGGTGTTACAGTTATACAAATATACGATATTTTTTTCACCACTAGCATGGGTATTTATTGCATTTTTTTGTGATTATTATTGTTAGTATGACATATTAGAAGCTAATCTCCTCTATATGATTAGCTAGCATATATACTATTTCTATCTAAACAAGCATATAAAAGCAATAATATTCCATCTAAAATACACTTGAATTACATTTTCCATTTGCTTTTTATTCGCAAACTTTGCAAAAACTTTATATCATAAAATATTATGAACTCTAGAGAGCGACTACTCGCAACACTAAACCACAAAGAGCCAGACTACATCCCATATGATCTGGCCGGCAGCACATGGACAGGTATCACTTGGGGGTCTTACAAAAACCTCGTGAAATATCTTGGCCTACCAGAGGAAAAGCCTATTTGGGCAGATACGGTGCAACAGATCGTAATACCATCACAAGCCGTTTTGGATCGACTCGAAGTTGATACTCGTGGACTCACACCTCTCACCTCTCATAACTGGGATGTTTTCGAACAGTGCGTGGATAAGGGAGATCGTTTGGAGTACTTCGATGAGTGGCAGTTTCGCTGGAACTTCTTGAAAGATGGCTATTGGTTTGGATTGGTCGAGAGCCCAATGGAGGGTCTCATAGAGCCTAAGAAGCAAGATATAATAGATTTTCAATGGCCTTATGCTGCCGACAAACGTCGCATTGAAGGGCTTCGCGAGAAAGCAATTCGTTGCCGCGAAGAGGGTAAATTGGTCATCGTCAAAGGGCTATGTGCCGGAATATTCGAGATGCACCAACGTGTTCGAGGAATGACCAACGCACTGATGGATCCATTGATATATCCGGAATTCTCCGACCTTGTAATTGGTAAGATTGCAGATCTAAAGATCGAATTTTGGGAGATGTGCCTCGATGCAATAGGTGATGTGGTTGATGTAGTTGCCGAGGGTGATGATTATGGAACTCAAGATTCACAGTTGATCGGCCCCGATCAATTCCGCGAATATTATAAACCTCACATAGCGCGCGTGATGTCGACCATAAAGCGTAAAGCACCACACGCAAAGACGATGTTCCACTCATGCGGAAATGTACGCCCGATAATTCCAGACTTTATAGAGTGCGGAATCGATGTACTAAATCCGGTACATATAACTGCTGCAGGGATGGAACCCGTCCAACTCAAAAAGGATTTCGGAAACGACATAGTGTTCTGGGGTGCAGGGGTCGAGACTCAACACATCCTACCAATGGGAACTCCACAAGATATAGCAGATGATGTGAAACGCAATATCGATATACTTGCTCCGGGAGGCGGTTATGTATTTACGACCGTCCATAATATTCAAGCAGAGGTCTCTCCAGAGAATATCATGGCTATGTGGAACACATATCGAGAGCATCGCAACTACTAAAGACTAATCAAGGTTTACTTACTATAATTTTGTAAGTAGACCTTTTTTCTCTATCTTTGAGCATATGAAGAGAAGAATTGGGTTCGAAGGAGAACGATTTGTGCATATCGCAAGCGAAGAGTTGAGGCGTATAAAATACTCCTCCCTGATGAACTCACTCTATATCCACTCCATCGGGTACTACCACACGGCCGAGCATCACTATGTGGAGCGAAGCTCAGGAGCTCAAGAGTATATATTGATATATTGCATTGATGGAGGGGGGACTATATTAATAGGTGACGAAACTCACCACCTAGAAGAGAATCAACTAATCATAATTCCACCCCACATTCCTCACACCTACTACGCCGATAAAACCTCACCTTGGAGCATCTATTGGGTCCATTTCTTGGGTAGTAATGCAGAGTTCTTTGCCGAGTCGTTTCGCTACCCTACAGGGATTGAACATAGCGACTCATCGAGGATTGAAAATCGATTAAATCTATTTGAGGAGATATTTTACACTCTCAACTCGGGTGATGATAGCTCTCACATACATTATGCAAACTGTTGCTTTGTGCACTTCCTTGCCACTATAAAGTATCTCAATATATATCGTCGCATAGGGAGTGATCGAGAAAAATCGTATGGCGACAAGATGGTGCATCGATTGATACACTACATGAATGAAAACATCGACAAACCGCTCTCTAATAGTGATTTCGCTACATTTGTGGGCTACTCTGAGTCTTATTTATATAGGTGCTTCCACAAAGAGACCGGAGTTGCACCCTCTATATACTTTCAAAATCTAAAGATCAAAAAAGCCTGTTCACTCCTCATTGATACCAATCTAATGGTCAAACATATAGCTGTAAAACTCGGCTACAACGACCCATTCTACTTCTCGAAGGTATTCAATAAAGCGATGGGAGTATCACCGGCTAATTATCGAAAAAGAGACCACACACAATAACAGATAAAAGGCACCACCCTATCTATTTAGAGATGATGCCTTTTATATTGTATCGAAAAAGATTACACAGTCATAATATCGCGCTCCTTAGCATCGATCAATGCATCGATCTGCTTGCTCACCTTATCGATGATCTTTTGAACGCTAACCTCTCCATCTTTTGCCATATCCTCTGGCATACCATCTTTTTGAGCCTTTTTGAACATCTCGACTGCATCACGACGAATACCACGCAACACGATACGAGCTGATTCACCCTCTGCGCGAACCTGCTTCACGAGCTCCTTACGACGCTCCTCGGTGAGTGGTGGCAATGATAGACGGATCTGCTCTCCATTGTTCGATGGTGTAAGCCCGATGTTAGAGTCGATGATTGCCTTCTCGATAGGGCGAATCATATTTTTATCCCAAGGTTGAATGATGATAGTCTTTGCATCTGGCACAGTGACACTCGCAGCCCCTGCGATAGGTGTGCTTGTTCCATAATACTCAACCATAACAGAGTTTAGAACGTTCGTTGATGCTTTTCCAGCACGTACGTTTGCCAACTCCTCCTCAAAGTGAACAAATGCTTTGTTCATACGCTCTGTAGCGTCATCTAAGATTAGTTTAGTCTCCATAATAATATATTTTCTTTTTTAATTTGTCACTATAGTACCGATATTCTCACCAGCCATTACTCGCTGCAGATTACCCGGTGTATCCATATCAAAAACTATTATACCAAGATTATTCTCGCGACACAGAGTAAACGCCGTCAAATCCATAATCTTCAATCTTCGCTCGTATATCTCATCGAATGTTATCTTGTCGAACTTCACAGCTGTTGGATCTTTCTCCGGGTCTGCCGTATAAATTCCATCGACTCTCGTACCCTTCAACATCACCTCTGCCTCGATCTCGATTCCACGAAGTGCCGAAGCTGTATCGGTCGAGAAGTATGGATTGGATGTTCCTCCTGCAATGATAACAACATATCCTTGTTCGAATAGCTCCAACGCCTTAGCCTTAGAGTAGTACTCCCCGATTGGCTCCATACGGATAGAGGTCAACACCTTGACCTTAACCCCATTAGCCTCCAATGCCGAGTGTAGCGCCAAAGAGTTAATAACAGTTGCAAGCATACCCATCTGATCCCCCTTCACACGATCATACCCCTGCTTTGACCCGCTCAATCCTCGGAAGATATTTCCTCCTCCGATCACGATGCCTACCTGCACACCTTGAGCTGCAATCTGCTTGATTTGGTCGGCGTATGACTGCAACATATCAGTCGAAAGGCCATACTTCTGCTCACCCTGCAATGATTCTCCACTCAATTTTAGCAACACTCTTTTGTACTTCATATCTCTTAAATATTATTTTATGTGTGCGAAGATAACGATTTTTCACCAAATTTCCCACATTTTTTATATCTTTGTCGCACGAATGTGTAACGAATCTAAAATACTAAAGAGAATAAACTCCCCAGCAGATCTTAAGCAATTGAGTGCTGAGGAGTTAGAGCTCTATTGCAAAGAGCTTCGCCAATACATCATCGAAGAGTGCGCAACAAACCCGGGCCATCTTTCATCGAGCCTAGGGGTCGTTGAGCTCACTATGGCACTCCACTACATATTCGACACCCCGAACGATGCATTGATCTGGGATGTTGGCCATCAGACATACCCCCACAAGATTATCACAGGACGACGTGAAGAGTTCAAAAACAAACGTCGTAAAGGGGGAATTAGCGGCTTTCCGAAGATGAGTGAAAGTGTATATGATAGCTTTGGTGGAGGTCATGCATCAGTCTCTATATCAGCTGCATATGGCCTTGCAAAGGGTGCGCAATTGAGCGGTGGCAAACGAAAAGTCGTCGCTGTGATCGGTGATGGATCGATGACTGGTGGGTTGGCTTTTGAGGGGCTTAACAACCTTGGGGCTGATCCAGAGTGTGATCTGTTGGTGATCCTCAACGACAACCATATGTCGATCGACCATGCAACGGGTGCACTTAGTAAATATCTATTAAGCATATCAACCTCCGTACACTACAACCACTTCAAACAGTGGCTGTGGCAGGGACTATCGCACACTCCACGAATTCTAAACCTATTTAGGTCTATTGGACGTGCAATCAAACGTGGAATACTACACAAGAGTAATCTTTTCGAGAGTCTCAATATGCGATACTTTGGCCCTATCGATGGACACAATCTCCCTAAATTGGTCAATGTACTCTCATCGCTAAGGGATATTCCGGGCCCGAAACTTCTACACGTAATGACCACGAAGGGTAAAGGGTACGAACCTGCCGAGAATAACACAGCATGGCACGCTCCGGGTCATTTCGATGCCGTTACTGGGGAGCGAAAAAAAGGTGATGTGAAGGATCGTTTTCAAGATGTATTTGGGCAAACTCTGCTTGATCTAGCTCGCCTAGATAGCCGTGTAATTGGTATCACCCCGGCGATGTTGAGCGGATCGTCGATGAATATTCTACAAAACGAGATGCCCGAAAGGTGTTTTGATGTCGGTATTGCAGAGGGACACGCTGTAACATTTGCTGCAGGAAATGCAGCCGCTGGACTACGCCCATTCTGTAATATCTACTCGACATTTATGCAGCGCGCATATGATAATATCATCCATGATATTGCAATTCAAAATCTCCCCGTTATACTCTGTCTCGATCGAGGAGGGTTAGTCGGAGAGGATGGAGCAACCCATCATGGCGCTTATGATCTTGCATATTTATCCACTATTCCGCAACTTACGGTAGCTGCACCACGCAACGAGATAGAGCTTCGACAGATGATGTATACCGCTCTAAAGAGCAATTCACCATTTGCAATTCGCTACCCTAGAGGGTGTGGCGAAGGGGTTGCATGGCGAGATCAACCATTTGCAGAGATTGAGATTGGTTGTGGAACGACTCTTCGCGAGAGTGACAACACCAAGTTAGCAATTATCACAATTGGTAGCGTTGCAGCATTTGCCTCATCCGCGATTGAGATGTTAGATCATCCAATATCGCACTACGATATGCGCTTTGCAAAGCCGCTTGATATGGATATGCTTCAAAAGATTGGCTCTAAATATGAAAATGTTATCACCATCGAGGATGGCGCTCTACGCGGTGGAGTTGGCGAGGCTATAGCGAGCTACTTCAACCAAGAGGCGATCCCATGTCACGTAACATCACTCGGTATCCCAGATCGCTTTATCCATCATGGAACTCCCAACGAACTCTACGAAGAGTGTGGATTTGATACAACAAGCATCTACAACGCACTATACCAAATCATCAAATAAAGAAAGGGGATGACTAATAAGTCCACTCAACACAGAGAGTGGCTAACAAGGATGAGTTTTGGGGCTTCGTGAAGACTCTCAAACTGCAGCGTACTTAGGTACGTGAGGATTTGAGAGTCGAGGGAAGTGCCAAAAATCGCCTTGTTAGCCACTCTCATCTTATATATTAGGACTACCCTATTACTGTAGCTTGCTCAATACATCAGATATACGCTTCATAGCCTCAACCAAATTCTCATCTGATGTAGCGTAAGAGAAACGCAAATACTCTGGAGAACCAAATGCATCACCCGCAACAGTCGCTACGTGACCAACCTCCAAGATATAAAGAGCCAAATCTGTAGATGTCTCAATCTTAACATCTCCGCAGCTCTTACCGAAGTAGTAGCTAACCTCTGGGAACAAATAGAATGCACCCTGTGGGTTGTTAACCTTGAATCCCGGGATCTTGCTCGCTAGCTCAACCACCAAGTTCTTGCGGCGCTCAAAAGCTACACGCATATTAGACACACACTCCTGAGAGCCTGTATAAGCAGCTACAGAAGCCTTCTGTGCGATAGATGATGGACCTGAAGTGTACTGACCCTGAAGGTTGTTACAAGCCTTAGCGATCCAAAGTGGAGCAGCGATCCAACCAATACGCCATCCTGTCATTGCATACCCCTTAGATACTCCATTCACGATGATTACGCGATCACGGATCTCCTCAAACTGAGCGATTGACTGGTGTGCACCTACATAGTTGATGTGCTCATAGATCTCGTCAGCCATAACATATACCTCTGGGTACTTAACCAACACATCTACGATAGCCTTCAACTCCTCCTTGCTATATACACTTCCCGTTGGGTTAGATGGAGAGCAAAGCACCAACATCTTAGTCTTAGGTGTGATTGCAGCCTCCAACTGAGCAGGAGTCATCTTGAAATCAGAGTCGATTCCAGTCTCGATGATTACATTCTCACCCTCTGCCAACTTCACCATATCAACGTAACTCACCCAATATGGAGCAGGCACGATAACCTCATCACCCGGGTTGATCATTGATAGGAATGTGTTACACAAAGATTGTTTTGCACCACCCGATACTACGATCTGAGCAGGTGTATATTCTAGGTTGTTCTCACTCTTCAACTTAGCACAGATTGCTGTACGAAGATCAAGGTATCCCGGAACTGGAGAGTAGAACGAGAAGTTATCATCAATAGCTTTTTTGGCAGCTTCTTTGATATGGTCAGGGGTGTTGAAATCTGGCTCACCAACGCTTAAGTTGATAACATCGACTCCTTGAGCCTTCAACTCATTACTCTTCTGAGACATAGCCAACGTTTGAGATGGTGTCAACGCTGCTAGACGATTTGAAACTTTAGTCATATTCAAAAAAATTATTTAATATTCGGAGCACAAAGATAACTATTCAATTTTGGATTATCAAACTTTGTGAATGAAATAACGACAATATGTGAAATATTTAACATAAAAATTGAAAAAGCAGCCACTTTTACGCAACTTATCCTCTAGTTCTGTTCTAGTGTGACCTTTTCATAATTATAACCTTGAAGCCTAAGCCCAACTGAGATACCCAATCGATACATCACCTTAGTGGTTCGAGCAAAGATATGGAACGCCATGACACTCTGCGCCTCTACCCCCTCTTTTTCTATTGTGTTGATCGCTGTTCGCGCAGCACCTCGAAGTAGATCCTCAACTCGTTGTGCATCCTTGCCACCTAGTGCATATCCCAACAGCCCCTGCAACACATACTCATCCAACTCATCAAAACCGCGAGGCTTAGCAAGCAAGGAGTATAGATCCTCAACCCCCTCATAGCTCTCCCAATCGGTATCCCACAACACCGCAGCCCCAATACCAACATAGGCCGCCCACGCAACCGCCACTACCGGATACTTAGCGATCTCTGGAACTGCCGCTGCCATATACTCTGGAGCCGACGTACGCCAACGCTCCCCCAACTCCTCAACCTCCAACAGTTGACCTCGCAACACCCCTGCATCTGTCATCTGACGCAACAACTGCTGTAATAATTTCTCCTCGAACTCCGCTAAATATTGACTCTGATCTTGCTCCATCTACTCTATATAATATATGTATAGTTAACTTATTTTGAATAATCACGTGCTCCAAAGATCTTCGATCCCACACGTACACTTGTCGATCCACACTCAACCGCCAACATATAATCATGTGACATTCCCATTGAGAGTGTATCAAAATCCTCCGTAAAAAATTGCGCTAACTCCTCTTTATGCTTCCTCAGCAGATTAAAGTCAGAGCGTACAACACCCTCCTCATATGTATTAGATGCGATACCCATCACACCCCTCCAGCGAATGTGCGTCATGTGGTCAAACCCTCCGCTCTGCACAAACTGCAAAAGCTCCTCATACTTCCAGCCCGTCTTACTCTGCTCCTGAGCCACATGGATCTCCAACAAACAATCTATAACTCGTTCACAACGTGCTGCCTCCACCTCGATCGCCTCAGCCAAACGAAGTGAATCAACCGACTCAATCATAGATACATACGGCGCGATCATACGCACCTTATTTCGTTGCAGATGGCCAATCATATGCCACTCGATATCTTGCGGCAAAGAGTTATACTTCGCGGTCATCTCCTGAGGTCGAGACTCTCCAAAACGGCGCTCTCCGGTGGCATATGCCACCTCAAGATCCTCCACCGGATAGGTTTTAGAGACAACAACCAAGTCCGCCTTGCCCTCCAACGAGGATACTATCTTTTCAATTTGTGATGTTATTGACATAATAATTTACATATCGCGATTAGTGCAGATGCAAAAATAGGGATTTTTAATAATATAACCGACAAATCGGAATAGTTTCTATAGATTTTTACTATATTTGTTGCCGAATAACAATTAAGACAAAATGTTATGGCAAAAATAAAAGGTACTGTCGTCGTTGACAACCAACGATGCAAAGGGTGTGGGGTATGTGTTACCGCCTGCCCTTTCAACATCCTCACTCTTTCAGCAGAGGTTAATGGCAAGGGGTACCCCTATGCTATTATGAGGGATCCAGAGAGTTGCACAGGTTGTGCATCATGCGGAATAATCTGCCCAGATAGCTGCATCACTGTTTACAGAAAAAAAGTTGAGTAAAAATATGGCTGAGAAAGAGATAAAATTAATGAAGGGAAACGAAGTTGTTGCCCATGCAGCAATTCGTTATGGCTGCGACGCATACTTCGGATATCCCATAACCCCACAATCTGAGGTTATGGAGACCCTAATGGAGCTCAAACCTTGGGAGAGCACCGGAATGGTGGTTCTTCAAAGTGAGTCGGAGGTTGCATCGGCAAATATGTTGTATGGAGCAGTTGCCACAGGTAAGCGAGTCTTGACATCTTCATCGAGTCCGGGTGTGAGCCTTATGAGCGAAGGTATGAGTTATATGGCTGGCGCAGAACTTCCATGTGTGATTGTTAACTGTCAACGTGGAGGCCCGGGACTAGGTACTATTCAACCATCGCAGGCAGACTACTTTCAGGCTTGTAAAGGTGGCGGACATGGTGATTTCCACTTGATCGTACTTGCGCCAAACTCTGTGCAGGAGATGCACGACCATGTAGCTATGGCATTCGACTTGGCATTTAAGTACCGCAATCCAGCGATGATCTTGGCAGATGGAATCATTGGTCAGATGATGGAGAAGGTTGTACTCGCTCCGCAACGCCCTCGCAAGACAAAGGAGGAGGTTGCAGCGGAGTGCAAGGAGTGGGCAGCGTGCGGTCATGGTGACTCTCGCAGCTCAAATGTCGTAACATCATTAGCACTTCAAGCACCTGATATGGAGCGCATGAACCAAAAGCTACAAGCTAAATATGAGGCTATGCAGTCGGAGGTGCTATTTGAGGAGTTCGAATGCGACGATGCAGATTATATCATTGTAGCCTTCGGATCATCGGCTCGAATCTGCTCTGCGACAATGGAGTTGGCTCGCGCAGAGGGGCTAAAGGTGGGACTTATTCGACCTATCACCCTCTACCCTTTCCCATATGATGCGATTGCGAAACACGCTAAACGAGGAGTTAAAGGATTCCTCTCGGCAGAGCTCAACGCTGGTCAGATGGTCGAGGATGTTCGCCTAGCAGTTGCTGGAGCAGCTCCGGTGGTGCACTACGGGCGTCAAGGTGGTATGATATATAGTCCGGACGAGGTGCTAGATGCTTTAAAAGAGAGACTTATCAATAATAAATAGGGATATGGCAGAGATAAAATTTAGTGCGGAGGATATAGTCTACACTCGACCAAACCTCATTACAGAGAAACAGATGCACTACTGCCCGGGCTGTAGCCATGGCACAATACACAAAATCATCGCAGAGGTGATAGATGAGATGGGAGTTGCAGATCGTGCAATTGGAGTCTCTCCGGTGGGATGCTCAGTTTTTGCATATGACTATATAAACACAGATTGGATACAGTCGGCTCACGGGCGCGCTTGCGCAGTCGCTACGGGAGCAAGACGCGTTAATCCAGATAGCTTGGTATTTACATATCAGGGAGATGGTGATCTTGCCGCTATTGGAATTGCGGAGACTATCCATGCTGCAGCTAGAGGCGAAAACATAGTTGCGATCTATGTTAACAACGCGATCTACGGAATGACGGGCGGTCAGATGGCCCCAACGACACTCCTCGGGATGAAGACTGCAACTACTCCAGAGGGTCGTACCCCAGAGCTTAATGGATATCCATTTAAGGTGGCGGATATGTTGGCTCATCTGGATGGTGCAACATATGTTACACGCCAAAGCGTCCACACCCCTGCGGCAGTTCGCAAGTGTAAAACAGCAATTAAGAAGGCATTTAGCAATGCATTATCATGCAATGGATTCTCCCTAGTCGAGGTGATCGGAACTTGCAGCAGCGGCTGGAAAATGACCCCCACGAAGGCGAATACATGGTTGGCTGAGAATATGATCCCGTTCTATCCGGTGGGAGATGTTAAAGAGGAGAAATTAAAGTAAAGAAAGGCATGAAAGAGACACTTATTATAGCTGGATTTGGAGGACAGGGAGTCCTCTCGATGGGTAAGATTTTGGCCTATTCTGGCGTGATGCAGGATTTCGAGGTTACGTGGATGCCATCTTATGGACCAGAGATGCGTGGTGGAACAGCGAATGTCACTGTTATACTATCTGACAAGATGATATCATCGCCAGTTGCTACGGAGTTTGACTCAGCGATTATCCTCAACCAACAATCGATGGAGAAGTTCGAGCCGATGGTACGCCCGGGAGGAACACTCATATATGATACAAATGGAATCACCCATCACCCAACTCGTACAGATATCAATATCTACACGATTGACGCAACATCGGAGTGCGCAAAGATGGGAAACTCAAAGCTATTCAACACACTTATCTTGGGTGCATACCTCAAAGTTTGCCCTGTGGTAGAGATGGAGAATGTGATGCAAGGACTCAAAAAGTCACTGCCTGAGCGAGCTTGGAAGATGCTTCCCGAGAACGAGAAGGCTATCCTACATGGCAAAGAGATCGTAAAAGAGCGCAAATAGCCGCGAATAAATATTAGGTAATAGAAGTTATCCCCTGTGTAGAAATACGCGGGGGATTGCTTTGTTATATGCCTATATGAGATGATGTAGCAGACTCTATCTGCGCATAGAAAAACTCTCACACGACCCATCATCATAAAACATAACTACAAAAATTGGACTTTTCGAGTCTCGTGAATTTGGCGGAAAGACGTTGAACAGTGGTTGCGAAGAGTCATTATACTCCTTACTTTGCGAGGCGTTGGTTTGAGCATTCGCAACCCCAAAGGGTAAGGAATCGGGCATATCACTCGTTGAGGAATCGATCTGCTCGTCAGCATCGTCAAAAATATCCTCATCTTTTCGATAGGGTTCATCGGAGTCCAACAACAGCCAATCTGGATTGATACGCGGAAACCTCCTCAAGATTTTTTGCAGATTATCGTAACTTGGCTTGTTGCGCCCCGACGCCAAATGCGAAACAGCCGAAGGTTGTATCTCCAAAATCTCAGCAAGTCGGGTAGTGGTCAACCCTTCACTTTTCATCAAATATGTGATTTTATCCTTCATAAGCACTAGTTTTCACAAAGGTAAACATTTTTCTTTTGTAAAACAAGAATTTTGCGATTTTGTAACATTCAAAAATGAGATTTATTGTTTTACAATTGTAACTATTGGTATCAGCATGGAATATCACTATATAATCATATTATGCGATACATGATATGATTATGCGTATATATAGCTATGTCATATACTTATATTTATTAAATAGGACAAAATGCAATACGGGAGATAATATTTTTCTAAGAAATAACTATATAGCTATAATAAACTTTATATAAATAGTATAAAGCACTGTGTAATAGAGGTCTTATCGAAGAATATAAATTACTTTAACACGCCCAAAATCGAGGTAAAATCCACATTTACAAGCCATAAGGAATTGTTGACTGTTTGTAAAAACAATGTTGACAAAACCACATAATACTGTTACGGTTGTTAATCACATAACCACTACACACCACTTATTGATTTACATATGTAATTACACATTTGTAAACCCCTCGAGATTTACACAAAAATACAATTTGAAGATAATGGAGTGATTTTGGTTGAAATATGAGATTCTCAGAGGGTTAAAATAGGACAAAATATATAGGCTATTAGTTTATATAACACAAACTAATAGCCTATATATAAGTAAGATAGGGCGCTACCCTACATCTTCTATTTCGAGATCATTTTTGCGACTTCCGCAAACTCTTCTGGAGTTAATTTCTCTCTTTCACGCTTAAAATCGACATCTCCCTCCCCCGAAATAGGGATCAAATGGATATGTGCATGGGGAACTTCTAGCCCTAGAACCACAATTGCTACCCTTTCGCACTCTACACTCTGCTCGATTTGCTTCGCCAGCTTTTTTGCGAACAAAATCATACCCGATAAGGTATCATCATCAAGGTCGAAAATGTAATCCACCTCCACCTTGGGAACGACCAACGTATGACCTTTTTTGAGTGGATTGATATCCAAAAATGCGAAGTACTTATCATCTTCACCCACTTTATAGCATGGGATCTCACCAGCGATGATACGTGAAAAAATTGTTGCCATAATAGTTAAATTATTTTATTGTTTGTAATCAGTCACATTTTACACCGACTCTACTCGTCGAACACTATCAATACCCTTGATCTGACTCAAATTTTCAAGCATCGTGGCCAGCGAATCGGAATCTTTGACATATAGGCTCAATTTCCCCTCTACAATGCCATTATGATTGTGTATGTTGATCTCACGCATATTGATATTGAAATCGCAAGTTATGACCCTCGTGAGGTCCATCAAAAGTCCCACTCTATCGACTCCTCGCAGCGATATTGTACACAAATACGATACACCCTTACTATGCTTCCAACTAATTTCATCCTCAACAATATGGTCGCTAAACTGCGCAGCAAGACGATGTAGCTCACCACAGTTCGACTTGTGGACGATTATCGTATTGTCAACATAGTTGCGAAAGCCCACAACCGAGTCTCCCGGGATAGGTTGACAGCACTCCGCGATAACAAACTCCTCGTCTGTCGTTGTCGTTGCCACCTTAATACCTGACTCTTTACCACGATTAATAAAGAGTTTCCAGAACTTAAAAGTCTTCTGCAGAGAGTTCGATTTAAGTACCCTATCAAGCCCATTCAACGTGATTATACCAGCACCTACATTGCTATAGAACTCATCCTTATTCGACGAGTTATATGCCGGTAAAACCTTGCGCATGACGCGTCCAGTGACCTTGATTCGCAACCGCTCCATCTCACCCTCAAATATCGCCTTTCCGCGCTCTATATTATTATCCTGATCCGATTTGAAGAATGCCTTAATCGATTGGATTGCCTTTGCCGTGATCACAACATCCAACCACTCCGGACGTGGTCGGCCATTGTCAGCTGTGATGATCTCTATCTGATCGCCACTATATAGTTGTGTGGTGAGGGGCTGCACCTTATGATTTATCTTCGCCCCGATAGCATGATTGCCCACATTAGAGTGGATATCATATGCCAAATCGAGCGCTGTTGCCCCCTGAGGTAGCTGACGCGACTCCCCTTTTGGAGTGAAGACCACTATCTCGGATGTATAGAGAGCCAATTTAAAATTATCCAAGAAGTCTACTGCACTCTCACTAGGTGAATTCAACGCATCCCGAATCCTCTTCAACCACTTGTCAAACTCATCATCCTCTCCCGGCGTTGCAGAGTGCTTATACTTCCAATGCGCCGCATATCCTCGCTCCGCAATCTCATCCATACGCTGAGTTCGAACCTGCACCTCTACCCAGATCCCATCTGGCCCCATTACAGTGGCGTGTAACGCCTCGTAACCATTCTCTTTGGGGATAGAGACCCAATCTCGCAGGCGGTCTGTATTGGGCTTATATATGTCCGTTATCGAGCCGTATATCTGCCAACACTGTGTCTTTTCCGTCGGAAATGGTAAAGCCTTAAAGACAACCCTGATTGCAAAAAGATCATAGATCTCCTCAAATGATATCTGCTTACGTTGCATCTTGCTCCATATGGAGTAGACGCTCTTCACGCGACTAGATATCTCATACTCAATACCATAACGATCCAACATATCCCGGATCGGTTGGCTAAACTTCGCTATATACTCCTTACGTGATGCGGCCGTAGCCTCCAATTTTGATATTATATGCTCATACTCCTTAGCATAGCGATACTTCATGCTCAGATCCTCCAACTCGCTCTTGATCGAGTAGAGACCCAAACGATATGCTAATGGTGCAAATAGATATATTGTCTCCGATGTTATTTTGATCTGTTTGCTATGTGGCATCGAACCCAAGGTCCGCATATTATGGAGTCGATCGGCAATCTTAATCAGAATCACTCGAACATCATCCGAGAGCGTAAGCAACACCTTTCGAAAATACTCCGCCTGCTCCGACCTCTCCGCATTGAAGACTCCCGACATCTTGGTTAGACCATCGACCATATTTGCGATCTTCGCTCCGAAGATCCGCTCCATATCATCGACCGTATAATCAGTATCCTCGACAACATCATGCAATAGAGAGGCTACAACAGCCTTCACCCCCAGACCAATCTCATCAACAACGATTTGAGCCACAGCGATCGGATGTAGAAGATATGGCTCACCCGAGCGGCGCCTTACGCCACTATGAGCCTCTTTAGCTAGAAAGAACGCGCGTCGCACCATGTCCCAATCTACCTCTGTTCGACATATCTTGTGACACGAACCTACAAGTGAGTCCCACGCTTGCGCTATAACCTTCTCATCCTCAACACTATTCTCCATATCGCCATCTTAATTTAGCGATTCGCCCTACAACTGCACCTCTCCATTTAACATCAAGTCTCGAACCTTCTGCTCAATCTCCGCTGCAATCGCTGCATCGCCCATCAACATACTCTTCACTGAATCGCGTCCTTGGCCGATCTTTGTATCTCCATATGAGTACCATGATCCCGCCTTTTTCAAAACGCCATAATCTACTCCTAGATCAATGATCTCGCCAATCTTCGAAATTCCCTCTCCAAACATAATATCGAACTCTGCACGTTTGAATGGTGGCGCAACTTTATTCTTAACCACCTTTACACGAGTACGTGTACCGATCTGATTCTCACCATCTTTGATCACCGAGACACGACGTATATCGATACGCACACTCGAATAGAACTTCAAGGCATTTCCTCCCGTTGTAGTCTCAGGATTTCCATATACCACACCGATCTTATCACGCAACTGATTGATAAAAATACAAACTGTACCCGTCTTTGAGATACTAGCTGTCAACTTACGCAACGCCTGCGACATCAAACGAGCCTGAAGTCCCATCTTCGAATCTCCCATCTCGCCCTCGATCTCCGCCTTTGGAGTCAATGCCGCAACAGAGTCAATAACGACGATATCAATCGCGCTCGAACGGATCAAAGAGTCCGCGATCTCCAACGCCTGCTCTCCATTGTCGGGCTGCGAGATCAAAAGGCTATCAACATCCACCCCCAACTTCTGGGCATAATAGCTATCGAACGCGTGCTCAGCATCGATAAAGGCTGCGATACCACCCTCTTTTTGCGCCTCCGCAATTGCATGGATAGCCAATGTTGTCTTACCCGACGACTCCGGTCCATAGATCTCAATCACACGTCCCTTTGGATAGCCTCCAACTCCGAGCGCCACATCCAACGTTACTGACCCCGAAGATATCACTGGCACATTCGCCACCTCCGAAGAGTTCATTCTCATGATTGAGCCCTTTCCAAAATCCTTCTCGATCTTCTCCATTACGGCGTTTAACACCTTGAGCTTATCGTTATTTACCTCTACTTTTGCCATTATATTTTAGTTTATTTTTAGAATTTGTTTAATTTTTAAGCAGAAAACTTAAACAGGTTCTTAATTATCAATTACATCTATTCTCACTATGCCAAAGATAGTAAATATTTTTCAATTTACACTCTTTTCTACTCCCAATTTGTCTCCTCTATGATCTGTTCTCGGAACTCATCCATCGAGACATTCACCCTGCGCTGACACCCCGGGCACTTAATAACATTCTGATTATTAGAGTGATCACCACACCCTACACACATGAATTGAACTCCATAGCCGCTATCTGCACTATGAATAAATTGTGTGCCGCAGTGTCGACACTGCACTTTATAAGCTGTTCCCATAACGCATTACTTTTAAATGTTTATACTTTATGACCACCTTCTGATTGGTCTACAGTGCAAAGTAACGGCTCTGTTGTGACAACTTATGACACAACTAAAATAATTTTGTTTTTTCGCTAAATTTTTGCGACATAAGAGTTTAGATACTCCACAAGAGCCGGGGTATCGACAATAGTGATATCGTCTATCAACCCCACTACAAATCTACCAACACCCACATAGTTAGCAACTTGTGTCGTAAGTCTCCATCGATTATCAGATATCTGCTCAATATCTCGCTCTGCTAGCGGATACTCCTCCAAGAGCAAGTTATATGACAAGATACCCAACTCCAAGATAACCGGCAACCTCTCCTGCCCATTCATTCTAAAGATATCTATAAACCCCTCACGATGCAGCTCCTCGTGACTCCACCCCTCTCCAGTGGTCTCAACCGAAGCGATACGTGAACTCTTAAAGATCTTATTACGCCCATCATCAAGGTCATAGCACCAAATCTGAACATAACCCTGCGTAAATGCAAATGGCTCGACATGACGATCCCTCACGACACTACCATGTGCCGATTGATACCCCTTGAGAACCACGCATTGACGATTCTCAATCGCATTTAACAACGTATGAATATTAGATGAGTGGCGACGCGAGACTCGACTCGATGACAACGTACCACTATCATATACAGAGTACAACTTGCGCTTAAGACCCGCCTTCAACATATTCGTATCATCGATCCCCTCGATCGTACGACGCAAGATCATCGCCTCCTCATCCGTAAAGTGAACCAATTGCGAGATATCTTTGAAGTGTGGCGACTCCTTATCCAGACGGATAAATTCCCCCTCTCGCTTTATCACAAAACCAGCCTCACGAAAGGTATCAATATAGCGATAGATCGTCCTTCGCGACATCTCCAGACGTTGCGCTAACTCATCAACACTATATGTAGTATTTGCTGTCAACATCTTCATAAGACGCAACAGACGTTCGATTTTTGGCTGATCCATATCTGATCACTCTATATGAAAAAGGGAGTCATCAACTCCCCCACTCATTTTATAACTAGCTCAACATTAGAGCAATATCTCCTTTGTCAAACGATCTACACTCTCCTTAAACTGTTTATCCGTATCCATCATATTGGTCACCGCCTTACACGAGTGCAAAACCGTTGAGTGGTTACGTCCACCGATAGCCGAGCCAATCACCGAAAGCGATGATTTGGTGTGTTGCTTTGCCAAATACATTGCAATCTGACGCGCTTGTGCCAACTCACGAGTTCGCTTAGCCGAACACAAAGCCTCAATCGAGATCTCAAAATGTTTACACACAACCCCTACGATCTGCTCAACATTCACCTCTTTATGGTTGAAGCGAACATACGATCTCAAAATTTCGCGAGCCAAAGTGATTGTAACCTTGCGACTCAAGAACTTTGCATGAGCCATAATAGCAGACAACGCTCCCTCAATCTCACGTATATTCGACATGATGTTTTGCGCCAAATACTCAATGACATCTATTGGCAGCTGCGCATTATGCTTATCTGACTTAGCCTTAATTATTCGATACTTAGTCTCATAGCTAGGCAGATCAATCTGCGAGGTGAACCCCCACTTAAAGCGTGTCAACAATCGCTCCTCGATATCCTTCAACTCTACAGGCGATTTATCAGAGGTCAAAATGATCTGCTTACCGAGTAACTGCAAGTGGTTGAATATGTTAAAGAAAGCATTCTGAGTACCTGTCTTACCTGTCAACTCCTGAATATCATCGATTATAAGCACATCTATAGTTTGATAGAAGTGGATAAAATCGGGAATCTCCCCATTTTTATATGCCGTTTGAAACTGAGCCTGAAATTTATTCATTGAGACATACAACACCTGAAGGTGCGGATGTTGCTCGCGGATCTCGTGACCAATGGCCTGCACAAGGTGAGTCTTACCTAGACCTGAGTTACCATATATATATAGGGGATTAAACGGGTTGTTTCCCGGATTCGCAGCAACTGCCAAACCTGCCGAACGCGATAATTTGTTACACTCACCCTCTACATAGTTCGCAAATGTATAGTTTGCGTTAAGATTTGGGTCTATATTGATCTTACGCAGACCGGGAATCACAAATGGATTCTTTATATCTGCCGTAGATGTTTGGGTCGTAAATTGTTTGTTACCCCCTGTCGCCGTTCCATTGGTTGGTGTCACACCCGTCGTGGTTGCCACCTTATTTGGCTTAGGCACAGCATAATATATACGTGTTTGCTCACCATACAACTCACACACAATTGGTTTGAGTAGGTTGATAAAGCGGTTTTCGATCTGTTCAACGTGACCTTTATTAGGTACGCCAAGACGAAGGTTCCCACCATCGTACTCCAGAGGTACAATCGGCTTGATCCATCTCACAAACTCCTCTTCGGTAGTTTGAGTTTTGATTTGCTCAAGACAATCACGCCACTTTTGGTCATATCTAAATCTCGTTGAAAGCATTGACTGTTATTGAAAATTACGAATTATATTATTTAGGTAAAATGCCACTCTGAATTAGGCGACTTTACGGTTACAAAGATCGGGATTAATTTTGTAAAAAAAACACATCCATCTATTGTAATTCTCTTTTTTTTGTTTATAGTAATTAAGGAGAATTTTTATTAAGAATATTTAACTCACTGATAACTAATATTAAAAAAAAATTACTACTTTTGCACATACTTAAATTCGTATCTCGCGAACACAAAGTATAGGTAAAACTGATACATAGCCCACAGCGTACTGTAGGATGGTTTAACAAATAATATAGTACCAAAAAAGGTAAAAAAAGAGTATTAATAATATAATAACAAACGAAGTAAACGATGACAAACGAAGTAGAAAAAAATGTTGTTGCAAAGGCGCAGCAGTGGTTAGATGGAGCTTACGATGCAGAGACTAAGAGCCAGATTAAAGAGATGATGGAGAACAACATGTCGGAGCTTGTAGAGTCTTTCTATAAAGATCTTGAGTTTGGTACTGGCGGACTACGCGGAATCATGGGTGTTGGGTCTAACCGTATGAATATTTACACGGTAGGTGCTGCTACTCAGGGACTTGCGAACTATCTAAAACAAAATATAGAGGGTGAAATTCGTGTTTGTGTAGCTCATGACAGCCGCAACAACTCTCGACTTTATGCAGAGAGCACTGCCGATATATTCGCCTCTAACGGCTTTAAAGTATATCTTTTCGACGCTCTACGCCCTACTCCAGAGCTCTCTTTTGCTATTCGCGAGCTAAACTGCCACTCGGGAGTTGTGATCACTGCATCACACAATCCAAAGGAGTATAATGGCTACAAGGCGTATTGGGGAGATGGTGCACAGGTAACAGAGCCACACGACAAAAATATCATCGATGAGGTGCAGAAAATCACCGATGTAGCGATGATCCAGAGGGGAAAAAATTGCGATACTATAGAAATCCTTGATACTAAGTTCGACGATATATACCTAAATATGATCAAGGGATTGTCTCTATCTCCTGACTCTGTGCAGAAGTACAAGGATATGAAGATTATCTACACTCCAATTCACGGATCGGGTGTTGATTTGGTACCTCGCGCTCTCAAATTATATGGCTTCGAAAATATCGAATTAGTCCCAGAGCAAGCTATCGTCGATGGTAACTTCCCAACAGTAGTATCACCTAATCCGGAGGAGCGCGCAACAATGCAGATGGCGATGGATTTGGCTGCTAAAGAGGGTGCAGATTTGATCATGGCTACCGACCCAGATGCTGACCGTGTTGGTTTGGCTCTTCGCAATAGCAAGGGTGAGTATGTGTTGCTTAATGGAAACCAAACGCTTGTCCTAATCCTTAGCTACCAGCTTACTCGTTGGGCTGAGCTTGGCAAGATCGATGGCAACCAATTTGTGGTTAAGACCATCGTAACATCGCTTATGGCAAATGCTGTGGCTGATCACTTCGGTGTTAAGTGCTACGACTGCCTAACAGGATTTAAGTATATCGCACGTATCATCCGCGAGCAGGAGGGTAAGTCAAAATATATCGGTGGTGGCGAGGAGAGTTTCGGATACCTTGCTGGCGACTCAGTTCGTGACAAGGATGCTGTATCGGCTTGCGCATTGGCTGCTGAGGCTGCAGCTTGGGCTAAGGATACAATGGGACTTACACTTTATGAGTGGTTGCAGGAGTTGTATGTTAAGTATGGCTTCTTCCGCGAGGGTCTAGTATCTGTTGTCCGCAAGGGCAAGGAGGGTGCTGAGCAGATCCAGCAGATGATGGTTGACTTCCGCGCCAACCCTCCTAAGTCTATCTTGGGATCGGATGTTGTGAAGATCAACGACTACAAGACATCGGAGTGTTTGGATGTTAAGAGCGGCACAATCACTAAGATCGAGGAGGATTCGAGCAACGTGCTACAGTGGTTCACTGAGGATGGCACAATCGTATCTGTACGCCCATCGGGAACAGAGCCTAAGATCAAGTTCTACTTCGGTGTAAAAGCACCACTTGCATCTGTTGATCAGTATGACGAGGTGTTGGCTGAGCTTGATGGCAAGATTGACGCTATCAAGGCTGAGCTCAAGCTAGTTTAAGAGACGCATAACTTAACGAGAGGTCGCCCATGAAGATATTGGGCGACCTCTCTCTTTATAATACTATATTATTATGGCCAGATACAAATATATATTAATTGTTCTTTGGGCGCTAACGATCGCAGCGTGTAGCAAAACAGAGCTAGAGGAGTCCTCGGATGGTTACATTGACGATTCGTATGGCTCACAAACCCTGCTAACGGAATCAAATAGCGACTCAAAGGAGCTAACGTTATTACTAGGTCTCGCAGCCGATGGGGTCTCATCAATCGATCTGTTGATCCCGGTAAGAAAGAGCTACAGCAACCCAACCATCACGATCGAAGCTAAGAGTGAGGATTGGGGAGTTATCGAGTTAGTTGGCAAATCAGACTTTGAGAGCCTTAACTTTTACTTCTATCGATATACATTCACATCGGAGGAGAGACTTCCAGAGTCGTTGGAGAATAGCTCTGTTGCTGAGTTGATCTACTCGATTGAGGTTGGCGATGAGGAAGGCAATGCGATGGCTGTTCCGATTACAATATCTGTGATCCGCCCAGCGGTGATATTTGCTCACGGACTAGCAAGCAATGCCGAGACCTACACCCCGATGCTAAACTACATTCGTCCGATGGGGTTATACCTTGATGAAGCACTCTATGCTGTCGATTACTTCAAGACATCCGTTGCTAGCTATGCGACAAACCTAAATGTGATCCCCGAGGCGATT
>JBCQTX010000016.1:0-45267 GCA_047174605.1 Rikenellaceae bacterium | reverse complement strand
CACCTCGCACGCAAGATGTTACACGCGGTGGAGTGGAGCTCACGGAGGCTAATGGATGGGCTGCATTGTCGGCCGGTATCATCGGTGCGTTGAGCTATACATTTACCGATACATTCTGGTTCTCGGCTGTCGAGGGTGAGGTATATGCTCTCTCGTCGATGTTTACGGCACTTGTGGTGTGGTTGATGCTTCGCTGGGAGAATGCTGCGGATGAACCTCATGCGTTGAAGTGGATTATTTTGATTGCATATTTGATGGGACTTTCGATTGGTGTGCATATCCTTAATCTGTTGACTATCCCGGCGTTAGTGTTTATATATTACTTCCGTAGATACCCAAAGACAACACTCAAGGGAGTTGTCGTTGCAACTATTATTTCGGGTGCAATATTGCTATTTATCAATGGCTTTGTATTGTCGCAATCGATATATTTAGGGGCGATGGTTGACCTATTTTTCGTAAACACTTTGGGGCTGCCAGTGAACTCTGGAATGGTGCTCTATTCGTTGTTGTTGATCGGTGGATTGGGGTATGTTAGCTACTACACACATCGTAGGCGTTTGGTCCTTGCGAATGTTATTCTACTCTCGTTGACCATGCTATTTGTGGGGTATTCATCATACGCCTCGGTGACAATTCGAGCGGTTACAAACCCTCCGATGAATAGTAATCAGCCGGATAATCCTCACGCGTTGTTGTCGCTATTGGGGCGTGATCAGTATGGCTCGAAGCCGGTGATCTATGGCGCGTCATATGCTGCTCCGATCGATGATTATGAGAAACGTTCGGTCTACACCTTGGAGGAGGATGGCAAATATGTAAAGAATGAGCTTCTGTCGGGCTACACCTATCCGAGTGAATTTATGAAGCTATTCCCTCGTATGTGGGATACACGACGTGGAGAAGCTGCTTACAAACCTTGGGCTGCGTATCGCACTAAGATGGGGCCCGTTACAGACTCCAAAGGGGAGATGGTGCGCGATGCTAATGGGCAAGTTATGGTTCAGGAGCAGGTGGATTATGGAAAGGTGGTGAACTATATGGGAGAGCAGGTTTTAGAGCCAACGTTTGGCGAGAATCTGAATTTCTTCTTCACATACCAATTAGGGTATATGTTCTGGCGCTACTTCCTATGGAATTTTGTGGGTCGTCAGAGCGATATTCAGCCATCGTCGGTAACTATATCGGATGGTAATTGGCTCTCGGGCATCAAATTCATAGATGAGGCATACCTTGGGCCACAGAGCAATCTGCCGCGCGAGATGGCGGAGAATAGAGCGCGCAATACCTACTACTTCTTGCCGTTCCTTTTGGGATTGTTGGGGCTTTTGTGGCAACTTAATAGCGATCAGAAACGCTTCTCGATCGTTATGTGGCTCTTTATTATGATGGGTCTTGCGCTGGTTGTCTACTTTAATACATCCCCTTCAGAGCCTCGTGAGCGTGATTATGTATTCGCGGGAGCTTTTTATGCCTATTGTATCTGGATCGGTTTTGGGGTCTTGGCTCTCAAAGAGCTTATCGAAGCTATTACGAAAAAGAGTGGACGCACGGCGGTAGTTGCGGCAACAATTATCTCGATGAGCGTACCGACAATACTAGCTTGTGAAAACTGGGATGATCACGATCGTTCGGGGCGTACCATTGCGCGAGATATCGGATGGAACTATCTGCAATCGACACTTCCGAACTCTATAATCTTGAATTATGGAGATAACGATACCTTCCCACTCTGGTTTAATCAAGAGGTGGATGGGGTGCGAACAGATGTTAGGATTATGAATACCAGCTATTTGGGTGGCGATTGGTATATCGATCAGATGAAGACTTGGGCAAACGACGCAGCTCCTATCCCATTCTCATTGCCACGTAGTAAGTACTCATTTACGAACGATCTTATTCCGGTCGATGCACGTGTGTCGCGATCAGTTCCCATTAACGAGGTGATGGACTTCATCAAAAATGATGATCCGCGAACCCAGTTGAAGCTCTCAGATGGATCATATACGGATTATTTGCCGACAAATAGAATATCACTTCCGGTGAATAAGCAGAACGCTATTGAGTCGGGTATCGTGAAGCTGGAGGATGCGGATAAGATGGTCGATACGATCTATTTCGCTCTGCCGGGTAACACAATAGATAAGTCAGAGATGATGATTCTTGATATGTTAGCAAACTTCAATTGGGAGCGTCCGATCTACTTTACGCAGGTCTATATCTTGCAGAATTTAGGATTGTTGGATTATCTGCAGTTTGATGGATATGCATATCGTTTTGTGCCAATTCCGACATCATTCCGCTCGGCGTGGGATATTGGTCGTGTTGATCCGGATTATGCAGGGCCACTTTTGATGAATACATTTAGGTATGGTAATCTGAGTGATCCTAGCGTATATGTTGACCACACTATACAGTACAACGTCAATGCATCGAAAGCTCGTGAAGGTTTTGCGAGGGTTGCGAGGGCATATACCGCGCAGGGTGAAAACGACAAGGCTGTCGAGCTATTGGATAGAGCATTAGAGGTGTTGCCAACTTCGCAACTTAGATTTACCGATGCCAATATAGTCCCACTCATCGAGGCATATTATGCAGCGAATGCGATAGATAAGGGAGATTCACTATTGGTTGAGTATGCTAATAATATTGTGGAGTATATCGAGTATTACATCACATTTGAGGGGATTCATGCTGATTTGACAACGCCACTGTTGGATGATAAACTCGATGAGTTGGAGCAGATATATTACATCGCAGCGTATGCCAAACGTAGAGATATAATGACGTGGTTTAATGATTATTACCGCTCGTTGGGCGCGTCGGAGGAGGAGCTGTTGCCAGTCGATGGATATGGAGAGACGGAGGAGATAGATAGCCTAGATTTAGAAATATAAGAAGATAATATAATGGAGTCAAAACTTTTTTTATACAATACACTCTCTCGTAAAAAGGAGGAGTTTGTGCCGATTAATCCTGAGCACGTTGGGTTATATGTTTGTGGACCAACTGTTTATGGTGATCCACATTTGGGGCACGCACGTCCGGCTGTTACGTTTGATTTGATGTTTCGTTACCTTAAAGCCATAGGGTATAAGGTGCGTTATGTACGTAATATCACAGATGTTGGTCACTTGGAGCACGATGCAGATGAGGGTGAGGATAAGATCGCTAAGAAGGCGCGGCTCGAGAGATTGGAGCCGATGGAGATCGCTCAATACTATACAAATAGATATCGTTCGGCTATGGATCAGTTGGGGGTGCAGCCTCCATCAATTGAGCCTCAGGCTTCGGGACATATCATCGAGCAGATTGAGTTTGTGAAGATGATCTTCGATAAGGGGTTTGCCTATGAGTCGAATGGTTCGATCTACTTCGATGTGATGAAGTATAACGAGTCATATAATTATGGAAAGTTATCGGGACGTAATCTCGATGATATCCAGACTAATACACGTTCGTTGGATGGACAGACGGATAAGAAATCATCGGTCGATTTTGCACTTTGGAAAAAAGCATCTCCTGAGCATATCATGCGTTGGCCATCACCTTGGAGCGATGGTTTCCCGGGGTGGCATATGGAGTGTTCGGCAATGAGCACTAAATATCTAGGTGAGCAGTTCGATATTCACGGAGGAGGAATGGATCTAATGTTCCCACACCACGAATGTGAGATTGCGCAATCTACAGCCGCTTTGGGGCACGATTCGGCGAACTACTGGGTGCATAATAATATGATCACGATTAATGGTCAGAAGATGGGTAAGTCATTGGGTAACTTCATCACTTTGGAGGAGCTGTTCAATGGTACGCATGAAATTTTGGAGCAGGCGTACTCTCCTATGACGATCCGCTTCTTTGTGCTACAGGCGCAATATCGCTCTACGCTTGACTTCTCGAATGAGGCGTTGCAGGCGGCAGAGAAGGGGCTTGATCGTTTGATGAAGGGTGTTGATGCGTTGTCGAAGATCAAGACTTCGGATGTGTCAACTGTAAATCCTGAGGAGTTGGCACAGCGTTGCGAGGCGGCGATGAATGATGATTTGAACTCTCCGATGGTTATTTCGGCACTCTTTGATTGGGTGCGTATTATCAACCAATTGGTAGATGGTGCACAGAAGATCACCGAGGCTGATTTGGCTCGTTTGAAGCAGATTGTGAATATCTATGTTGTTGATGTCCTTGGACTTCGAGATGAGAAGTCGGCCGGAGCATCGGTTGGTGGAGCGAAGGATTACACCACGCCACTTGTCGAGATGTTGCTTGAGATGCGCTCTGAGGCTAAGGCTAATAAGGAGTGGGCTATGTCGGATAAGATCCGCGATGGTCTCACAGCGGCAGGTATCCGTGTGAAGGATCGCAAGGATGGTGTAGATTGGGAGTTGGAGTAGAGTGGTTACAGCGGAGCAGATAAAGAGTATTGAGGAGCGCAGAGAGATTCTTTGTCGCTGTCTTGATATTGAGGGAAAGAGAATAGAGCTTCAAAATGAGGAGGAGCGGACGCAAGAGCCCAATTTCTGGGATGATGCTGAGGCTGCGCGCAAGCAACTTCAGAAGGTTGCTGGTATAAAGTCATGGATCGAGGATTACGATAATGTGGCCAAAGGTGTCGAGGATTTGACCTTGATGCCCGAATTTGTCGCGGCAGAGCTCTCGACCGAGGAGGAGTTTGAGAGTCAATATACTTCGGTTTTGGAGATGGTCGAGGCCCTCGAATTACGTAATATGTTGCGTCGCGAGGAGGATCGTTTAGGGGCAATTGTAGATATCAATGCAGGTGCTGGAGGTACTGAGGCGCTAGATTGGGCTTCGATGTTGGTGAGGATGTACACCCGTTGGGGTGAGGCTCATGGCTTTAAGGTGAAGGTGCTCGATTATCAGGCTGGAGACGAGGTGGGTGTCAAATCAGCAACGTTGGAGTTTGAGGGCGAGTATGGATATGGATATCTAAAATCTGAGAGTGGGGTACATCGCATGGTGCGTCTCTCTCCGTTCAATGCAAATAATAAACGTCAGACCACCTTTGCATCGATGTTTGTCTCGCCGGCAATTGATGATAATATCGAAGTGGTTGTCAATCCATCTGATATTGAGTGGGATACATATCGCGCGAGTGGTGCAGGAGGGCAGAATGTTAACAAGGTGGAGACAGCTGTTAGACTTCGTTACCACGCCAAAGATCCTGAGACGGGCGAGATGGTAGATTTTTTGATTGAGAATATGGAGACACGTTCGCAGTTGATGAATCGCGAGAATGCGATGAGAATCCTTAAATCCAAACTATATCAACGAGAGCTGGATAAGCGAATGGCAACACAACAAGCATTAGAGGCGACCAAGAAACGTATAGAGTGGGGCTCTCAAATCAGAAGTTATGTCTTTGATGATAGACGAGTGAAAGATCATAGAACAGGGCATCAAACATCAGATGTAGAGGGCGTTATGGATGGGGATTTAGATCCGTTTATAAAGGCATATCTGATGGAGTTTGGTGCCATATAGAGATGAAAAAGAAGAGCGGTAAACAACAAAGTCACCGCTCTTCTTATGTGTTAATCTCTTGTGTTGATTAGAACTTGTAAGATACACCTACATTAAGTGTAGCAAGACCATATCCAAGCTCTGCGTTAGCAGCCCAATTGTCACTGAAGTAGTAGCGAGCACCAGCAACCAATGCATAGGCAAGTCCTCCTACAGAGACATCATATGCTCCAGTGTCATAATCTTTATCATACCAGTCGTAGTTAACTGATGCTGCATTGTAACCTAGACGAAGGCTACCATAGAAATCAAATTTGTTAACACCTGTGAAGTGGTAGCTACCTGTTGCAGCGATGAAGATATCATTATATTTGTACTCCACAATAGTTGGAATATACTCTTTGTGACTACCAAAACCTAAGTAACCACCAACACCGATAGATGACTTCTCATTGATGTCATAAACACCATGCTCATATGACAATGAGATAGGTACGCCATATCCACCACCAAATCCGATACCAGCAGATATAACCTGTGCATCCTTAGAGAATGTTTGAGCCGAAGCTACTGAGGCTGAGCAGATAAGCGCTGCAGCAAAGAATAATAGTTTTTTCATAAATTTAAGTATTAAATGTTTGAGTGTAGTTAAAATTTGTATGATAGGCCGAGGCTCGCAATCGAGATACCATATCCGACCTCAGCTTTGAATGCAATATTTCTGAGCATATATCGACGAGAATCTCGAAGTGGGTAGTATCTAGCACCGACATGAACATCATACGCTATTCCGTCGCCATCTTTTGGGAATTCGTCATCCATAAAGTACTGGAGAGCATCATCATCCCACTCAATCACCTCGCATCTGAAGTCGTAACCGATGCGGAAACCTCCATATAGATCCCACTTTGGTTTGGCTGTGTAGTGGTAGTTTCCAGCTATAGCGACAAAGATATCGTGGTTGTTGAAGAGTCCGCAATCGACAGATTTGTACTCAATGCCTTGGTGTTTACTTGCATATGCGACATAACCGCCGATACCGATAGATGATTTTTCGTTGATGTCGATTATTCCGCGCTCATACTCAATCGAGATAGGGAATCCATATTTATCGCTATATCCGCCACCTGCCGATGCAACTTGCGCGCCCTTCTTGAAGGTTTGAGCAGAAGAGGTGTATGCGACGCTGAGTATAACCGCAAGAATAAGCAAAACTTTTTTCATTATATTGTCTATGTTTATTAATTTGTACTCCGCTATTTTATCGAGTATTTCATAAAGCAAATATATGTATAAATTCTCGAATAGCAAATTTATGTAGCTATTATTATTCAAACGTATATATATATCATTTAGTATTCTTTCAAGATAAAGATTTTGATCCTATATTTTTTGAATTGAGAGGGTGAAATATATCAAAGTATAGCTAAAAAATCGTATATTTGCCTAAAATCTATCAAGTTTATGGTATATAATTATCGTGGCCTAAATATCTTTGTCGATGTAAGTGGTGAGGGTGATGCTTTGTTGCTGCTTCATGGATGGGGGTGCGACCACTCTGTATATAATCGGTGTGTAGAGTACCTCTCTACATCATACCGTGTCTATAGTTTCGATCTGCCCGGTTTTGGAGCTTCTGACGAACCGACTGAGGTGTGGGGAACACAAGATTATGCCGATATGATTCATCAATTCGTTGCAGATCAGAATATTAGTACACCATCATTTATGGGACATTCGTTCGGTGGAAGGGTCTCGATTTCGTATGCATCGCAGCATAATGCAAAGAAAATAGTGTTGATCGACTCCGCAGGAATTGTCCCTAAGCGAAGTTTGGAGTACTACGCAAAGGTCTATTCATATAAGATTTTCAAACGAGCGTGTTATCTATTCTTGTCTAAGGAGAGGGCCGATAAGTTGATCGAGAGCCGTCGGAAAGGATCCGGATCATCGGATTACAACAACGCTTCGCCAATGATGCGGATGGTGCTCTCGAAGGTGGTGAATGAAGATTTGAAGTATCTAATGCCTAAGATCAAGGCCTCGACACTCCTTTTTTGGGGGGATCTAGATACGGCAACTCCGCTCTCGGATGCAAAGGTAATGGAGCGACTGATCCCAGATTGTGGGTTGGTAGTGGCCGAGGGGGCGGGGCACTTTTCATATGCCGAGATGCCCGGGCTTTTTGACTCGGTGATTAAGAGTTTTTTTCAAATTAAGTAAATATGATTTTACATCTATATATTGTAGCTTTTATCATCTGTTTGGTGGCTCTTGCCAAACATGATATACATATGTTTCAACAGAACTCCTATCGTATTGAGCGATATCATCGTTGGTGGATAGGTGGAAATATCCTGAGTCATCGTAGATGGTGGTTTATCATTGTGCTACTACTCTCCTTTTCGGTCTGGACTCAACCGGTGGCTATCCTTTTGATGCTGCTTTATGTTTATAGGAGATATAAGGCTAAGTTCAAGACTCCGTTGGGTGTCACAGATCGTGTGAAGAGGTTGTTTGTTACCGATCTTTTGTTGATCTTGGCGATTGGGATATTTGAGTACATTGGCCTAAATCACAAATATCTGCCACTAATATTGAGCGCTATTTTGCTTCTGTCTAATGGCTTTATGCTGCTCGCTAACTTCGTGAACAGCCCTATCGAGATGGCGATCAGACGATGGTATTATAACGATGCAAAGAAGAGGTTGAACTCACATAAGAGGTTGATAGTCATCGGAGTTACCGGTAGCTACGGCAAGACAAGCACCAAAAATTACCTCTATCGAATGTTGAGTGAGAAGTATAATGTGTTGGTTACTCCGGGCAATTTTAATACGACGTTGGGTGTGGTGAGGAGTATTCGTGAGCACCTCCGCCCACAACATCAGATCTTTATCGTAGAGATGGGGGCAAAGCAGGTGGGGGATATTCGTGAAATTTGTGATCTAGTACACCCCACAATTGGTATTGTGAGCTCTGTGGGTGAGGCTCATCTGGAGACATTTGGTAGTGCTGAGAATATCCAAAAGACTAAGTTTGAGTTGATTGAGGCGTTGCCAGCAGATGGTTTGGGCGTTGTGAATCTTGACTCTCAGGGCATACGTAGCTTTAGCGATTATAGTGCAAAATGTAAGGTGATAAGTTATTCGGTCGAAGACTCCGCAGCCGATCTACAGGCGACGAATGTGTGTTACGATGCGGCTGGTCTATCCTTCGATTTGATGGTTGATGGTGAGTCGCATAATTTCAAATCACATCTATTAGGTGGTGGAAATGTATTGAACCTTTTGGCTGGAATCGCTGTGTCACACCACTTGAAGATCCCAACAAAGAGTATGCAGATAGCTATCTCGCAGTTAAAACCTGTGGAGCATCGTCTCTCGATGCAGAGGGCAGGTGGTTTGACAATTTTGGATGATGCATATAATTCAAATCCGGATGGTGCGCGTATGGCGCTCGCGGTATTACGAGATTTCACACGTGGTGAGCAGAATCGACGGGTGGTGATTACACCCGGATTTGTCGAGATGGGAACTAATCAATATGAGGCAAATTATAACCTTGGTAGGGTGATGGCTCAGAGCTGTGATTACGCTGTTGTGGTCAATAAACTCAATCGCGAAGCGATATGCAAGGGGCTCTCGGATGGAGGATTTAGCGATGATAATCTGTTTGTTGCGAGCTCTCTCAACAGTGCACGTCGTCATCTGGCTGGAGTTTTGAAGGTGGGTGATGTGGTGTTATACGAAAATGATTTACCAGATTCTTTTAAATAAATATTAATATGAAAGTTAATGTAGGTGTGGTCTTTGGAGGCCGCTCGGTAGAAAACGAGATCTCTGTAGTTACTGCTAATCAGGTGATTAATGCTATGGACTCTGAGAAATATAATATAATTCCGATCTATATCAGTAAGTCGGGAAAGTGGTATAGTGGTGACCAACTGCTTGATCTGAAGCGATATAAAGATATGACGAGCTTGCTTAGTGATAGCGAAGAGGTCTATATTCGCCCAATCTATGGGGATTCAAACCTATACCGTTGCAAAAAGCCGTTGTTTGGGTCAGATGTCGTTGCTACGCTCGATGTAGTGGTGCCTGCTCTGCACGGAACAAATTGTGAGGATGGAACTTTTCAGGGTGTGATTGAGTTTGCAGGTATCCCATATGCCGGATGTAACACGTTGGCATCGGCCAATGGAATGGATAAGATCACGATGAAGATGATCCTTAAGGAGTGTGGAATTCCCGTTGTCGATTATGCATGGTTTTGTGATAAAGAGTGGTTGGAGGATCGCGATGGGGTAGTGGCGAATGTTGAGGATGAGCTAGGCTATCCTGTCATTGTCAAGCCAGCGAACTCGGGGTCGAGCATCGGTATTAAGGCTGCGCACAACCGCGAGGAGTTGGTGGATGCCGTAGAGAATGCTATCTCATTTACTACACGTATCATTGTTGAGCGATTTGTGGCAAATCTTAAGGAGGTGAACTGCTCAATCCTTGGAGATTATTATGATTGCGAGGCCTCTGTATGTGAAGTTCCCGTGCGTCAAGGCGAGATCTTGTCATATGAGGATAAGTATATGGGAGGTGGAGCGAAGCAACAGTCGAAGGGTATGCACTCGACAGTGCGTGAGATACCCGCTAACTTGCCCGATGATGTGACAGATTTTATACAGTGCACGGGTTGCCGTACCTTCAAGGCGTTGTCATGTGATGGAGTTACACGTATCGACTTTATCATCGATCAAGATACAGATGCAATATATGTCAATGAGATAAATACTATTCCCGGATCGTTATCGTTCTATCTGTGGGAGGCAACGGGTGTTACCTTCCCCGAATTGATGGATCGTATTATCGACCTAGCATTCAAGCGTCAGAGGGAGTATAGCCACAAGGTTGTAGATTTCGGAGGTAATATATTTGCTGCCCAGAGTAGAGGTGGTGCGAAGATGGGGGGCGGCGTTAAATTTAATAAATAGCAGTCATGAACATCAGCAATTTTAAGATCGAGTCATTGGTAATCGCCGTAGGATTTGCAGCGATCGGACTCTTCGTAAGCCAAGGTCTCAAGGAGTTCTCGAATGATAATCGCATTGTCAGCGTAAAGGGTTTGGCGGAGATGGAGGTAAATGCCGATAAGGTGACGTGGCCATTGGTCTACAAGGAGTTGAGTAATGATCTGACAACTCTCTACACAAAATTAGAGACAAAAAATGCGGAGATCGTTGGGTTCTTGGAGTCTAAGGGGATAAAGAGTGAGGATATCTCAATCAGCGCACCAAAGATAATTGATATCCTAGCGAACGAGTATCGATCACAAGATATGGTTGTGCGCGATCGTTACAACGCAACATCCGTGATAATTGTAACATCGAGTGAGGTGGATAAGGTGCGCGGGATCATGGAGCAGCAGAGTGAACTCTTGAAGAAGGGTATCGCTATTATCCGTGATGACTATAGCTATCAGGTGAACTATAACTTCACAGGGCTCAACAAGATCAAGCCACAAATGATCGAGGAGGCTACGGCAAATGCACGTGAGGCGGCAATGAAGTTCGCCAACGATTCAGATAGTAAGATCGGAAAGATCAAACGTGCCAATCAAGGGCAGTTCTCGATCTCGAATCGTGATGCTTATACCCCATACATCAAATCCATTCGAGTGGTGACCACCGTTGATTATCTATTGGAGGATTAATCATCTTGCAACGGTCTCATATAGCAAATCGGCTGCCATCCATTGTGGAGGCAGCCGATTTTGTTTGGTGAATTGTACCCGTACTCGGATTACTCAGCCTTTCCTGCTGATCCCAATACGTTCTCACACTTGTGCTTGTACAACTTCTTCAACTCGTCACGAGCTGGTCCCAAGTACTTACGTGGGTCAAACTCAGCTGGGTTGCTGTTGAAGATACGACGTACTGCAGCAGTCATAGCCAAACGACCATCTGAGTCGATGTTGATCTTACATACTGCGCTCTTAGCTGCATCACGAAGCTGCTCCTCTGGAATACCGATTGCATCCTTCAATGCACCACCATTCTCGTTGATCTCCTTAACATACTCCTGTGGTACTGAAGAAGCACCGTGAAGTACGATTGGGAATCCCGGGATACGAGTCTCGATCTCCTTCAAGATGTCGAAACGAAGTGCTGGTGGAACCAAGATGCCATCTGCGTTAAGTGTACACTGCTCTGGCTTGAACTTGTTAGCACCGTGAGATGTACCGATTGAGATAGCAAGTGAATCTACACCTGTCTTCTTAACGAAATCCTCAACCTGATCTGGCTCAGTATATGTGTGGTGCTCAGCGCATACGTCATCCTCAACACCTGCCAATACTCCTAGCTCACCCTCAACTGTTACGTCGTGTGCGTGTGCGTACTCTACAACCTTCTTTGTAAGAGCAACGTTATCCTCATATGAAAGGTGTGATCCGTCGATCATAACTGAAGAGAATCCCATGTCAACACAGCTCTTGCACAACTCAAATGAGTTACCGTGATCAAGGTGCAATACGATTGGAATATTCTTTCCCAACTCCTTTGCATACTCAACAGCTCCCTGAGCCATGTAGCGAAGAAGAGTCTGGTTAGCGTAGTTACGTGCTCCAGAAGATACCTGAAGGATAACTGGTGATGATGCCTCAACGCAACCCTGTACGATTGCTTGCATCTGCTCCATGTTGTTGAAGTTGAATGCTGGGATAGCGTAGCCACCCTCGAATGCCTTCTTGAAGATCTCCTTAGAGTTTACAAGACCTAGTTCTTTGTAAGATACCATAATTGTAATATTAATATTTGTGTATAAAATTGTTTATATGCTTTTTAGTCACTGCAAATTTAATAATTTTTATTTATTTGCCCTAAATTTATTGGCGGAAAAAGTGAAATAATGCAATTTTAACCAATTTCGATACTCCTCAAAGGGGTTATTCTTTGATGATATAAGGTTTGGCTGCCTCCGGAACTGCACTTTTGTAGAACTCTTTCAACTTTACATGATAGTCCAGATAGCCCGGCATACTTGATGGGATATTTTTCTCATTCCAAACATCCCACATTTGCTGGAGCTCCTCTGCCCTAGTTCGATCCTTTTTGCTGCGGTCGATGATGTTGTTTGTCTCTCCGATATCATCTGGTAAATAGTAGAGTTCACGCTCATAGTTTGGTTGATCATAGAGCAATTTTGTACCATCTGAAGCGAGTATGCCCCATACTAAATGGCTCTCGTTGTCCCTCCAATAGAGAGCCTCATGTGGTGCGCACTTATTTTCGCCCGTGACAAATGGAATCAGATCAACGCCATCCATACCATAACCACTATTAGGATCGGCTCCAGCCACAGCAACAGCCGTCCGTGAGATATCCATTGCTATTACTGGGTATTCATACTCCATGCCCTCTTTGATCTTCGCAGGCCAATGCATTAGGAATGGAACATGGTGGCCACCCTCATATATATTACCCTTGCCGCCCTGATATGGTAGGTTGATTGCGACACCATTCTTACTTTGACTACTACATAGTCCACCATTATCGCTTGTGAAGAAGATTATCGTATTCTCATATAATCCGTTCTCCTTGAGCGCCTCGACAACTGTGCCTATTCCGCGATCCATAACATCGACCATCGCGGCATATGTTCTGCGTTTTTTATCTTCTATTTGCGAGTATCTATCAATCTCCTCTTGTGGTGCTTGAAGTGGGCCATGTGGCGCATTATAAGAGAGATACAGGAAGAATGGATTCTCCTTATTCTCGTTGATGAACTCTACGGCATCATCGCTAAATGCTGTGGTTATATAGCCATCGAACGTAGCTGGTTTATTGTTCCTGATTAGCGCCTCTTTGTATGCCTCGTCGAGTATTGCTGTGTTGTCTATAACGAAATAGTCGTGACCACCGCCTAAGAAACCATAAAAATAGTCAAATCCGCGATTCAATGGATGGTGAAGATTTGTCGACCCTAAGTGCCATTTACCAATAATTCCTGTTGTATATCCCACCTCCTGAAGTCGCTCAGGGAAAAGCATTTCATCTGGGTTCAACCCCATCAATGGGTTATCTCTATCATAGGCCGGATTGGTCTCAAATCCAAAGCGATGTTGATAGCGACCCGTCATTAAACCGGCACGGCTTGGTGCGGAGAATCCATGATTACAGTGACCCTGAGTGAAGGTAACTCCCGACTCAGCGAGTTTGTCAAGATTGGGCGTTAGGATATCTTCCGCCCCCGTAAATCCAACATCTGCATACCCCAGATCATCGGCCAATATGACGATAATATTGGGGCGTGCATCATCGGCCGCCATTGCAGTTGCACCAACTGCACTTAGAGAGCATAGTAGTAGAAATTCTTTCTTCATCATTTCAGGTTTTGGTTTCTGCTAAGATATCGATTTTTACTCTTTCTGACAAATATTTACACCAAAAAAAGATGGCCAACAAGTAAACTACTCGTTGGCCATCCCATTAAAAAATATTTTTCGTCTAAACGACTACTTCTCGTTCTTCTCCATCTGAGCCTTCAACTCTGCAAGACCTGCGATGTCACCAAGTGTAGTCCTCTCAACTGATGCGTTGAGCTTCTTAACTGCTGACTTTGCAACATCTGCTGCTGCACGCTTCTCTGCCATCTCTGTCTTTGCCTCACCACGCTTGATATCCTCAGAGATACGTGTGTGTGATAGAGTGATGCGCTTTGTAGCCTTCGAGAACTCGATCACCTTGAACTGCATCTTCTCGCCTACTGCAGGAGTCGTGTTATCCTCCTTAACAAGTTGACGTGTAGGGGCAAATCCCTCAACGTTCTCGCCCAAAGATACTACTGCACCCTTCTCGCCGATCTCTGTGATTGTTCCCTCGTGGATAGAGTTTACGCTGAATTGGCTTTCGAACTCATTCCATGGGTTCTCCTCCAACTGCTTGTGTCCTAGGCTCAAACGACGGTTCTCCTTGTCGATCTCAAGTACTACAACATCGATTGGAGCACCTACTGTTGTGAACTCCCCCGGGTGCTTAACCTTCTTAGTCCAGCTCAAATCTGAGATGTGGATTAGACCGTCGATACCCTCCTCGATCTCAACAAAGACACCGAAGTTTGTGAAGTTACGAACCTTAGAGTTACACTTTGTACCTACTGGGTACTTAGCCTCGATTCCGTCCCAAGGATCTGGAGTCAACTGCTTGATACCAAGTGACATCTTACGCTCCTCACGATCCAAAGTCAAGATAACTGCCTCAACAGTATCACCAACCTTCATGAAGTCCTGAGCAGAACGTAGGTGCTGGCTCCAAGACATCTCTGATACGTGGATAAGACCCTCAACGCCAGTTGTGATCTCAACAAATGCACCATAGTCAGCCATTACTACTACGCGACCCTCAACCTTATCACCAACTGAAAGCTCTGCGCTCAAAGCCTCCCAAGGGTGTGGAGTAAGCTGCTTCAATCCAAGTGCGATACGCTTCTTAGCGTCATCGAAGTCAAGGATTACAACGTTGATCTTCTGATCCAAAGTAACGATCTCCTCTGGGTGGCTTACGCGACCCCATGAAAGATCTGTGATGTGGATAAGACCATCTACGCCACCAAGGTCGATGAATACACCATATGATGTGATGTTCTTAACAGTTCCCTCAAGGATCTGTCCCTTCTCCAACTTAGACATGATAACCTGCTTCTGAACCTCAAGCTCAGCCTCGATAAGAGCCTTGTGAGATACAACAACATTGCGGAACTCCTGATTGATCTTAACAACCTTGAACTCCATAGTCTTGTCTACATAGATATCGTAGTCGCGAATTGGCTTAACATCGATCTGAGATCCCGGCAAGAACGCCTCGATTCCAAATACGTCAACGATCATACCACCCTTAGTACGGCACTTGATATAACCCTTGATGATCTCGTCCTTCTCCAAAGCCTCGTTAACACGATCCCAAGATTTAAGCTGACGAGCCTTCTTATGTGAAAGAGCTAGCTGACCGTTACGATCCTCTGCTGACTCCACATAAACCTCAACAACATCGCCTGCAGCGATCTCAGGGTTGTAGCGGAACTCAGAGATAGAGATAACACCCTCGCTCTTGTAGCCGATGTTGACAACAACTTCGCGCTTTGTTACTGTTGTTACTGTACCATCTACAACCTCGCCTACAGCGACATTAGAGAGGGTTTTGTCATACGCCTCAGCGATAGACTCTTTGCTCTGACCATAAACAGCAGACTCGTTCTCGAATGCTGCCCAATCAAAATTTTCGTTTAGTACGTTTTCCATTTTGGAAATTTTGTGCGATACAATCGCTCGTTAAAATTAGTAATATGACTCGTCATAAAACGAGTCGGGCGCAAAGTTAGTAAATCTTTACGTGATTCACAACACTTTACGCCCTTTTTTTTTAACAGATTCTAAGAAAATCTATTTTAAATCAACACCTTAACAATCGCCTTTCGAACCTTACCCTCACCAATCATTGGTGCGTGGCCATCCTCCGGCATCAAGATCGTGAATTGACCCGGAACAATTGCATAAGTGTTTGCGTGTGCATCGTTGAAGAACTGCACATCTTTCTCTGTGTCGAACTCTCCTATCGCCTCTTTAAGCTCTGCGCGCTCTGTCCATCCGAACTTCTCCTCTTTTCCTGTGAGTAGCACTTGGATATCAGCATATTTGTTGTGTATCTCCAACTTTGCATCGGCTGGAACTTTGAGCTCAACCTCCATAATGTTAACAAATATCTCATCTCCATCGAGTTGGTTCTTACCTAGTGGCAATGCCATTAGATCGGTCTGAGCAAGTAGCTCGAATGCGCGTTTCATGCGAGGGCATACACCGTAGTATAGCTCTGCATTTTTAAGTGAATCTAGTATCATAAATTATCTTGATTTATTTGTGTTTGTTGATCTCTATATGTGTCATTATTGGCAGATGGTCTGATATTGTACACTCCTCATCCACTTGATAGTTGTGCGTTGTGATCCCCTCGCTTACCAATATATAATCTATACGCAGCGTGTTGTAGAATCCGCGATAGGTGTATGAGTAACCCTTGCCACTCTGCTGGAATGCATCTTTGAGCCCTCGTGACATTATATTATATGTGTGCGACATTGGGGTATCATTGAAATCACCACACACAACAACCGGATGTGGGGATTGTGTAATGACCTGAGCGATCGTATCAACTTGCCTGTTACGCTCCATCGAACTATTTCGAAAACGCAACAACATATCTTGGATCTTATCGCTTCGAAGTGTATCTTGAACGATCTGACGCGAGGTGATATACTCATCATCCTTTGCATTGATGGTGGTTGAGTGGAGGTGGTTGTTGAATACCCTTATCGTATCCTCTCTAATAACTAGATCGACCCACATTGCGCGCCACGATTCGTTGCTATCCTTCGTGAAGATATTCTCTTTTTTGATGATCGGGTAGCGGCTATAAATAGCTAGGGTCTTGAACTCCGCACGTGAATATTTGTTCAACCTATCTCGCATATCCTCGGTGAGTCTCTTCGCACCTGTGTTGTACTCCTGAAAGCAGATGATATCTGGATTTTGCTCCTCGACGTAGAGCGCAACCTCTTCGGTCGACCACTGTTTATCATCGTTGAAGAATTGACGTACATTATAGCTCATCACCTTTGGCATATTGCGATAGTCGTCCAACCCATAATCCTTCGAAATCTCCATATTGACAAATAGCGATATGTTATTCACTCCGCAGATCAGCAGTGCGATCATAGGTATTGAATACCACCTCCAACAGATTACCCAATAGAGTGCCAGAATAACATTCGCAATATAGATAGCCGGAGCAACAAGCCCCAAGATAGGGAATATCCAACTAACCGATGGGTCGATATGTGGTGCGATGAGCGTCAGCAGAAGAGATATTGCCGCCGCAATAGAGAGTATCAACACAATGCCATTCACCATACTTGCAAGTATGGTGCGGCGTGGAGCATTACCCTCTCTACTATATTCTGACCTTCTCAATTAATATCGAATGTAACGTTTGTATTTCCAATATGTGAGCAGAATAAATCCCCACAACATACCTCCCAAATGGGCGAAGTGAGCAACGTTGTCGCCAATGCTGTTTCTCCATCCCAGATACAACTCCAATGCTCCATAGAGCATAACAAAATATTTGGCCTTGATAGGGATTGGTGGGATAAGCAGCATAATGACAGAGTTAGGATGCAACACGCCAAATGCAAGAAGCAGACCAAAGACCGCACCCGATGCACCAACGGTGATCGAGAATGGATAGAGCATTCCCAGTGCTACCTGTATTACTCCAGCTCCCACACCGCAAGCCATATAGTATGTTAAGAATCGACGTGATCCTAACTCATACTCGAGTGTACGGCCAAACATCCACAAAGCAAACATATTGAAAAACAGATGCGATAGGTTGCCATGTAGGAACATATAGGTGATGAGCTGATACGCCACAAAATCTTGAGATTGGATGGTGTGCAGCCCTAAATAGTACGAAAGCATTGGGAATAGTGATGTCGCCATCAATCCCAAACAGTTTATTATCAGTAGATTCAACACCGTTGGAGGTGCCATATTGCGATACGATCTCATCATGATTAATTATCCTAAATGGTGTTTAATATCTTCTTTTGTTATTTGCCATATAATTGCCTTTCCGCTGGGTGTGAGTCCTGTCTTTCCACCGGCAAGTAGTTGTGTTATTAGCTCTTTCGCTTGATCTGCTGATATATTTCGGCTGATCCCTTGTGCGCTATTTCGCGCCATGATTGCCGCCACTCTATCTCGTCTTGCCTCAGCCAGATCCTCTGGGGTCGCCATCAGTTGCAGTAGGTCGTAGATCATCTTGTCGACATTGTCATTTGTTACATCTGCTGGTAACCCCTTCACCTCGATAACCCCCTTCTTGATATAATCAACATCAAATCCAAGCATCGAAAACTCTATTGCGTGCTCCTCCATTAGCGAGTACTCATCGTCGGAGAGCCGTAGCTCGATCGGGAATAGTATCTG
Organism: Rikenellaceae bacterium; assembly: GCA_047174605.1. GTDB lineage: Bacteria > Bacteroidota > Bacteroidia > Bacteroidales > Rikenellaceae > Alistipes. Next base: position 26,751 of record JBCQTX010000016.1, on the reverse strand, counting down.
TTGACTTATGCTCTCGCCATCTTTGAGGATGGTGATATAGTGGTCATATAGGATGCGTTCCTTAGCTCGTCGCAGATCTACAACCGACATATTTGCCCCTATCTTGCACCATGCGTATTGACCTCCAACCACACTCACATCATCTATGTTGGGTATCTCCACGCTCTGCGAGGGGGCTGATTCAATCTGCTCGTAGTCCGATATATCAAACTCCATAGGCAGGTAGCTCTGCTCCTCCACAACGCTCTCCACAATATTACTGCTACTCTCGATATCGTCGAACTCCTCCCAACTTCTATCAACGCTACTCTTTAGTGCCGAGTGTGCTCCGCCTCTCTTTGGGGCTGCAGCCTTTTTGGGTGTCGGAATACTCCCGTATTCGTAGCTCTCTATCTGCTCGTATTTGGCATCACCTCGCTCCGTAAAGCTACTTCGTGCCGCCTCTCCTTCGGTGTACTCCACCTCGAATGGGTTGTAATTGCCATTGCTCACCGCCATCGGCTCTGCGTAGCTCACCCCTCTCTGTGCCGCCGGGATCTCTATACCACTCTCGTTGTCAAACTCCATGAGTGGGACAATGCCCGTCTTGGCCAGCGACTCTCTTACTGCCGCATTGAGGATCTGCCAAATTGCGCTCTCATCCTCAAATTTAACCTCTGTTTTTTGAGGGTGAACATTCACATCAACCCTCTCTGGATCAACCTCAAAGAAGAGAAAATATGCTGGGTTTAACCCCTGCACGATCAACTTCTCGTAGCCTCTCATGATCGCTTTGTTGAGATATGCCGATTTGAAAATACGGCCATTGACAAACATATATTGATCTGCTGTCCCCTTCTTAGCAGCCGATGGGCGACCGATATACCCCTTGATCTTCACAATCACCGTCTCGGCGTGAATCTCCAAAAGGTTCTTCTTTATGTTTCGACCAACAACATCTACAATTCGTCCTGCTGTCGAGCTAGGGGCGAGTCTGTAGATTGGGCTGTCATCGGCATATAGCTCAAAACTCTTGTCGGGATTGCTGATTGCCACACATCGAAACTCCTCCTTGATATGGTTTGAACTCGTTGTCTCCTTCTCCAAAAATCTGCGACGTGCCGGCAAAAAGTGGAACAGATTGCGAACAAAGAATTGCGAACCCTTCTCGCACATTATAGGTGTCTGCTCCGAAAAGTGGCCATTGTCAATCACCGTCATAGTCCCCATTTCAGCATCCGAAGTGCGTGATTTTAACTCCACGCGTGCAACGGCTGCAATAGAGGCAAGTGCCTCACCACGAAAGCCAAAGGTGTGCAGAGCATAGAGATCCTCCGCCTTTTTGATCTTACTCGTAGCGTGTCTATCAAACGACATCCTCGCATCATTGGGTGACATTCCCACCCCGTTGTCGACTATCTGGATAAGCTCGTGACCTCCCTTGCGATAATTCACAATGATCTCCGTAGCTCCGGCATCGATGGAGTTCTCCATCATCTCCTTAACTACGGACGAAGGGCGATTCACCACCTCTCCGGCAGCGATCTGATTCGCAATATTTTCGGGCAGTAGCCTTATCCTATCCTCCATTTACTCCTCTTGTGTTGGGTCGTAATCGTTTGGTACAATTGTTATTGGGGTTGTTGGGTCGAACTCCTCATACTCATATAGTGATCGCTCAATACGTGTCGAAGAGCCTTCGGTGAGCCCAAATACCTCGATCAATTTATTGTATAGCAGCGACCCCATATAGGCTATGATGATGATGACAACTACCGACATCCACATCCTCATAGAGCTATTCTTGCCCTTGTTTTTCATGCGAGCACTACGAGCATCTCGTTGCCTGCGTATATATTGGCCGGGTTGGTAGCTTCCCTCTCCACTATCATCACTTCGTCGGCCAAATAGCTCCTCACGGCGCTCTTCACGAGCCTCCTTTGTGGGGTCGTAGTAGCGTGGTGTATATTTGAACTGATTAGCTCGTCGTTTGAATGGTGTGAAGGCTCCCATAGCTCTGTTTTTTATTAATTGTTATATTATATAATATTACCGAAAGAAGTTCTTCATTCTCTCGAATATATTCTGGTTCTTCACCGACTCAGCCTTCTCGAAAGATGGCAATTTGTCGAGCTTTTCAACCAACTTCCTCTCCTCCGAATTTAGCTTGCTCGGGATCGTGATATCGACAACAACCAAAATGTCGCCTCTACCATATCCATTCACATCTGGCAGACCTTTGCCGCTCAAGCGAAGCACCTTGCCAGCGTGTGTACCCGGTGCGATCTTGATCTTCGCGCGTCCATCGATTGTCGGGATCTCGACCGTGCCACCCAACAACGCCATTGTAACCGTGATGTTGAGGTTGTGGATAAGGTCGTTACCGTCACGGATCAACTCCGGATTTGTCTCCTCCTCGATCAATACCTGTAAATCACCATTTATGCCGCCATGCACAGCTGCATTACCCTTGCCTTGAACCTTGAGTGCCATCCCTTCGCCAACTCCTGCTGGGATCTTCACCTCGATAACCTCGTCACCCTTGATCGCTCCGTTGCCCGAACATTTGTCGCACTTCTCGGTGATGATCTTACCTGTTCCATTACAAGTAGGGCAGACACCTTGCGTTTGGATACGTCCGAAGAATGAGTTCTCCACTCGCATCACATATCCTGATCCGTTACAAGTGTGGCAGGTTGCATATGATGATGAATCCTTCGCTCCCGTGCCACCGCACTTGTCACACGCGATCATCTTCGATATCTTGAGCTTCTTGGTAACGCCCTCCGATATCTCTTGCAGTGTCAGCTTTACCTTTACGCGAATATCACTTCCTCGGTTAACTCTCTGTCCACCACGTGAATATCCGCCTCGGCCACCGCCGCTATTGAAGTGACCTCCGAAGATATCACCAAATTGTGAGAAGATATCATCCATCGAGAAGCCACCGCCACCAAAGCCGCCATAACCTCCAGCGCCACCGCTCGCAGCACCTCCCATGCCTGCGTGACCAAATTGGTCATAACGAGCACGTTTTTGCTCATCCGACAATACATCATACGCCTCCGCAGCCTCTTTGAAGCTCTCCTCGGCTGATTTATCATCTGGGTTTTTGTCTGGGTGGAACTTAATCGCTGCCTTGCGATATGCCTTTTTGATTTCGTCAGCGTTTGCGCTCTTCGCAACGCCTAAGACCTCATAGTAATCTCTTTTCTCTGCCATTGTTTTACTCTCCTACAACAACTTTTGCAAAACGTAGGACTTTATCGCCCATCTTGTAACCGCTCTGCACCACATCAATAATAGTATCTTTCTTATCCTCGCCAGCTGCGAAGCGTGCTACAGCCTCATGAAGATCGGTGTCGAGAGGGAGTCCAATAGCCTCAATCTCAACTACTCCACGAGCCTTTAGTGTATCTGTCATCTTCTGCGAGATCAGCTCAACGCCCTCACGAAGGGTGGTGATATCATCGCTCTTCTGCATCGCGCCAACAGCACGTTGCATATCATCAACCACTGGTAAGAATGCCTTTATAACATCCGAACCACCGCTCTGCATCAAATCCATCTTCTCCTTAAGAGTACGTTTGCGGTAGTTATCAAACTCAGCTTGTAGGCGGATGTAACGATCCTTCCAATCTACATTCTCCTCCTTTGGTGCTGCCGCCTCCTCTGTCATTGTGTCACTCTCTGCACTCTCCTCTGCCATTGTGTCAGTTGCTTGCTGCTCTTGTGTTGGATTTTCTGTTGCCTCGTTGTTGATCTGCTCCTCGTTAAACTCTTGATCTTGAATCTTTTGCGTTGTCATATATCTTTGTTTATTATTTTTTACATCTTTATATTCGCAAATTATGCGCCAAATTACCCTCTGTCAGTTATCCAATGATAAAAATAGTCGGTTTTTTATTCATTTCTGGCTTTTGTTCACCTCTCCAATCCTTCACACATTTTGTCGAGATATACTCCGCCGGATCTGTGATATCTACCGCTACGGTCAACTGTGTCATCGGTGCTAACACCGATAACAGTTGCTCGAAGAGCTTGGTATTGCGGTATGGAGCCTCTATAAATAGCTGCGATTGCCTCTCGTTCTGAGCCCGTTTTTCGTAGTTGCGTATAGCACGACTCCTCTCCGGCTCTTTGATCGGGAGGTAGCCATTGAATGCGAAGGATTGTCCATTGAGCCCCGATGCCATCATCGCCATGATGATAGATGATGGGCCAACCAACGGCACAACCTTTATCCCTTTTCGGTGGCACGCCTCAACAACCAATGCTCCCGGATCGGCAACTGCAGGGACTCCAGCCTCGGAGATAATCCCTGCCGAACGACCCTTAACAATCAGATCAACCATCGCCTCCACCTCTTGTGCCGATGTTGTATGTTCGCTCAACTCCCTGAATTCCAATGAGTCAATAGTTCGTGCAATCTTTGCCTTCGACAAAAAACGACGTGCCGAGCGGATATTCTCCACGATGAAGTAGTCCAACGAATCGATCACAACTTTGTTGGCTGTGGGTGTCACATCGTAGACTGCTGTCTGCTCACTTATTGGGCAGGGTATTAAATATAGTGTCCCGTTCATTTTACTCCTTTAGGTATATTCTCTTTACTCGCTTCGAGACGGATGTTAGCACCTCGTAGCTTATTGTGTCGAGTATTTTTGCGATATCTTCCGCTGTGTTTGTTTTTTGAGGTGAGAAAATTGTCACTTCGTCACCCTCGTTAACTCCTTTAATGTCAGTTATATCTATCATACAACTATCCATGCAGATACGCCCTATTGTTGGGGCTTTCTCTCCATTTATGATCACACTCCACGCTCCGCAACCCAAATGCCGATTCAATCCATCTGCATATCCTATTGGGATAGTGGCGATTTTGCTGTTGCGCTTAGTTCGCCCCGCCCCACCATATCCAATTGGTTGATCTACAGTGAGTTCCCTGATCTGAACAATGCGACTCTTAAGTGTCGATATCGGTGTTAAATCATCGTGCCCAAAACCATATAATCCAATTCCCAGACGACACATATCGAAATGAGCCTCAGGGTATTTTATAATTCCTGCTGAGTTTGCGATATGGCGAAGGGTAGGGTAGTCAAGGTCGGTTTGGATCTCGCTACTCATCGTATCAAATTTGTCGATTTGATCTTCAGTTTTTTCCTCGCCAGCTTCGCCCATATCGGCAGATGAGAGGTGTGAAAATATTGACGCAACAGTTATAACACCCTTCAGCTGTGATAGTTCCATATTTAATTGAGCAATATCTCCCTCCATGAATCCGAGTCTGTGCATTCCAGAGTCTATCTTTATGTGAATCGGATAATCTCTCTCGCCGCGTGCCGATACAGCTGATGCAAAGGCCTTGAGCGATTTGAATGAGTAGATCTCAGGTTCTAATTTGTTGTCGACCATCTGCGAGAAACTACCATCGTCGGCATTCAGAACGATGATCGGCATGGTGATACCCCTTTCGCGGAGTCTACTTCCCTCGTCGGCAAATGCTACTGCGAGGTAATCAACACCCTCATACTGAAGCGTTTGAGCAATCTCCACCTCTCCTGCTCCATAGCTACTCGCCTTGACCATCGCAACGAGTTTCGTCTTTGGCGACAGGTGTGCGCGATAGAGGTTGAGGTTGTGAACCATCGAATTTAGATTCACCTCCAACGTTGTGGTGTGGCTCTGGTGCGCTAGCAGGTGGCTGATCTTTTCGAAACGACTCTTGCGATTTCCCTTTAATAGTATTGTCCGATCCGCATAATCCTCTGCTGTGATCTGCGAGATCAGCTCCTCGGTTGTGGCATAGAATTTAGAGCTGCAGAGGAATAGTTCACTCCACTTCGCAATCTCTGCACCTACACCTATTAGCTGATCTACCTTTGCCCGTTTGATAGCCGATGCAACCCCTCTATATAGCTCTTCACTCGAAATGCCACTCTGTAAAATATCAGATAAAATCACAGTTGTCGCACCCCCCGATGCTGTTGCTTGCAGCGTGTCGAGCGCAATGATTAGTGAGTTGATATCTGAATTATAGCTATCATTTATAATTGTCGAGCCGTTGATTCCCTCAATCATCTCTAGCCTCATCGCAACGGGTGTGATATCCTCCTCGATAGGGGCTGATAGAGATAATGTATGGTGGAGTGCCGCAACAATCTGCCAATTCCTTTGCGACGCTATATCCGTAAAATTACCCTTTGGGAACTCTGCGGCATCTATGTAGCTGCTCCTAGATCCTCTGCTTGCGTATAATATATGTGGTATAAGCTCCTTATAATCACTATTGTATATAACTCTCTGAGCGCGTGTTGCGAGTACCATCTTCTCCTCGATCTTCTGCTCCATCGAGACAAATCCCTCTTGGTGAGCCTCTCCGATCGAGGTTATTATTGCGATGTCGGGTTGGATCATCTCCTCCAGATTTATCATCTCGTTGGGTTGTGATACTCCAGCCTCTATGAGTGCTAGATCCTCATCTCCTTCGATCATGAGTAGTGACAGCGCTACCCCGAGTTGAGAGTTGTAGCTGCGTGGCGAGCGGAATATTTTCAGCGCCTTAGATGCTGATTGTGCAATCCACTCCTTGACAATTGTCTTGCCATTTGATCCGGTGATACCCACGACTAACCCCAAGAATCGAGACCGATGGTCGGCAGCTAACTTTTGGAGTGCGGTTATCGAGTTCTCAACAACAACATATGAGATATTGGCAATAGCCCCAAAGCTCTCATCCTCAACCATAAAGGCAACCACACCTCGGTTAGCCATCTGTGATATATAGTCATGAGAGTCATGGTTTACACCTTGCATAGCGACAAAGATAGAGTTGGAGCCTGCGACTGATCCTCTCGAATCTGTCACAACCTCATACACCATCTGGTCACACCCTTTCAGCGTGCCCCCCGTGATCTTTGCTATGTCGCTTAATTTGTACTCCATCTATCTAGTTAAACTCTACTACCGTAATACCCGATCCCCCACGATCTGCGTGTGCATCGACTGCGCGTGCAACATCCGGAAGTGTCGTTAAGTATCGTCGTATCTCATCTTTTAATGCCCCCGTACCCTTACCATGAAGGATCGCGACGGAGCTTACCCCCATCATAAGAGCATCATCAACAAAGTTCTGTACCATCTCCAACGCATCCGATGCCCTCTGTCCCCTCACATCAATATTATCTTTGAAGTTGAGCTTGCGTGAAGAGATATCGACCGAGATGCGTGTTCGTGGCGTGATGGGTTTTGTAGAGCGTTTATACTCTGCATTTGACACCACTGTGAGTGCTGCTACATTGACAGTGGTAAAGATCTGACCAAATGCCACTTGTGCCTTCTTGCCCTTTATCGAGTGTACCTCACCCAATGTCTCCTGCCCCTCTATTCTCACCTTTGAACCTACCGTCACCTCTGCTGGCTTCTCTGGCTCAGGTGTTATCTCTTGTCGCTCTTCGCCTTGCTTCTCTTTTCTCTCCTTGCGTTTCTGTTTGCGTCTTTCGAGCCTCTCCATCTCGCGAAGAACAGAGGCCTCTTTCTCTGCCTCCTCCTGCTTTTTGCTCTCCACACTCTCTTTGAATGTGTCGAACTCTTTGCGCGCCAAGCGTGTTAGCTCTTTTTCGGCTTGTGACTCGCGGATTGTCTTTATCGTGCTCTCAATCTGCTTGTTAGCCTCCGCTATTAGAGCCTTTGCCTCCGCCTTTGCTTTTGCAATAATCTCTTGCCTCTCGGCGCGGATCTTAGATAGTTGGTCGGAGTAGTTCTGCTCCAACATCTCCACCTTTCGATCCGTATGTTTTATCCTCTCGCGCTTCTGCTCCCAATAGCGTTTGTCGCGTGCTATCTCGCGGAGCTGCTTCTCGAGGTTTATATGTTCGCTACCTGCTTTGTCGCTCGCTGCTCGGATGATATCCTCCGGAAGTCCTATCTTGCGTGCGATCTCCACCGCGAATGAGCTACCCGGTTTTCCCATCTCCAATTTAAAGAGAGGACGGATATTCTGAACATCAAAACTCATCGCTCCATTGGCAATACCAGCTGTCGACGAGGCGTAGTATTTAATGTTGGAGTAGTGGGTGGTGATCACTCCATAAGCACCTTTCGATAACAATCGATCAAGGATAGCCTCTGCAATAGCACCTCCAATCACCGGCTCGGTTCCCGATCCAAACTCATCGATCAACACAAGTGACCTGTCACACGCCCCTGCGATCATACTCTTCATATTATATAGGTGTGATGAGTATGTCGAGAGGTCGTTGTCGATCGACTGTTCATCTCCGATATCAATATAGAGCGACTCAAAGATCGGCAGCTCCGAATTTTCAGATGCTGGAACTAAGAATCCACACTGGAACATATACTGTACTATCCCAGTAGTCTTTAAACATACAGACTTTCCTCCAGCATTCGGGCCCGATATTACCAAGATATGTTTCTCTCTGTCAATCTCCAGATCAAGAGGTACAATCTCTTTGTTGTTAGCCTTCAGCGTCTGTGCTAATATGGGGTGTCGCGCTGAACGAAGTTCCAAACGTCCCTCCTCGGAGAGTATCGGCATTATGCACTCATTCTCAATTGCCCACATCGCCTTGGCGCACAACATATCAATGTCACTTAGGTATTCACTCGCTGTTGCAATCTCATCCACCTCAGGGCGAATCGCTTCGGTAAAAGCGGTCAAAATTCTAACTATCTCCCTGCGCTCCGCATATTGCAACTCACGAAGTTCATTGTTGATCTCAACAACCTCTACTGGCTCAATATATACGGTCTTTCCTGTCGCCGACTCATCATGGATAAATCCATCCAACTTACGTTTATTTCCCGCTGCAACAGGGATCACCGCACGACCATCACGGATTGAGATCATTGCCTCCGTATCGACCAATCCAGCCCCTTTCGCCTGAGCCAAGATCTGCTGCAGTCGTTTCGATGCGCGTGATTCACGTTCGCGGATCTGGCGTCGGATATTTTGTAGCTCCGACGATGCTGTATCTTTTATCAGGTTGAACTTGTCAACTATCGTGTCGATACGTGCAACAATAGCAGCGAACGATACTAGGTTCTCTCCTCGTCTAAGCAGCGAGATATACGCTTCGGCATTATCTTCTGAACGTTTGCGGATAAAGCTCGTGATCTCATCCACAGCGACTAATGATCTTCTTAGAGCTACAATCTCCTCAACATCGAGGAAGCTACCGAGGATCGAGATCTTGTTCACCACACTATCTATATCGCTATAGCCACCACGTGGGAATCCGCTCTCCATCATCAACATCGAGCGCATCTCGTCTGTCAATTTGAGACGTAGTACTATCTCTTTTTTGCGACTTGTGAAGTTTTGCTTTCGCACCTTTTCTGCCGCAGAGGTTATTGTGCACTTCGCCGCCACCTGTTCGCGAAGGCGGTCGAAACCCAATTTTTGCTCAAAATTTTGAGGATATATCATCTAACGAATCTCTCTTCTCTTATAAATTATTTGCTAGCCTTGCGCGCACTATTCACAGCATCTTTCTCCGCCTCAACAGCATCCTTGATCATACGCTTCTCCGCCTTGATCTCCTGCTTTAATGCGCTGCGACCAAATACCGAAACGTTGATATATCGAGCTGGGTTCTCCTTGAAGTCATAGAGTAGAGCATCGAGATTAGCACTCACAGAGGCTAGGTTCAAATATAGCTCATCGTCGTTGAGAATCTTGCCAATCGACCCTTCGCTGTTGTTGAGTTGGGCCATCACCTCATTTAGTTGGTTGAGCGACTCCGATAGTGTCGAGCCAAGTTGAGCCTCACCCAAATCTGCTGTCAGCACGTTTATGTTTCTGATTATGCTATCAATCTGAGGTGTGCTCTCACCCAATGTTTGAGATACTTTCGAGAAGCCATCAACCATCGTAGTTAGATTCTCCTGATTTTTGCTCACAAGAAGATTCAGATTTGCCGATAGAGCATCTAAATTTCGGAGTGTTCCCGAGATACTCTCGCTATTTCCTTCGAGTAGACTATTGAGATTTTCGAGGGTGGTGGTGAGCTCCGATGTGACCTTCTCAATACGCTCTTTGAGGAACTCTAGCTCTGTCTCTGCAGTGTCGAAGATCCCTTTGTCGCGGCTAGAGTTGATCGTGTCACCCGGTGACAAGTACTCTTTGCTATCCCCCAATTTGAGCTCAATCGCCATAGGGCCCATTATGCTGCTATTGTAAATTTTAGCCTCCGAATTGCTCGGAATCTTGAAGTCACCCTTTATGCTCAAGCGAAGAACAACATCTGCATCATAGGTCGGGTCGAGCGTGATCTCGGTCACTGTGCCGACCTTGACACCCTTGATAAATATCGGAGAGGAGCTCTGAACGCCATCTATCTGGTCATATCGTGCGAAGTACTCCTCGTTGCTGCTAAACAGATCCATGCCGCTCAAAAAACGGATTCCGCCCCATGCTGCAACAATCATTAGTATGGTGAATATACCAATCTTTACCTCTTTTTTCATTCTTAATTATATCTTTAATTTCTTATTTGTCAAACGTTGTGATAAACGCATCTTTGAAGCTCTGTTTTACACTCTTTAGATCCGCTTCGGCCTCAGCCTTGGTTCTATATCTTCCTATGCAATATTTATACTTATATTTGCCGGTTGTTGTGATTAGCCATTGTTGACCTGTGTAACTCTTGAATTGTCGGTCATTATTTGCAAGAACCTTGCTCGATGATAATATTTGAATTGTATATCCACTTGATATCTTCTCATTAGTTGCCTTCTTCGCAGGGGCAGGAGTAGGAGTAGCAGGGGCAAGTGCTTTCGATGATTGAGAGGTCTTTTCGACCATGTCGATATATGCATCAATGCCATCGAAGATAGATTGTGCGATCTCTTGTTGCCCTTTGGCAGATGTCATGTAGGCTAACTCTTTGGCGTTGCTCATAAAGCCTATCTCGGTGAGTACACATGGCATATCCGTACCATAGAGCACCATGATTGGTTGGCGACGAAGGTCACGAACTTTGCGATTATGTTTGCCATAGCTTGTCTGTATGAGACGCGCTAAGGCCTCGCTATATTGGCCATATGTGAATTGTAGATTTTGGATATATGCCCTTACGATAGCTGCTGTTTTTTGGTCCGACATATCGATCAGATACTCCTGATTGGCGGTGTATAGAGCGGCATCATTGCGCTGTTTCTCGAGCGACGACTCTCCCATTATGATAGTCTCAGCTCCATAAGCAGAGGTGTTTGAGGCGGCGTTGGCATGGATCGAGATGAAGATATCGCCATTCGCTTCGTTCGCTATTTTGGAGCGTGCCCCAAGGTCTGCACTGAGTGTTGTCGAGAGGTGTTTGTCGGTTGTTCTTGTCATTATGACTTTGATGTTGGGATGCTCTTTTTTGATCACATCGCGCAACTTTAGTGCTACAGCCAAATTTATCTCCTTCTCAGTCACTCCCTTATATTGAGCTCCCGGGAATTTGCCACCATGCCCCGGGTCAATAATGATGGTTTTAACACCCTGAGCATATGTGCTTTGGGGTGTGTAAATCATAATGGATAATATGATTATTATGGCGGCTTTTAAAAAAAGTTGGGTTTTCACGTCTTAAAGTAGGGGCTATATGTATTATTTTAACTATATTTGTCGTTTGTTAATCGAGTCTTTTGCTTGCTCTAGTGGGTATATATTTTACTTCGCTAGTCGACAAAAGGTGAGTAAACTTTGTTTTGCCGACTTGTCGGCAAAGTTACAATATTTTTTTGAGATTTTGCATAAATTTAAGATAAAATATCTGCTTTCGCTGCTAATACTACTCCTCTCTGTGGAGTTGGTAATAGGTGAAGATACACTTCCGACAACTGTTGAGGAGGAGTCTATCACCATTGAACCAGACTCATTGGGTGGTGGAATATTGCCAATTTTGCCACAACGAGATTCGATGGTGGCTAAACCGAAAACACGAAATATGATTGACGATGTCATGAAGGGGCGCAATGAGGATTCGCTCTATTATGATGTTAAGGGTCAGAAGGTCTACATCTACAATCAGGGTGATGTGTCGTACCAAAATAAGAGCCTGCAGGCAGATATCATGCAGATCGATATGGCTCGTAATGAGATCTATGCCTATGGAAAGGAGATTGATTCATTAGGTACGAAGAGTATAACGCAGCCGGTCTTTGTCGATGGAGGTACTTCATACACAATGGATACAATCACCTATAACCTCAAGAGTGAGAAGGCGAAAATCAAGGGTGTAGCGACACAGGAGGGCGATGGTTGGCTGGTTGGAAGTCAGGTGAAGAAGATGCCGGGTAATACGATCAACATCAAGGGTGGTAAGTACACCACTTGTGACCATACGGACCATCCTCACTTCTATCTTGCAATGACCAAGGCGAAGGTGATTCCGGGAGAGAAGGTTATCTCAGGGCCAGCATACTTTGTGATGGAGGATGTGCCGATATACTTTTTGGGTATTCCGGAGGGATTCTTCCCAATCCACTCGGGTCCCCGATCGGGACTTTTGATGCCAACCTATGGTGAGGATGGATCGAAGGGATTCTTCTTGCGCGATTTGGGTTACTACTTCACGATCAATGACTATATTGATTTAGCAGTTCAAGGAGGTTTGTACTCCTACGGATCATGGGAGTTGAGCGGAGAGTCGAGTTATGTGAAGAAGTATAAATATTCGGGAAGTGTCGCGGTGAACTATGCTAGCACCGTGTTGGGAGAGAAAGATGATGATGATTATACGAAGCAGAACGCTTTTAAGATCCAGTGGACACACTCTCAGGATGCAAAGGCGAGCTTAAGCTCAACTTTCTCAGCATCGGTGAACTTCTCAACGAGTGGATATAGTAAATATTCGGCAACGACACTGAGTGATATGCTTACCAGTCAGACTAACTCATCAATCTCGTACTCAAAGAATTGGGATAATGTCTCGCTCTCAACAAGCATGTCGGTTTCACAATACTCCGAGACAGCATCGATATCGATGACGTTACCTACCGCCGTACTTAGCGTGTCGAGATTCTACCCATTTAAATTTGGTAATTCAATAGGTAAGGAGAAGTGGTATGAGAAGATCTCGATGAGCTATACGGGAAAGATGACCAACACCCTCTCGACGACTGAAAGTGAGATCTTTACACGATCATCGTTGGATAATATGAAGAATGGTATCGAGCATAGTATTCCGGTCTCGGCCTCTTTTAGCTTGTGGGATTATATCAGTATTAACCCAAGTGTCAGTTACACAGAGAAGTGGTACTTCAAACGAGAGATGCAGGAGTGGAATCCACTAAGTAATGAGGTGATGACACTCGATCCGGAGTATGGATTCTATCGACTATACAACTATAGTACATCAGCTTCGGCAACCACAACAATATATGGAATGTTCCAAGCCCGCAAAAAGGAGAACCCTCTGCAGGCTGTAAGACACACCTTGACACCAAGCGTCGGAGTCTCGTATGCTCCAGATTTCTCGAATCAGAAATATGGATACCAAGCAACAGTCCAAACTGATTCGTTGGGAACAACATCGACCTACTCTCCATATACGAACAATGCTTATGGAGTGCCATCATCGGGGCGTAATATGTCCGCTACATTCTCTCTGTCACAGACTTTGGAGGCTAAGGTTCTATCTAAGCGTGATACGTCGGGAGTTAAGAAGGTGACTCTTATTGATCAGTTTACATTTAGTGGCTCATATAACTTTTTGGCAGACTCTATGAAGCTGTCAACAATTCCGGTATCATTTAGAACGACTCTATTTGGTAATTTCGGAATTAATCTATCGTTGACACTCGACCCATATAAGGTGAGTCCCGAGGGAAAGAGGTATGATAAGCTATTCTTCCCGGGACGTATCACATCTACCTCGTGGTCATATGGATATACCTTCAATTCGAGAGCTAATAAGTCACAAACGGCAATAAACGATATTACTAGTATTCCGGCGGAGTATTTTAATCCATTCTCCGACCCGTATGGCACGATGGATCCGGCGTTGAGGCGGCAATATATGCTTGGAACATATTATGACTTCTCTCTGCCTTGGAATGTGGGTTTCAACTATGTGGTTAGCTATGGAGTGACATATACCAATAATGGAACGTCCGGATATAAACCAAACGTGACCCAATCGGTGAGTTTCAATGGTTCGTTCACTCTGACGGATAAGCTGGGAATGACCTTCACGGGAGGTTACGACCTCAAGGAGATGGAGTTGACAACCTCCTCCGTCTCCATATCGCGTGATCTGCACTGCTGGCAGATGTCGTTCTCGTGGGTTCCATTCGGATATTATAAGAGTTGGAGCTTCAATATTGGAGTTAAATCCTCTGCATTGTCAGATTTGAAGTATGATAAGAGTCAGAGTATGTATGATAATCTATATTAATCTATAAGAGTATGGAGAATATAAGCGACTATTTAGTCATAGGATCTGGTCTGGCTGGTTTGAGCTTTGCGTTGAAGGCGGCCGAGAGTGGTGATGTCGTTATCGTCACCAAGGGCAAGATCGATGAGTGCAATACAAACTATGCGCAGGGTGGAATATGCTCTGTGACATATGAGCCAGATACATTTGAAAAACATATTGATGATACATTAACTTGTGGTGCGGGTAAGTGTGGTCGTGAGGCTGTGGAGCTTGTTGTTCGTCGCGCACCGGAGTTAATTCAGGATTTGATAGAGTGGGGCACTCGATTCAATAAAACTGAGGATGGTCGTTTTGAGTTGCATCGAGAGGGAGGACATTCGGAGCATCGTATTCTCCATTATGAGGATTTGACAGGTGCGGAGATCGAGCGAGCTTTGGTCGAGAGTGTGCGTCGCCATCCGAGGATCAAGGTGTTGGAGAACCACTATGCGATTGATCTGTTGACTCAGCACCATTTGGGGGAGTTTGTGACTCGACATACTCGCGGATTGGCCTGCTTTGGAGCTTATGTTTTGGATCTGGAGAGCGAGAAGATCTCGACTATGTTGGCCAAGTTTACGGTTGTCTCAGCTGGAGGTTGCGGTCAGATATACCATACGACAACAAATCCTATCGTTGCGACTGGCGATGGAATAGCTATGTGCCATCGTGCGAAGGCAAAGATCGAAAATATGGAGTTTATACAGTTCCATCCAACGTCACTATATAATCCGGGAGAGCGACCATCATTCCTGATCACCGAGGCTATGCGAGGCTATGGAGCTATCCTGAGATTGCAGAGTGGCAAGGAGTTTATGGATCGTTACCATCCGATGTTGTCGCTCGCGCCACGTGATGTTGTCGCTCGTTCGATTGACCATGAGTTGAAGATTAGCGGAGAGGAGTTTGTCTATTTGGATGTGAGGCATAAGGATGGGGAGCAGACAAAGACGCATTTCCCAAATATCTATGAAAAGTGTATGTCGATAGGAATTGACATCACCAAAGATATGATTCCGGTTACTCCGGCGGCACACTACTGCTGTGGAGGAGTTAAGGTCGATACAAATGGTAGAACCTCGATCAAGAGGTTGTATGCACTTGGCGAGAGCTCATGCACGGGGCTTCATGGCGCAAATCGATTGGCCTCTAACTCATTGATCGAAGCGTTGGTATATGCGGATCAGGCGGCTAAGGATATAGCATCGAAGATTGATAATGTCCAGATTCAGAGTGGAATACCAGATTGGGATTTTGATGGAACGAGCTCGGCAGAGGAGATGATCTTGGTGACTCAAAATAAGAAGGAGTTGCAGCAGATTATGTCGAACTATGTGGGAATTGTCCGTTCAAACCTTCGTCTACAGCGAGCGATGGTTCGGTTGTCGACAATTTGGCACGAGACGGAGGAGCTATATAATAAGACAACCCCAAACAAGGAGCTGTGTGAGCTTCGTAATATGATTGCTGTGGCATACCTAACGATCAAGCAGGGAGAGGCTCGCCATGAATCGGTTGGTCTACACTACACGATTGACTACCCACCAAAGAAATAAATAAATAAGATACAATATATATAATGACACAACACGAAGAGATAATTAGACGAAGAACCTTTGCGGTAATCGCCCATCCGGATGCGGGAAAGACAACCTTAACAGAGAAACTACTCCTCTTTGGAGGTGCTATCCACGTTGCGGGAGCTGTTAAGAGCAATAAGATCAAAAAGGGGGCTACATCTGACTTTATGGAGATCGAGAGACAGCGTGGTATCTCGGTGGCGACATCTGTAATGGGTTTTGAGTATAAGGGTGCGAAGATCAACATTTTGGATACTCCGGGTCACGAAGATTTTGCGGAGGATACCTTTAGAACGTTGACCGCTGTTGACTCGGTTATCATCGTGATTGATGGAGCTAAGGGAGTGGAGTCGCAGACGTTGAAGCTGATGAATGTCTGCCGTATGCGTAAGACTCCGGTTATCGTCTTTGTGAATAAGATGGATCGTCCTTGTAAAGAGCCGTTTGAGCTGTTGGATGATATCGAGAAGGAGTTGCAGATTAGGGTTCGTCCTTTGTCATTCCCAATTTCGAGTGGTCCAACATTCCAAGGTGTCTACAATTTGTATGAGCATAATTTGTCGCTCTTTACCTCGGATGATAAACAGACTGCATCGGCGGAAACGGTTGAGATAAAGGATATTATGCAGCCAGAACTTACGGATTATATTGAAGAGAGATATGCAAATCAGATTCGTGAGGATATCGAGATAGTTGAGGGAATCTACGATGAGTTTGATCGTGAGGCCTATCTTCGCGGAGAGTTGGCTCCGGTATTTTTTGGATCGGCGGTGAATAATTTTGGTGTTCGCGAGCTGTTGGAGTGCTTTATCGAGGTCGCTCCATCACCACGTTTGGCCACTACGGAGAGCCGCGATATAGATCCGGAGGAGGCGAAGCTATCTGGATTTATCTTTAAGATCCACGCAAATATGGATCCGAACCACCGCAATCGTATCGCATTTATGAAGATATGTTCGGGAACGTTCGAAAGAAATAAAAATTACCTGCACGTACGAAGTGGCAAGCAGATGAAGTTCTCATCTCCAACGGCATTTATGGCGGAGAAGAAGTCGATCATCGACGAAGCTTTTCCGGGAGATATTGTGGGTCTGCATGATGCCGGAAATTTTGCGATCGGAGATACATTCACCGAGGGTGAGAAGTTGAAATTTACGGGTATCCCATCATTCGCACCGGAGCAGTTTCGTTATATCGAAAATGCTGATCCGATGAAGTTTAAGCAGCTTGCGAAGGGTGTTGATCAACTTATGGATGAGGGAGTTGCGCAGTTGTTTGTTTCGAATTTGAATGGTCGTAAAATCATCGGTACAGTTGGAGCTTTGCAGTTTGAGGTTATCCAATATCGTCTGGAGCATGAGTACACGGCGGCGTGTAAGTGGGAGCCAATTTCGATCTATAAGGCGTGTTGGATTACGAGCGATAACGAGGAGCAGTTGGCAGATTTCAAACGTAGAAAACATACAAATATGGCGGTCGATAAACATGGTCGCGATGTCTTTTTGGCCGATACCAGCTATGGGTTAGCGTTGGCGCAGGAGAATTTCAAGGATATCAATTTTGCCTTTACCTCAGAATTTTAGAGTATGCTTAACTATCTAACGGTCGATAACCTGACCAAGACATATGGAGATTTGACACTCTTCAAGAATATTAGTTTTACGATTGGAGAAGGTGAGCGAGTGGGGCTTATTGCGCGCAATGGAGCGGGTAAGAGTACGCTGCTTACAACGTTGATGTCGGGTGAGGATTTGGAGGGTGGTGAGGTCACTATCATGCGCGATTTGAGGGTTGCGTATCTTGTTCAAGAGCCCTTTTTTCCGGGCGATTTGACCGTTTTGGAGGCGTGTTTTACGGGTGAAAGTCTAGCGTTGAAGGTGATATCGGAGTATGAGAGAGCTATGACGATGGGCTCGGATCATCAGATCCAAGAGGCTGTCTCAAAGATGGATGAACACGCTGCGTGGGACTACGAATCGAAGATCAAGCAGATCCTTTCGCAGCTGAAAATCAATGAGTTCGATAAGAAAATATCGATGTTGTCGGGTGGGCAATTGAAGCGTGTCGCACTAGCTAATGCGCTGATAAATGAGCCGGAGTTGTTGATCCTTGATGAGCCTACCAACCACCTTGACCTCGATGTTACGATGTGGTTGGAGGGGTATTTGACAAGCAGCCGAATTTCGCTTTTGATGGTGACGCATGATCGTTATTTTTTGGATCGGGTGTGTAATCGGATTTTGGAGATCGACGAGTATAAAATATTTTCATATCGCGGAAATTATAGTTACTATCTGGAGAAGCGTGAGGAGCGTAAATCGGCAGCGGCACAACAGCAGGCGAGTGACGAGAATCTCTATCGCAAGGAGTTGGAGTGGATGCGACGTCAGCCACAGGCGCGCGCGACAAAGGCAAAATCGAGAATAGAGAGTTTCTATGATTTGGAGGATCGATTGCGCAAGGAACGTGATCAGGGTAGCGTAAGGCTCGATGTCAAAGCGACTTACATAGGAAAGAAGATCTTCGAGGTGGAGAATCTCTCGAAGGCGTATGGCGATCGCGTGATACTGAAAGATTTTTCATATCTATTTTCGAGATATGAAAAGATGGGTATTGTGGGGGAGAATGGAGTTGGAAAGTCGACATTTTTGAAGATGTTGATGGGCGAAGTTGCCCCTGATAGTGGAAAGATTGACATTGGGCAGACGGTGAAATTTGGCTACTATTCACAGGCGGGAATCACCTTTGATGATAACGCGAAGGTGATAGATGTTGTGGCGGATATCGCGGAGTCTATTGATCTGGGAGATGGAAGAAAATTATCGGCATCTCAATTTTTGCAATACTTTTTGTTCGACCCCAAGGTGCAACACAACTTCGTTGGAAGGTTGAGCGGAGGCGAGCGTAGACGACTATATCTGTGTACGGTCTTGATGCAAAGCCCCAATTTCTTGATCCTCGATGAGCCTACTAATGATCTTGATATCATGACATTACAGGTTCTGGAAGAGTATTTGCAACGCTTCTCGGGATGTGTGATTGTTGTCTCGCATGATCGCTATTTTATGGATAAGGTGGCGGATCATCTACTCGTGTTTGAGGGAGATGGCAAGGTGAAAGATTTCCCATCATCATATACCGATTTTTTGGTGTGGAGAGATCTCAAAGATCAACAAGAGCAGCAGGGTAGGGAGGTGAAAAAAGAGGTTGCTCCGCAGCATAAGAAGGAGAGCACATCTTCTAATAAATTGAGTTTTAAGGAGAAACGAGAGTTGGAGTCGATCGAAAAAGAGCTTCCGGAACTTGAGATACGCAAAGCTGAGTTGGAGCAGGAGTTGAGCAGTGGGGAGCTATCCGTAGTAGATCTCACGGCGAAGTCGGAGCAGATATCGGCAATCATCGAGCAGATCGATGAAAAGAGTATGCGTTGGTTGGAACTAAGTGAGCGAGGTTAGTATGGCTACCATCTGCAAGGAGTGTGGCGAGCCAATTCCACCATTCTCTAGGGTGTGTCCTTATTGTCTTGTGAATGATTCGTTCTCGGTTGATATTCAGGAGTTTGAGACACCGGTTGAGATGTTGTCTATAATGAAATCATCATTAGAGGAGTACTTGTCAGCACCCTCATCTTCGATTTGGGATAAGGGCAGTGATACACAAAAAAGTCGTGAGGCGTTAGCGACATTTGAGTGCGTTAGAGATGTTGTGATGCTATCATTTGGCAAGAATTCAGATGTCTCAGATGCGGTTGTCGTTATGGAGGATCTGTTATATGAGCGAGTAGAGCAGCGCAAGAAACGCCACTCCATCCGTCAGTTATCTGCAATAATAGTCAGCGCAGTGCTATTTACAACCCTGATATTTTCTTTATTTGTGCTAATTTATTGAGCGCCTCGAGAGGTGTGAGTGAGTCTATATCAATACCCTTGACTTGATCTCGAATCTCTATTAATACGGGGTCATCTAGCTGAAACATAGATAGTTGTATCCCTTTATTTTTCACCTCGGTAGGTTGTGGTGCAACCTCGCGATTTGTGTTGCCACTGCGATGTTCGAGCTCTAGATTTTGTAGAATTTCATCGGCACGTGACACAACAGATGTCGGCATTCCCGCCATCCTTGCTACATGTATTCCGAATGATCTTTCAGCACTACCGCGCTCCAATTTACGCACAAAGATAATGGTGTTCTCCATCTCCTTGACGCTCACATGGTAGTTCTTAACGCGCGGACATAGCTGCTCCATCTCATTGAGCTCATGGTAGTGGGTCGCAAAGAGTGTCTTTGCGCGAGCAGTAGGGTGGTTGTGCAGATATTCTACCATCGCCCAAGCTATCGATATTCCATCGTATGTGCTTGTTCCTCGGCCAATTTCATCCAGAAGAACCACACTTCTGTCAGATATATTATTTAGAATCGATGCTGATTCTAACATCTCAACCATAAATGTTGATTCGCCCTGCGAGATGTTATCCGATGCACCTACGCGAGTGAATATCTTATCCACAACACCGATCTCTGCCGCTCCAGCTGGGACAAACGACCCCATCTGTGCCATTAATATAATAAGAGCTGTCTGGCGAAGTAGCGCCGATTTACCCGACATATTCGGTCCTGTGATCATGATTATCTGTTGCTCTTCATCATCTAGGATCACATCATTTGGAACATATTTCTCGCCAATTGGCATCAGAGTCTCGATCACTGGGTGACGCCCCTGTTTGATCTCAATGCGCTTACCATTAGTGAGTTGCGGACGTGTATAACGACCCTCGCAAGCCATTCTCGCGAAGGATTGTAAGATATCTAATCTAGCTATCGAGTGTGCATTGCGTTGAAGAGCCGCGAGCGATAGGGTGATAAACTCAACGATTTGGGTATATATCCTCTGCTCGATCTCGATTATTCGCCCCTCAGCCCCCAAAATCTTCTCCTCATACTCCTTCAGTTCAGCTGTGATATATCGCTCTGCCGATGTTAGAGTCTGCTTTCGTACCCACTCCTCTGGAACTCGCTCTTTATGGGTGTTTCTTACCTCGATATAGTATCCAAATACATTGTTGAAGCTGATCTTAAGAGATGGAATTCCAGTACGTTTGCTCTCTCGTTCAACGATTTGTTGGAGTACATCTTTCCCGTGAAGAGCCACGCGACGTAGATCATCCAATTCGGCATCAACGCCATTCGCAATCACCCCTCCCTTTGTTATATTGTTTTGTGGGTCGGGATATATATCCGAGGCGAGACGGTCGTGAATCTCTCGAAGTGGATTGATCGATGTGGTGAGGTTGTGAATAACCTCCACCTCCGAGCTCTCTAACACCTTTTTTAGCTCGGCAATAGCCTCTAACGAGCATTTGAGTTGAACCAATTCACGAGGTGTAACTCTTTGAGCTGCAATGCGTGCTGCGATCCTTTCGATATCTCCTATGAGCGCAATCTGATCTTCGATCGACATGGCTAAATCTCGATCCATCACCATCGCTGAGACGCTATCTAATCGGCGATTTATCCTCTCCACATCTCTGATCGGCATCGCCACCCATCGGCGTAACATTCTGCCACCCATTGGTGTACGTGTCCTGTCGATAATATTCGCAAAACCTACTCTGCCCTCTGCGTCATCTGAGGCGTTGCCCTGTGCAAACAGCTCCAGATTTCGTATTGTGAAGCGATCGATCCATACGTGTTCACTCTCATCAACTCTCGATATAGAGTTGATATGGGCAATCTGCTTATGCTCCGTAAATTCGAGGTAAGCGAGGATCGCTCCAGCTGCCGAGATCGCATTTCCCATGCGCTCCACACCAAATCCCTTGAGCGATTTTGTTCCAAATTGCGCACATAGCTTTTCGCGGCTGACATCCTCTGAGAAGAGCCACTCGTCTAGCTTATAGGTGTATAGTTTGTGGCCAAAAGTATTTGTGAACCGAAGGTCGTAGCCTCGCTGATATAGCACCTCTTTGGGGGCGAAATTCGATATTAATTTATCTATGTAGGCATCGCTACCCTCACCACAATAGAACTCTCCGGTCGAGATATCGAGGAATGCTACTCCGGTGATCTTCTCCCCGAAATATACCGATCCCAGATATCGGTTCTCCTTGGTAGTCAGAGAGTTTTCACCCATCACAACACCCGGAGTTACGAGCTCCACAACACCACGTTTAACCAACCCCTTGACAAGTTTAGGATCTTCCAACTGTTCGCAGATAGCGACTCTAGCACCAGCACGAACTAGCTTCGGAAGGTAAGTATCTACGGAGTGGTGTGGGAATCCGGCAAGCTCCACGAAGCTAGCGGCACCATTAGCACGACGAGTGAGGGTGATGCCGAGGATCTGGCTTGCGCGAACAGCATCTTCGCCAAATGTTTCGTAGAAGTCACCAACGCGAAACAGAAGTATTGCATCGGGGTGTACCGCTTTGATGTTGTAGTATTGTTTCATCAAAGGTGTCTCGACATACTTTTTCTCTACTATTTTTTTCTCTTTGCTCACGGTGCTAAAATTTTAAATCCCCACAAAGATAGAAAAAATTATTCAAAAAATCGCTCATCAAATCCCACAAGATACAACTTGTCGGTGGCGCGAGAAAAGGCCGTATATAGCCATCGTAACATATCGAGCGACATCTCCTCGTCGCCAAAGAGGCATCGATCGACAAATACCGCTCGCCACTGTCCACCCTGTGCCTTGTGGCACGTCACGGCATAGGCGAATTTGATCTGTAGTGCGTTGAAGTGTTCGTTGGCGCGGATTTGTTTCAACCTCTCAATTCGACTCTTTATATCTGTATAATCCTGCTCAACTTGGTAGAATAGTTCGCGGCTTCGCTCCTGACTTAGTGATGGGGTCTCGCTATGGATTGTGTCGAGAAGTATTTTGCACGTCATTTCAGTGTCGTCGTAATCTCCGAATGATAGGGTAGCCTCAGCAAAGCGAAAGCCATATAGCTCTTCAAAACGGCGTATTCGCTCTATGCAGGCCACATCTCCATTGGCTATGAAGCTCATTTTACACTCGGGGTTTCGCTCCGTGTAGAAGTAGTTATTCTTCACTATCATCAACATATCGCCACTCTCGATCATCTCCTCGGCGCAGAGTGTGAATCGCCTCACCCCCTCATTATATCGGTTTGCTCGTTTGTTTGATCTGGTGATGATTATAGTCTCGTCACGTCCATATTTGTCGTAGCAGTCTTGCATCTTCTCGGTGAACTCACCCCCTTCGATACACTCTATCTCCGGGAAGTTCATCTCTAACTTTGGGATCTCATATATCCCTCGTTCCATCATGCAGCGTATGAGTGTGGCGTTGAACAAAATTCCAGATGTCGCCTCTTGGCGAACCACCTCATCCATAGTGCAGTAGATGACATCACCATAGCGACGCATGAAATTTTCATCCAGCGCCGGGCTATAATCTGAGCCAACGGGCGGAAGCTGTGCATTATCACCAACAACCATCAATCGACAATTTTTTCCACTTCGAACAAATTGCACCAGATCATCCAAGAGCGATCCCGATCCAAATTGAGCATTTCCACTTTGGTTATATGAGAGCATCGAAGCCTCGTCCACTATGTATAACATATCGCTGCACTTGTTGAAGTCGAGTGTGAACTTCGATTCATACTGCGCATTTGTCCGCTCGCGGTAGATATGTTTGTGGATTGTGAATGCGGCTCGTTTGGAGTATCTCGACAAAACATTTGCCGCTCGGCCAGTTGGGGCGAGTAGGGTAGTGCTGATTTTTAGATCTACAAGAGCTGCGACTAAAGCGGCAATAATTGTTGTCTTTCCGGTGCCGGCATAGCCGTTTAGTATGAAAATTGACTCAGATTGACCATAACTTAGCCATTCTGCGACTCTTTCCACTATTATTTTTTGGTTAATAGTTGGATTAAAACAAATTTTAGTGTAAATTTGTTGTGTTATTTCATTTTTATGCATAATGTTAACCAGCGTTTGGGGTGTTTATCACCAAATGGGATGACAATGTACAAATAATTTAGCAAACAAATTTAAAACAAATACTTAATATGAGAAAGATTTTTCAATTAGTTCTTGCAGTGGCAATCTTGTCATTGGTTTATGTTATCTATGTGTTGATCTCAACACCTATTCAGTTTGAGAATGACAAGGCGAAGATTGAGGCTGCGGTTGTTGATCGCATCAAGGATATTCGTCTTGCAGAGCGCGCTTACAAAAGCAAGTATCAAACATTTACAGGTAACTTCGATTCTCTAATTCATTTCGTTCTTTATGACTCACTTACAATGGAGCGTAAGATCGTGGATGAGGATGATTCTGTAGCGATGGCTAACCTTAAGGCTCAGGGTCTTAAGAATATCGAGACTTTCCAAGTTGCTGTAATCGATACTGTATTCTATCCAAAGAGCTTGACTAAGGCTCAGATTGAGGAGTTGCGTTTTATCCCGGGAACAAACAAGCAGACAGAGTATATTCTTGATGCAGGTAGGATCACTACAGAGAGTAAGATCGTAATCCCTGTTGTGGAGTGTAAAGCACCATATATCTACTATCTAGATACAATGGCGTATCGTCAAGAGATTATCAACTTGATCGATAATGACGTTAACAACTACAATAAGTATCCGGGTGTTAAGTTCGGATCTATGGAGGGTGGTAACAATGAGGCAGGAAACTGGGAGTAACCAATTCCAAAATATTATATCGATCTCCGTTCGGCTTCAGTCGAGCGGAGATCCTTTTCTCATAGCTGACCATATTCCACCTTCAGCCCATGAAAGTGATGCGTTTTTGAGAGTCGAGCTGCTTACCAAACGTGCTGCATTAGTGCCTAGGAGTGTGTTGGAGCAAAGTAGTGCAGAGCGGGAGTTGGCTGCAATGGGCATCATGGTGGATGGGGGTGATGATGAGGTGTTGATGGTTGAAGATCGTGATTTGATCTCGTTGTTGGTTGTCCCAAGAGGGGTTAAGTCATATATGGAGTCTAATTTTAGTGGACGATATGAATTTAAGACCCCATTGTTGCATCGTCCAGTGTGTGCGGATGCCCATATGTTGCTCGATGTTTGCGAAGGGTTGACAACTATCAAGGTCTATGAAAAGGGTTGGCGGTTGCAATTTGTCGATATCTATGAGACACCGTCGATAGCATCGGCTGTCTATTGGGCACAACGATTATCGTCGGTTCTGAATTTGGGTAGATCCTCGCTATATATATATAGGTGTAGCGGAGCTTTGGATCGACTACTGGGTAGTAATTTTAAAAAGATATTGTATGCGAATAATAAGCGGTCAGTATAAAGGGCGCATGATCACGCCACCCAAGAATCTGAGGGCGAGGCCAACGACAGATTTTGCGAAGGAGAATCTGTTTAATGTCTTGCAGTGTGTGGTAGATTTTGAGGAGTGTGATGTGCTGGATCTATTTTCGGGAACTGGGTCGATAAGTTATGAATTTGCGTCGAGAGGAGCGAAGAGTATAACCTCGGTTGAGATCAATAGTGTCCATCATAATTTTATACGTCGTATGGCATCGGAGTTGGGGATCGGTAATTTGTATGCAGTAAAGGCGAATGTTTTTTTGTATTTGAAGAGTTGCACGAAGAAATTTGATATAATATTTTCTGATGCGCCCTATGATTTGGAGGGGAGCGAATCGGTAATAGAGTTGGTTTTCTCGAATGAATTGCTTGCGGATGATGGGATTTTAATATTCGAGCATTCGAAAGGGGTTGAGTTCAGTTCTCATCCACACTTTTGGCAGTCAAGGAGTTACGGTAGTGTACAATTTTCATTTTTCAAAAAGGAGTAATTTTCTTTAAATTTAATGCGTCATTTTCTTGCATAAGAAAAAAAATAGCCTTATATTTGCATCACAATTGGAAGGAACGGTGCGTTAGTTCAGTTGGTTAGAATACGTGCCTGTCACGCACGGGGTCAGGGGTTCGAGTCCCCTACGCACCGCAAACGAGTGAAGCAATTCACCGCAAAGCCTTGAAAATCAATGATTTTCGAGGCTTTTTCATTTTTGTCATATTGGCAAAATCCCACGTTTTGGAGCATAATTCACGGGCTTATTCGTGGGAGCAAAATTTATCCACTAAAAAGTCCCACGATCGAGGTTTTATTTCGCTGAAACTCAACGTTTTGCACACCTTAGTTTTGTTAGAATATTACGTTACTATGTCGTTCTAAAAACAACAAAACTATGACAAACACCAAACGCAACACATTTAATGTGTTATTTCTAATCCGTCGCTCGAAACTTCTCAAGAATGGCGAAGCTCCAATCTGTATGCGCCTAACCGTAAATGGCGGCATCGTCGAGATCATGGTTAAGCGCAGCGTATCAGTCGATCAGTGGAATCAAGCCAAGGAGCGCAGCCGTGGCACAAATGCCATCGCAAAGGAGCTAAACCACTATCTCGACACCATAAAGGCTCGCATCCTGCAAATTCAGCGTGAAATGGAGTCTGAGGGGGCAATTATCAACGCTCGAACAGTTCGTGACCGCTACAACGGCATAGGTTGCGAAACAACGACCAAAACGATCCTAGAGGTATATCAAGAGCACAATGATAAATGTGAGGCTCTGATCGGCATTGATTACTCAAAATCTACTGTCGAGAAGTTCGGCACATCTATCAAGTGTCTAAAGGAGTACATCCAGCACCAATACAGCCGTGACGACCTCTATTTGAAAGAGGTAGATTTCACTTTCGTGCAGAACTTTGAGTTTTATCTAAAGACTGTGCGCAACTGCAAAC
>JBCQTX010000015.1:0-45443 GCA_047174605.1 Rikenellaceae bacterium | reverse complement strand
ACGAAGATTTACCCATCGAGGGTCTCGATCCAATTACGTTTAACGAGGCTTTATTAAAGCCCGATAAAGCCTCGTCTATTGCAGTGTAGCCACAATTGACACCGAATGAACTACCATCTTTCGAACATTGCTCTATTTTCTCAAATAGTTCATTCATTATATCGTGGGCTGATCTCATACTACTCATTGTTGTTAATCTTAAATTACAAAGCTTTTAATGTGAACGCCTCACTAAAAGGTATGTATTGATTCTTCATCAGGTTATTGATCCAAGCATCCTCTTTGTGGCTGATCTCTGAAATCTCGTTTGCCTTAGATGCTTTGAATGCCCCAACAACTTGATCCAATATCTTTATATCGTCATCAGAAAATACACTCATATCTGGTGAAACAGCAGCTTTTAGCACTTCACCAGAGTACCCCGATGGAAACTCTATGATGTCGCTATATACATCATCAATAGAGGCATATATAAAGTTGTATCGCTCAGGGATAGGACCATATTGTATCGCCTTGTAAGCCAATCCACTCATCGCTATACCACGTCTTTTGTAACTCAAAAAATCGACGTAGAATAATAGCTTGTTCATCTTCGTATTGTAGACATCATTACATCTCTCTATAAGATATAGCATTATGTTTTTTAATCTGCTGTATGATTGAGGAGCGTAGCCGTTTGCCTCAGAACGTTGGCAAACAAACACTTCTCGTTTCTTATTCATCTCCGCAATACGATTTTTTGCACCCTCTAACTTCGCACATATTTTAGCAAACTCCTTTGCCTCGAATTGGTTCTCGGCATTTTTTACTATGTTACAAAATATATCGTAGTTCAGAATACTTTTAAGTATCTTACCATTCGCCTCGCTTGGCATCTCACCATTCTCGTATAGTCGGTATTGATTCTCTCCAAAGCCTAAAATCTCCGACATCTTAGTAGCTGCTAAACCATACATCGAGCGAATATCTCTAATCTCATCGGCAAAGGGAATACCATATCTAACACGATATTGGTTATACACCTGCCCGATATTCACCTCGTCCATCTCCTCCGAAGTAAACATCTCGCCACTCTGCTCACATAACCAAAGCTGTGCTGTATACGAAAATTTCTCTTTGCGATATGTCAATTCTCGACTTTCGAGAACTAACTTCATCTCCTCGCCTGTAACCGGACTCTTCATAGTTTTACTTTTTATATGGATATTTCATAGGGTGTTCCGCAATGTGAAATGAAATACAGATTGTACTGCAATTAGGTATGCCCATCGAGATCTTAATATAGATCTCCTCGCCTTGAATATTCTTGCCAAAGACCCACATATCACCCATTTGATTAAGTGTATTAACAATAGGACCTACGGAGTAATCCTCGACCTTTATCTCCTTGATGATCTTCTTTCTTGTTGAAGGAACAATATCTAACACCTCAAATACCTTTGCATTCTTTCCTCTATCGTCACGAAAAAGAATGTCGTATATCTCTAATTTAACAAAAAAATTACTTAGAAATTGTTTTACCTCCTCTTTGGTTGCCATATATATCCTATTTATTTAGTGCAAAGATAATACAAAAGTTGCCGTTTGTCAAGTGTTTCGAGCAATTATTCCACTTTATCGTGGAATAATAGTGCTTTTAGTCATTTATGGCATTGTGGATTATCTTTTTTTATTTTATATTTATTTTCAATATTCAAATATTACTGGTGCGTTTAACTTTTCCCGTCATCCTGAATCAAGTTCAGGATGACGGACGTGGAGTCTTTATATTTTCAAATCGAAAAATAAATACCATATCATAACTATCAGGTATTCAGCACATAACTATTATTAAACCAAAGTTAATGCACCACTAGTAATATTCAAACAAACAATACCCTGTCAATCAGCACATTAGCCGATTTGTTTATTTTGATTTCGTATTTTTTATTTATTTTTAGACATGCTTACTACTTCCCACTAAAATAAGGGTGGTTCATAAGCTCCATGTCGTTGCCTCGACTAAGGCGGAGTTGGATGCATATTTTGCAGCTAGCGGCCTTGCGAGCCATGTGATGCTATTGGGCGACTCTTTTTTTGTTTTGTGGGTATATATGCATTTGAACAAGGAATAGCGGCTGATAATTTGGTTTTTGAACCTAATTTTACTACATTTGTAACATATGCGTGATAACGCCCCTAGCAAATGAAGAGTCTACTCAATATACTACCCAGATGTTTCATCATCCCGATCTTCCTGATTGCAGGGGTCGCGGTGGGGCTCTTCGCCTATATAGTATATGTGGCAAGACTCCACACCTACGCCTCGGATGATAGCGCAACGTGTGTCAACTGCCATGTGATGTCGAGCTACTACGACTCATGGCAACGCAGCTCTCACGCTCCGTGGACCAACTGCAACGATTGCCATGTGCCCCACTCATCCGCATTTAGCAAATATGCATTCAAGGCGATGGATGGGCTCTACCACTCGGCGGTCTTTACCTTCAACGCAGAACCCGATGTGATCCGGCCGCGCGAAGGGAGCGCCAATGTGATTATGGATAACTGCATTAGGTGTCACACTCAACTCAACACAGAGTTCGTAGATACGGGGATGATAAGCTACACGGAGGCCAAGCAGGGAATGGGCAAGGCGTGTTGGGATTGCCACCGCAATATTCCCCACACCGTGAGAAGCAATATATCCTCTTCGCCCCACTCGATTGCACCAATGCCATCCTCGCCAGTTCCCGGGTGGTTAAAAGATAAAATTAAAAAATAGCGAGATATGTTTGAAAAGTTAGCTGAAATGATTCGACGCAACCCCATCATCGGATGGGCTATGTTTGCTGTCACTATGTTTGCTGTATTTGTATTGGGGTTGCTTGCAGCATCGATCACCGAGCATCGTGCTGAGATCACAACTCTATATGCCAACAAGGTGGTCGAGATCACAGGCATCAACGCAAAAAATGAGGAGTGGGGGTTGAACTATCCGCGCGAATATGATACATGGGCAAAGACCAAGAGCATGGATTTCAGTTCGAAACACCTCGGCAACACCCCCGAAGATCTCTTGGAGAGCCGCCCGGAGATGGTTGTTTTGTGGGCAGGATACGCCTTCGCTCGCGATTATTCAGCGCCACGAGGCCATATGCACGCTATTGATGATGTCACAAACACACTACGCACAGGCTCGCCAGATGAGAATACAAAGGATCTGCAGCCATCCACGTGTTGGAGCTGCAAGAGCCCAGATGTACCCCGTTTGATGGATGAGAAGGGGTTGGCTCACTTCTACAAAGCGGCATGGAGCGAGAGCGGTAGCGAGATAGTAAACCCTATTGGATGTGCAGATTGCCACAATCCAGAGACGATGCAGCTGAGCATCTCGCGCCCTGCACTTATCGAGGCGTTTGAGCGTCAGGGCAAAAATATCGAGGATGCCACTCCGCAGCAGATGCGTTCGTTGGTTTGTGCGCAGTGCCATGTGGAGTACTACTTCAAGGGAGAGGGCAAATACTTAACCTTCCCTTGGGACGAGGGAATGAGTGTCGAGGAGATGGAGAGCTACTACGATAGCGCGGAGTATAGCGATTGGACACACGCACTAAGCCGCACCCCAATGCTCAAGGCACAACATCCAGATTATGAGTTGTTTATCGGTGGCCCTCATGGTCAGCGAGGGTTGAGCTGTGCGGATTGTCATATGCCATATAAATCTGAGGGAGGTATCAAATACTCCGACCATCAGGTTATGAGTCCGGTGAAGAACATAGCATCGACCTGCCAAACTTGCCACCGCGATAGCGAGGAGAATCTCAAAGCATATATATATGAGTATCAGGACAAGGCGCTACAGATCAGAGATAGGGTAGAGGTGGAGCTCGCAAAAGCTCATATCTTGGCCAAAGAGGCGTGGGATAATGGCGCTAGTGAGGGTCAGATGGAATCGGCTCAGGCGTTTATTCGACAAGCACAGTGGCGTTGGGATTTTGCAGTGGCTTCACACGGTGGGTCGTTCCACGCTCCAGTCGAGACTCAACGCATATTGGCTCATAGTTTGGATCGATCTCTGCAGGCGCAGCTCGAACTTCAGAAGGTGCTCTATTCGCTTGGGGTTGAGGATGTTGCAATGCCGGATTTGTCGACTAAGGCGCTAGCTCAAAAGTATATCGGGCTCGATATGGAGCTACTTGTGAAGCAAAAGGAGGAGTGGAAGGCAACAACCCCTCCAGCGTGGTTAGAGGAGGCTCGAAGTAAGGGTAAAATCGTATCGAAGATATAATGAGCGAAGAGCGTAAAATGTGGCAAATTCCCTGGGGATACCCAGAGAGTTTTGTCGTTGTAGAGGGGTTGATTCTGATAGGATTGCTGCTCCAGATCTGTGTTGGGAGTTTTGATTTTTATCTGCTTGCGCAACCCGTCAACTATGTTGTGTGTGGCGTGGTGGCTGTGCTCTCGATCTTCATCTCGCGGAGGGTAAAACACGGCTCGTTCGCGCGGTGGATGGTGGGCGTCCCCTTTAGTGTGGCGATCATCTCGGGGTTGCTGCTTCTCTCGATTGTTATGGGGGTGACACCTCAATCGCACCATTCGCATACGCTATTGGGCTTCGATTCAATGACCTCTAATTGGGCATTTGTGATGATCTACACCTTGGCCGTTGTTGTGTTGGGTGGTGTTATTCTGAGACGCGCAGATCGCTTTAAATTGGCAGATCTACCATTCTATTTCAACCATTTGGGGCTCTTTATCCTGTTGCTAGGATCAGGAGTGGGGTATGCCGATATGGAGCGTTATGTTATGTATGTCAATGAGGGGGAGACGCAGTGGCGAGTCTATGATAACCAAAACCAAGTCAAGGAGCTCCCTATAGCGATCACACTCAATGACTTCGATGTCGAGTTTTATCCCTCAAAAGCTCTCTATTTCGATGCCGAGACGGGCGAGATCCAAAAGGGCAACCCCTCAAAATATGAGAATCATGAGAGGTATAAAAAGGTGATGTCGGAGCCTGAGCCAAAGCGATTTAGCTCCCAAGTTGAGGTCTTTACCCAGCAGGGGCACTCCATAGAGGCAACTATCGAGGTGAACAAACCGCTAAGGATCGATTCATGGACGATATACCAATATGGATATGACAATCGCGCAGGGGCTCAATCGAGCTATAGCAGCTTCGAGCTGGTCTATGATCGATGGTTGACAATGGTCTATGTCGGGATAATCATGATGATGATGGGCGGTGTTGCGATGGCGTTGAGGGGTAGTAATATTAAACGAAGATAGGTTATGACGTGGAGTGAATTTGTCTATTTTGGGGTTGCATCATCTCTGTTGTGGCTTAGTTCGGGGGTGTTGATCTACCGCAAGGAGCGCCTCTCTAACCTGCTGATGGTTGGGGGTATAGCTCTTTTCGCGATCTTTATAGCTCTCTTTTGGATATCGTTGGGACGTGCCCCGATGCGCACTATGGGCGAGACGAGGTTGTGGTACTCGCTCTTTTTGTCGATGGTTGGCTATCTTTCGTATCTTCGTTGGCGCTATCCGTGGCTGGTGAGCTTCTCGGCGGTGGTCGCTACGGTCTTTGTTGTTGTCAATATCGCTAAGCCGGAGTTGCACTCCCAGAATCTAATGCCAGCGCTCCAGAGCCCTTGGTTCATCCCCCACGTGAGCAGCTATATACTCTCATACGCGATGTTTGGAGCGGCTACAATCGGTGCTGTGATCTGTCTCAAAAGCCGCGATATGAAGATCTTCGGCTTTATCGACAATATGATCTATATCGGATATGGCTTCTTGATGTTGGGGCTCTTGATGGGTGCTTTGTGGGCCAAAGAGGCGTGGGGTCACTACTGGTCGTGGGACCCGAAGGAGACGTGGGCCTTTATCACCACTGCGAGCTATCTGGCCTATATTCACCTTCGCCTAAGGGCGAGCAACAATATGGTCGCACTCTGTTTGGTGATTGTCTCGTTCG
Source organism: Rikenellaceae bacterium (assembly GCA_047174605.1). Taxonomy (GTDB): domain Bacteria; phylum Bacteroidota; class Bacteroidia; order Bacteroidales; family Rikenellaceae; genus Alistipes. The sequence goes on along the minus strand of JBCQTX010000015.1, from coordinate 39,481 downwards.
TGCTGCTGATGATCACATGGTTAGGTGTGAGCTATTTGCCCTCGGCGCAGGGTAGTGTTCATGTATATTAGCAGAGTAGAGCATCGCAAGGTGGCGAAATTTCAAAGATAACGTAGAGTTCTCTTCAGTCACATACCTAAAGTATGCTCCTTTCAGAGCCCTCTACGCCATCTTTAAAATTTCATCCACCTATCAACGCTCTCCAATTGTGTACCAAGCCTACCTAATCCAAGTAGTCTCAATATCGCTATTGATCTTGATTCTATCAATCTCCCAACTTCCCTCCTCGGCATTTGCCAGAGGTTGAATCGCAATCTGGTGCAGGTGCTTCTGGCAACTCTCGAACGCTGATTTCGGGATGGTGATCTCTTGCCAACCATCTGTGTTTGGCTTGATTGGAACTCCCACCCACTCTTGAGTTGCCCAATCTACAACGTTCGGATTCTTCTGAGTGAACCCTCTATCAAAATCATAGGTGTACATAGCGACCTTCAACATCGTTGCATCAGAGTTATTCTTGATACGGATCTGAATATCGGTACATAGGTGGATCGGAGTGTGGATATGTGGCACCGAAGCAATGATCGCCCCCTTCTCGCTCACCGTACCGCAGATAGTGTTCCCAACTCGCTTGAAATCAGTACCTTGTTTTGCGCTCCATCCCATCTCGGAGTATTCGAAATTATAATCTCGCTCCGGAAGTGGATACTCTAGGTTATGCTCCGGAATATATACCGTGCCATCCTCGTTGAAGTAGAGCGGTTGGAGCTGCACACCACGATAATAGGCGTTCGTCTCGTGATTCTCCTGTATGTAATAGATCTGGTCATTCCATGTAAACATTGTTCCATGACCTCCATTCGTGATCTCGCCCTTGAATTGATATGGCCCCTTCAACTCCTTCGACATCGAGTAGTAGTCACCCCACGAGAGGTAGTACCAATCCCCGCGCTTGAAGATGTGTGGTTTGTCTCCATGACCGCGATTCGAGCCATCCTCCTCTAATATCAAAACCTCCTGAGGCTCAGATGCCAACGAAAGCAGATCATCCCCCAACGTAGCGCAGAAATAGCGCCCTGCACCCCAAAAGATGGTGTACTCGCCATTCTCCTCCCAGACATCTGCATCATACGACTTTGTAGGGGCTAACCCCTCCGGAATCAACGGCTCGCCAAGGGCATCTGTCCAAGGGCCTGTCGGATGTGGCGCTGTCATCACACCCGTATCTTTTGTGCGGTTCGAGAAGTACCAATAGAATGTATCTCCGCGATGGACGATATCACCAGCGAAGCAATCATTCACCGCCCCCATATAATTCTGCTCCGGCAGGATGCTACACTTATACTCCCAATCCACAAGGTTGGTCGTAGCCCACACCTCCCAACGATCCATCTCACAAGCATTTACTGTGTCCCACGAGAGGTCGTGACCACAAACCGTGTAGAGCGTATCGTTGACAATCACCGTGTGCGGATCGGCCAATCCTCTGTCCGGCGCGATTGAACTTACATAGACTGCATCGGGGTTATACCCCGGGATTTGAGACTCCGATTGAGCCGTTTGAACCTCGCCACCGCAGCTGCATAGTAGAGCTGAGATCGCGAAAAATGTTAGGTTTTTCATCTTTATGGTTTTAGGTTAGTTATAGTGGGTTACAGCTCCTCCACCTCGACGTAATCAATACCCGCCGTTGGTCGTGCATTCGCCCTCTCCTGATCACGTGCTGCTTTGAGATCCTCCGTTGTGATCTGCTCGCGCATGAGGTACGCCTTGGGGAAGTGCTTCTGGATTCGATTGAGCATCATGATAGCCTCCTCGTTGTCGATGCAGTATCCGGCACTCACCTTGAAATATGGGTTGTCGTAGTTCATCGTAGTGGGGATATCGGGGAATAGCTTCTCGCACTGCTTCACAACCTCCATCGCACCAGCGCGCGCAGTAGCCCCATTATCGAAGAAGATACCAATTCGATACCCCTCGACACTGCTCACCCTATCTCGCGACTCCAACTCCGTGAGAGCTATTCGTGCCGAGTCATCTTCGCGGATAGTGACCTGTGCATTAGAGGTCGGATCACTCGCCTTGGTGTACTCCAATTTATTGCGGAATTCGCTGAGTGTCTGGGCATTAATAGACGACACAGAGGTAATGCCTAGAATCACTATCGCCAAAAAAACATCTCTTTTTCTCATAATAATATACTCGTTTTGCTACCTTGCGAAGATAGCCATAAATTTTTGTAATTCAACATTTTCTTGCGAAATTCTCTTGTTGAGCCCCTTGACCGAGAATTTAGCGGAGTAGCTGATGGTCATATTCTCCAACTCGCGATCGCTCAACAACGATACAAAAGAGGAGATCGAACGAGGGTCAACCCCTGATATCTTCCACAAAGTCTCGACATCGGCACGAGTCTCAGCCGTCGATATCGCCTCCCCCACCTGAGTGAGTGTCACGGCACGTTTGGCGTTGTGATAGAGGGTCACCTCCGCTTCGCTCATCTGGATATCGTAGCGCGAATCATTGGTGACACGTGCCGCAGCTTGCAGCCCCGTCATCCCCTTTAGATCTAACTTCGAGAATCCCTCGACCTCGACCTGTTGCGCTATTTTGGATAACCCGCATGAGCTGCAGACCGCCAGCGCTAAAACAGCGACTAATATACTCTTTAATAACCTCATAATCAATACTTTTTCTTTCGCCCTACATAGATCTGCGCAATCCCAAAGCTCTGTGAATAAGCCGTGCACTTGTCGAGCCCCACACGCTCTATCAACTCCAAAAACTGCTCGGGCGATGCAAACTCCTCGACCGATGCTGGGAGGTACTCATACGCCTTTCGATCGCGCGATAACATTGCCCCAATGCGAGGTAGGATATGTCGTGAGTAGAGGTTGTAAAAGGCCCTGAAAATCGGATTTGGAGGGGTCGAAAACTCCAGCACAACAACCAATCCATGAGCACGTGTAACACGAACCATCTCGCTCAAACCACGCTCCAAATCGGAGTAGTTACGCACCCCAAACGCTGCTGTCACAACATCAAATGATTCATCCTCGAAGCTCAGAGCCTCAGCCGATTGGCACTGCAAAGAGATCCTCTCGGCAAATCCACGCTCCGCAACCTTACGCTCCGCAACGGCCAACATTCCTTCAGAAGGGTCAGCGCCAATAACCTCTACATCCCCAACAGCTTCGCCCATCGCAATGGCCAAATCGCCCGTCCCCGTAGCGAGATCCAATATCTTTGGGTCGAGAGCCCCATCGCAGTGATCCTTCACGATCCCGACCACTCGAGCTCGCCATATCTTGTCGATCTGGAATGAGAGGATATGGTTCAAACGGTCGTAGGCCGGAGCGATTTTGTTGAACATCTCGCGCACCTCTTCGCCCTTTGTCGCGCCCTGTTTATTGTATGGTTTCATATATAATTTGAAGTGAATATTTACTGAAATTTTATCGCTTTACTAGGCTCAATCCGCCCCACCATCTTCGTCGGAATCACCACCAACAGCAAGATCAACAAGATAACTCCACAATTGAGCAGCAGCAACCACCACGCAGAGAGGTCGATCGGCACCGCCGAGAGTATATACCCCACCTCGTCGAGCTTCAAGAGCTTGAAATGGTGTTGGACCAAACAGAACAAAATAGCTATCCCATTGCCATAGAGCAGCCCCCGAGTGGTGATCCCCAATGCTCGATATAAGAAGATCTTGCGGATCGATATGTCGTTCATTCCCAACGCTTTGAGTATTCCGATTAGTTGTGTGCGTTCCAATACCAGAATCAACATTGCCGTAATGATATTAAAGAGCGCCACCATCATCATGATAACAATTATCACCACCGCATTGATATCGTGAGCCGCCAACCAATCGAAGATCGATGGATAGAGTCGCTGCACATCATATGCCACAACCGCGCCCAAAGCCTCCGAGTCGGAGTAGATTATATCCGTATTTATCTGATCCGCCACCTTTGGAGCAAGGCTCAAATCGGATAGCCATAACTCGTAGTTCGAGATCTGCCCTTCGCTCCAGCCATTCAACCGCTGCACATTGCGTATATCGGTGATTATTAGCATCTTTTCCGCCTCTCCGAGCCCCGAGGAATAGATACCACCAACTCGATATAGATCGCGTCGCATCTCGCCATCATCGTCCGTCACAAGAAGTTCGATCTTATCCCCAACCTGCACCCCGACACTGCTCGCCAACCCCTTGGCAATCATCACATTGCGGTTCTTATCTTCAGCTGCAAAGTTAGTCAACTCGCCATCCACCAACCCCGACTCGAAGATCGAGGTGTCGTAGCTCCCATCAACCCCCTTGAGCATCACACCCTCGACAGCCGTTGAGGTGCGAATTATCGCTCCGCGAGTTGCAATGGGGCTTATGCGCATAAGCTCTGTCCCCAGCTGTGATGCCGCTGAGCTCGCAATTAACTCTGCATCGTCGGTTCTCTCAATAGATCTTGTGTTGGTAGGGCTGCTGCCACCCATTGTACTCATGACGATCTGCCCTGACAGCGAAGTGAGCTTGGTATGCACCTCCGTTTTGAAGCCTAAAATGATGGCGATCGTGATGACCATAACAGCAATACTCAGCGCCACCGATAGTGTTGCAACGGGCAACATCACACCTCCGCCACCTCGCGATTGACCCCTCGATGTGCGTTGCGCTATAAAGTATTCTATCTCTTTTGCCATTTTAGTTGGTTAATTTAGTGCAAAATAACACATTTTTTTCTATTTTTGAACTTTATATAGCAATATAACGTAGCTATTTTACGCTTGTATTGTGTTAAGTGGTTGATAATAAAGATAATAAACAACAAAAAAGTATGATATTTCAGATGTTACAAATGGGCACAAACTCTGCCTATTACGGTGAAGCGACAAACGGTTTTGCACAATTTAGCTCATCGGGAGCATTTTTCTTGATGATCGCAATTGGAATCGTCGGGTTCTTCGTGCAGTACAAACTCAAATCAGTCTTTGCAAAGTACTCCGAAGTGCCATCTCCAAATGGGATGAGCGGACGCGAGGCGGCAGAGAAGATGTTGCGCGATAACAACATAACAAACGTGAGGGTGGTGAGTGTCGGTGGACACTTGACTGACCACTTCGACCCACGCAATATGACTGTCAATCTGAGCGATAGCGTCTATTCGAGCCGTAGCGTTGCGGCGGTTGCTGTGGCGTGCCATGAGTGTGGTCATGCTGTGCAACACGCGACAGCCTATGCTCCGCTGGTTATGCGCTCGCAATTGGTGCCTATTGTTAGCTTCTCGTCGCGAATGGCGACTTGGGTCATCATCGCCGGTATGTTGCTTATCTCGTCGGGAATTGGTGAGGCTATCTGCTGGGTTGGAATCGGAATGATCGCGATGTCGGCAATCTTCTCGCTGGTCACTTTGCCAGTCGAGTACAACGCATCGAACCGCGCATTGGCGTGGATGGAGAGCTCGAATACAGCTCGCGGAGTGCAGTTAGAGCAGGCTAAGGAGGCGCTATCATGGGCTGCACGTACATATCTGGTAGCTGCATTGTCGGCAATTGCGACTCTGCTCTACTACGTAATGCTTATGATGGGTCGCAGAGACTAATCCACCAATGGGAGAGGATTATATCCGCAGAGGGGCTATAGGGGCTCTACTCGTGATCATCTCGTTGGTCGCCTTGGGTGCAGTTCCACCACATAGTGTTGGGGGTGTCACCCTTCGCCGTATTAATATATTATCGCAATTGGTGGAGTCACCAGCTGCCCATAGCGCGGTCGAGGAGGTCGAATTGGAGCTCAACGAAGAGGAGTATGTTGTCGATTTGGATGCTGTAGCTCGCGAAGTGGAGGCGGCACGTGACATGATGGTTACAATGGCGAGTGAGACGAGTGGAGGGCCGATTCCAGAGAGTGAACCAATAGATAGCGCAGAGATGGTCGAGGCCGTTGTAGAGCGCCTTTTGAGCGAAGATATTGAGCTCACTCCGATAGAGGATTTCGACACGATACCCGATGGAAAGCTCAACAAGTTCTACAAAAAACTCTCGACAAAGGGGGAGACAACTCGCATAGCGGTGTTGGGTGACTCGTTCATCGAGGGGGATATCCTGACGGCAGATCTTCGTGAGGCGATGCAGCTCTGTTATGGAGGTTGCGGAGCGGGATTTACACCGATGGCATCACCTTTAACAAAATATCGACGCACAATCAAGACTGATAGCCGAGGTTGGGAGAGCTACAATATAATGCAGCGAAAATCGACCCCGGAGAGGTATAGCGAAAATTGGGCGGTCTCGGGGTGGTTATGCGAGCCTACGGCCGATGGCTCTAGCGTAAGGTGGGAGTCTACGGATAATCGGGAGATGTTGGATAGCTGCTCACGAGTGCGGTTGTTGTTTGTCTCTCGCGAGGCGAGTGATATAACAGTGGCGCTAAATGATGGTGAGGCTCAGAAGTTTCACTTCGAGGGGTCGGAGAAGTTGCAGCAGATCGAGGTGTGTGAGGAGTGGATCTCGTGCTGCGAGATGACCATCAAGAGTGGCGCGAACGGCTTTGTGGGGTATGGCGCAATCTTCGAGGGGGATGGTGTCGTGGTGGATAACTTCTCGACACGAAGCAATAATGGTCAGGCGATGTTGTGGACAAATCCGGTGGTTAATGTTCAGCTGGATGGGGCGATCGGGGGGTACGATATGGTTATCCTGCAATATGGGCTAAATATACTACAGCGAGGTGTGAAGAACTATACGGCATACTCGGAGCAGATTGAGAAGATGATCGCCTTTGCGAGATTATGTTTCCCACGTGCAGCCATTGTGGTGATGGGGGTGAGCGATCGATCGATGCGCGAGAATGGCCACTACGAACCGGTTGTCGAGGCGATCGATATGACAGAGTATCAACGACTTGCAGCCAAAAAATCAGCCGCAGTATTCTGGAACACCCACTCAGCAATGGGGGCGCAAGGGGGTATGGCGCAATTCGTGGCAAACAATTGGGCGGCGAAGGATTTCACCCATATCAACTTCGAGGGAGGACGTCAAATCGGACGCGCTCTGGCGGAGGCGATCAGCGTAGCGCGCAACGAGGCATTCCCTCCGGTGATCGAGAAGCCGATCTTTGAGCCGATGGCAAGAGTGGGTGATCTGAAGGGGTTGAGAGCTAGGAGTTTTGGCCGCGATAGAGCGCTTGAAGCTGAGATACACAAGAGTACGGAGCAGAATCAAAAGGGGAGAAGAGATAGAGGAGTATGGTAGATTTCGCTCAGATAGCGAGTCGCATTGGGGAGTTGATGCTCTTCGATGCTTCTCAACCGATGATTTTTAGTAGTGGACTTTTTTTGTTCCTCTTCACAGCTTTTTTGTTTGGATATTGGGCTTTGAGGGGGAGCGCAAATTGGCGAATATTATATGTTATCGCCTTTTCGTTGCTTTTTTACTATAAATCGAGTGGTATATACTTCTTGATTTTGGTGGCAGTCTCGATCTGTGACTATTGGATCGGACATATTATGGCTACTCTAATCTCTATCAAGCAGCGTAAATTGCTGGTTGCCGTGAGTTTGGTGGTTAACTTAGGGATGTTGGCATACTTCAAATATACCAATCTCTTTGTGGAGTTTTCCAACTCTTTGTTCGGAGATGGACTCTTAGAGTTCCAAAATATATTCCTGCCGGTCGGGATCTCGTTCTTTGTCTTTCAGTCGTTGAGCTATACGATCGATATCTATCGTGGGCGGTTGGAGCCTCTGCAAAAGTGGGGGGATTACCTCTTCTACCTGAGTTTCTTTCCGCAGCTTGTGGCAGGGCCCATTGTGAGAGCTACGGACTTTATTCCACAGATCCGCAAGCCGTTGGAGGTGACACGCGAGATGTTTGGCTCGGCGCTATTTCTCATCATCACAGGACTCTTCAAGAAGGCGGTGATAAGTGACTACATATCGCTGAACTTCGTAGATCGGGTCTTTGATGCTCCGCTGCTATATACGGGCTTCGATTCGTTGATGGCGATCTATGGCTATGCGCTGCAGATCTATTGCGACTTCTCGGGGTACTCGGATATGGCGATCGGTCTAGCTCTGCTTCTGGGCTTCAAGTTCCCCAAGAACTTCGATGCTCCATATAAATCAGCTACGATCACGGAGTTTTGGCGCAGGTGGCATATCTCGCTCTCGTCATGGTTGAGGGATTACCTCTATATCTCGTTGGGCGGAAGTCGTGTGGGACGTGTTAGGACATATCTCAACCTCTTGATTACAATGGTGTTGGGAGGTTTGTGGCACGGTGCTGCTGTGAGGTTTATCCTCTGGGGAACGTTGCATGGCGTTGCGTTGGCGCTCCACAAAGTGTGGTTGTCGGTGGTTCCGGGGGCTGAGACTTTAGGGTCGAAGATGCAACTTGGTTGGAGGATTTTGGGGGTGATTTTGACCTTTAATATCGTCTGCTTCGGGTGGTTGATGTTCCGCGCGGAGTCGATGGAGATTGTGGGGAGTATGTTGAGCCAGATATTCACAGATTTTGGAGGTGAGTATATTGGGCAGGCATTGGTGAGCTATGCGCCATTCTTTGGACTCTTGGTGCTGGGCTTTTTGTTGCATTTCGCCCCTGAGGGGTGGAGTGATAGAGTGAGAGGGGTGGTGACTCGTGCTCCGTTTGGGGCGCAGGTGGCGGCTGTTGTTGCTGTGATATGGTTGGTTATGCAGGTGCAATCATCTGAGATCCAACCCTTTATATATTTTCAATTTTAGAGACCAAAACTACTAATAATATGTTTGACAAAATAATTGAGAGACACGATAAGCAGGCGATATTCTACGCCGGTCGCAGCTATAGCTACGATCAGATATTGCAATACTCGCAACTCTATGCTAATTTCTATCGCAATAGCTGCCCGGAAAAGGTGGAGCGCGTAATGCTCTTCTCGAAGAATACCCCCGAGTATATCTTCGCACTATATGGCACAATGCGTCTAGGGGCGATCACCATTCCGGTCGATGTCACCTCGACTTCGAAGGAGCTGAGCTATATGATGGGCGACTCGAAACCACAGATAATATACACCACAAAGGAGAACCGAGAGCTCGTTGAGGAGTGTGTTGGAATCGTGCAGGGGTCAGATGCAGAGTACTCACCAATCATCTTCACATCGGAAGATATCGATGCAGGCGGGGTGAAGCTATTGCCAATCGAGCCGGTGATGCCGGGTGGTGCGGATGATATAATGACCATTATCTACACCTCGGGAACGACAGGATCTCCGAAGGGTGTTATGTTGACCTATGGCAATCTGTGGTATAATGTCGATGCTGTGTGTAACGTCAATAAGATCTTCCATTCGGAGTCTCGCACACTTATGATCCTACCGCTCCACCACATCTTCGCCTATGCAGGAGCGTTCCTAGCACCACTCTACTCTGGTGGGCAAATCTATATCTTGGAGAGTTTGACCCCCGAGGCTATCATCGGAACGTTGAAGGAGGGTCGAATAACTATAATCATCGGTGTGCCACGTCTTTACGAGACTCTTGTGAAGGGTATCATGGCAAAGGTCAAGGCGAGTCCGGTGGCCTATGCGCTCTATAAATTGTGTGGAGCGATCGGTTCTCAGGCACTCTCGAAAAAGATATTTAAGCAGGTTCAAGATACCTTTGGAGGGTCGATGGAGTACTTGGTATCGGGAGGTGCAGCGCTGCCGATTGAGACGGGCAATGCCCTTAAAAACCTTGGATTCTATGTGCTTGAGGGGTATGGAATGACGGAGTGTGCTCCGATGATCGCCTTCACACGTCCGGGTGAGCGTAAGGTTGGCTATTGTGGCCGAATATTGCCGGGTTGCGAACATATGATTGGCGAGAACAGTGAGCTATTGGTGCGTGGTGCAAATGTGATGAAGGGGTACTACAATCGTCCGGAGGAGACGGCAGCGATCATCCGCGATGGGTGGTTGCACACGGGGGATACGGCAAACTACCATGAGCAGTTTGGAATCCAGATCACGGGACGTATCAAGGAGATTATCGTTACGCCAAATGGAAAGAACATCAACCCAGCGCAGATCGAGAATGAGATCACGCAGGAGTCGCCGATAATTAAGGAGGTGGCAATCGTGCTTCATGAGGATATCTTGCAGGCGATAGTATATCCCGATATGGCGGCGGTCTCGAAGAGTGTAGATGGCACGTTGGATGAGTTGGTGCGCGCAGAGATCGAGGCCTATAACCGCGAGGCTCAGAGCTATAAACGAATAATGAGATACCATATCATCTCGCATGAGTTGCCAAAGACACGCCTTGGAAAGACTCAACGATTCAAACTCGCGGAGTTGATGACAGCGCGTGAGGAGGCTCCACGCGAGGATATCTCGGATCGTTCGGAGAGCTATCAACTCCTCAAGGCTTTTGTCGATGATCAGACGGGGCAGTACGCCAATGGAGACTCGCACTTCGAGATCGATTTGGCGTTGGACTCTTTGGGTCGAGTGTCGCTGCTTTCGTATGTTGAGGAGAGCTTTGGGGTGCGTATTGAGGAGTCGCAATTGGCTGATCTGTCGACTCTTAATCTGCTTACGGCCTATGTTGAGGAGCGCTCGGAGTCGACCACATTATCCGATGGGGATGTTAGTTGGAACGATATTTTGCGCAGTGGCGAGGGCGAGGTTAAACTCCCTCGAAGCGGCTTTATTCACCGCTTTGTCCACACCTTTATGTGGCTATTCTTCTCGATATATTATCGCTTCACCTCGCATGGAGAGAGGAGCGTACCTAGTGGACCAGTGCTCTTTGTGGCGAACCATAGAAGTGGATTTGATGGGGTCTTTATCACCTCTAAATTGAGCTGGAGTGTTGTCCACAACACCTTCTTCTTTGCTAAGGATAAACACTTCCAAGGTGGGTTCAAGGGGTATATGGCGCAGCGCAACAATGTCATTTTGATGAATGTCAATACCAACGTTCGCGAATCGATGCAGCAGATGTATCAGGTTCTCTCTCAAGGGCATAACATCGTCATCTTCCCCGAGGGAACACGTTCGAAGGATGGTTCAATGAAGAGCTTCAAGGAGAGCTTTGCAATCCTTAGTGAGGCACTTAGCATACCTGTTGTCCCTGTCGCTATCAGCGGATCAGAGGGCGCTACATACCGTAAGGTTCGCTTCCCACGTTTCGGACGCCAGATCAATGTTGAGTTCCTTCCTCAGATGATCGCTGGGGATGGGGAGAGCAACGTAGAGTTCATGGCACGTGTCAAGGATGCTATCACTGCGGCATTGAAGTAATACATTTTCGCTAGAAAAGATAATTAGAGAGTGGGGGCATAGAGCTTCCACTCTTTTTGTTTGTACCCTAACCCTAGAAGTTGTACCATAGAAAAAAGCGACAACTATAATTAGTCGTCGCTTCTGAGTAGTGGATAGGGGATTCGAACCCCTATGTCCTGCGTGAGAGGCAGGTATCCTAGCCCTTAGATGAATCCACCATTTCTCGTTTGGTGATGCAAAGATAGGGTCTTTTTTCGGTTTCTCCAAATATTTAGACCACTATTTTTCAAATAAAATCACAACTCGCTGATAATCAGCAAAAATATTTCATCGCCTAACGTGCCATCTGCTGTAACATAGCCACCTCATCCGCCCAACGGCTCTCATCCGGAGTCTCCAAGACGAGCGGTATCGAGTCGAAACGCTTGTCGGCCATGATATACTCAAAGCAGCCAAGGCCGATCTCGCCCTCGCCAATTGGAGCATGGCGGTCAACGCGGCTCGCAACGGGCTTCATCGCATCGTTGAGGTGCATTCCGCGAAGATAGTCAAACCCCACGATCTCGCCATATAGGCCAAAGGTCTCGTCGCACGCCGCCGAAGTGGTGAGGTCGTACCCTGCAGCGAAGGTGTGGCAGGTATCTAGACAGACCCCCACACGGCTCTTATCCTCCACCCTATCGATGATATGGCGAAGGTGGTTGAAGTCAAAACCGAGGTTCGACCCCTGACCAGCCGTATTCTCAATCACCGCCGTGACCCCTGAAGTGGCCGCCAGCGCCAAGTTGATAGACTCCGCAACACGATCCAACGACTCCTCGATCGAGATCTTGCGAAGATGTGACCCAGGGTGGAAATTCAATCTGTCGAGCCCCAAAGCCTCGCAACGCGCCATCTCGTGGTTGAATGCCGCGCGGGACTTCTCGAGCCCCTCCTCCTCCGGATGGCCCAGATTTATGAGGTAGCTATCGTGTGGCAGGATCTGCGCCGCGCTATATCCGTTCTTCTCACACTCATCGCGAAAGAGCTTGATCTGCACTGCAGTCAACTCTGGAGCAGCCCATTGGCGTTGATTTTTGGTGAATAGGGCAAAGGCTGTCGCCCCAATTGCAGCGGCGTTTTTAGGTGCGTTTTCTAACCCTCCAGATGCGCTGACGTGTGCTCCGATATACTTCATGATGAATGTTTTTTATTTTTTTGTACTCCGCAAATATAGGTATTTTGAGAATAAATTCATACTTTTGCTAAGATTTTAAACGTTATTTACAGCATGAAACCAATACTTAGACTTTTTACGCTACTGTTAATCATAACACCATTCGTCGCTCAGGCACAGATGGATATCGACAATGTACGAAATCGAAGCAATCGCAACGTCTCGTTTGCCGACTCAATCCGTATATTGAGCCTCAATAGTGTCGACTACTACAAAAAAGCGAAGTACAAATATGATAGGCAGCAGATCCGCAAGGAGCGAAACACCCTCGAAATATCGGGATCGGCAACGGGTAGCATGACGAGCCTCAACGACCCTTGGATCGAGACTTCGGGAGGAGATAACTCCATCACGTTGCTCGCATCGCTAACTTTGAAACACGTATTCACAAAGGATAAATTCTCGCTCACAACGTCGTTTAGCGGCAAGTTCGGATATTATCGAGTGCTGTTGGATCAAACCCTCGATGATGGTACGGTGGAGCAGGTTCCAACATGGTATAAGAATCAAGATGAGGTGTGGTTGTCGGTCACGCCATCGCTCAAGATGTCGGATAATTGGAGCTATGGAGCGACGGTGAAGTTCCGTACCCAGTTCGCTGATGGATATGTGTCGAGCGGATCGCAGAATGATTACAACCTCAAGAGCACCTTCCTTTCGCCGGGATATTTGGATATCTCGGGAGGTTTGATCTATGACTCGCCAAGTGATAAATATCCGTTCGAGATCAGCTTGTCACCGGTCGCTATGAGTGCCATATATGTCACGAGCGACAAGGTGAAGGATAATGCCCAATATTCATATGGAAATCCAGAATCAACCTCAAGTAGCTACGTAGAGCCCTATGGAGTTAGTCCGCTCTCGAACTCGGCATATGAGGGTGGATCATCTGTGCAGATCGAGTATGACAAATATTTCGGAAAGAGCAAATATCTCCGTTATACAACCACACTCTACACATTCTACGGATGGATGACGCAGCTATCGAGCAAAAATGTCTACTCCGATACGGATGAGTATGAGTCGGCACTCACGGATTGGAGCGACGGGGGTAGCGTAGGGCTCAAACCATCACTATCGATCAGCCCTACAGTGCGTTGGGAGAATAAGATTGAGATTAAGGCGACCTCGCTAATCACCACATCGCTCAGCTTCCAACTCTACTACAACAAATCACAGAACTATAAAATCCAGACTCAGTCGCTGTTGAGCGTCGGTTTGGCCTACACATTTAAGAACAAGTAATCATGTCAAACATATCTAGCTTTTTCGCTCGATTCAAGATCCACATAATCGTAATTTCGTGTATCTGCTTAGGGGGTATCGTGGGGTTCAAAGTTTCGCAAAACTATACCCATCGCCAATTCATACAGTTCCTGAATTCGGTCACTCCACCAGCGTTGCAGAAGGATAAACTCACGGAGATATTATCGCTCATCGATGAGGTATATGTTGACTCTATCGCAATAGATACGCTCTCGGAGTCGATGATCCCGAAGCTGATGAAGAGGTTAGATCCACACTCATCATATATCCCAGCAAAGGATTTTAAGCGCGTCAACGAGTCGTTGGATGGCGAGTTTGATGGTATAGGCATTGTCTTTAATATGGCTACAGACACCGTTATTGTCCTCAATGTGATCAATAACGGCCCGAGTGCAAAGGCTGGTCTTATGGCTCGAGACAGAATCGTGATGATCAATGACTCGCTCGTTGCGGGACAAAAGCTTGATCAAGATTATATCGTGAGCCGCCTACGAGGAAAGCGCGGCACAAAGGTGAAGTTGGGCATTGAGCGCTCTGGAGTTGAGGGGCTGCTTGATGTTGTGGTGAAGCGTGGAAAGATTCCGATTCATAGTATTGGCGCTTCGTTTATTATCGCTAATGGGGTTGGATATATCAATATGTCTCAATTTGCTCGCACGACCTACCGCGAGTTTATCGATGCCTCGAATAAACTTATGCACCAAGGGATGTCGTCGCTGATCATCGATTTGAGGGGTAACTCCGGAGGATTTATGGATCAAGCTATCGCCATCGCTACGGAGTTTCTGCCAAAGGGTGCCCTGATTGTCTACACGGAGGATCGAGATGGAAAACGAGAGATGGAGTTCAGCGATCGTGAGGGTCAGATGCAGGGGCTAGATCTCATTATATTGATCGATGAGAGCAGTGCATCATCGAGCGAGATTGTTGCAGGAGCACTTCAGGATAACGATCGCGGAACGATCATTGGACGTAGATCGTTTGGCAAGGGGTTGGTACAACGCCAAATTCCATTCCCAGATGGATCGGCTATTCGTCTCACCTCGGCACGTTACTTCACACCGACGGGTCGCTCTATCCAGAAACCATATAAGATGGGCGAGGGGGATAATTACGAGAATGAGATCTTAGCGCGCATTGAGCATGAGGAGTTATACACGGTCGATAGCATAGCCTTTGCTGACTCTTTGAAATTTATCACTCCGGGGGGTAAGACGGTCTATGGCGGTGGCGGTATTATGCCAGATATCTTTGTCCCTGTTTCGAGGGAGAAGTTGCCGCTATTCTTTATTCGTGTGGCGAGCAATAATATCCTCTATAAATATACGATTGAGTATTCGGATCGCCATCGTGATGAGCTGGCGGCAATTGAGAGCTTCGAGCAGATGGATGCGCATTTTGCATCGGATAAGAGTTTGGTCGATGACTTCTTGGCCTATGCCAAGAGGAATGAATATGAGGCGAAGGAGAGTGAGATCCAAGAGGCGAGAATCTATATTGAGCGTCAGTTGAAGGCGTTTATAGCGCGCAATACCTCGTTGGAGGATAATGGGTATTATAACTATATCTACCCTATGGATGATACTTTGATGCGTGCTCTTGATGAGTTGGCGAAGATCCCAACCGATAGTTTGAATCTCTAATATTAATTAGCTCCGCGGCGAGCACGCCGCCCGTCGGAGACAGTACCCAACGTAACACACGCTCTCTCTGAAAAAAAAGAGATTTTCAGAAAAAAATCTCTCAGAGAGCGCAAAAATAAAAAACATAAATACCGAGGAGAAATAGGCATCCTATTCCTCCTCGGTATTTTTCGTATGTATCTACCTGAAACTTTGGCAACAAAATTGCGAATTCCGATTTGATCTACAAATCAAATCGCGACATCTATTAAATTTTGTGCTATGCGAAATATACTTATCACTATTTTCACCCTTATAAGCTGCGGGTTATATGGGCAAAACTACTCATACGTAGATAAATTCTATGTTATCGAGTCCCGCGAAGAGGAGTACGAAGAGGAGCTCACGGCCGAGCCTCAGGAGTACGATCTAGAGCCTCTACTAGCGCTAAAAACCAATCTGCTATTCGACGCCATGACAATGATAAACGTGGAGATCGAATTCCCAATCACGGAGCGATGGTCTGTGGCAGGAGAGCTGATCTTCCCTTGGTGGAGGATGGACAACGGCAAGGCGAACAGCAAGCGCAACCGCCTGCAACTATTAAATGGCAACCTCGAGGGGCGATATTGGTGGGGCGAGAGAGAGTCGCGGCCACTGCTAACGGGATGGTTCACCGGGGCATATGTTGGAGTCGGAGAGTATGATTTCGAGTATCATGCGCGCGGATATCAGGGAGATGCCTCCTTTACGGGTGGCGTGAGCGGCGGATATGCTCACCCAATTAATAGAGCGGGGAATCTAAGGTTGGAGTACTCGTTGGGCATTGGATATATGACCACATTCTACCACTATTACGAGGCGGAGTTCTGTGTCAACGAATATTGGCACGCGATCGAGAGGCGCAATGGTCGTTACAAATGGTTTGGACCAACTAGAGCGAAGGTCTCGCTATCGTGGTTAATTGATTGTAAAGTAAAGAGATAAAGGGTATGAAGAGAGTTTTTTACTATATGTTTTTGGTGGCGATTATATCATCGTGCAAGCAGGATCTATGTAAATATGACGAGTTGAGTGACCACTCATCAATCAAGGCTTCGGTGGATTGGAGTGAGTCAAATATAGACCCCACAAATATCCACAATCTTTCGATCTACGCATACCCCGAAGGGGGTGATGCACCCTATTTGAAGGTGTCGGGAGATGTGGAGTCGGCCACTATAAATCTTCTGGATGGGTTCTACTCCCTACTTATATTTAATGATGTGGTGGAGGATATCGCAGGTCTTAAGTTTGAGAACTCTGATTCATACGATGAGTTCTTAGCTAAGATAGTCGAGACCACACTCCCAACCACTGCATATTATAGCATGGCATCAGACGAGGTGTTGGCCACCACACATGGGCAACTTGCCACATGGCACATGGATCAGTTGGAGGTGATAGTCGACACGGAGGTGTGCCCCTATTGCGGAGAGCTGCACAATGAGCAGATATTGATCGATGTTGTGCCTACCCCCACCACAACAATATGTAGCTTTAGGGTATATGTCGACAATCTCAACAATGCCCAAACTATCCAAGGCGTAGTGAAGGGGTTTGCAGCAGGGGCTTACCTACTCTCTGGTGATAGGATCTCGATGGAGGATAAAACTGTAATATATAGCTTTTCATTCACCTCTGCAACTTATACCGACGAGAAGTCCAAAGATGGGTATGTCGAGGCGCAGATCATAACATTTGGCAAAGTGCCCGATGCGAGTCAAACATATGAGTTAGAGCTCGATATAATTTTGAATAACGGTGAACTCGAGAAATTCACGCGCGATATAACAGATCAAGTTATGGAGCAAGAAAACGTAAAAATTTTAATAACACTCGAATCCGATGATGATAAGATCACGCTTCCAGATGGTGACGGCACGGGATTTGGAGTGGAAGCGTGGGGAGAAAAGGAGGCGATATTGCTTATATAACCCCACAGTATTTAATTTATTTAAAAAAACTATCTCATGAAAAAATTATTCTTTCCAGTAATGCTTCTTGCAGCCGCCATGTGTAGCTGCACGGAAGATGAGACTAACATGATCGACTATCCGAGTGGTGATAGCAGCGATCTAGTCTCGATCAACGTCTACGCCGGCACAACCAAAGGTACAGATACCACAAC
The DNA here is from genome assembly GCA_047174605.1 of Rikenellaceae bacterium. Taxonomy (GTDB): domain Bacteria; phylum Bacteroidota; class Bacteroidia; order Bacteroidales; family Rikenellaceae; genus Alistipes. The sequence continues at coordinate 21,950 of JBCQTX010000015.1, read as the reverse complement.
GGAAACTCTCGAAACAAAAGCCTACGTAGAGCTGCATATTGATGATAGTGCAAGCAAAGCCTTGACCTACAAATTCACCTATGACGGTACGAATTGGAATCAAGGTGCAGATGATCCTATCAAGTGGAGCGATATCGTATTCCCTGCGAAATTCTACTCGCTGCATGATGGATCACCATATACAAACCTCACATTCACCGACGATGATGCAACATATACGGACTACACAGTATCGGGAGAATCTTCATTACACAAGGATTTGGTATTTCACGCAAGCGAGATAGATGCTATCCCTGCAGATGGAACGCTTAGCGTCTACCACAAACACGCACTATCTAAGATCCATCTCTACGCTGCAACAGGCACTAACAAAGTCTATATTGCCAGAGCTCGACTCATCAATATGGATGGCAAAGGCACAGTTACCATCACTCCATTAGATGATGATGCAACATCAACCGATGTTGGTGCATCGTGGGAGAATAGCGGAACAAGTGATAGCGAGTATGAATATTACTCTGTAGAATCAAATGCGTCAGCGATATCAAGCGGTGATGGTAGTGCTAAAATAATCAGTACTCTAACAGAGAGCCCATTGATGATTATCCCTCAGAGCACAACCGCTGCAACAGCCGAGCAGATAGCTAATTCTAAAATAGTAGGCACATATATCGAGGTGATCTACTATCTAACTAATGTCAATGAAAATCCGTTAGTTGGGTATGCAAAAGTTCGTAATCTACCAGATGGTGAAGATTATATCTCTACAGATCTAGACAGGACACTCTATGTCATGGCTGCCTTCCCTCTTGCACACTGCTTTTTGCCAAACAAGGAGTACGACATAACATTGGGACTTGGATCTGAGGACTCTACCGGAGGAATCTTGATCGAGGACTACTACGTTGACAAAGATGGAGTGAAGGTGACGTTGACCAAAAAAGATGATGGCTCGACTACCACTCCAGAGGTGCCAGATGTAGATGAGGGTGACGATATTCTCGACAATGTTAACTCTGCAATCTGCATCACTGTAACTGCCAACTCTTGGGATGATGGTATCGATAAGGAGATTGAATTTACCGAGTAAAAAGAAGTTGTATAAAAAGGCAGTTTTTGCACTTCCCTTGTGGCTGAAATGCTCACGCACCCAAAGTACGCTCCGCTTTCAGTCACTTCACGAAGCCCAAAAACTGCTCTTTTTTACAACTTCTACAACACAGCATAGGCTGCCCAAATTTCCATTTTGGACAGCCTATGTTAAGTTTTCGAATAAAGGGTGGGGGCTACAACTTAGCCTTAGCCTCGCAATACGAGCAACGTGCCAAACCGCTGCTATCCTTGTGGAAGTATTGTGGGACATCCTCCGTAGCTGTTATACAGCGCCTATTCGCACACTTCATTCCCTCACCTAGCGATGGATCATAGCGATCTAATGGGCGTTTGTCATACCACTCCAACAACTTGCAGATAAGTGCCATACGTACAAACTTGCCATTCTCCACCTGTCGGAAATATGCCGCTCGCGGATCGCTATCAACCTCCTGCGTAATCTCATTCACACGTGGCAGCGGATGCAAAATTGTCATATCCTTCTTGGCCGGAATGATCTTCTCCGGAGTCAGGATAAATGAATCCTTCAAGCGATCGAACTCATCCTCATCGAAGAATCTCTCCTTCTGAACACGCGTCATATAGAGTATATCAAGCTCCGAGATCACCTCCTCCATCGTCGCCACCTCGCGGAATTCGATCGTTGAGTTGCGAGATAGATCCTCCAACATATACTCCGGCAGCTGTAGCTCCTTTGGTGCAATCAAGATAACCTTGATCCCCTCATATCTCGCCAGTGCCTTGATCAGTGAATGGACGGTGCGTCCGAACTTCAGATCACCGCAGAAACCTATCGTATGGTTATCCAAACGTCCCTTCTCGCGCTTTATCGTGAGCAGATCGGTGAGGGTTTGTGTCGGGTGAGCATGAGATCCATCTCCGGCATTTATCACCGGTATTGAGCCGTGTTGCGATGCCACAAGTGGTGCACCCTCCTTGAAGTGGCGCATCGCTATAATATCGGCAAAACAGCTTATTACACGTACAGTATCTGCTACAGTCTCACCCTTCGAAGCCGAAGAGGATGAGGCATCCGAGAACCCTATGACATTGCCTCCCAGCTCCATCATCGCTGCTGTGAAGCTGAGTCGAGTACGTGTAGATGGTTCGTAAAATAGTGTTGCTAGTTTTTTCCCTTTGCAGATTGAACTATATTTTTCGCGATTTGCGATTATATCCTCCGCTAAAGAGATGATCTCACCAGTCTCCTCGACTGATAGGTCTGTTGGGTCAATTAGATGGCGCATGATGGGTTTTGTTTATTATTAGTCTTTTCACACTCATACAACACACCGCTTGTCGTCATCCCGCACTTGATGCGGGATGACGAGTGTGACTATCGAAAATTATTATTTATTCATCCAGCTCTCGTCCGAAGGATTATCGCGGAACTTGAGCAATCTCTCGCGATCCTCCGGTGCGATATATCCCATCTCTGCTGCAACCTCAACAAGCGCGTCAAGGTTTGATAGTGAGTAGTTTATAACATCTGCTGCTGCCAAACGATCCAACCCCTTCTTCATACCATAAGTGAAGATACTTGCGATTCCCAACACCTCGGCGCCAGCCTCGCGAAGAGCCTCAACAACCTCAATGCACGATCCGCCTGTCGAGATCAAATCCTCGATCACCACGACTTTCTGTCCCGGCTCCAACTTACCCTCGATCTGATTTCCACGACCGTGATCCTTCGATCCGCTGCGCACATATCCCATTGGCATATTGAGTACTGTCGATGTGATCGCCGCGTGAGCAATACCTGCAGTCGATGTTCCCATCAACACTTGCGCCTCTGGGAACTGCTCCATCACGATCTTGGCAAGACCTGCCTCCACGCGATCGCGCACCTCAGGGTAGCTGAGTGTCAATCGGTTATCGCAATACATCGGGCTTTTGATTCCACTAGCCCATGTGAATGGCTCGTCGGGACGTAGGAACACCGCTCTAATCGAGAGTAGATCCTTTGCTATACTTTTCTCCATAATATTTTTTGAGTTTTAAGGTTTCTTCTTTTATATATTTTAATTCCACGTCCGTCATTCTGAACTTGATTCAGAATCCCGCGAAGATAATACTTGTACACCGCTCAATCGCGAGATCCTGAATCAAGTTCAGGATGACGAATGTGAAGAATACGTAATGATATATAGACGTGTTATTATAATGCCTTTTTCAGCAAATCAGCCATCTCATCGGCATAGATTCCACCCTCATGCACCTTCTCCCCATCGATATAGAATGTTGGCACATAGTAGTAGTCGAATGTGTCGGCAAACTCCGGCTCTTTCAATTCGTCATGTATCTCTATCTCAATTGGTTGGAGCTCTGGATACTTCGCCTTTGCCTCCTCGATATACTTCAGCGCCTTGACGCAGAAAGGACATCGCGGTTGGATGAACATGGTGATCTTTTTCATATTTTTATACAAATTCGTTTAGACAGCGCTCATAAGCCGCTACTGGATCAGCCGCTGCTGTGATCGGACGACCTACAACGATGTAGTTCGAGCCAATCTCCTTAGCCTTCGCTGGAGTCGTAACACGCACCTGATCAGCCACTTCGCCATCAGCAAAACGTACTCCCGGAGTGACCGTCAAGAACTCATCGCCACACGCCGTGTGCACCATCTGCGACTCCAATGGAGAGCATACAACACCATCCAACCCCGCCTCGCGCGCATTCTTTGCGTAGTGCACAATTGTATCCTCAATTTTCGCACCAATCAACAGATCTTTCTGCATACGCTCCTCGCTTGTCGAGGTTAACTGCGTGACAGCCAACAATAAAGGACGTGTTCCATCCGGGCGAGTGAGCCCCTCCAACGCATACTTCATCATCTCGATAGTACCTGCCGCGTGCAGATTACACATATCAACATCCAAACGCGAGAGTACGTTCATCGCCTTTTTCACGGTGTTTGGGATGTCGTGGAGCTTTAGATCTAGGAAGATCTGGTGTCCTCGTGCTTTGATCTCTCTCACGATTTGGGGCCCTTCGGCATAGAATAGCTCCATGCCGATCTTCACGAATGGTTTACGAGTTTGGTCGTTGAATTTGTCTAGGAACTTGAATGTCTCCTCCGCACTTGCGAAGTCACATGCTATTATTACGTCTCTTTTCATATGTTTGTTTTTTATGGTCTTTTATGTTTTACCCGAGATTTTTCTTGCGAAAAATTCGGGGGATCCCGCATCAAGTGCGGGATGACGAAATTAAAAATTTCGTATCTCACTAAGTAATGTCACACCGCATGTCGTCATCCCGCACTTCTCACCGCATGTCGTCATCCCGCACTTGATGCGGGATCCCCCGAATTTTTCGCAAGAAAAATCTCGGGTAGACAAAAATTCCGCTTAAAATCATTCCCCAAACAGATCTCGAAACTCAGGATTCATGCTTCGTATTAAATCATACTTCCATTTTCGCCTCCACCTCTTCAACACCTCTTCAACACCTTTTCACGCTGTATAGCCTCTCTAATATCACAATACTCCTCATAATAAAGCAATTTTTCACAGTTATTGTTATCTGTGAACCCCTCTTGTAAGTGGTTTTTATGCTCTAAAACTCGTTTGCGCAAATTACTGGTTACACCTACATATAAAACTCGATTATCTCTATTTGTCATTATATAGACATAAGCCGCCATCTCATCCTACTTCACCACCCCAATAATATCGCGAAGTGAAGTGATTCCTAAACGTTCCATCTCAGTGGGCAAGGCCTCGATGATCTCTTTGCAGGCGTAGGGGTTACGCAAATTCTCCGAACCCACCTGTACCGCTGTAGCACCTGCCATCATCATCTCGATCACATCAGCGGCCGAGGATACTCCTCCACACCCCATGATCGGAATCTTACACGCCTGAGCCACCTGATAAACCATTCTAAGCGCCACAGGGAAGACCGCAGGGCCCGAAAATCCCCCCATCGTATTGGCGATAACCGGACGACGACGCAGTGTGTCAATCCTCATTCCCAGAAGCGTATTGATCAGACAGATTCCATCCGCGCCAGCCTCCTCACACGCCTTTGCTATAGCAGCAATATCGGTCACATTAGGGCTCAGCTTGATGAATACCGGCTTAGTAGTCACCGCTTTAACCGCGCGTGTAACCTCGGCTGCGTGCTCTGCAGATGTTCCGAAGCTCATACCTCCATGCTTCACATTTGGACAGCTTACATTCACCTCGATGATCCCCACTTGGCTCTGCTTATCGATTCTCTCGCAGCAATAGACATATTCATCAACCGAAAAACCACTGATGTTTGCAACCACCGGCTTACGGAAATAGCTCTTCATCGAAGGCAAAATACGCTCGATGACCTTATCAACACCCGGATTCTGCAACCCCACAGAGTTGATCATTCCACCCTCACACTCCGCAATACGTGGCGTAGGGTTTCCAAATCGCGCATCTTTGGTAGTCCCCTTGAACGAGAAAGAGCCCAACATATTGATATCGTAGAAATCCTTGAACTCATCGCCATAGCCAAAAGTTCCACTCGCTGGGACGATCGGATTCTCCATCTCCATCCCACAAAGCGTTACGCTTAAATCATACTTCTTCTCTACCATATAATCTCCTCTCTGTCCAATACAGGACCATCTTTACAGATTCGCTTATAACCATATTTAGTCTTGCACGTGCAACCTACACAAGCACCAAAACCACACCCCATACGCTCCTCGAAGCTGAACTCAGCCCCAACATCTGGAGTAGCATCGTAGAGTGCTTTGAGCATCGGGATAGGGCCGCAAGAGTAGACATAATCGAAGGTCAAACCCTTCAACGCTGCCGTCACAAACCCCTTCGTTCCCATCGAACCATCGGCTGTTGTAACCACAACCTTTGCACCCAACGCCTCGAAACGCTCCACCATGAACGCCTCGCTCGCATTGTTGAATCCTAACACTACCGTAGCTCTTTTACCATTGGCTACCAATACCTTACACAAATTGTAGAGTGGTGGAATACCGACTCCTCCGCCCACCAAAAGTGGCGAGAATGTGCGGATCGTGGTGTTAAATCCATTTCCTAGACCAGTCAGAATATCGAGCTCCATGCCTGCAGCCATCTCGCTCATATCCTTTGTGCCACCACCCACTACCTTATATATAATGGTGATCTCGCCATCCTTGTAATCACACACCGAGATCGGGCGACGCAAATAGCGCCCCGCAATCTCGATGTTTATGAATTGTCCCGGAGCGGTGATATACTGCGTATCCCCCTCCAGTGTCATCTCGTAGATACTCTCTGTGAGCGCACTATTCGATGTTATCTTATATTTACCTCTCTTATACATAGGCACTTAAGTTTTTTAGATTCTTGCGTCGATCGTAGAGACTCCAAATGTGATCTCCTCCAAGACATCCAACAACACCTTCACTGTCTCCAACGATGTGAACAACGTAACTGAGTTCTCAACCGCTGCACGACGGATATCATATCCATCAAGACGTGCATTTGTCTGGTTTATATCGTTGGTGTTGATGATATAGTTCACGTGACCCTGACGCAACGACTCCATGATATCAGCGCTATTGCTTGTCATCTTCTGGCGAACACGAGTACGAATTCCATGTTTACGTAAGAACTCCGCTGTTCCCGATGTTGCCTCGATATTGAATCCCAAATCGTAGAAACGCTTCACAAGTGGCAACGCCTTTGGTTTATCATCGTCAGCGATTGTAACGAGGATTGTTCCATAGTTAGCCACTGCCATTCCCGACGACTGCAACGCCTTGTAAAGCGCACGAGTCAAGCGGTTATCATATCCGATAGCCTCACCCGTAGACTTCATCTCAGGCGACAAATATGACTCCATTCCACGAATCTTAGCAAACGAGAATGCTGGAGCTTTCACGAACCAACGCTTGCGCTGTGGAGCTACCAAATCGTTGATTCCCTGATCTTTAAGTGACTTACCCAAGATAACCTGCGTAGCGATATCCGCCATCTGAACACCCGTAGACTTCGACAAGAATGGCACTGTACGCGATGAACGTGGGTTCACCTCGATTACATAAACCTCCTCCTTATCATCCAAGATGAACTGTATATTATATAGTCCGATGATTCCGATACGTAGACCCAATGCCTTTGTATATGTTGCGATCTTCTCCTTCACTGCATCGCTCACCGAGAAGGTAGGGTAGACCGAGATAGAGTCTCCCGAGTGGATACCTGTCTTCTCAACGTGCTCCATAATACCCGGGATGAAAACATCCTTACCGTCGCAGATTGCATCAACCTCCAACTCCTTACCCATGATATAGCGATCCACCAAAACCGGAGAGTCAACGTTAACCTCCACAGCAGTATGTAGATAGTGGCGAAGACGCTCCTCGCAGCTAACGATCTGCATAGCGCGACCTCCAAGCACGTAGCTAGGACGAACCAACACCGGATAACCGATGCGAGCAGCAGCTGCAACACCAGCTTCGATGTCAGTAACCGCCTCAGCCTCAGGCTGTGGGATTCCCAACTCCTCCATGATCTTCTCGAAGCATCCTCTATCCTCAGCGTTGCGGATAGCCTCAACACCTGTTCCGATGATTGGCACACCAAGCTTTGCCAATGGCTCAGCTAGGTTGATCGCAGTTTGTCCCCCCAACGATACGATAACGCCCTTTGGCTTCTCATAATCCAAGATGTTCATAACATCCTCAACCATAAGCGGTTCGAAGTACAATTTATCTGACGTTGTGTAATCTGTAGATACTGTCTCAGGGTTGTTATTGATGATGATCGCCTCGTAACCAGCCTCACGAATAGACCATATTGCATGAACTGTAGAGTAGTCAAACTCCACTCCCTGACCAATACGGATAGGACCCGATCCAAGAACTACGATCTTCTCGCGATTGCTCACAATTGACTCATTCTCAGTCTCATAAGTCGAGTAGAAGTATGGTACGTATGAGCTAAACTCGCTCGCGCAAGTGTCGATCATCTTAAATACCGGGTAGATCCCCTCTGCCTTACGCATATGGTACATCTCCGCCTCGCTCTTACCCCAAAGCTGTCCGATATATTTATCCGAGAAGCCCATCTTCTTTGCATCGCGCAATGTCTCTAAATCATCGATATTCTTCTCAACAACCTTCTCAAACTCAACAATATTGCGGAACTTCTCCAAGAAGAACATATCGATCTTCGATGCGTTGTAGATCATTCCCAAATCAATTCCCAAACGGATCAACTGTGCAACTGCGAACAATCGATCATCTGTTCCCTCCTTGATATAGAGCAACATGTCGTCAGCTGACATACGGTCGAACTTACGGTGATACAAGTGGCAAACGCCAGTCTCCAACGAACGGATCGCCTTGAGCAACGACTCCTCCATTGTGCGACCTACAGCCATGACCTCACCCGTAGCCTTCATCTGTGTGCCAAGGCTATTCGATACATCTGTGAACTTATCGAATGGGAAACGTGCGATCTTTGTCACCACGTAATCCAACGCTGGCTCAAATGAAGCGGGTGTATTTGCCATCTGAATCTCGTGAAGGTGTAGACCCACCGCGATCTTCGCGCTCACACGTGCAATCGGATATCCCGTAGCTTTCGACGCCAAAGCTGACGAACGCGATACACGTGGGTTAACCTCGATCAGATAGTATTGGAACGACAATGGATCGAGTGCAAACTGCACGTTACATCCACCCTCGATCTTCAACTCGCGGATCAACTTCAACGATGAATCACGCAACATCTGATACTCCTTATTTGTCAAGGTCTGCGATGGCGCAACAACCACAGAGTCTCCCGTGTGGACTCCCACTGGGTCGATATTCTCCATGTTACACACCGCGATCGCCGTATCGTTTGCATCACGCATTACCTCATACTCGATCTCCTTATATCCCTTGATAGATTTCTCTACAAGTACTTGAGTTACAGGCGACAACGCCAATGCTGTACGCATCATATCGCGCAACTGAGGCTCATCATCTGCAAATCCTCCACCTGTTCCACCCAAGGTAAATGCAGGGCGCAACACAACCGGATATCCGATTCTCGTAGCTGCCGCAACTCCCTCCTCGATCGTCGTTGTGATCTCCGATGGAAGGACTGGCTCGCCAAGTCTCTCGCACAAATCCTTAAACATCTCGCGATCTTCGGCCATCTCAATTGACTCGAACGAAGTTCCCAAGATCTCAACCTGACACTCTGCGAGCACACCCTTCTTAGCCAATTGAACAGCAAGGTTCAAACCCGTCTGACCTCCCAATCCCGGGATGATCGCGTCAGGACGCTCGAAGCGGATGATCTTTGCCACATACTCCAATGTCAATGGCTCCATATATACCTTGTCGGCAATATGTGTATCGGTCATGATTGTCGCCGGATTCGAGTTTACGAGGACTACCTCATATCCCTCCTCCTTAAGTGCTAGACACGCCTGAGTTCCCGAATAATCGAACTCCGCTGCTTGACCAATGACGATCGGACCCGATCCGATCACCATAACTTTCTTTATATCTGTACGTTTAGGCATTTTTGTGCTCCTCCATCATTTTAATAAACTTGTCGAAAAGGTATGTGCTGTCGTTTGGTCCCGGTGCACTTTCGGGGTGATACTGTACCGAGAAGATCTTATCCTCTTGGCACTCAACGCCCTCCGATGTATTGTCGAGGATGTTGTAGTGTGTAGTCTCTAGCTTCGTGCGCTTCACCGACTCCGACTCCACCGCGTAGCTATGGTTCTGACTCGTGATCTCCACCTTGCCGCTCGCCATGTTGAGTACCGGATGGTTTCCTCCACGATGTCCGAACTTCATCTTGAAGGTCGTTGCGCCATATGCTAGTGCTATCATCTGGTGTCCCATGCAGATTCCGAAGATCGGCACCTGACCACGAATACTCTTCACCAACTCAATAACTGGCGTTACATACTCCGGATTTCCCGGGCCATTTGAGAGGAATACTCCATCTGGCTTAAGCGCCATGATCTCCTCCATCGGAGTGTCATAAGGGACAACCGTCACGTTGCAACCCTTCTGGTTGAAGCAACGGATGATGTTATGTTTGATACCGCAATCGATCGCCACTACATCATATTGGTGATTTGCCGTACGTGAGAACCAACGCTTCTTACAACTCACGCGTGAGACCATATCAGTACGCACCTCTGTCTTTTTGATCCTCTCCAACGCCTCCTCTAGTGGAGTCTCAGCGCTTGTGATAAGCACTCTTTGTGAACCCTCGTCGCGGATGATACGTGTGATCTGGCGAGTGTCGACACCCTCAATCGCTGGGATTGAGTGCTCCTCCAACACCTCGCTGAGGGTCTTTGTGTAGCGGAAGTTCGATGGGCTATCGTTGTATTCGCGAACGATCATACCTCCGATAGTTGGGAATTTCGTCTCATAATCCTCCTCGGCTGTTCCGTAGTTTCCGATTAGCGGGTAGGTCATCACAACCATCTGATCGGTGTATGAAGGGTCAGAGAGGATCTCTTGGTATCCCACCATCGAGGTGTTGAATACCACCTCACACACTGCGTCACAATCGGCACCGAATCCATAACCATAGAATTCGCGTCCGTTCTCAAGGACAATTTTTTTGTTGTACGGTTTCATCTAAATAATATTTTGTTTTCTTTCTTCTTTTGTCATATTCATTGCACCAGCGGGGGTGCCATCCCCGCCCGCCGGAGGCAGTTCTCTCGTTACCATCGCTCTCTCTGCTAAAAAGCGATTTTCAACAAAAATCGCACAGAGAGCGCTAAGGTTTTATGTTTACCCGAGATTTCTTCGAAATTCGGGGGATCCCGCATCAAGTGCGGGATCCCCCGAATTTTTCGCTAGAAAAATCTCGGGTAGACAAAATTCCACTTTTTAAATCTCTCTATATACCACCTTGCCACCAGCCAGCGTCAGCTTCGTGCGCCCCTGCACCTTCAGCCCCTCAAGTGGCGTAGCCTTACCCATCGAGACAAACTCAGCAGGGTCGATATTATACTCGTGATTCAAATCAAACGCCACCAAATCGGCCTTAGCACCAACCTCAATAACACCGCCACCTACTCCAAACAACTCACGCGGACTGCTCGACATCAACTCCACACAGCGATCCAATGTTATAACGCCTGTTTTTACGAAATGAGTGTACATCGTAGCGAATGAAAACTCAATCCCCACAACTCCAAATGCACTCATCGCCAAACCTCGCGACTTCTCATCCTCCGAATGTGGCGCATGATCCGTAGCTATAGCATCGATCGTACCATCCTTGATACCCTCGATAAGCGCTGCGCGATCCTCCGCACTTCTAATTGGTGGATTCATCTTGAATCGCCCCAAATCCTCAATATCATTATCCGTAAGCAGCAGATAGTGAGGAGCAGTCTCGCAACTCACCTTAAGCCCCTTGGCCTTTGCCTCGCGGATCAACTCCACGCTCTCCTTAGTCGATATGTGGCAGACGTGGTATTCACACCCGATCTGCTCCACTAGCTCAATATCTCGCTTCACCTGACCCCACTCAGATTCTGAGCAGATGCCTCGGTGGTTATTCTTCTTGCAATACTCTCCATCGTGGATATACCCCTTGAAGAGCAACGCATCGATCTCGCAATGGGCAACGATCTTGCGACCAACCGCCTTCGCCTGCTCCATCGCCTGCTCCATCAATCCATCCTCCTGAACACCTCGTCCATCATCCGAGAAGCCCCCAACCATAGGTGCTAAAGACTCGAAATCGACCAACTCACCGCGACCCTTCTGACCCACCGTGATCGCGCCATAAGGGATGCACTCCACCACAGCATCACGCGCTATGATATCTAGCTGCTGCTGCACATTCTCCACCGAGTCGGGTGCAGGGCTCAAATTTGGCATCGTGAAGAGTGTGGTGACACCACCTCGTGCCGCCGCCTTAGATCCTGATAGAATAGTCTCTTTGTGTGAAAATCCCGGTTCGCGAAGGTGGACATGAACATCGACTAGGCCGGGGAAAATAGTAGAACCTGCGAGGTCGCAAACCTCGCTATCAGCAACGCTTAAATCGCTGCCTATCTGTGTGATAACGCCATCTTCGACAGCTATATCAGCTCGTTGCAAACCCTTTCGGGTGTAGTATTCTGCACCCTTTAATACTATTCTCATACCTATGCCCAAAAAAAAGGTAACCAAACGGTTACCCTATAGAATAAAAATGAATACCTTGCCACATCATTTGATTGGTGTGGAATTGCAAATTAATATATGCAAAATTAGTACTCTTCATTACATGCCTCTTTATCGTGACAAAGATAGTAATTATTTTCAAACGAGCCAATTTTTGGTAGATAATTAATACAAAAATTACTACGGTTCACTTTTTTATTTATACCTTTGTCATCAACGTGTGTAATTATATATTAATAAAATAAATTATCATCATGAAAAAAATTATCTTTTTTGCCGCTATGGCCCTCTGCCTAGCATCATGCTCACCATTTGTACTAAAGAGCAGTGGCGTGTTGAATGGAAGCGATCTCGCGGATTACAAAACATTCCAGCTCCAAAAGATCGACAAAGAGAGCATCCCAGAGGGTATTATGGAGCCTGATGTCGAGAGAATCTACTACGTGATAGCAAAGGAGCTCGAGAAGAGAGGATATACACAAAAGGAGAGCGGGGCAGACCTAACTCTTTATATGGGTCTCTCGACAAAAGAGAGCATCGAGACAGATGTTGATCCGGGCGTCGGAGTGTCGGGGTATGTTGGGGTTGGAGCACCAATCGCAGGGCCTCGTCCCGTTGGCGGCTGGGGTAGATACCAATACTTTGGCCCAACACCTTATGTACACGCATATTACAGCGACCCAACGATCACAACCGAGGTGGTTGAGAATGGTGTTGTCATGGTCGATCTAGTTGACAATCGCAGTAACAACCACGTATTCTGTTCGCAGATCAGCGCCAAGATCACCGGCAACCAGCTAATCCTTCGCGACAATGAGAAGCTAGCGAAAGCGGCTGAGACGCTATTTAAGAGGTTCCCGCTACCGAAGCAGAAGTAGTTAGAGGGTGATTGCACCTTTTGTTGTAAAAGTTGTATAAAAAGGCAGTTTTTGGGCTTCGTGAAGTGACTGAAAGCGGAGCGTACTATAGTACGTGAGCATTTCAGGCGCGAGGGAAGTGCAAAAAATGCCTTTTTATACAACTTTTTTATGCGTATTTGCGTGGATAGCGTAGTAATATCGCGGCAACCCCAAAGAGTCCTATCAACATCGGATAGTAGAGCGACGCGATGATTTGGGGAGGCGTGACACCACTCAATTGCGATGCCATAAGTAGCTGTGCACCATATGGCAACAACCCCTGCACGAAGCACGAGAAGGTATCCATAATAGATGCCGAACGACGTGGATCAACACCAAAACGTGTCGCAATATCCTTCGAGATCTTTCCCGTTGTGATGATCGCCACCGTGTTGTTTGCCGTACATAGATTTGCCACCGAGACCATCGCCGCAATGCTCAACTCCGCCATACGCTTATTATTTACTCCGCGCGTCAATACCCCGATCAACCACTCCAAACCGCCCTTCATGCGGATCAGCTCCAACAACCCTCCGGCAAGCATCGTGATGATTATTAACTCTCCCATAGAACCAATTCCATTTCCCATAGATTGGGTGTACTCCCATATGGTGAAACCACCCGTTGAGAGACCTATCACACCACTCAGCGCAATACCCACAACGAGCACCTTCATTACGTTGAGCCCCATCACCGCAAGTACAATGACCGCAAGATATGGGATCACACGCAGCCACTCTATCTGCTTAGGCTCATAGAGATATCCAATGTTAATCCCTTGGAAGACATAGATCGCAGTCGCGACAATCGCCGCCGGAAGAATTATTTGAATATTCGCCTTGAATTTATCGCTCATCGAGCACCCTTGGCTCTGGGTTGCGGCGATCGTGGTGTCGGAGATGAATGACATATTATCTCCAAAAAATGCTCCTCCCACGATAATTGCAGTTAGATATGCCACATCAACCCCGATCTTTGGGGCGATTCCCGTAGCAATCGGAACTAGCGCCACCACCGTTCCCACCGATGTTCCCACCGAGAAGGAGATGAAGCACGCTGCGATGAAGATTCCCACCAACAACATATTGCTTGGCAGCAGCTCCATCGTGAGGTTCACCGTCGCCTCAACAGCCCCCATCGCCTTGGCTGATTGCGCGAAGGCTCCGGCAAGGATGAAGATCCACACCATGAGCATGATATTTTTGTCGGATGCCCCCTTCGAGAAGTGGGTCACTCGATCCTGAAATTTATATCCGCTACACATTGCAACCGCAACGATAGAGGCGACGACAAATGCCACCGTGATGGGCATTTTATAGAAATCTCCCACTATGATAGATACCACAAGGTATAAGATGAAGAATAGCGCGAGTGGTAGCAGCGCGAGAAGTGATGGTTTTGGTCTCTGTTCCATAAATATTTTAGATTCGATTTAATTGGGGATCTCTTTGAGTGCTCAAAGGTAGTCATTATATTGCTTAGATACAAAAAAACGACTAGCTTGAATTCTCAAACTAGTCGTAAACGAACCTCTTTATCCACCATATTATACTCCAAACATATCGCTCAAACAGCAATCCAACGCATATAACTCAGGGTCGTGTTGTGTGACGTGGTGTAATAGCATATCGTGATCGCTCATCTGCTCACTTATCGGGGCTGCTAAGAGCGGATCGTTCTCTAAGTGTTGTGGTGTGAAGTGTTCTAATTGATCGTCAATTTCTGCCATAGGCTATCATCGTATTTTTGGTTTTCTGCCTTTATAACGCAGCGCTCAGCGCGGTTATTGTGTAGAAACACCAAAAATAACGTTTGAAAAGCCGCTTTTGTGTGAGAATGTTGATAGGTGGATGAAATTTTAAAGATGGCGTAGAGGGCTCTGAAAGGAGCATACTTTAGGTATGTGACTGAAGAGAACTCTATGGCATCTTTGAAATTTCGCCGCCTAGCAGCATTCTATTATGCTAACGCCATCTTCTTCTCCTTAACCAACTTACGAAGATTGATCAGCGCATAACGCATACGACCCAACGCGGTATTGATGCTCACACCCGTCTGCTCCGCAATCTCGCGGAAGCTCAAATCTGAATAGTAACGCATCTGGATAACCTCTCTCTGATCCTCGGGAAGCAGAGCCACTAAATCGCGGATCTGATCAGCTGTTTCAGCTGCAATCATCTGATCCTCAGCTGCCGACTCTGTCTGGCGCTGCGCTCCCAAGATATCATATCCCGCCTCAGCCTCGTTGGTCGTAACCTTATTCTTGCTGCTGCGGAAGTAATCGATTGTCATATTGTGTGCGATACGAAGTACCCACGATAGGAATCTACCGCTCTCAACGTACTTGCCGCTATCAATCATCTTAACACACTTGATAAAGACATCCTGAAGGATATCATCTGCACGATCATCGTCACGTACCATCAACCTTATATAGTTACGTACGCGAGGTGTGTGCCTCTCCAAAAGGGTAGAAATTGCCGCTTGGTTTCCCCCGAGATACTGCTGTAGTAACTCGTTGTCGCTTAGCTTTAACTTGCTCATATTTACTCTATTTTAATTATTCTTATTCGAGTAGATCTGTGCGATAGGCAATCCTTTTTATCTGTTTAATTAATATTTTGTCCCTTAACTTTTGGCAAGATATGAATATTTTTCGAATCTACCAAATTTTTCGCCATTTTCCATCTACAGCGTCGATTTTTTGTACACAATAATCGCGCCAAGTGGGGGGGGCTTGTTTTTTTAGGGCTCTGTTGGCACAACGAACGGCTCGCTAGAGCCGTCATCCCGCACTTGATGCGGGATCTCCCGAATTTCACCGTAGGTGGAATCTCGGATAAAACTTCAGATCCTGCGCTCTCTGGACGATTTTTTTCTGAAAATCGTCATTTTTCAGAGAGAGCGAATGTAACACGTGAACTGCCTCCGGCGGGCGGGGATGGCACCCCCGCTGGTGCAATGATTATCTACCGAAACGGACCAACAATACGTTAATATCCGATGGCGACACCCCCGGAATTCGACTCGCCTGCCCAATGGTGAGTGGCGCCACACGAGTCAATTTCTGGCGAGCCTCGATGGTGAGTGCATTGAGTGCCGAGTAGTCAAAGCCGCGAGGGATTGCAATAGAATCGAGACGGGTCAACTTCTGAGCGATACCCCTCTCGCGCTCTATATACCCCTTATATTTTATCTGTATCTCCACCTGCTCCACAACCTCTTGTGTAACCGCCTCCTGCTCCATGAATCGTGCTATCTTCGCGACACAACCAGCAAGACCGCGAAGCGTAACCTCGTTTCGAGAGAGAATATCGCAAGCCTTACGCCCCTGAGTGATAGGCTCTTGCCCCAATGACACCAGATACTCCGCCACCTGCGTAGCCTTGACACTCGTTGTTGCCAAGAGCTCCATAAGCCCCTCAACAGCCCCTCGCTTAGTCTCGAATTCATTCCACATCACATCGCCAACAAGGCCGATCTCGCGCCCCTTTGGGGTTAACCTTAAATCGGCATTATCCTGACGAAGAAGTATTCGATGCTCCGCTCGTGAGGTGAACATTCGATATGGCTCATCAACCCCCTTGTTGACCAAATCATCGATCAAGACACCTATATATGCTTCGTCGCGTGAGAGGATCAGAGGATCGAGACCCTTAATCTTGCGTGTGGCGTTTATCCCTGCGATAAGCCCCTGTGCTCCAGCCTCTTCGTATCCCGTTGTTCCATTTATCTGGCCGGCGAAATAGAGCCCCTCGACAAGTTTCGTCTCAAGCGATGGACGCAGCTGCGTAGGTGGGAAGTAGTCATACTCGATGGCATATCCCGGGCGGAAGATATGGAGATTCTCGAACCCATCGATCTTACCCAACGCCTCCACCTGCACCTCCCAAGGGAGCGACGACGAGAAGCCATTGAGGTAATATTCGGTGGTGTCGCGACCCTCTGGTTCTAAGAATAGTTGATGCTGATCCTTGTCGGCAAAGGTGCGTAATTTATCCTCGATCGATGGGCAGTAACGTGGACCGATACCCTTTATTATACCATTAAATAGTGGCGAGCGGTCGAACCCTTCACGGAGCGTGTCATGCACCTCTTTGGAGGTGTAGACCAGATAGCATGGCAGTTGATCCTCAACAGGTTTCGTAGTTGAGGAGTATGAGAATTTGGTTGGAACTTCGTCACCCGATTGAGGCTCTAACTTCTCGAAGTTTATCGTTCGTGAGTCGAGTCGAGCGGGCGTTCCAGTCTTCATTCGTCCAGCCTCGAAGCCACGCGCTACCAGCGACTCGGTGACCCCGACGGAGTTTTGATCTCCGGCACGTCCTCCCGGGGCTTGCGCCTCGCCACAATGCATGAGTCCACCCATGAATGTGCCGCTCGTGAGCACCAATGTCTGGCACTCGAACCGAACTCCCATCTGGGTGCGAACCCCTGTGACACGATCCCCATCAAAGAGGATTTCAACGACGCTATCTTGCCATAAATAGAGCCCCTCTTGACGCTCCAAAACAGATCGCCACTCGGCCGAAAACTTCGCCTTGTCGCACTGTGCACGAGGTGACCACATCGCAGCCCCTTTGGAGCGATTCAACATCCGGAACTGAATGGTACTCAGGTCGGTAATGCGTGCCATCTCACCACCCAAAGCATCGATCTCTCGCACGATCTGCCCCTTCGCAACACCACCTACAGCTGGGTTACACGACATATTTGCGAACTTTGTCATATCTTGGGTTATGAGGAGCGTTTGAGCACCCAACCGTGCAGCGGCTAGAGCGGCTTCGCAACCTGCGTGGCCAGCCCCTACAACTATTGTTTCGTAATTTAGTACCATCGTAAATAATTTTGTCGCAAAGGTATGAATTTTTGGCGAAATAAAAGCAGATATAATATATAATTAGCTCAGCGGCGAGCACGCCGCCCGCCGGAGGCAGTTGATGACATTACCATTCGCTCTCTCTGCAAAAAGACGATTTTCAAAAAAATCGTCCAGAGAGCGAAAACATCCCTTATCTATATATAAAACAAATGAGTTTTGTTATATTCGCAACGTTTGCACTTAAAGGGCAATATAAGCAAACAGGCGGATTAAAATGTTAAAAATAACCTATTTAATGGCCAAATATTTTGCAAAAAATGAATAACGTCCACACTTTTTTCATAACTTTGAGGTCTAAATCGAAAGATATATATTATACAATTACAATTAAACCATAATAAAGTTATGACAAACACCAAACAAGAGAGTCTCTTTGCGGAGTTCCCAGCTATCTCTACGGAGCAGTGGGAGAGCGTAATCACCAAAGACCTCAAGGGTGCAGATTATGATCGTAAGTTGGTCTGGAAATCTCCAGAGGGAATCAGCGTACGTCCATACTATCGCGCCGAAGACCTTCAAAACATCAAATTCCTAGGAACTCAGGCAGGTCAGTTCCCATTCGTTCGTGGAATCTGCGGCAACAACAGCTGGAGAGTTCACCAAACAGTCGAGATCACAACAGTAGAGGCTGCTAATGCTGAGGCGTTGGAGCTACTTATGAAGGGTGTGGATTCGATTGGATTCACAATCCCAGAGGGTGGTATCTCAGCTGCTGAGGTCGATACATTGCTTAATGGAATCCACCTTCCAGCGGTTCACGTAACATTCGGTGGTCGCCACATCTCGAACACTGCGGACTTGGTACTTGCTAAGTTGGAGAAGGAGGGTGTCGATAAGGACTCTATCCACATGAACTTCGAGGTTGACCCTATCGTTCAGGATTTGACTGCTAAGGGAGATTACCGTTGCGGTGGCGATGGCGCTAAATGTTTCGACCGCGTTGCTGAGTTGATCAACAAAACTGCAGATTACCACCACATCAGCGTGGTTACAGTTCACGGATCGTTGTTCTCGAACTCGGGATCTACAATCGTTGAGGAGTTGGCATTCGCATTGTCGGCTGGTCACGACTATATCGCTCGCTTGTTGGAGTGTGGTGTTTCGATCGACAAGATCGCTCACACATTGCGTTTCGAGATGGGTGTTTCGTCTAACTACTTCATGGAGATCGCTAAGTTCCGTGCAGCTCGCTTGTTGTGGGCTACTATCGTTAAGACTTATGCTCCAGCTAAATCATGCACTGCAAAGATGCGTGTTCACGCTGTCACTTCATCTTGGAACCAGACAGCTTATGATCCATATGTAAATATGTTGCGTGGAACGACTGAGGCTATGTCGGCTGCTTTGGCAGGCGTTGTATCGTTGGAGGTTCTTCCATTCGACCACTCTTATGCTAAGGGTGACGCATTCTCTAAGCGTATCGCTCGCAACACAGAGTTGTTGTTGAAGCATGAGTCTCACTTCGATCAGGTGGTTGACCCAGCGGGTGGATCTTACTACATCGAGACTTTGACTCAGAGCATCGCTGACGCTGCTTGGAAGTTGTTCTGCGAGGTTGAGGCTAAGGGCGGATATCGCGCTGCTCACGCTGAGGGGTTCATCGTAGAGACTGTTAAGGCTTCGGCTGCTAAGAAGGATAAGAACATCGCAACTCGTCGTCAGATCTTGTTGGGTGCTAACCAATACCCTAACTTCACAGAGGTAGCATCGGAGGCGTTGAGCGCTGAGGCTGTAACTCGCAAGGAGTCAGAGGGTAACGTGCTTACTCCATATCGCGGATCTATGGCATTTGAGCAGATGCGTTTCGAGGTTGACAAGGCTGGTAAGGAGATGCAGGCATTTATGCTTACTTGTGGTAACTTGGGAATGGCTCGTGCTCGTTCGCAGTTCGCTTGTAACTTCTTCGCTTGTGCAGGTATCAAGGTTGTTGACAACACATACTTCAAGACAGTTGAGGAGGGTGTTGAGGCGGCTAAGGCGGCTAAGGCAGATATCGTTGTTGTTTGTTCATCGGATGATGACTACGCAACTCTTGCTCCACAAATCAAGGAGCTTTTGGCAGGTGCTGCTACATTGGTTGTTGCAGGTGCGCCAGCGTGTGCTGCAGAGCTTGAGGCACAGGGCATTACCAACTTTATCAATGTTAAGAGCAACGTATTGGAGACATTGAAGTCATACACTAAAGAACTTGGGAAATAATGAGAGCAAAATTTTCAGATATTAATTATACTGCTGGAGCTAGCGCAAGCTGCTGTGGCACAAACAAACACGAGGGTGACGGTAACTGGCTCACTGCGGAGCAGATCTCGGTAAAGAAGAGCTACTCGGCTGAGGATCTCGAGGGGATGGAGCACCTTAACTACGCTGCTGGTATCGCACCATTCTTGCGTGGACCATACTCTACAATGTATGTAATGCGTCCTTGGACTGTTCGTCAGTATGCAGGATTCTCTACTGCTGATGAGTCTAACGCATTCTATCGCCGTAACTTGGCTGCTGGACAGAAGGGTCTTTCAGTTGCCTTTGACTTGGCTACTCACCGAGGATATGATGCAGATCACCCACGTGTAGTTGGTGATGTTGGTAAGGCTGGAGTATCTATCTGCTCTGTGGAGGATATGAAGGTGTTGTTCAACGGTATTCCATTGGATAAGATGTCAGTTTCGATGACTATGAATGGTGCGGTTCTTCCGATCCTTGCATTCTATATCGTTACAGGTCTTGAGCAGGGATGTACTTTGGATCAGTTGGCTGGAACAATCCAGAACGATATCTTGAAGGAGTTCATGGTGCGTAACACATATATCTACCCACCGAAGTTTTCGATGAAGGTTATCGCGGATATCTTTGAGTATACTTCTCAGAATATGCCTAAGTTCAACTCTATCTCTATCTCGGGATACCACATGCAGGAGGCAGGTGCTACGGCAGATATCGAGCTAGCTTACACTTTGGCAGATGGTTTGGAGTATCTTCGTGCAGGAGTTAACGCTGGTATGTCGATCGATTCGTTCGCACCACGTTTGTCATTCTTCTGGGCTATCGGTATGAACCACTTCATGGAGATCGCTAAGATGCGTGCAGCACGTATGTTGTGGGCTAAGATCGTGAAGCAGTTCAACCCACAGAACCCTAAATCTTTGGCGTTGAGAACTCACTCTCAGACATCGGGATGGTCACTTACGGAGCAGGATCCATTCAACAACGTAGCTCGTACAGCTATCGAGGCGATGGGTGCAGCGTTGGGTCACACTCAATCTTTGCATACAAATGCGTTGGATGAGGCGATTGCACTTCCAACAGACTTCTCAGCTCGTATCGCTCGTAACACTCAGATCTACATCCAAGAGGAGACACAGATCTGCAAGGAGGTTGATCCATGGGCAGGTTCATATTATATTGAGTCTTTGACTAAGGAGATCGCTGATAAGGCATGGGCTTTGATCCAAGAGGTTGAGGAGCTAGGCGGAATGGCTAAGGCTATCGAGACAGGTCTTCCAAAGATGCGTATCGAGGAGGCTTCGGCTCGCAAGCAGGCTCGTATCGACTCTGGAAATGAGAAGATCATCGGTATTAATGAGTTCCGATTGGAGAAAGAGGATCCAATCGATATCTTGGCGGTTGATAACACAGCGGTTCGTTTGAGCCAGATCGAGCGTTTGAATGCACTTCGTGCGGGTCGTGATGAGGCTGCTGTTAAGGTTGCTTTGGCTAAGATCACAGAGTGTGTTAAGAGTGGCGAGGGTAACTTGTTGGCGTTGGCAGTTGAGGCTGCTCAGCTTCGTGCATCGTTGGGTGAGATCTCTGACGCTTGCGAGGAGATCGTTGGTCGCTACCAAGCAGTTATTCGTTCAATTTCAGGTATTTATAGTTCAGAGGTGAAGACAGATGCAGCCTTCCAGAAGGCAACTCA
>JBCQTX010000014.1:0-45484 GCA_047174605.1 Rikenellaceae bacterium | reverse complement strand
CACGACCTGTGATTGAGAATACGTCCTCGATTGGCATCAAGAATGGCTTCTCGTTCTCACGAGTTGGGATTGGAATATACTCATCAACTGCGTTCATAAGCTCCATGATCTTCTCAACCCATGATGGCTCGTTGTTAAGTCCACCTAGTGCAGATCCGCGAATAACTGGAGCGTTGTCTCCGTCGAACTCGTACTTAGAAAGAAGGTCACGAACCTCCATCTCTACAAGATCAAGCATCTCTGGATCATCAACCATATCGCACTTGTTCAAGAAAACTACGATCTTAGGAACGTTTACCTGGCGAGCAAGAAGAACGTGCTCGTTAGTCTGAGGCATAGGACCGTCAGTAGCAGCAACTACAAGGATTGCACCATCCATCTGAGCAGCTCCAGTAACCATGTTCTTTACGTAATCCGCGTGACCTGGACAGTCAACGTGAGCGTAGTGACGAGCAGCAGTCTGGTACTCTACGTGAGCAGTGTTGATTGTGATACCACGCTCCTTCTCCTCTGGTGCGTTGTCGATAGAGTCGAATGAACGCATCTCAGAAAGACCTGCGTTAGCAAGTACAGTTGTGATAGCTGCTGTAAGAGTTGTCTTACCGTGGTCAACGTGACCGATTGTACCGATGTTCACATGGGGTTTCGAACGGTCGAATTTTTCTTTTGCCATAGTTGTAAATGTTAATTTTATTTAAAATTTTTTCTTTATTTTATCCCTTTTGCTGCACCACTCAAGGCACAACGCGTATCTTAACAAATATACGAGTAACACAAAACCCACCCTTTGTCTCAAGGAGTGGCTTGCATTACGCGTTGTTCTTTTTGTGAGCGGAAGACGAGACTCGAACTCGCAACCCTTAGCTTGGAAGGCTAATGCTCTACCAATTGAGCTACTTCCGCAAAAAGAAATAATATAATTTTAAGGAGACAAAGCCTCACAACCTCATCTTCTATAAGGTTGCACCGTCTAGCGCCCAATCAATTTTAAACATCCAAATCACACCTAGCGATTTGATTAACTTTAGCACCTACGATCATCTGTGTGGGAAGTGATGGATTCGAACCACCGTAAGCGTAAGCTAGCAGATTTACAGTCTGCCCCATTTGGCCACTCTGGTAACTTCCCTCGAATTTGTCACTTTCTCTATAGTAGAGCCGATGGAGGGATTCGAACCCCCGACCAGCTGATTACAAATCAGCTGCTCTGGCCAACTGAGCTACATCGGCGTTTGACGTTTTCGTGATGCAAAGGTATGAATAAAATTTTATAATCCAAATTTTTTTCGAATTATTTTTAAACTTTCCTTAAAATCAAAGAACTTTCGATCTCCAACCACAACCCCAAAACTGAACTACAAAAGCGTTGTGTTTTAAATCGGTGACAAATATATGAGCTATTTTGGATATATGCAACTTTTCGACCACTTTTTTTGATTTATTTTTCAACTTTATATCACACATAGAGCTAAAAAGGTGCGACTCAAAACGAGCCACACCTCATAATCTACTAATCCTGTGCTAATTACTCAGCCTCGATAGCTGAAGTTGGGCAAGATCCTGCACACGCACCACAATCGATACATGCTGAACCATCGATAACATAGATGTCACCTGCTGAGATTGCCTCTACTGGACACTCATCGATACATGTACCACATGCAACACACGCATCTGTAATTTTGTAAGCCATTGTTTTATTTTTTTAAGTGTTTGTTATACTCGGGGTTCGCTTTCACAAATCCTAATACAAAGGTAGAATTTTATTTGATAATATCAAAACCTGTGTAAGGAATTAATACCTCCGGAATACGAATTCCCTCCTCTGTCTGATAATTCTCCAATAATGCTGCCACGATTCTTGGCAACGCCAACGAAGATCCGTTGAGCGTATGGGCAAGTTGGCTCTTTTTATCCGCCCCTTTATAACGAAGTTTTAGGCGATTTGCTTGGAACGACTCGAAGTTTGAGACCGAAGAGACCTCCAACCAACGATCCTGCGCTGCCGAATAGACCTCAAAATCGTATGTCAACGCCGAAGTAAAACTCATATCTCCTCCACAAAGGCGCAAAATACGATATGGCAACCCCAACGATTTCACGATTCCCTCCACATGAGCCACCATTGCATCCAACGCCTCATATGATGAATCTGGGTGTGACACCTGCACAATCTCCACCTTATCGAATTGGTGAAGGCGATTCAAACCACGCACATCCTTACCATAAGATCCTGCCTCGCGGCGGAAACATGGGGTATAGGCTGTCATCTTGATCGGCAACTCCTTCTCCTCGAGGATAACATCGCGAAAGATATTTGTCACCGGAACCTCAGCTGTTGGCACCAAATACATATTGTCTGCCGTCGCATGGTACATCTGCCCCTCTTTATCCGGAAGCTGACCCGTTCCGAAGCCCGACGCCTCGTTGACCAACACCGGAGGTTCGATCTCTTGATACCCAGCTGCTGTATTGCAATCTAGGAAGTAGTTGATAAGAGCGCGTTGCAATCTCGCTCCCTGTCCTTTGTAGACTGGGAAACCCGCGCCTGTCAACTTCACACCCAAATCGAAGTCGATGATATCATATTTCGATGTTAGCTCCCAATGCGGTTTAGCATCTGCAGGCAGATTAAGCTCCACCTCCTGAAGTTTCACAACCACATTATCCTCCGCAACACGACCCTCTGGGACGATATCTGCTGGGAAGTTAGGCAACAAGACGATTTTAGCTTGAAGCTCCTCGCCCACCTGTTTTGCCTCATCACCCAATTGCGATGATCTCTCCTTGAGTGCAGCCACCTGAGCCTTCATAGCCTCGGCCGCCTCCTTCTCACCTTTGCCCATTAGGGCTCCGATCTGCTTTGCGGCTTTGTTCTGCTCCGCTAGGCAGTTGTCTAGCTCCGACTGTATCGCTTTGCGGCGATCGTCCAAGCTCTCTATTGCATCGATGATTGGAGCTGCATCAACTCCTTTTTTTGCAAGACGTGACTCCGCCTCTGCACGATTATCTCTGATCTGTTTGAGCGTTAACATTGATTCTATTCTCTTTTAAACTTTAACTCTCACAAAGGTATAAAAAATATTTTGAATTACAGAAATCTGTTCATTTTTCACAAAAAAATTGTACCTTTGTTATATAAAAACAATCCTTATAATATAATATAGGTATAACCCACTACAAAATGGCACAAAAAAGATACTCCCTCCACGAGGTTAAGACATCAAAAGATGAGCGCGAATTCCTAAATTTCCCAAAGAGAATATACAAAGGGTCTGAGTATTGGGTCTGCCCAATCGACAACGACATCAAAAAGATCTTCGATCCTAAACAAAATATCCTCTTCAAGGATGGCGATGCAATACGTTGGATAGCTCGCGACAACTCCACTGGCGAGGTCGTAGGTCGAATTGCCGCATTCTACAACAACGAGAAGGCGCGATTGGAGAGTCAACTCACTGGAGGTTGTGGATTCTTCGAGGTGATCGAAAGTGAGGAGGTTGCCCATATGTTGTTCGATGCTGCGCGCCTATGGCTCGCGGATAACGGCATGGAGGCGATGGATGGCCCGATCAACTTCGGACAGCGCGATGCTTGGTGGGGGCTTCTTGTCGAGGGGTTTGATTATGAGCCACTTTATGAGAATCCGTACAACCACCAATATTATCAGCAATATTTCGAGAGCTATGGATTTCAAAACTACTTCAACCAGAACACATACTTGTGGCGCTGCTGCGACGATGATGTAAATCAGTGGGTTCACGACCGAGCAGCTCGACTACACGAGACTCCGGGCTACACCTTCCGCACAATCGACATGAATGACTTGGAGGGTGAGGCTGAGAAGTTCCGTACCATATATAATAAGGCGTGGGCACTTTTCGAGGGTGTCCCTGAGCTCTCGAAGGAGGATGCATACAAAATTATGATGACGATGAAGCCGATCATCGATCCCGATATCATCTTCTTTGGCTATCTCAATGGCGAGCCTATCTCGTTCTACATCATGGTGCCAGATCTAAATCGTATCTTCAAGAAGTTCAACGGCAAGTTGGGACTTATCGAAAAACTACGCTTAATGTGGGATCTGAAGGTCTCGAAGAGTTGTGATCGTATCTTCGGTGTTATCTTCGGTGTCACCCCCGAACTTCGTGGACGAGGTGTTGAGTCGGGTATGATGCAGGCGGTTTTGGATCAATATATTCGTACACCACGCAACCACTACAAGACGCTGGAGTTGGCGTGGATCGGTGATTTCAACCCCGTAATGAACCGCATGGTGGTGAACTACGTTGGTGCGACGAAGCATAAGATGCACACCACATATCGCTACCTTTTCGATCGAACTGCACCATTTGAGCGTTGCCCAAGAATTGGTATCAAGAGTAATAAATAGTGAAAAACAAAGTTTTTCATAGCTCAGCGGTGAGCACGCCGCCCGCCGGAGGCAGTTCTTATGTTACCTTCGCTCTCTCTGCTAAAAGGCGATTTTCAATAAAAATCGCCCAGAGAGCGCAAAAAATAGTTATCAGGCGGTATGAACTACAATATCTTCATCTTCAACGAAGTATTGCATCTTTATCTCACCATCGCACCCATTGACAGAACCACGTATCAAGCAATTGTCGATGGATAGAATATGAAGATCTTCCAGAAGATTGAGCCCATCCAAAGGTGAGAGTTTATATAACACCTCTTTTGCAGACCATAGAACTGGGAGCAGAAGAGGTTTGTTTTGTAATAACGCGGCCTCATCAGCCGTAACGTATCTCGAAGCGACACGCGCAAAATCGCGTGAGGTAGACTCTATATCTATTGCGCACGGAGCATCTGACAACATAACCGCTACAGAGGTAGAGCTATGCGATACAGAGATATATTGATTTGAATTTGAGATATATGGCGCACCTGAAGGGTGATACAAAATATCAGAAGTGATCTCAAAAAAGCTACGCAGGAGCGACCTCCACGAGGCGACCTCCGCTTGACGTTTCTTCGATTTCAGCGACTCTATATAGATAATGTCAGACTCCGTGAGGTGACTTTGAGAACCATACGGCTCAACAGTCCCTGTCACTACCCTACTCATTTGGTGTCGAGATTATGACACGCACCTTCTCAATTCGTCGTCCACTCTGACCTCCCATCGCCTCGATGGTCATGGTTAGATCTTGGATAGTGATCGAATCACCCAACTTTGGCAACGCCTTACGCACCTCCAAAATCAAACCTGCAAGGGTCTCGGAGCTACCTTGATACTCCGTAAGCACCTCCTCATCGAGCTCCAACACCCTCTCAAAATCGTTGATATGAGTCTTGCCATCAAAGATATATGTGTTGCGATCTAGTCGCGTATAGAACTGCTCATCTGCATCGCTCTCATCGGAGATCTCCCCCACAATCTCCTCGATAATATCCTCCAACGAGACCAACCCCATCGTCGATCCATACTCATCCACAACGATTGCCATATGGCTCTTCGAGGCTTGGAACTCCTCCAACAAGATATTTATCTTCTTATGTGCCGGAACAAAATATGGCTTACGGATAAATTGCTGCCACCCATACTCCTCCTTATTAATATAAGGTATGAGGTCCTTCACAAAGAGGACTCCTCGGATATTATCCAGATTCTCCTCATAGACCGGGATACGCGAATAACCACTATCATTGATCAACCCCTTCACGTGTTCGTAACTCGCCGTAAGAGGGATCGCCTTGATATCGACTCGCGAGCGCATAATTCCCTGAACATCAGTATTTACGAAGTTCAAAATACCCGACAGCATCACCCTCTCCTCCTTGGTGGTACTCTCCGCAAGATCAACCGCATCGGCTAGTTCATCGAATGATATTTCACTATGGTGCGATGCGCGTGATCCGATCCTCGTTCCTGCAAACAGCAGCAGGCGCGACAATGGCTTGAAAATAGTTCGCATCAAGAGCAATGGTCGCGCTGAGAGTGTCGCAAAAGAGTGTGGAGAGGTTTGCGCCAAAACCTTAGGGGCAATCTCGCCAAAAAGCAACAACAAAAAGGTTACAACAACCATCTTCGTGATAAACTCCAGAGCTGTAGAACCTCCGAAATCGACCACCATATCGATCATATTAGCTGAGATAATCGCGATACAGATATTCACTAAGTTATTAACTACTAGAATTGTAGCGAGCAGAAGATCGACATTTTCCAACAACGAAAGGATCGCCTTATCCCCTGCCTCCTTACTCTCCTTAATCCTCTCCATCTCATGCGGCCCCAACGAGAAAAATGCCGCTTCGGAGCCCGACACAAGGGCTGAAAGCATAAGTAAAAGTATCGTCACGACGAGCATTACAACACTCGTTGAGTCAAATCCGAGAAGAGTTATTTCACTAAGTTCTGTTATCACAAATATTTTGATTAATCAAACAATCGGCTATTCGACACTCGAAGGTGTCTCACTCTGCATCTTTGTCTTACGCGCCACATATGCTGGCACCTTCAACAGAGTACTAATGTTGGGATATCGCGGCTCACGCTCCGGAAGCAAGATTTTATCTCCACTCACCACAGCCATCTTGCGTGGTGAAGGTGATATTACACCCCCCTTATCTCGCTTCAGCCCTGCGTTCATCCTCACAAATGGCGAACTAGGATCGCTATGAATTATGGTCGAATTGATGTTATATCCCTCCTGCTCATACTCATCGCTATCAAATCCTGTAGCCACCATCACCAGCTCCAAAGCATCGCCCAAATCTGGTTTTTCGCTCATTCCCCAGATGATATTGGCCGTACGCATCTCGCCATCACTACCCACGACACGCGCATTATTCTGGATATAATTCAGAATCTTGGTCACCTCCGAGAACTTCAAATCATCGAAATCCGCAACCGCCATATTCAACAAGATATTCTTCGCTCCCGTGATATGGTTATGATCCAAAAGTGGAGATGACAACGATTGGCGCGCCACACTCTCCGCACGATCTGGGCCCGACGCCTGCTCAACACTCATATGTGCGCGACCGCTATTCTGCATCACCTTCGAGACATCGGCAAAATCGACATGTATATAGCTCGATTCAACTGTGATAATCTCCGAGATACCCTTCGCCGCACAGCTCAGAATCTCATTCGCCTTGCTGAAGGCTTCGCGTGCCGATGGATCCTCCAGATAGATCTTCTGGATATTTTCGTTATTGATAATCAACAACGAATCGACACTCTCCCTCAACTCCTCGATACCCTTCATCGCTTGGTCATAGCGGAGCTGCCCCTCCACCAAAAGAGGTGAGGTGACAATAGCGACAGTCAAGATATCCATCTCACGAGCCAACTTCGCAATAACTGGCGCAGCACCTGTTCCCGTACCGCCTCCCATACCTGCGGTGATAAATACCATTCGCGTATTCATCGAGATCAACTGCTCGCGAACCTTATCCAGACTCGCCACAGCTGCACTTCGCCCCTTCACTGGATCGTTACCAGCTCCGAGACCATCCTCGCCCAACCTTATTTTATTATCGATTGGCGAGATATCCAACGCCTGTTGGTCGGTATTACAGACCAAAAACTCAACATTGCGGATACCAATGTTCCACATATAATTTACAGCGTTACCTCCCGCTCCACCAACACCGACAACGGTGATAATCGAGTTAGAGGCACTCTCAACTGCTATTTCGCCAACTATTCCTTCACTAAAAATACTCATAACACTCCACTATCTAAAACTCTTGATCGTCATCTGGCGATGTGAGTATATCATTAACTTTATCTGCTAGGCTCTTCATGAACTTCATGAGCGGATTGCTCTTTGGCTCACTCTCGATCCCACTATCTTTACTCTCCTTAACAACCTTTTTCGGCTCAATTTTAGGAGGTTCTACAACCACCGGCTCTGGCTCTTTAGGCCTCTCGACCACCGGTTCCGGAGCCTGCTTCTCTGGCTCTTCCACCTTTACTTGCTCCTCTTGGGTCTGCTGAACCTCCTGAACCTCCTGCTCTATGGTCTCTGCGCTCACCTCTGTAGGTCTTTGCTCCTCCTCTGCCACTACCTCCGGCTCATCGGCAACCTGCTCATCGGCAATGCAACTCTCGCCTATACCTCTCTGGTCCATCTGAATACCTCGCTTCAAAAGCCCCACAACCGTTGCATACTCTGGTGATGCGACAAGCGACAACGACTCATCCGACATCCCCTCTTCGGGATTAGCAACCCTAACATCAAACCCCAAATTACGACGGAACAGCTCATCCACCTCTCTCAACTTTGCTCCTCCACCCGTCAACACAACTCCATATGGCAATCGCCCAATGTAGCCTGAGTCTCGAATTTCGCGATTCACAAAGATAATTATATCGGTCATACGCTCCTGTATCGCCACCGCGATATTAAAGATCGGCACCGAACGGCTATCTCGCGAGGTACGACCCACAACTTCGATCGACTCTTGTGGTGCATTCTCCGCAATAGCGACTCCGCAGCTGCATTTCAAAGCCTCCACACTCTCTTTGTGGATCATCAACGAACTGATATCTATATTTAGCGCACCTCCTCCTATTGGAATAGAGGCCAAATGACGAAGCGCACCTCTTCGATATATCGCTACATTGGTCATACCCTCACCCAGATCCACAACAACCACACCTGCCTCCATCTCATCACTCGACAAGACCGCCTCTGCCGAAGCTAGGGAGTTGGCAAAACACTCCTTCAGAGCAATCCCCGATTGTTTGAATGCTAAATCAAGGCGCTTCAACGCCTCCTTTTCCGAGAGTATAAAGTTGAATGTCGAACTTAGCTTATGGCCAAATGTTCCGATTGGATTCTGCTCCTCCTCCTTATCATCGACCACATAATTCTGGGGTGTGTACTCCATAATCGTATCGGCATCCGGAGCTACGACCCGTCGCATAATAGCGTGTAGAGCCCCAACATCGGCAGCGCTCACCCCATTGCTAGGCTCTAATACTGGCACCTCATCGCCATATCGCTCACATCGAACATACTCGCCCGAGATTCCGCCATACGCCTGTTGGATCGAGACCCCAAGTGTTGTCTCCAACTCCGCGATGACCCCCGAAAGAGCCTCCGTAACCAGCGCGATATTCTCCACGCGACCCGCCTTAAGTCCTTTGGTTTGACGTGTTGCAACCGCTGCGATTTGCAACTGATCTTGGTCATTGTTGTATCCCGCGATTGCGACCACACTCTTTTCACCCAGATCTATAGCTATTGTATATTTATTCATAATTTATGACCTATCTTTTGCAGACGACTTGATTTTCAAACTCTATATTTATCTCCTTGTAGCGATCCCATCCGACCCTCGGCAACGCCTCATCATAAAAATCTCGCAGGCGGCTCAACTTCGCCAATATTGCATCCTTGACCTCTCGCTTAGCCTTTCGTCGCTCCTTATCAATCTCTTTTTGTTGCATCGAACGAGTGTTAAACGAATTTGGGATTATATGACTCAAAACCCCAATCCTACTCTCTGCCCGCGCATCCTCTTGGAGCAACAGCTCCACATCAGCCTCTCCCTTGGTTGCATTGACCCAGTTGATCTCGTTTTTCAAACTTCCTAACATAACATCAAACCCTGCACTACGCACCGACATCGAGAGTCTCAAACTAGACTCTACACCTGTCGACAAGGTGATTTGAACAATTTCCGATCGCCAAAAGTCGTCGTTTTCGACAATCTCTACAAAGGTAATTAAATTATGAATATCATCACAATTTTTCTGCAACTTTTTTTGGCGTTCTCGCTGCTGCTCAATTCGTTGGTCAATTGCAGCTAACTCTTTATCGATCACCCTTTGGCGATATGCATATCTCTCTCGAAGCACCCGATTCTCCTCTCGAAGCTCCTCGACTCGTTGCGCAAATTCATCTTTATCCTCGAAGATCGAGCGGTTGATATATCGTTTTCTCACCTCGCGCTTATCCTCATTATTGGCTATCTCGCGGCGATAGATCGGATATTTTTCTCTCTCTATGGCCTCAATTTCCAGATCTATTTTAGCCATCTGCTCCAACATATAGTCATCGATATTACCCACAAAATCGGGTGGGAAGAATGGTCGATAACTACCCGTCACAACCGAGGTATAGAGCGCCGTTGTCGCTGGTGCCGGAAAGACAAAACCCGAACTTGTTATGTAACAATTATACCCGTCAAGGCGTAATCTAGCTATCGCGCTACGTTGGTTAATCTCGATATGGAGCTCACCCGATGTATTACTATAAGCTCGCACGCTCTCCACAAAACCATTGCTTCCAACAACTCGCTCGATTCTAGATAGCGGCAACGATGCAACATCCGCCCCCACAGTCTCGATCTTCTCCTTTTTGAGCATCTCCTGCACCATGCGTGTGGTCACCAAATTGCCTCGTGAGGTGCTATCCGCGATCTTAATATTGAGAGATGACACCTTGAGATTGGCGTAGTTATCCCCGATCCGTGCCGATATAAAGTACAACACGAAGAGAACCACACCCCAAAGTGCGACACTACCTAAAATCTTCAATATTTTGTCAACTCTCCTCAATCTACTCCCCTTTTGCCGCTATAACCTCTGCTAACTGAGCACAATGTAGATCTATATTTCCAGCTCCAAAGCTGATCACTACATCTGTCTCTATCTCTTTTATATAATCTGCAACTAACTCTCTTTCAACTATTTTGCACTCTTCGTTAGTTGTTATTAAATCGGCTATCATCCCCGAGCTCACCCCCTCGATTGGCTCTTCGCGTGCCGGATATATCGGCAATAAAATCACCCTATCCGCCTTCGACAACGACTCCGCAAACTCCACATAGAGATCACGCGTTCTGGTGTAGAGGTGCGGTTGAAAAACTGCCGTCACGTGTCGTCCGGGAAACATCTCGCTAACCGACGAAAGTGTCGCCGCAATCTCGCGAGGATGGTGTGCATAATCATCCATATAGAGCGCCTTGGGAGTCGAGACATAGATCTCAAGCCTACGCTTAATACCTACAAATGAGCGCATTGCACCCTTCAACGCCACAACATCCAACTCATGACCCTCCTTACGTGCCGCGCACCACATCGAAGCTACAGCCGCAACACAATTCTCGACATTGACCCAACCCGGGACACCGAGTTCACACCCCTCAATCACCCCATCGGGAGTCGATATATCGAAGCGATACAACCCTCCATCGAGCAGCTCCGAACGGCTCACATAAAAGTCGCATGGCATATTGTACGAATATCTCCAAATATCGATCTCCCCATTGCGAAGTTCGATATCGACTCCATGTTTTAGGATCAGAGAGCCTCCCGGTTTGATCAGATCAACAAATTGCGAAAACGCCTCACGCACAGCATCATACGTACCATATATATCCAAATGATCCGCATCCACCGAAGTGACCACCGCAACATCCGGATTAAGTCTCAAAAACGACCTATCAAACTCATCCGCCTCAACAACAACCCTATCTCCCGAACCCAAAACCAAATTCGAGCCGAAGTTACGGGATATCGCGCCCAAAAGCGCACAACCCTGCCCCTCTCCTTCGTGGTTCAACCACGCGAGAAGTGTCGAGGTCGAGCTCTTTCCATGTGTTCCAGCAACCGCCATCACATACTTCCCAGCTGTTAGCACGCCCAACATCTGAGAGCGCTTCACCACCTCAAAACCATTGTCAATGAAGTAGTTAAGCTCCGAATGGTTCGACGGGATAGCTGGTGTATAGATCACAACCGTTGTCGCTGGATCTCGAAAATCTTCGCCTATCAACTCCACATCATCCTCGAAATGGACCGCAGCACCCTCGGCCTCTAACGCATCTGTTAGCTCCGTCGCCGTGCGATCATAGCCCCCAACTTTTCGTCCATCATGGAGAAAATAGCGTGCCAAAGCACTCATCCCGATGCCCCCAATTCCGACGAAATATATACTCTTCTTAACCATTATTTCCCACTCTCCTTCAAGATCTCATCTATCTCATCCACAATCACATCTGCAGCATTTGGGAATGCCATCTTCGAGATATTTTTACGCAAATCCTCCAACAGCTCCCGATCCTTCAACGTCGCAACAGCCAACGCCATCGCGCTATTTCCTGCCTCAGAATCTGGCACCATCAACGCCGCCTCTTGCTCCACCAACGCCATTGCATTCTTGGTTTGGTGATCCTCCGCGACATTTGGCGATGGAACAAAAATCGTAGGCTTCGCAACCAGACTAAGCTCCGAAACGGTGCAAGCACCACTTCTCGAGATAACGATATCTGCCGCCGCGTAGGCCAGATCCATCCTCTCTAGGAACGCTCCCTGCCAAACTCCCGCAATCGGATGGTTCTTGCTGAACTCCTGCATCTCCGCCTCATATATCTTACCAGTCTGCCATATCACTTGGATATCTTGCAACTTTCCCTGTGCACTCTCCACCCAACGACACATCATATTATTCAGCGTGCGAGTTCCCAACGAACCTCCAACAACCAACACTACCGGACACTCATCATTTAATCCAAAATACTCCAACGCCTGAGCTCGAAGCGAAGTGACCTCACTAAAATTCCCGCGTAACGGATTTCCCGTCATCACGATTGTATCCTCATTGAAAAATCGCTCCATGCCATCATACGCGACACAGATTTTACGCGCTCCACGAGCTACGATTTTATTTGTCAATCCAGCATACGAATTCTGCTCCTGCACAACTGTCGGAACTCCCAATCTATTGGCCGTCCACAGAATCGGAGCCGAGGCGTAACCACCAAATCCCACGACAATATCTGCCCCAAAATCCCTGATCACCTCCTTCGCGCGACTAATACTTTTGAGCACCTTGTATGGCAAAAGTATATTGCGCCACTCCAGACGTCGTTGGAGTCCAGCTATTGGCAAACCTACTATATTATACCCTAACGGGGGTATTTTATCCATCTCCATGCGCCCTTCAGCACCCACGAATAGAATCTCGACATCTGAGCCATATCTACGGATCAACGCCTCTGCCACTGCTACGGCTGGGTAGATATGCCCTCCTGTGCCTCCTCCTGATACAATTATCTTCTTCATACTTTACTATATTTTCGCACTAACGTCCCCAACTATCACGATCGAGACTTCTATACCCAATCGCTTCAGCTATATGGAGCGAAAGAATCTGCTCCTCGCCATCTAAGTCAGCTATTGTTCGTGCAACCTTTATTATTCTGTCATATGCCCTTGCCGAGAGCTGCAAACGCTCCATCGCCATCTCCAACATCTTCCTCGATGGCCCATCCAACGGGCAGAAATCTCGCAACATTCGACTTGTCATCATCGCATTTGTCCTAACCAACAGCTGCTCTAAACCGGCAAACCGTTTGGTCTGGATAGCTCGCGCCCTTACGACCCTCTCCCTTATCACAGCACTCGACTCCTCCTCTCGCTCCTCGTTTATCTGCTGAATCGAGAGTGGAGAGACCTCCACATGGAGATCTATTCGATCCAAAAGTGGCCCCGAGATCTTACCCAAATATCTATGAACCGCACCAGCGGAGCAGGTACACTCCTTGGTCGGGTGGTTATAGTATCCGCATGGACAGGGATTCATCGATGCCACCAGCGTAAAATTCGCCGGATACTCAACCGTATATCTCGCCCTCGCAATCGTTATGCTCTTCTCCTCCAACGGCTGACGCAGCACCTCCAACACCCCTCGTCCGAACTCAGGCAACTCATCAAGGAACAATATTCCATTGTTAGCCAGCGACACCTCACCCGGCTGTGGGTTATTACCCCCTCCGATGATCGCCACCTGCGAGGTGATATGGTGCGGAGCTCGAAAAGGTCTCGTGGTCATAAGCCCCGACTGAACTCCCAACTTCCCCGCCACAGAGTATATCTTCGTGGTCTCCAACGCCTCCTGTTGTGACATTGGCGGCAATATTGTCGGCAATCGCTTCGAAAGCATCGTCTTTCCCGACCCCGGAGGGCCGATCATTATAATGTTGTGCCCACCTGCCGCCGCAATCTCGAAGGCGCGCTTCACCTGCGACTGCCCTTTCACATCCGAGAAATCATCGTAGTAGAGCCCCATCTGCTGCCGCTCGTCGAAGGTAATAGCGTGTGCCGGTTCGATCTGCTCCAGATCATTTGCCCAATCAACTATTTGGCGCAAATTACTCACTCCCAACACCTCGATCCCCTCGACAACTGCCGCCTCGGCACTATTCTCGATAGGCAAAATTATTCGCTTAAACCCCTGATCCTTAGCAGATGCAGCCAGTGGTAACGCCCCCTTGATAGGGCTCACCGAACCATCCAACGATAACTCACCCAGTATCATCGCACCCTCCAACTTCGCGCTCTGGATCTGACCCGAAGAGGCCAAAATACCCATCGCAATAGGGAGATCAAACCCCGACCCCTCCTTGCGAAGATCTGCCGGAGCTAGGTTTACAACCATCTTTTTACCCGGCATCGAGAGCGACGAATTCTCAAAAGCCGACCGGATTCTCTCCTGCGACTCCTTGATCGTATTGTCGGGCAACCCCACGAGCCACAGCCCCAATCCCGACTCAGCCATATTGACCTCGACCGTGACACGAACTGCATCTATTCCCGAAATTGCTCCTGCGTAGACCCTAATAAACATCCTCTCTCCTCCTCTTAAAATGGTGCTATATCTTGCCCTCCCGTAGGGGTGATATCGAACTCGTTACTCACCAAACCTTGGCCTAATCCACCTCCGCCAGAGTTTGCTGCACTCTCATAGTTATCATACTCACGCCCTCCCATCGGATCTTGTGGGGTTGATAACGCCTTCATATCCAACTCATCGAGATCCGCAAAACGAGCCTGCTCCTTGATGAATCGAAGTGGCACATCGCACACCTCTCCATTACGGTGCTTCGCCAAGATTATCTCCGCCATACCTGCCGTAGGCAATCCATCTTCGGTCTGGTGCATACCGTAATACTCCGGACGGTGGATAAATGCCACGATATCAGCATCCTGCTCAATAGCTCCCGACTCACGAAGATCCGACAACATCGGGCGCTTCGACCCTCCACGCGCCTCCGTAGCACGGCTCAACTGCGAAAGTGCTATGATCGGAACGTTGAGATCTTTGGCCACAGCCTTCAACGTTCGTGAGATAAATGCAACCTCCTGCTCACGATTTCCGCGAGTATCGGTCGACCCGGTCATGAGCTGCAAGTAGTCAATAATGATGATCTTGATGTCGTGTTGAATCTTCAATCGCCTAGCCTTACTTCTAAACTCGAAGATCGAGAGTGCCGGTGTATCATCGATATATAGTGGCGCTCCTGCCAAAGGCTTCGTCGCCGATTCGAGATGTTTCCACTGCTCGGAGCTCAATTTACCCGTCTTGATATCGGTGCTTGCAAGCCCCGTCTCAGCGACAATAAGTCGCATCATAAGCTGCACGGCCGACATCTCCAGCGAGAAGAACGCCACCCCCTGCTCATAATCAACCGCCATATTTCGCGCCATCGTAAGCACGAAAGCGGTCTTTCCCATCGAAGGTCGCGCCGCCACGATGATCAAATCCGAGAGCTGCCAGCCCAACGTCTTGCGGTCGATAGCCACAAAACCCGATGGGACACCATTGAAGGCATTCTCATTTTTGGCCGCCTCCTCAATCTGCGCCAACGCTCGCGCCAGAATATCGCGCGATGATTGCACCGAACGTTTGATGTGACCCTCGGCCACCTTGAATATCTCACCCTCCGCGTAACCTATCAAATCTGTTACGTCGACCGTCTCATCGTATGATTGTTTCTGGATCTCGGTTGCTGCACGTATCAGCTCGCGCTGCACATATTTCTGTGCTATGATCCTCGCATGGAACTCCACATTGGCTGCCGAATCGACCTTTTGAGTGAGCTGCGCTAGATATGCCGCCCCACCTGCTGTTGCCAACTCCTTCTCGACCTTTAGCTTCTCGGTCACCGTGAAGAGGTCAACTGGCTGAAGATCGCGCGAAAGCGCCTCGATCGCCTTGTAGATCAGGCGATGTTGTTCTGTGTAGAATGATTCTGGTGAAATATACTCCTGAACAGCTATCACACTATCCTTTTCGAGCATTAATGCTCCAAGCACAGCCTCCTCAAGTTCAAGTGCTTGAGGTGGTACGATACCTAAGTTATCGCTAGTCAGATTTGTATATGCGTCGCGGTTCCTCTGCGAGGGCGAAAAGCTCTTTGCCATTGTTTGGGTGATCATTTTAGAACCCTAAAAAAATATAGGGTTAGTACGTTCCAAATGTACAAATTTTTCCGCTATTAATGCAACCGTTTCAAAGGAATATTTTATTTATTACCAAATTCATGGTGCGAGACAGCAACCGTCGCGATCGAAAGCCGGCACGATGGAGCGACCGCAAGAATAGCCTCCGCACACGACATGATGGTGGCTCCTGTCGTAAAGACATCGTCAATGAGCAATACCGAACGATTCTCGAAGAGCTCGGGTTTAGTCACCTTAAAGAGCCCCTCCACATTGTTCCACCGCTCATGACGCGCCGTTTTTGCTTGGGCTAGGTTGTATCTGACACGTTTGATCGCCCCCTTTTCGTGCGGAATGTTCATCCTCTTGGCAACGCTATGCGCAATGTAATCCGATTGATTGTAACCGCGACACATCTGACGCCAAAAGTGAAGCGGCACAGCCACAACCATATCGACATCTTCGTAGAGCTCCGACTCCGAAAGCTCACGCCCCAACCAATCTCCGAAGAAATGGGCATGATACCACATATCAGCATACTTCATATCGTGAATCAACGTGCGCCAACCACTATTGTGGATATAATAGAATAGTGCTGCCGCCTCTTTAATCTCTGGCCGCAGAGCCCTAACTCGCTCAGCCATAGGGTTATCGCTATTGAGCCAATAACCCGTAAGCGGTATATCTAGTCGGCACGACGTACATACGTATCGCTGCCCTTTGCTCAGATTTTGTCGACATACGGGGCACACCTTTGGCGCTATGACATCCAACGCCTCCGACAATAGAGAGAGTATTTTGCTACTGAGGGTCGACATTACATATGATTTTTATCGAGCGGAACTCTCTATTTTGCTGCCACTCGCTGATTATAATTCGCAAAATATCGCGCGCCTTCTTTGCCGATGCTCCACTCTCAATCTTCAACATAAAACCTACGATCCACTCCCCATGCAACCTATCAACTGGCGGAGGGACAGGCCCTTTGACTCGCCATGCGAAGCGCTCGCGAAGCAGTTGCGATAGTGCATTAGCTCCGCTGTGAAGTCTCGACACATCGCGATGGCGCAACGTGATCATCGTAAGGCGCGAATATGGAGGGTAAAAAAACGCCTCGCGCTCTTGGAGCAGCGTTCGCGCCATCGTCTCATAGTCATTATCCGCGACAAACTTCAGAACTCGATGGGTCGGCTGCGAAGTCTGGATCACGACATCCGCATCTGCCCCTTTGCGCCGACCTGCTCGACCTGCAACCTGCAACATCAGAGAGAATGCTCGCTCCTCAGCCCGAAAATCGGGGTTTAGCAACATATTATCAGCATTCAAGATCCCCACCAACGTAACATCCGAGAAGTCGAACCCCTTGGCAATCATCTGAGTACCGACCATAATATCACTCTCATGGCGCGCAAAACTCCCGACAATACGCTCAAATGCGCTCTGCGACGTGGCCGTATCTCGATCCATGCGCACCACTCGTGCTGTAGGCAGAAACTCAGCGATCTGCTCCTCGATCTTCTCCGTTCCAAACCCCATCGGAATAGGCTCGCCAACGGTGCAACTCGGACACCTCTTTGGAAGCGGAATCGTGTGGTCGCAATAGTGGCATATTAGTCGTTGACCCGCCTTGTGCATCGTGAGCGAGACATTACAACTTGGGCAGCGCGCCACCCATCCACACTCTGCGCACTCGACATATGGCGCGAAGCCACGTCTATTCTGAAACAACATCGTCTGCTCTCCCCGCTGCAAACGCTCCTCGATCTTTGTGATTAGATCGAGATTGAAATGACCTCTTCGCTCGCGTCTCTTGCCAGCTCGCTGCGAATCCGAAATGATTATATTTGGCATCTCTGCATCGCCGTATCGCTCTGTGAGCTTGGCACTTGCAAATTTTCCGGTGTATGCATTTGTCCAACTCTCCAACGATGGCGTGGCACTTCCCATCACAACCTTTGCACCGAATTGCGACGCTAGGATATGTGAACAATCGCGTGCGTTGTATCGTGGAGAGGGCTCTATCTGCTTGTAGCTTGGATCGTGCTCCTCGTCTATTATTATCAGCCCTAACTTATTGAGTGGTAGGAAGATCGCGGATCTCGCCCCAATGATGAAATTACCCCCTTCGTGGTTCAACGTAAGACTCATAAAGCTATCCGTTCGTCTGCGCGGAGGAAGTTTCGAGTGGTAGGCTGTGACCCCAACCCCAAAGATCCGCTTCATTCGATCTATGAGTTGCGTGGTGAGGGCTATTTCGGGGACTAACATCAAGACATCTCTGCCTTCGGATAACTTCTTAGCTATCAAATGGATATAAACCTCCGTCTTGCCCGACCCCGTCACTCCATGCAGCAGCGCACACAACTTCTCATCATGTCCACGCTCGATAGCCTCCAACGCCTCCATCTGATGGGGGGTGAGCTGCGGAAGCTCAAAAAGCTCCTCCTCACTCTCCACTTTTGCGCGCCCCTTTTTCAGCGCCCTCTTCTCCTTAATCACGATCGCCTGCTCATCAATGCCACTCGGCTTCACCATCGCCGGAAGTGCCACACGCATCACATCGCCAATATTACAGAGATAATAATCGGCCATCCACTCCCAAAATTTCCGCTGCTCCGCACTCAACAACACCCTGTCATAGAGTCGTTTAGCCACTTTACGGACAACGCTATAGTCGGGGCGCTCATCGTGCAATCGCCACACAACACCCGTATAGAATGTCGCGACAGCCTGCCCCATTGGAACCGCAACAGCCTCACCCTCACGAAGTTCCATCCCCTCATCGACCTCGTAGGTCAATGGCGGAATTGCCAACGGTAGTACTATATCTGCATATTTAGCCATGATAGAATCGTCCTTGAAATGTCCCTTGTCGCGCCAACTCCTTCTCGAAGAGATTGAGCAGCGACTCATTACGCACCAACCCCCAATTAGGGCCATGATGATATCTTGGTGGCGCTTCAGATGCAAATCGCTCCACCACAAGATCTGGTCTCAACCGCTCCAACATCCTTATAAACATCGCGATATACTCCTCCTTGCTCCAAAAGTGAAATCGCTCAGGATTTGAGTCATACTCCGCTGCCATCTGCGTATCGCTAAAGATCTGAAGCTGATGGAACTTCACCGTCGTGAGGGGCAACGCATTGATCCTCACGATCTGCTCCATCAACATCTGCTCACTCTCGCCCGGCAACCCTAGGATGAAGTGTGCTCCGGTGTGTATCCCTCGTGCCGCCGTCTGCTCCACTGCCCATTGCGCTTGCTTGAAATCATGACCTCGATTTATCTCCTTTAAGGTGTTGTCATATGTGGACTCAATGCCATATTCTATAGCCACATAGCTGCTCTGTGCGAGCTGAGCAAAATAATCCAACTTCTCCTCATCCACACAATCGGGGCGAGTGCCAATAATCACCCCTGCAATCAACGGGTGTGCCAACGCCTCATCATATAACTTTCTTAAGTGATCGAGTGGAGCGTATGTATTCGAAAAAGATTGAAAATAAGCAAGATACTTCGTTGCACTTCGATAGCGGTTTAGGTGGAACGACACCCCCTCATCGATCTGCTCTGTGACGCTCAACGTCGGTTCACAATAGGATGGTGTAAAGGCCGCATTGTTGCAAAATGTACAGCCACCAACTCCGACTCGCCCATCTCGATTGGGACAGCTGAACCCAGCATTGATCGCAACCTTCTGAGTACGAGCACCTAACACCCTACGAAAATAGGCTGAATAGGAGTTGAAGCGTCTGCCCGAGAAGAGCTCCAAAGCGGCTTCTTCGCATATCGCAACTTGTTGATACACTGCGTTCATATCTTGTCTATATCTTTATTATATATAGTATGGTTTTTACTTGGCAATTCTATATCTTTGTAGTGTAGTAAGTTAAAAGCTCGATGGATTACTCGATCATCGAGCGAATATTAAAATTCTATCATGTCAGATAACCAACATACAACACCAACCAAACGCGATGTCGAGATCGACCTTTCGGAGGAGCTCGTTCAAGGCAGCTACGCGAACCTAGTCGTTATCTCACACTCTCCAACGGAGTTTGTGCTCGACTTTGCATCTATGCTCCCGGGGATGAACAAACCAAAGGTGAACAACCGAATAATTGTCACTCCGGAGCATGCTAAACGCTTGTTGCTATCACTCAACGACAACATCGTCAGATACGAAAGCAATCATGGTGCGATAGAGATGCAACAACCACACAAAAAGCAACAAGATCTTATGGAGTCTCTACGTAGCTCTTCGAAGATCGGCGAAGCATAGAGCTAATTCGTGGAGATTTTTCCACGCTGATATTAGCTCAAAAATACAAGTTATATTGTATCTCCCCCCGGGGTGTGACTCATTAAATAAAAGTGAGTTGCGCCCCTTCTTTTTCCCCATACTACACCCTATGAGGTATAATATGGGGTGCGACAGCGACCCGTCACACCCCATATTTTGATTCGTATGATACTTATCGGCTCATCAAGAATGACTTGAATTCATCATATCCCTTGCCCATCTCGATACTCTGCTTTGTGCCAGCCATAAATGCTTTGAGTGCAGCAGGGATCTCAACATCTGCTCCCGTGATCTTCTCAACCACCTCGTTGAACTTCGCTGGGTGGGCTGTCTCCAAGAATACTCCAACCTCGTCAGAGCTCAACTGCTCCTCTAGCGCGCGATATCCACACGCTCCGTGAGGATCCAAAAGATACCCCGTCTCCTTAAGCGCTGCCGACATTGTCTCGGCGATCTGCTCGTCAGAGTATGCACATCCTGAAACCTCCTTGCAAATCGCCTCGTGTGAGCCATAAAGGTCCAACACACGTGCGAAGTTACTCGGATCACCTACATCCATCGCATTTGCGATCGTTGCAATCGATGGGCGTGGGTTGTACTCTCCCGTATTAAGATATTGCAAGAAGATATCATTCTCGTTATTTGCCGCGATGAATCTCTTCACCGGAAGCCCCATCTTCTTCGCGATAAGTCCCGCTGTGATATTTCCGAAGTTTCCGCTTGGCACACAGAAGACTACATCCTGCTCCTTACCCAAACGTTTAAGCTGTGCATAGGCGTTGAAGTAGTAGAATGCCTGCGGTAGGAAGCGCGCCACATTGATCGAGTTTGCGCTTGTAAGTTTCATGTGTGCATTCAACTCATCATCCATAAACGCCTGCTTCACAAGAGCTTGGCAATCATCAAAGACTCCATCAACCTCCAAAGCTGTGATATTCTGCCCCAAAGTTGTGAACTGCACCTCTTGGATCTTACTCACCTTTCCCTTTGGATATAGGACATATACATGGATACCATCTACGCCCAAAAATCCATTCGCCACAGCACTTCCCGTATCTCCCGAAGTGGCAACCAACACATTCACCAACTTATCGTTCTTTCCGCTCTTCGAGATAAAATAGTTCAACAAACGCGCCATGAAACGGCCTCCCACATCCTTAAATGCAAGCGTTGGCCCATGAAACAACTCCAACGAATAGTAATTAGGCTTCACCTCCACAACTGGCGTCGGGAAGCTCAACGTATCATTCACAATTCTCTTCAAACTCATCGTATCCACATCATCCCCGAAGAATGAGTGTGCGACAGCATATGCGATCTCTTGGAACGACATACGGTCAATATTTGCAAAAAACTCTCGTGGCAGAGGATTGATGCTCTCTGGCATATAGAGTCCTTTGTCGGGTGCTAGACCCTTCACGACTGCCTCTTCGAGCGTCGCCCAATCTGCTTGTTTGTTGGTGCTGTAGTAGCGCATAGGTATTATATCGTTTTATTTTTGTAATAACAGTTTTATGAACTCATCGCCTCGCAATGTGCCAAACGAGCCCTTTTTTG
This sequence comes from Rikenellaceae bacterium, assembly GCA_047174605.1. Classification (GTDB taxonomy): domain Bacteria; phylum Bacteroidota; class Bacteroidia; order Bacteroidales; family Rikenellaceae; genus Alistipes. The sequence continues at coordinate 23,414 of JBCQTX010000014.1, read as the reverse complement.
CCGATGCCTCGTCGTATTGCATCACCACATCCCCCGACTCCTCACGAGTGTCGTAGATGATGAATGGCACTGCATCACGAGTGTGAGTCTTTAGGTGAATCGGGGTTGGATGGTCGGGCAAAATCGCAACTCTCACCGGCTCGTCCATCTGCTCAATCGCCTTCATGATTGGAGCTACCGCCCTCTCACTCAGATATTCGATGGTCTTGACCTTTAAATCAGCCTTGCCTTCGTGACCAGCCTCGTCGCTCGCTTCGATATGGAGATAGACAATATCATCGCTCTTCAAAGCATCAATTGCCGCTTGAGCCTTTCCCTCGTAATTAGTGTCGTGAAGCCCCGTAGCCCCCTCAACCTCGATAACTCTCATTCCGGCATAGACTCCGATTCCTCGTATCAAATCCACCGCCGAAATCACCGCTCCGCTCTCCAAACCATATCTCTCCATCAGGGTCTTCATCGCAGGTCGATAGCCCGGTGACCACATCCAAATCGAGTTGGCCGGATCTTTACCCTCCGCCACTCTTTTCAAATTCACTGGGTGATCTTTCAACAACTCTTGTGACTTAACAATCAACTCATTAAGCAACTCCGCAGTCGCGAAAGCCTCCTCACACTCCGCCTTGACCATCACTTCACGGAATGGCGTTCCCGGAACATCATGTGGCGGTGTGCAATGCACCCTTTTATCCGCCCCTTTGATCTTCAACAAGTGGCGATATGAGACTCCCGGATAGAACCCTACCCTCTCATCGCCCAACTTCTCTTGGAGATATTCCATCAAAATTGTCGCCTCCTCAGTTGAGATATGACCTGCCGAGTGGTTCTTGATCTTCTCATCCTCGATCGTGATGATGTTACAACGCATAGCCATCTCACCATCCTCGATCTCAACCCCCATACTCGCCGCCTCCAAAGAGCCACGCCCCTCAAAGACCTCATCAAGATCGTAGCCCAAAACTGCCAAATTCGCAATCTCGCTACCCGGCTCATATTTATCAGGTACGGTGTGCAACATTCCCAAACGACCCTTTGCTGCCACCATATCTATAGATGGTTTCACAGCCGCTTCGAGGGTTGTCTTACCCCCTAGCGACTCGACAGCCTCACCTGCCATACCATCTCCTAATATTATGATGTATTTCATTGTTTTATCGTATATTAGCGATGCTGATGATGTCGGCAAATACTCCTGCCGCAGTCACCGCTGCACCTGCTCCATAACCCTTAATTACCATTGGTAGCTCCTTGTAGCGTTCAGTTGTCAAAAGCACCGAGTTATTGCTACCTGCCAACTCATAGAATGGGTGTTGTGCATCTACACACTGCAGACCAACCGAACCCTTGCCATCCTCCAACTTCGCAACGAAGCGGAAACGCAACCCCTTAGCCTCATTATCTTGACGCATAGCCTCAAACTTAGCATCCAAAGATGGAAGTTTCGCCCAGAAGTCATCTACCGATCCCTCGAACAACTCCGATGGGATGAACAAATTCTTCTCAACATCCTCCTGCTCCAGATGATATCCTGCCTCACGCGACAAGATCACCAACTTGCGGATAACATCCGATCCATTAAGATCCAAACGTGGATCTGGCTCGCTATATCCAGCCTCTTTCGCCATCATAATAGCGCGTGAGATTGGCACGTCGGCCTTCATCTCGTTGAAGAGGTAGTTCAACGTTCCCGAAACTACAGCCTCGATACGTGTGATCTTATCACCACTGTTAATCAACGAGTTAATAGTATTTATGATTGGGAGTCCCGCTCCCACATTTGTCTCAAACAAGAACTTCACACCGCGCTTGCGAGCCGTAGCCTTCAACTGCTCATACTGCTCATAGCTGCTCGATGCCGCGATCTTATTTGCCGCTACAACCGAGACGTTATTATCCAACAACGATTGGTAGATCTCCGTGATACCAGCATTGGCCGTACAATCCACAAAGACCGAGTTGAAGATATTCATCTCCAAAATCTCCTTGCACAAACTCTCTGGATTCGCATCGTGAGTTGACTCCGCCAACTGCTCCTTATATGTCTCGAGATTCAACCCCTCGCGATCTATAATGCAACGCTTCGAGTTCGCAATTCCCACAACATTGATCTTGAGCGCCTTCTCCGCCAACAACGTCTCCTGCTGCGCACGGATCTGATCCACAAGGTTAGCACCCACCAAACCAACTCCTGCGATAAACAAGTTAACAACCTGATGCTCAGACAAGAAGAAAGAGTCATGGATTACATTCAACGCCTTGCGAAGCTGCGACAGCTTGATTACAAACGAGATATTTGTCTCCGACGCACCCTGCGCACACGCGATAACATTGATTCCATTACGTCCTAAAATATGGAACAGCTGACCTGCGATTCCCGGAGTGTGTTTCATGTTGTCACCCACAATCGCAACCGTTGCCAAATCATTCTCGATCTCCACCTGCTCGATCTCACCTAGCTCGATCTCCTGCGCAAACTCCGCATTCAAAAGCGCCGCTGCTCGCTCCGCATCTGCCTGACGAACTCCGATCGACGTATTATTCTCCGAAGAGGCCTGAGAGACCAAGAACACGCTGATTCCTCCCTTAGCCAACGCCTTGAAAATACGGTAGTTAACACCGATAACACCCATCATTCCAAGACCAGTCACCGTGATCAAACTTGTATCGTTGATCGAAGAGATACCCTTAATTGGCTTACCCTCCTCCTTCGATTTCTCGCGAGAGATCATCGTTCCCGGAGCCTCGATATTGAATGTATTTTTAACAACAATCGGAATATTTTTGTAGTAAACCGGATAGATCGTCGGCGGATAGATCACCTTAGCACCGAAGTTACACAACTCCATCGCCTCGACAAACGAGAGGTGGTTGATCACATATGTGTTGCTAATCACACGTGGATCAGCACTCATAAATCCATCCACATCTGTCCAGATCTCCAAGATATCGGCATTCAACGCAGCTGCCAAAATCGCCGCCGTATAGTCCGAACCTCCTCGTCCAAGTGTAGTCACAACGCCAGTCTTAAGATCCGACGCGATGAATCCCGGCAACAAGCTCACACGAGTATGGCTCTTGAAACGCTCCTGAATCAACCCATTAGTAACATCGAAATTTACGATGTGCTTCTCATATTGAGGCTCAGTCTTGATCAACTCACGTGAATCCACGAGTGTCACATCTGTCAAGATATATGAGATGATAGTAGATGACAAACGCTCGCCATAGCTCACGATTGTATCCATTGTCTTAGGCGAAAGGTCGCGGATGAGGTGGATACCCTTGAAGATATTTGCCAAATCCTCGAACAGTGGCTCCAATCTCTCGTGAATCTCGGCATGGAACGTAGGCTCAACAATACCAGAAATCATATCGTGGTGGCGCGTGATAATTCGCTCCAAGATCTCAATATATGTTGCATCGCCCTTCTGAGCGGTGGTCGCTGCTCCAATAAGTAGATCTGTGACACCTCCAAATGCCGACACTACAACGATTAGCTCCTCGCTAGTTGTGTTTACGATCTGCTGCACGTTCTTTAGACTTGCGACCGAACCAACTGATGTTCCTCCGAATTTTAATACTTTCATCTTATTTTATAATCTTATTTTCTCCTTAATCGCCCCCCAATATCTAGATTTGAGATAGCTCAATCCGCAAATTTACGATTTATTGCAGATATTTCAAAATATTGAGTGTACCTAATTATGGCTATTTAATAATCTGTTTAAGTTTTTCTCGCTAAAATTGTTAAACAGATTCTAACTATTCTATAATGAATAACTCCTCATCTGGATGCTGCATATAGTAATTTTCGCGTGCATATCGCTCCAACTCCTCATCATATTTCATATGCTCCAAGATCGTGCTATCACGCGTGATATTATCCTGATACTCATCACGAACCGTCCTCAACTCCCCGATCTGCATATTTATCGAGATGGCGTGGATCACATTACGCCCAATAACAAATATCATAAAGCCCATAATCAAGACCATTCCAAGACTCAATATGTTACTTTTGACATAGTTAAACGCCCTCTCCAATCCGAGGAAAGGGTTTGAACCTTTTTTTATTGGGTTTTTCATAATCTTTTGCTCTTTAATTAATACAAGCTCTATGGTATGCGCATATATTTGTGTGTCTGGATAGAGATCGACCACTTCGGATTTGCCTTCGCATACTCCACCAATATCGGCATCATCTGCTCCGAAACACTCCACTCAGGTTGCAGATAGAGCCTACAACCCTCCGACACCTTCGACGCACACTCCTCTGCCCACTCCAGCCCCAACTCATTCTCGATCACCACCTTCAACTCATCCGCTCTCGAATATGCCGTCTCCAATGGGTGTTTTCGCAACTTCGGAGAGAGGCATACCCAATCAAACTCACCGCTAAAAGGAGATGAACCCGAAGTCTCCAAAAAGATCTCTAATCCATTGTCATGCAGCTCCTTACAAAGTGGCGCAAGCTCATACAAAAGTGGCTCACCACCCGTTATCACGATCGACTTTGCGGCACACGCCACAGCTCTCGCAACAATGATCTCGACCTCGACAGGTGGGTGTATGCGCGGATTCCAACTCTCCTTTGCATCGCACCACTTGCACCCAACATCACACCCTCCAAGACGTATGAAGTATGCCGCCTTGCCGGTGTGGTATCCCTCACCTTGAATCGAGTAAAAATCCTCTACCAAAGGGAGCAGCGCCCCACCGTGCAGATCCTCTATATTTTCGTTTATCGCCATTCTACTCAGTCACATATATATCCTTCAGCTCACGACCCAACTGATCGTAATCCAAGCCATAGCCCACGATAAACTCATTACCGATCTCCATCGCTGGGTAGTCAATTACCTCGCTCTCTTTATAGGCATTTGGTTTGAAAAAGAGTGTCGCAACCCTTACCGAGGCCACCTTTCGAGCTCTCAAAGTCTCAAGCGTATAGGCGATACTACGACCCGAATCAACGATATCCTCAACCACAATCACATGACGACCCTCAACAGAGAGGTTCAACCCCAACAGCTCGCTAACCTTGCCCGTTGAAGAGCACCCCTCATATGATGCCAACTTCACGAACGACACCTCGCACTGAAAATTCAACTTGCGCGCTAGATCTGCCAAAAAGACAAACGATCCATTGAGCACCCCCAATAATACTGGATACTCCGTATCTGCGTAGTCGCTATTTATCTTCTCCGCGATATTCGATATCGCCTCCTCGATTCTCGCTGCCGGAATCATCACCTTGAATTCTCGATCGTGTAGTTTAATCCTCTTCTCCATTTATATATTGTATATTGTATTATCGTATGTATCTATAATATGTACCCAAAGGCAGCTCCTTCTGCGCTCTATCCACCACCACCAATTCACCACGTTGCTCGCTGCGTGGCACTCCAAATGCTTGGTGCATTGCTGTTCTAGCAAGTGTCGACGAGAGTCCCATCGAGTATAGATTGAGCACCACAAATGCCCCTTCATCACCGCTCAACAACTCGGAGCAGAGCCCCAACATCTCTTGGATATTCTCCTCCAAAATCCACCTCTCGCCATTAGCACCTCGCCCATAAGCTGGGGGATCGAGGATTATCGCTTGGTATTTATTACCTCGTCTAACCTCACGTCGAACATACTTCAACGCATCCTCCACGACCCATCGTGCTCCACCTAGTTTCGAGAGCTCCATATTCTCGCGCGACCACGTCACAACCTGCTTCACAGAGTCCACATGGGTAAGCTCCGCACCTGCAGCCGCCGCTGCCAACGATGCACCTCCCGTATAGGCAAATAGATTCAACACCTTTGGTCTATCCATTGCGCTACACCTATCATAGATAAAGTTCCAATTGGCCGCCTGCTCCGGAAAGATCCCCAGATGTTTGAACGATGTGAGCCCCAAACGCATCGTGAGTGCCATCTTCTTATATCTATAATGGATATGCCACTGCTCCTTCGTGCCACGTTTCAACCTCCACTCGCCACGCTCCTCGCTCTTTGCATCGCGCAAAAACGAAGCATCTGCCATTTCGCGCCACTCCTCCTCCGGCAGACTCTTTCCCCAGATAGCTTGTGGCTCAGGGCGGCGTGTCACAACCTCACCGAAGCACTCCAACTTCTCGAAATCGCCAGAGTCGATCAACTCGTACTCCTCAAATTTTGGTATAATATTCTCTATCATCTTACTCCTTTATTAACGACATTCTGCACTTCGTACAGTCAAACTTCAAGCGGTAACGAAGGTTGCCCCTCTCCAAAAAGAGATCGCCCCTAAGTTTCGTTCCTCGCCTTAGGCACTCCCCTATCTGCCCCCTAATGCAGTATGAACTCTCCATAACTTGCTCACCAACAAGCGATCTCATTCGCTCCAACGGTGGTGCAATCTCCCGAACTCCATGATCTCGATAGAGCGCTTCCGCCAGCGAATTTGTCACTCCAACCTCTCCCCCGATCTCGACCTCTGGATATCGTGCGCCCAGATTCTCCTCGAAGATCTTCCGCTCTCTATTTTTCGTCCCCTCTACTCTTGCCATATCTAACCTCTCCAACGCCTCACGTCGAAGAGTGGCTAATTGTGACGATGCTATAAATTCACCGCCCCACGCAGAGGTGTCGACATTTGTCACCTCGAAGATCGTATCTCCACATTTGGAGAGTTGAGTCTGGGTCACCTGCTCCATCTTCTCTGCGTTTTTCGCCTGCTCAAATGAATCAACTATCTCTGCCGACGACTCATAACCATCTATATCTCTGTATTTTACCTCTATTTTTCCTGCCGCACAAACGATCTTTGCACTACACTCAATTGTACGTCTCGATCTCGAATTTTCAACCGTCGACTCAAACACCCTATCAAAATTTCGATGTAGCTTTGTCCCAACATCGAGCCCCACAGCTCTATTCAACGTGATCCATAGATCCCCATCACTCGCCACCTCGACCCGATTGACATTGCTGCCCACAAGCCCATCCTTCGAGAGATAACAGAGCCCATCGCCCGTAGCTAACTCCCTGCGACTCTTCACCTTAAAGCTATCCTTGCGCCTTGCGCTCACCCCGCCAATATACTCACCCAACGCCTTTGGGGTATCAAGCGACGCGACATTTTGCGCCTTACCATCAAAGAGATAGAGGGTCTCTCCCCTCGAAAAACTCTTTGCCGGATTGGGTTCAAACTCAATCTTCGATCGCCCCGATGAGCTTCGAACCAACCCCCCACGATCGGCAATCACCTCGTCAACCACACTGCGGTAGTGCGCAACGATATTTTTTGTGTAGCTCAGCTCCTTCAATCGACCCTCGATCTTTAGCGAGTTGACTCCGGCATCGATCATCGCCCCGATACGCGTTGTGAGGTTGAGATCCTTCACCGACAATAGGTGTTTCGACTCCATGATCTTACGCCCTGCCCTATCGACCAAATCATAATTCAACCTACATGGCTGGCTACACTCACCGCGATTTCCGCTCCTTGGTGACATCGACTTCGACAACAAACATCGACCGCTATAGCCGACACATATCGCCCCGTGAATAAACGCCTCTAGCTCTACATTTGTCACCCTGCGAATCCTCTCGATATCATGCAACGAGAGATTTCGCTCCAACACAACCCTCGAGAAGCCCAACTCCTCCAGAAACTTCACCCCTTCACCAGTCATATTGCACATCTGTGTCGAAGCGTGAAGCTCAACGCCCAGATTCATCCTCGCATACGCCATATCTTGTATAATCAGCGCGTCGACACCTGCTGCCACGATATCTCGTGCAGCATCCTCGGCCATCCCCAACTCGCTCTCAAAGAGCAACGTGTTGAGCGTCGCATATAACCTTACGCCATATTTGTGGGCATACTCCACCGCTCTCGCGATATCCTCCACACTGTTAGCCGCCGCGACTCTCGCCCCAAACTTCGCTCCTCCTATATATATTGCATCCGCTCCATGATCTACGGCAGCTCGCGCTGAATCGTAATTTTTGGCCGGGGCTAGTAACTCAATCTCTCTCATAGTGTTAAATAATCTACAAAGGTATGAAAGATTTGGGACTTTTTTTAAAAAAAGCGGTAATAATTAGAATCCATTTAACATTTTCTAATATAATTGATTAAGAATCCTTTAATTATACATTAATGCAAAAAGAGGCGAGAATCGTAATGATCCTCGCCTCTCTTATATTGTGTTCTTTGGGAAAGACTACAACTCGAATCCTGACTCAAACAAGTTCATCAAGTTTACATCCGAAGCAGCCTTCTCAGCCAATGAGCTATCCATGCTGATTGCGCTCTCCAACTTAGACTCTGCTGTCTTAACGTCACCCTCCAAAGAGGCAACAACTGCTGATAGGTACTCAGCCTCAGCTGAATCATCACTGCTCAATGCGCTCTTAGCAGCTGAGTAGTTTCCAACCTGAGTGTAAGCGATAGCTGCGTTGTAACCATCCATAGCCTTTGTAGCAGCTGTGTAGTCACCCTGAGCTGCAGCGATTGCACTCTGAGTAGTTGCGTCTGCACCAGCAGCATATGTCTTAGCAGCATCTACATCACCCTCTGCAAGGTTCAACAATGCGAAGTTCTTGCTCAACTCATCTGCCTTAGCACCACTTGAGATAGCTGACTTCAAAGCTGTAGCAGCCTTATCTGTCTCACCCATTGTAGTATAAACCATCGCTAGGTTGTTGTAGCAACGTGCATCGTCATACTTCTTAGATGCGTAATCCAACAACGCTACCTTAGTCTCGTTATCAACATCCAAGTTATTGCAGATGTGCATGATCTCCTCTACGTTAAGATCTGCGTAACGCTTAGCCTCAACCAATGCCAACATCTCAGCATCTGTCTTACCCTGCAAATCAACCTTGTTCATCATCTGTGTGCGACGAAGCTGTGGAAGGATATCGCTCTTAAGCTCAGCAAATACTGATGACAAGTTCTTGATCTCAGCCTCACGCTGTGTAGATGAATCGTACAAACTCAAAACCTGAAGAATCAAGTTCTTATCCTCGATGTCAGAAGCCATAACCAACTCCTTGAAGCCATCCCAATCCTCACCGTAAGCTGCCTTGTCGATATCAAGACCATACTCCGACAACAACTTCTCCATTACCTCATATCCTGACTCAGAACGTGCCTTAGATAGCTTATCGTTGAATGTCTCAGGACCATCTGGAGATGCGTAACCGTTAGCATATAGAGTCTGAGTTGCGCGATCGTTGTTCAAGTTTGTTGCAACGATGTTCTTGAACTCTGAAGTGCTCTCTGCCTTCTCAACCTCCTTTGTGTTAACACGTGAGCTGTTGATAGCATACTTGATGTCTGCCTTCTCTACAGTTGTTGTTACACGCTTGTAGTTGTCATCCATCTCATCCATAAGTGCACCATAGTCGATATCACCCTGAAGTGTGTTTACACCATCAGCAACCTTGATACCACAAGTACGAAGGATCTGAGCTGCCTCAGCTGAATCTGGGTTTGAAGCCAAAACCTCCTGCTGATCCTTTGTGATTGTCTTACCTGTAGTTGGATCTACGAGTACAAATGCATCGCAATCCTCACACTTACAAACAACCTCTACACGAAGGTGCAACTCACTACGACGCATTGCATCTGTGTAAGCTACCGAGAACTTCTCTGTAACAACAGCACCATTTGTGAAATCTACAACCTTGTAGTTCTCCTTAACCTTGCTTCCCTGAAGGATGAATGGCTCAGCTGCGCTCTCACCTGTCTCATAAACAAATACTGGTGTAACCCTTACAATAGCCTTCTTGTTGAAGTACTTAGCTGGGAATGCGATTGATAGCTCAACTGGCACCTCGCCATTATTAAGAGCCAATACCTCTGGAGTACAAGCTACAGAGACCTGATCGCTATTCTTAGCCATCTTCTTGAAACAATTACAGCTTGTAGTCGCCACTGCTACAACCGCAAGCATCAAACTTAGTTTAATAAGCTTCTTCATAATTCTTTAGTAATAGTATTTTTAATTTTTTTAAGTAGTTGTTCTCACTATTTGCACACTACCCCATCAGATCTTCACCGATGGGGCTTGTGAGCAAATATAATAAATTTATATGATCTTTACGACATTTAAAGTAATTTTTACACTTTTTTTATCGTAATTTCACATTTGTAGTCTCTATTTACGCTCCGGACGCTCTGGACGTGGCTTGCGCTCGCGCTCTACCCAACCCTCAGGCTTTGGCAACAACGCCTTGCGAGATAGCTTCAACTTACCAGTCTTAGCGTCAACTCCGATCAACTTAACGTCGATCTTGTCGCCCTCCTTAAGTCCAGCATCATCCATTGTCTCGAAACGCTTATAATCGATCTCCGAGATGTGCAACAACGCATCCTTACCCGGCATAATCTCGACAAATGCTCCGAAGGCGACGATCGACTTAACTGTTCCGTTGTAAGTCTCACCAACCTCTGGGATTGCTACGATCGCCTTGATACGTGCGATTGCTGCATCGATGATATCCTTACTGATTCCAAAGATGTCGATAAGACCCTTTCCATCCACCTCAGTGATTGTAAGTGTCGCACCTGTAGTCTTTTGGATATCCTGAATGATCTTACCTCCCGGTCCGATAACCGCGCCGATCATCTCCTGTGGGATCGACATCTGAACTAGACGTGGTACAAATGGCTTGTAATCCTCACGTGGCTCAGCGATGCAATCTGTGATCTTACCCAAGATGTGAAGACGACCTACGCGAGCCTGCTCCAACGCCGCTCCCAAGATCTCGTATGACAATCCATCAACCTTGATATCCATCTGCGTTGCTGTGATTCCATCCTTTGTTCCTGTAACCTTGAAATCCATATCTCCCAAGTGATCCTCATCACCCAAGATATCTGAAAGAACCGCCCATTTACCGCTCGCTGTGTCTGTGATAAGACCCATTGCGATACCTGAAACTGGCTTCTTTAGCTTAACTCCTGCATCCATAAGTGCCAATGTACCAGCACATACCGTAGCCATTGACGATGATCCATTAGACTCCAAGATATCCGATACTACACGAACTGCATATGGATTCTCAGCTCCAACTGGAACCATTGGCTTAAGACCTCTCCACGCCAAGTTACCGTGACCGATCTCACGACGGCTTAGTCCGCGTGCCATCTTAGCATCTCCCGTAGAGAATGGAGGGAAGTTGTAGTGAAGAACGAACTGCTCAGTACCCTGAACCAAAACCTCATCCTTCTGCTTCTCATCCATCTTCGTACCCAAAGTAACAGTCGTAAGAGACTGGGTCTCCCCACGTGTAAATAGAGCCGAACCGTGAGCAGCTGGCAAATACCCAGTCTCGCAGATGATCTGACGAATCTCATCTGTTTTACGACCATCCAGACGCTGACCCTCATCGAGGATCATGTTGCGCATAGCCTTCTTCAATACATCGTCGTGGAAATATTTCTTGATTAGACCTGTCTTCTCAGCCTGCTCCTCCTCTGAAAGAGCTGCGATATACTCAGCCTCCAAAGCCTCGAACATCTCTGAACGCTCGTGCTTCTTCGTGCCGCTAGTTGCGATTGCGTAAGCCTTCTCATAAAGATCCTTGATAACTACCTGACGAAGCTCTTCGTCGTTAGTCTCGTGGCAATATGTACGCTTAACATCCTTACCCAACTGCTTCATAAGGTCGATCTGAGCATAACACTGCTTCTTGATCTCCTCATGAGCGAACTTGATAGACTCAAGCATCACCTCCTCCGAAACCTCAAGCATCTCACCCTCAACCATCATGATGTTGTCGATAGTTCCGGCAACCATGATATCAAGATCCACCTCGCTCATCTGCGAGAATGTAGGGTTGATAACGAACTCGCCACCAATGCGCGCTACACGAACCTCCGAGATAGGGCCATTGAATGGGATGTCAGATACTGCAAGGGCTGCCGAAGCTGCCAAACCTGCAAGTGCATCTGGCTGGATATCTTTATCTGCCGAGATAAGGTTTACTGTTACGAAAACCTCAGCGTGATAATCCGCTGGGAACAATGGACGAAGAGCACGATCGATAAGGCGAGCCACCAAGATCTCAGCATCTCCTGCACGACCCTCGCGCTTCATAAAACCGCCCGGGAAACGTCCGCATGATGCGTACTTCTCTTTGTACTCAACTGATAGTGGCATAAAGTCCACATCTGGCTTTGCATCCTTAGCTGCAACAACTGTCGCTAGGAGCATTGTATCCCCTTGGCGTAGTACGACAGATCCATCAGCTTGCTTCGCTACCTTGCCTGTCTCGATGATAATTTCGCGTCCGCCTGCGAGCTCGATGCTCTTATAAACAGGGCTGAACAACTTGTTCTCTTCCATTGTATTATTTTTTTCTTCTGTGTTTTCCTCATCGTTGAGCCACCACTCTAGCCCACATTCCTCTTAATACACAAAATAGGGTCAAGGAAAAACCCTGCCCTATTTTATGATTCATGCCTATCTTACTTACGTAGGTTAAGCTCCTTCAAAATTGCACGATAACGCTCGATATCGTTAACCTTAAGATACTCCAACTGGCGACGACGCTTTCCTACCAAACGAAGTAGTGAACGCTGTGTACCGAAGTCATGACGGTTTTTCTTAAGGTGCTCCGTAAGGTGGGCGATACGGAATGTAAACAATGCGATCTGTGACTCTGGTGAGCCTGTGTCAGTGTTAGACGATCCGTACTGTCCGAAAAGCTCTTGCTTTTTCTCTGATGTTAAATAAGCCATTTTACTTTTAATTATTGTAAGTTCCACTCTACGACGCATTACCCTTACTATGTAATTACGCCAGAGCGTGAGGCAAAGGTACTCATTTTTTCGAAACTAACAACTCTATAACAATAAAAACTTTTGATAGTTAGGTGATTTGGCATATTTTTACTTATCTTTGAGCCAAAATATGTATATATCTACACCACACCATGAAAAATCTCGCACAGATCTTAATTTTGTTAATATTCTCGTTATCTGCTTGCAGCACACCCGAGAGTATATATATGGGTGTGGAGGGCGAGATGATTGGCACAACCTACCATATCACGGCTCAACTTCCGGCTGGAAGTGAGAGCGAGGTTATGCGTCGTGCAGAGAGACTTGATGCCAAACTAAAAAATGAGATGTCGATCTTCAATCCGGAGTCACAACTCAGCAAGATCAATCGCTCAGAAAGCCTGCTGACAACACCTTGGATAGAGCAAAACATCCGCCTAGCAGACTCCATAAGCAGACTCTCAGGTGGCGTATATGACATAACAGTCGCACCGCTGGTCGAAGCGTGGGGATTTGGCGGAAGCTACAACGCGATGAAGGAGCAGGGCGCACCCCTCCCAAATATCGACTCACTGTTGGAGTTCGTGGGCTACGAAGGGATCTCGATCCAAGATGGGAAGATCATCAAACGAGACAATAGGATGCAGATCGATCTGAACTCCATTGCGAAGGGCTTTGCGGTGGATCGCATGGGCGAGATACTCGAAGATATGGGGGCGACGAACTACATGGTCGACATCGGTGGCGAGCTATTTATCAAGGGCAACAACCCAAGTGGAAATCCTTGGCGAGTGGGTATTGAGAGCCCAATTGATGGCAATATGACACATGGAGGATACCTCGAACAGCGCATCGCGATATCGGAGCAGAGCGAATTGAGAGCGATCGCGACATCGGGCAACTACCGCAGATTCTACATCTCGGAGGATGGCGAGAAAATTGTACATACAATAAATCCCATCACGGGCCACGCCGAAAGTTCAACTCTGCTGTCGGTGACGGTGCTCGCCAGAAGCTGCGCCGAGGCTGATGGATACGCTACGATGCTGCTCGCAGCAGGAGATAAGAGGGCCGAGGAGTTGGCCGCAAAGATCGAGAATTGTGAGGTATACCTTATATATAATAATAATGGGCGAACGGGCGAAGAGGATGTTTTGGAGTACAGGGAGTACTTCTCGGATGGTATGAGAGATAGGCTGATGGATAAAAATTAGAGAGGCAGACAAGATGGAACAGCAGAGTGGCAAGAAGGTAATTTTTTTATATAATAGAGTCTCAGGGCGCGCTACAATTGCTCGTCAAGCTCACAAGATTCTCAATATTTTTCGCAGTGTAGGTTACGATGCAACGAGCAAGTTGATCACATTTAAACCCGAAGAGGCCGATACACTATTTGAGGGATATGAGCAGGTCGACCTTGTTGTTGTGGCTGGAGGTGATGGCACGATAAACTACATTGTGAATATCATGAAGAGTGTTGGAGTGAAGGCGGCACTTGGAATTATACCGTCGGGCACGGCCAACGATTTTGCATTGGCTTTGGGGATGGATCGCAACCCACTTCGTGCAGCTTGGCAGATTGCAACGGGGGTCGAGGAGGAGGTCGATTGTGGCTATGTAAATGGCCAATATTTTGTAAATATCTTCAGTTTTGGTATATTTACGACAACTTCTCAAAGAACTCCTAACGAATTAAAGCAAAAAATCGGAAAATTTGCTTATATTGTAGAAGGAATTAAAGATATACGAAATTTACACAACATAGAATTAAGAATTATCGCAGACGAGAAGAGCTACAGAACGAACTCTTTGATGGTTTTGATCTTCAACGGATCGACCGCCGGAGGATTTAGTTTGGTGCGCGAATCGAATGTTCGGGATGGGTTGTTGAACTGCCTCATTATTGAGGATCACTCACTACCCCACATACTACTCAACTTGCTACGCTTTGTGATTGGTGGCAACCCGAGTGGCATGATCCAGATCCAAGCACGCAATATTCAGATTCTATGCGATGACTACGAACCTACAGATGCCGATGGACAGCCCGGGGTGAACTTCCCGCTCAACATCGAGTGTTTGCAGGGCGAGCTGAAGATGATATCAGCTCGAGCTAAGATGAAATACCCAACACGCCAACCGTCAAACCAACACTAAAAAAAATAGATATACAAACCAAAAAACCTCACAAGCTATGATTCCTGATAAGATTAAACCAAAGTCGCTAAAACGAGTATCGCTCAACCGCATTAAGATGGAGTTGGGAGATGTGAGTTACCTCTCTGACGACCTTATCATCACAGCGCTAACACCCGAGACTAACCGCACCGTAGGTCAACCAGTCTCGATCAATGGCTTTGCCGCAATCATTATGATGAGTGGCGAGGCACGCGTTTCGATCGATATGCACGAACACGATGTCAAACCATGTGATATTGTATTTTTTAGCCCGGAGAGCATTATCCGCACTATCGAGTGCACGGCTGATGCTTCGGCATATTTGCTATCATCCTCAAAGAGTTTTATGAATGAGGTGCATATCGACCTCTCGACTTCGCTCGCCATCTATATGCGATTTGGACGCAACCCAGTGCTTCACGTCACACAGAAAGATGTTGACGAGATCCGCCAACTATTCCAACTAATCAAGACGATGCTCGCAAGCGACAAGGAGATGTATCGCAACGAGATTATCCGCACGCTCTTCACCACGATATTCTATATCTTGAGCGATCTAAATCAGAGAGAGCAACACGACAACCAGAAGATGGGACGTGGCGAGGTGATCTTCGATGAGTTCATGTTGCTGCTACGCCAATACAACAAACGAGAGCGCAACGTACAGTTCTACGCCTCGAAGCTCAATATCACAACCAAATATCTATCAGCAGTGGTGAAGGAGGTGAGCGAAAAGACAGCTGCTAAGTGGATCGATGAATCGGTTATTTTGGAGGCTAAATCGCTGTTGCTATACTCGGGAATGACCATCCAAGAGGTTGCTACGGAGCTTAATTTCTCCACTCAATCGTTCTTCGGCAAGTACTTCAAGCAACATACGGGTTACTCGCCATCGCGCTATAAACGCAATATTTAACTTAAAATCTTAGATCAATTTACTGAGAGTATCACGCAGATGCTCACCACTGACATGGGTATATATCTCGGTGGTGGTTATGCTCGAGTGGCCCAACAACTCCTGCACTTGGCGGATGGAGGCGCCACCCTCCAACATATGGGTGGCGAATGAGTGACGAAAGGTGTGGGGGCTGATTGTCGCCTTGATGCCAGCTGCTGCTGTGGCGCGTTTTACGATTGTGAAGATCATCACACGCGTGAGTCCTCGACCTCGATTGTTGAGAAACAGCGTATCCTCCAAAGAGTCCACCCCACCGCGAAGCTCCAGATATTGTTCAATACGCCATCGAGCCAAATCACTAATTGGGACTAATCGCTGCTTATCACCCTTTCCTACAACTCGAATATACCCCTCATCGAAGAAGAGATCGGTGAGACGAAGTGACGTGAGCTCCGAGACTCGCAATCCGCATGAGTAGAGCAACTCTATGATGGCACGATCGCGAACTGCCTTCACCGTATCACCCTCTATAGCGCCAATTATTGTGTCGATATCTTGGAGCGTAAGCACATCGGGCAGATGGCGCGAAGCACGCGGCGCAACGACAAATTGTGCAGGGGAGCTATCTACCTCGCCACATATCACCAGATATTCGAAGAGGCTCTTCACACCGCTCAATATACGAGCAGCGGAGCTAGCCAAAAAATCGAGCTGCGAGAGCTCCATCATATAGGCCTCCACATGAGATGACTCCACCTCGAATGGCGCGAGATCAAACACCTCGACAATATAACGACCAAATTGGTCGACATCACGCATATATGACTCGACCGTATTTGCCGACAATCCGCGTTCGAGTTTTATGTATGTGTTATAATTGCGGCTAAATTTCTGCCATATAAGAGCGTTTTCTGCCATTGTTTTACTATCTTTGGGGGGACTATCAACAAAGGTAGCAAAAAAAATTATACGGAGTGGATTATGTAGAGTTAAATATCGCGATTGCCAACGAGGAGCAGGGCGAGATCTTGATAGCGGAGCTTGCGGAGTTCCCATTTGAAAGTTTCCAATACGAGGCTAAATTACACCTGAAAGGGTATATTCCACAAGATAAATTGGCCGATTGCAAGGGTGAGGTCGATGAGCTTTTGGCGAGCTATGGCATCAGCGATGCACGATATATCTCGATCGAAACCCAGAATTGGAACGCTGAGTGGGAGTCCAACTTCGAGCGTGTTGAGGTTGGCAATAGGCTCTTGATACGCGCACCTTTCCATGATGCTGACCCATCTTTTGAGCGCGAGGTGATCATCATGCCGAAGATGTCATTCGGAACGGGACACCACGCCACGACACACCTTATGGCGGAGTGGACGATGGATCTTGGCGCTGCCGGAGTGATAGATGGCAAGGAGGGTCTCGACATGGGAAGCGGCACGGGAGTGCTTGCAATTGTCGCGGCCAAAGAGGGTGCGAAGTGGGTCGATGCGGTCGATATCGATGAGTGGGCCGACGAGAATTGCCGTGAGAATATCGCGGTGAATGGCGTTGCAGAGCGTGTACACCCGATGTTGGGCGATTTTTCGAGGGTCGAGGGTCGCACGTACGACTTCATCTTGGCGAATATAAATCGTAATATTTTGGTGGCCAATATGCCTCGTTTTGCAGCGGCACTGCACATGGGTGGTGTGCTGCTGATCAGCGGATTTTTGGAGCAAGATATCGAGACTCTGCGAAGTGCCGCGACAAACAACGGGTTAACACCAATCGCAGAGAGAGTTCGCGATGGCTGGGTAGTGATGAAGATAGAGAAGATAGGATAAGACATTGGCACACAGCGTATTAAAAGGGTACAAAGGTCGTGGAATAGTACTCCACACCTTGAAATACGGGGAGTCATCGATGGTGGTTCACCTACTCACGGATGTCGCTGGACGCCAAAGTTTCATAGTGCAGGGGGTGCGAAGCTCACGAGGTAGAGGATCTAAGGCGGCACTCTTTCAGCCGCTCTTTTGTGTTGAATTTGAGGGACTTTGCTCATCGCGAGGTGAGATGCACCGTTTTCGCGAGGTGCAGAGCGGGATCTTGCTGCGCCGAACGCCATTCGATGTGAGGAGGTCGACCATCGCGCTATTCATAGCGGAGGTTTTGTATCGATTGGTCAAGGAGAGTGGCGAGCATATCGAGCTGTTCAATTTTATATGGAGTTCGATCGAGGCGCTCGACACCATTGAGGATGGAGTGGCGAATTTCCACCTCTGGTTTCTGGCGAATTTGAGTCGTCAACTAGGGTTTATGCCCTCGGGGGAGTACTCCGAGGGGATGTGGTTCAACATTATCGAGGGGCAATTTTGCAACTTCTACCCCTCTCATGGCGCGGTGATGCAGCCGCCCGAGGCGCAACTGCTCTATGAGTTGATCGAGTGCGATGTCATGAGCCTTGGGGAGATTAAGTTGAGTCGCGAGCGGAGGGTTGCATTTTTGGAGGCGTTGCTCAAATATTATGGTTACCATCTCGACGCGATCTATTCGGTGCAGTCGATCAAGATACTACAAGAGTTATTTTAACAAGATAAAAAGATGATAAAAGTTGGAGTAATAATCTCGACATACAACAACCCGAAGTGGCTCGAAAAGACCCTTTGGGGCTATCTATATCAGGATCATATGGCGGATGAGATCGTCATAGCGGACGATGGTTCGCGCGAGGAGACGCGTCTTTTGATTGAGAGTTTTGCGGATCGCCTGCCGATCAAACATGTGTGGCACGAGGATGATGGGTTCCAGAAGAGCAGGATCTTGAACCGCGCGTTGGAGGCCTCGACGGCGGAGTATCTGATCTTCACGGATCAGGATTGCATCCCTCGACATGATTTCATCTCGACACATCTGGCATATGCTCAAAAGGGGTATCTGCTCTCGGGCGGCTACTTCAAATTGTCGATGGATCTGAGCAATCTGATCTCGGAGGAGGATGTAAGGAGTGGCGATGCGTTCGACCTTAAGTGGCTGAGGGAGAAGGGGTTCAAGGCGAACTTCAAGGCTACGAAGCTGAGCAAAAACATCCCCTTCACACGCTTCATGAACTTTGTCACCCCTGCTAAGGCGACATGGAATGGATGCAACGCCTCGGGTTGGAGAGAGGATGCTATGGCGACTAGGGGGTTCAACGAGCAGATGCAGTATGGGGGTCAAGATCGTGAATTTGGGGAGCGGTTGTTCAATCGTGGCATCCGATCGAAGCAGATCCGCTACTCAGCTATTGTGCTTCACCTCGACCACAAACGCCCGTATAAGACTAAGGAGTCGATTGAGAAGAATGTGAATATCCGCAAGGAGACACGCCGCAGCGGCATCACGGAGACTCCGCACGGCATCAAGTAAGAAGACCACGCGGCAAGACAATCAGCTCAGCGGAGAGCACGACACACGCCGGAGACAGTTGCTGAAGTTACACACGCTCTCTCCCTACTCGTCATTGCGGACCAACACACTCGTCATCCCGGACTCCGATCCGGGATGACGACAGGCGGTGTGTAAGTGGGGATGACGACAAGCGGTGTGATGCATAAAAAAACAACCCCCGAATGGCACTCGACCATTCGGGGGTTTGTTATTTGGGTTTGGGATTACTCCGCTGGGTTACTCTGCTGACCAAGCAGTTGTCACCTCATAACCTGAAACACCCTCACCATAAGTAGTAGTACCATCAGTCAAGGTAACCTTACCATTCTTTGTGGTGTAAGCTGATTCCGCGTCAGTTCCATGATAAAGAGTCTTATAGAATATCTCCTCCGCCATGTAGTCAGCAGCCTTTCCGCTAGGTACTGTGATTACGATATCCTGCGTTGTATTCCAGAACAGATCATTATACATCGTAGTTATGGTTAAGCTTGTAGTATGCTTTGTAGGTGCCTCTCCCAAGAATGTAAGGTTAGTCAAAGAACCACAAGATGCAAACGCACCAAATCCGATCTTAGTTACAGTTGCAGGAAGTGTAACCGTAGTAACCGATGTGTTTGTAAACGCCTGATATCCTAGGATTGACAATGTGCTAGTCTCTTCAAATGTTACTGATTCAAGATTAGTGTAATTACTAAATGCATATCCTCCGATCTCAGTCACTGTATTTGGAATAGTGATGCTCAATTTGCTTGAAGCCCAATTCTGATTGTAATTCGAGTCCTTTTCATCGACACCTGCAAACATCTGATAACCAATAGTTGGAGTATCTCCAAGATCTACTGATGTCAAAGCGTTACAGTTGGTAAATACCGACTCTGCATATGTATTTCCTGAACCATCCTCAAAATTGATTACCGCAAGTGATGCACAATCCTTAAATGCTGAGTTACCATATGCTACATCTCCCGAAACTGTCAAGTTCACCAAAGAACTCTGCTGGAATGCTGAAGCACCGATTGATGTCACAGAGGCAGGAACCTCTGCAGATTGGATATATTGGTTGTTCATAAACTCTTGATAAGCGATCTCTGTTGCATCATCCGCGATGTTAGCATAACGAGTAGCATTTGTGTCGTTATCGTATAGAACGAATGTCTGATTGTCCGATGTCGCCACAATGCTATCATAAGTACCACCTGTCATAACTGTCACAACTACGTCTGCTGCACCTGCTGCAAGAGATAGCGAAGCTACTGAATCACCAGAATTGATAGTCATTGTTGAATCTGTACAACCTGCTGCAACGTTGATAGTCCCACCATTTGCTGCTGTTACCGCTGCTTCAAGTGATGCGTAGTTAGTAGTGCCTTCTCCGATTGTGATTCCTGACGATGTGATTTTCTCAAACATCCCGTCGCTACTCTCGCTGATCTCACCCTCAATAGAGTCCACAGTACCAGATCCGGTAATAACCGCGTCACCATCGCTCGAGATCACTTGGGTTACGGTTGTATTTTCACCTAGAACGATTGTAGATCCACTCGCCATAGTAACCGTCCCGATTTCGGCATTGTCGCTAGCAGTCACCTTAGTATCACTCGCCATAGTAACCGATGTGATCGTAGAGCTGTTGTTGACACTCATCTCAGTACCATCATTCAAAGTAACTGACCCGATAGTACACGCGGCAGTAGTAGACAATATACTACCCGTTGTACTGTCATCACTTATAGTAACCGACCCGATATTACACGCTGCAGAAATAGTTACATTCGCAGAAGATTCAATCGTGTCGATTTCAACCGCACCCTCAATAGATACACTATCATAAGCTGTGATCGACCCGATTTTACCGTTACTACCAGTCTCAAAAGTTATTGCAGAATTAGCTGTGATATCACCTATCTCACCTATTACACCTATAGTAGTTGCATAATCCGCATCGACAGTTAGACTCTCGATAGATCCTGAGTCATTAACATCTACACCACCTCCACTAGTAGAAAGCTCACCAACTGAACCATAGATCATTAACTGACCCAACTGAGTAGTAACTTTATTTGCCGAGCTGCCCTCGCTAAGTGTTACATTCGCACCGCCGCCTACAACGGTTGATTTAACAACAGCACCATTTCCATTGTTCACCTCATATACACTACCATTAATAGTAACCGTAGCAGAGCTTGATAGATAAAGATTGATTGTACCGGCTCCCGATGTTGACTCAACATTGATTGTAAGGTTACCTGCGTAGTTTCCTTCTGTCGGCTCATAGATGTTAAGAATACCATCCTCTGCGAAACCTGCAGATAGTGTGATTGTTGCGCTACCGGTAGTTACCTTGTCATCATCACCAAATATAACCTCCTGAGTTCCTGTGATCTGATCAGCGATGATGAATTTACCGTCCTTGTCAGCAACGATCGCAGCAGCGAGATCACCTACAGTTAGCTCTGAATCTACAACAGCATCAGTCACCTCAAACGCGATCGAGCGTGTGCTCTTGCTACCGTCGTTGAGTACTACTGTGATTTCTAGGATACCTGTCTCAACTGCGCCCGGAGAAGTTGATCCATTGTAAAGCGATACAACATATGTGTCAGCTTCTGTTCCCTCAGTGAGTGCAATTCGATCAGTCTCATCAGTCAAAGAAGTTGTCTTAGTAATAACATCATCCTCGATAAGATCTACATAAACAGCACGATAGTCCGCTACACCAACCTTGAATTCGATTGTGTTGTCTATGCCTTCCTCTGCATCACTCACATAAAGCTTACCGCTAGATAATGTACCGCTTGTGAATGTGATGTCGCAATAGACTGGCAAGTTGTAAATCTCACCATCCTCAGTCTCCACAACCAAGTAACCATCTACGAAGTCAACCGATGTGAACCATGTGTCTCCATCTGCTCCATTTGATCCGGCTGATCCGGCTGATCCAGCAGCGCCATCCTCGCCATCTTCTCCGTCCTCACCATCTGTTCCGTTATAGACTGTGATTGTGCCATACTCCGCGAACTCGATCTGGTAACCAACAACCGTTGCGCCATCCTTGATCTCCTCGACACCAACTACATAGTCAGTCCCCTCCAAAGCTGCAGTAAATGCCTCCAACGCTGCGAGCTGCTGCTCGGCTGTCATCTGCCAATCCTCCAAGGCATCTAGGCGATCCTCGGCGCTCTCGAGACCTGCTGTGATCTCCGAGTCATCGTAGTCCTCACATCCCGTGAAGGCTACTGTTGCTGCCATCAGGCAGGCGAAAAATAATTTTTTCTTCATTGTTTATTAATTAAAATTAGGAATAAATTGTTTAGCATTTTGTTGTGTCTCTATCAAAGAGATACTATATATAATAGATTGACAGGTTGCTTTTTTGAGTATTTATTGCCTATAATAATCTCTATCAAAGAGATACGTTATCGGGGCAAATGTACGAAAAATATCCTTAAATTGTCAAATTAATATGATCTTTTTATTAAAAAAGCAATAATCTTGTGTTAAATGTTTAGTAAAGCAATATTAATTGCTGTATAATGTGGTATTATTCATTAATTTGTAAAGGCTGTTAATCTCTTTGATAGAGATTATTATAGGCAATAAATACTCAAAAAAGCAACCTGTCAATCTATTATATATAGTATCTCTTTGATAGAGTTGCAGAGCTGCGGCACTATTATCAATGAAGATATATCGCTTGGTTTTTAGGGTAGTACATATGGTGAAAACCGTGATGGAAGGTGGCCATAAATTTCAGATCACGAGACTTAACCTCTGCCGCCATCTCCTTCATAACATCGATCTTTGGACCCATATCGGCAACGTTCCAAGGATTCACCTCGCTATCCCACATTGTATACAATAATCGAAAAAAGGGGCTCAAGCGACAAAGTCCGTGGATGCCCCCCTCACACAGCCGATTAACCTAAAATCTGTACAATACGATAGAGATAAAATGGCAGATCCCTCACCCCTCGCAGTTCAGCCCTGAATCCTTTCATTTTTGAATTGAGCGACTCCGCAGCAGCGTTGGTCGAAAAGTTGTCAAAGTAGTTCAAGACCTCCTCCTGCTTTGATTCGATGCAGTCTCTCGCAGATGCTATCTCCTCAATGCCACTCTCGGCAACTGCCTCATACCAAGCCAATAATCTCTCGCGAGCCTGA
>JBCQTX010000060.1:0-11245 GCA_047174605.1 Rikenellaceae bacterium | reverse complement strand
TGCTACCCATAGATAGTCTTTACCAAATAGTGTTACGAACGTTGGATTTGACCATTTGTAATCATTATTTGTAACCACATAAGATACATTATTATATGTATAGTAATCGTTAGATGTAGTGATTGTATAAGATAACTCATCTATAGCGATATACTTACCCAAAACTGCTTCTGCTAGGTTAAAATCTGAATAAGTATCCTCAAGGTTGATTGCGATCACGCCCTCAGCTGGCTGGTTAACTGTGATTATTACCATAGTAGACTTAGCTACACCAGTCTTATTTCCTTCATCATCATACATATTTGCTGTAGCTATAACTTTTGCTGTACCCGGACCAACTGCAACGTACTCACCTGTTTTTTTGTCGATCTCGATAACAGAAGTGTCATTAGACCACCACCAAATCTTATAATCCTCAGTTACATTAAGTCCCTCTGGCTCTGAAGTTACAAGACAAGCCAATGTACCCTCATCATCATAGTCGATAGCGTCCTTAGGAGCATCAGTAATCTCGATACCAGAAAGAGTAACATCAACAGCCTCTACCTCGCAATTGTCTGTGTACATTGTAATACCATCTGCAGATGTGATAACATTACCATTTGCGTCATGTGCTGTAGCTGTAAGAGTATATGTTCCGTTGTTAGTGAATGAAATCTTGCCATCACCAATTGTAGATGTCTCTGTTGGCTCTAGGCTCCAATCAACAGAAGCGATCTTCTTATCCCATGTGTGTAGGTACAATCCACGGAATGTATAATCAAGACCTACATAGAACTGAGATGGAAGGAGTGCATCAACGATATCAAGATAACCGAATACTGTACATGGAAGCTCAACGCTAACCTTCTCACCAGAGATCTTACCTGTAAATATTGCAGAGATAGTGAAATCACCTGCCATTAGACCAGTGATAGTAACCTGATCGTCACTAACCTTTGCGATACCTGTATTAGATGTTCCCAACTCAAAACCAGTTGTGTTGTAACCCTCTACATACTTATCCTCATAACCAGTTTCTGAATCAATATCAACTGACAAAGTTGCATACTGTGTATCAAGGAATGGGAATTTTGAGACTGGCTCTAGGAAATACTCTGCGTCAAGACCACTAACCGAAAGGTTGCCAGCTGAGATTGGCTCTTTAACCCAAACCTTGATCATGTCAAGATCCTCAAGGTTGTTGTTAGCACTTGTAGCGTAGATAAATGCATATCCTGGATCTAGTGCCTCAACCTGACCATCCTCGTTGATGATGATAACACCCTCATCCTCAACATCAGCATCTGCCTTTGTTGTTGCAACTGCTGGATACTGTGAGTGGATATTCCAAGTGTACTCAGGATAAGTAGCGTTGAAAGGCTCTACGATAACGTCGATGTCAACTGTCATACCTGCATTTAGGTAAACTGTAGATGCGTAATCATCCTCATAGTAGTAGTTACCAATACCGATGTCTGTTCCTGTAGAAGTTGAAAGATACTCCTCACCCCAATCTACTGAAGTTGCTGAAAGCTCAACAGCTGTAAGGTCGAAGCTAAGCTCGAAGTTGTAAGCATTTCCCTGCTTCAAGATACCTGAACCACCCTTGAATGATACGATAGCGTCCTCCTTGCTTGAGATTGAGTAACCAGCTGCCAAGCTAGAGTCGATTGTTACGATATCGTAAGATACTAACATCTCGATCTTCTGGTGAGCTGACATACCCTCTGTTCCGTTTGGAGGAAGCAAGAATAGATACTCGTCATTGATAAGCTCTGCCTCAGCATCGCTGATAAGGATAGCCTCGCTATTTGAGTACTTACCAAATGACACCTTGCCCATTGCAACAGCGTCCTTGATATCATAACCACCATATGCAAACGCTGCTAGGCCAGACCATGTACCATCCTGATCGTGATCGTTCTCAGAACTGTTAGAATCCTCAGTTGCGAATGTGTATGTTCCTGTCTCATAGAAATCATAATCTGCACCTGTGATGAACTTCATTCCTGTGATAACTACTGCTGTGCTCTCATCATCAACGATGTTTGATGTAGCAGAGAAGCTAACACGTGTAAGCTGGTGCTTAAGGTTGAACTCTACCTTTGGAGTAGATGTTGTTCCCTCAGAATCGTATGACTGCTGCTCAGCATCCATTACCTGACCTGCTACGAAGTCAACCATGTTAACTGGGTTAGATTTAACTGTGAAATCTAGCTTTGGCGCACCTGCATCTTTATTGCTAGAGTTCATCGAGATACCTGTTCCCTTTGTGTAAAGCTCCGCACCCTTAAACTCTGAATATGGTGCATAAGCAAAGAATGTGTAGTTGTCATACAATACGTTTGACCAATACTTTGTAGGAGTGTAAGTCCAAGCTTCGCTAACGCTAGTAACCTCTTGGTTGTACATGAAATCTGGAATTTGAGTTCCATCAAACGCATCCTGCTCTGTAGCAAATCCGAAGACTCCGAAGCCTGTCTCCTTAAGCTCTGTGTTTGTAAGCACAGTTCCCTTTGTTGTTGTATCCAAGAACGTACCAAACGAAATCGCATCCGCCTCCGTTGCACTCGGAACAACCGTTGATTCATTTGTACATGAACTCAACGCCACAGCTGCCATGACTGCTGCCGATGTAAAAATTCTTTTCATCTTTTTGTTGTTTAAATTGTTTTGTAAAATATGTTAATATATATTATTTGTAAATGTAGCTAATGGGTGAACACCACTTCATTTCAGCTCTATAATATTAATAATCAACCATATACCCCTCAATATCACACTTTGTTTAGATATGTTCTATCCCTACCTAACCCAAACATGGATTAGGTAAAAATAAAACAACACAATATTACACTCAGTTAATTATTATATAGATTCATCCCCTTCGGTAATTACTTCATCTGACTGCTCTGGCTCTGGTTCTGTTACTTCTGGTTCGTCAGTGCCTTCTGGTTCTGCTTCCTCAGATTCTGTTGCATCTGGCTCTGTATAGTCCTTACTTTCTGTACTTTCAACTACAATATTTCCGATAACGTCATCCGTTAACAATACAGAATTTACGCTCGGCTCATCTTCAACAGAATAGGTATCAGCATATGTAATTTCATAATTATTGGCATAACCTTGCTTCAACGCTCCGTCAACTAATGTAAATGACGCAGTCGCATTGGTTACAACTGTTAAATCTGAATAATAAATATCCATAATCATCTCTACACGGCACGTATTCGATGAATCAACTCCATCAACACCATTAGGCGGCAGTAAAAATAGATATTGACCATCCTTGAATAGATTTGTCAGCTCTCCTGCAACCTTAACACCCGATCCGCCACCATCCATTATGGAATCAAACGAATAATCACTTGTTGCAGCCTCTAGGTTACTCCATGTTCCATACTCTGATGTTACATCAAAACTATATACTCCCGATGTGTATAACCCGGGGCTATACTTCACCAAAAAACTCATTGACTTAATAACTACATAACTATCTTTGTCAACCATATCAGCTTTCGCAGAGAAACTCAATCGCGATAATTGATGTTTCATGTCAAAATTAACTGCCGAATTATCTGTTGCATATTCATAATCCAACATATAATCAGTTACAAAGTCAACCATTTCTGACGCATCCGAATTAATCTCGAAATATAATGTTGGCGCACCAAGATCTGTGTTAACTGAGATTGGTGTCACTACAGCAGTTCCATCAACTGAGTATGGCGCATACGCAAAAAACGAGTAGTTGTCATATAGTACGTTTGACCAATATTTAAGGGGCGAATAACTCCACCCATTATTATATTCAACTAATTGGTTGTACATAAAATTCGGGGTATGTCCACCGCTACTCCAACTCTCCTGCTCCGTATAGTAGCCATACACACCAAACCCAGTAGATTCGATACTTAGACTTCCATCACCACTCGATCCTAAAACCAACCCCTTAGTCATAGTTATAGATGTTGAGAAACTAACAGGTATCTGTTCTGGAACGACGATCTGATCGTTTATATCATCACTATCATTACACGAAACAGCAACCGATAGCACAGCCATTGCTAATATGTAAGGTAATTTATTCATAATGTACATTATTTTCTATCTATCATTATTTTGCTGTAACAGGTACGTTCTCCACGTCACCCCAATCGTCTACATTTGCTCCAAAACCAGAATTTCCGTCCGTATCATCCTCATTATCATCTACCTCTGGAACCGTAATACCCGGCTTATCAGTCTCATCTTCTTCGTCTTCGCCTCCACCCGGGATACCAACTTCATCATATATATCTAAATAAAGTTGCAGCTCATTATCTTCATCTACGTAAATCTTACCTGTGGCATCATAATCCAATTCATAGGTACTACCATCTCTCAAACTTAACCGTATTTTAACTGTGTTTGTCGCTCCATCAGCCTCTCCAAAGCAATTTACATCACCTCGCAAATAGCCAACTTCACCATTCTCATCTACACTACCATTTGTGAACGCTATATAGTGGCTTGTCTGCTCAGAACTATACTCACTATTACCAAGCATTACACCCTTTGACATTCCATCGATAACAACCGAATTAGTCCCTGAGCCGAGATTACTAATACCATCAAGATAGAGGGTCACCTGAAGGTTTTTTGTCACCTGCTTTGGTGTGAAATCAATGTAATATCGCGTATTTTCAATAACACTTTCACGTGTTATTTCCAAATCTAATAGCTGTTCGATAGTTAAAATATCTGGTTCACCACCTACTGTGATTGAGCCGCTATCAGTAGATGGTGTTACACTTACATTGTCAATATTAGCCACGAAAGAGTCAAAAACACCTTTGTTTGAGAATGTTAAATTAGTGTGACTGCTTGTTGTCTCATTCATCGCTACCACATAGTATATATCCTTTGTTAAATAGATACTATCCCTCTGATAATTAGTATAGAGATACGAAGGAGTGAGTTCCGCTCTAGTTTGAGGATAAAACGCTACTGTTGCTCCATTGGGATTACTCTCCAGATTGCTCCAATCTAAGTCTACGATGACCCAAACTCCAGATTCTGGATATATGGTACGACGTGTGTCACATGATGAAACCACAATGCAAGCGACAATGGATATAATTATTAATGTAATTCTTTTCATCTTCTGCACTATTTTCTATTGTTAAACAATAACCAACCTATAGAGACCTTTGCCTTGAGTGGCATTATAGATTGTCTGCGCATAGTTTGACCATCTTCAATAAGAGTCTCATTATCCTCGACCCAATATTTTTGATATTCGTTATCCAAATAACCACCTCCTACAGAGAACTCCATCATCCAACGATTCGACAATCTCAAACTATAACCTGCCGATATTCCCACAGCAACATAAAAATCACTCTGAACTCCACTAGCATCCTCAAACTGGAAATCACAGATTCCCGCATTAGCAAACACTCCACCAAACCAACCTGTTAATTGATCACGCTTTGATCTATCTCCAAACCAAAAACGTCCTTCAACACCCCCATATAATAATTCCCAGTATCTGGTATTTTCTCGCAACCACCATCCTCTTCCAAGTTCACTATTCACACTAAATCGTGAACTTACGGGGATTTCCAACTCGATATTGGGAGTTAAAAGAGCATCATACAACAAATTGGTCTTGATAGCCATGACTAACTTCTCCTCTGTATTGAATCGTTCTATATCTCTATCAACCACATCGATCGCTGCGGGTTCTGCCGCAACGATATACGCTGGATAACAGAACGCGAACAACATTAATATTTTGACTATCTTTTTCATTAATTATTTGAATTAATACATTATACTAAAATTAAGCATTTCGCCCTACCATACTATTTAGCCCATTTTGCTATAGGCAACGACCATTTCTTTTATTTTTGAGGGCAAGTTACGCAATAATCCTTTATGCCAATTATCATATCAACAAATCATTTACCTTGATATAAATGTTACATAACAGCAATTGAATTTTACGATAAACATCTGTTTATCAGGAGCATAGCGATAGACACTTGATTATACAACAAACATTCGCTATATTACAACACATGAACGAGCTAATAATCATCAATTAGACTAATCATAATTCTCAAAAATTATTGATTCATTGTTGTTTTACGTTACCTTTTAATCCAATTTTCCTACCCAAGGCACACATCGAACTACGTCTTATTAACCTCACCAGTGTTATTTTCGCGCCATTTCAAAGGTGGCACGCCCTCTTTACGTGTGAAAGCTCTAGTAAATGAAGCTGGGGAGCTGAATCCAACCTTGATTGCGACATCTACAATGTGCATCTTATGGTATGTTTTTATAATCTCCTTAGCTTCATTTAAACGTAGTTCGAGAATCCAATTACGGAATGAACAACCATACTTATGATTAATATGCTTTGAAAGGTATGTCCTATTGGTAAATAGGCTACTAGCCATAGTTTGAATTGAAATACCATTATTCAAATATATCTTGTTATCAACCCACTCTTGAATTTTATCTTCGATAGATACAGCTCCATCTAAATCTAGCGACACATCGCTATTATTCATGCTATTACACACGCAGCTTTCAGTAGGTATCTCTTGTTGTGTTGGTGGCGCTGCATCCATCACTATGCTCACTTTTCGACTCTTTAACGTCTCTGTATCCATCATCAACATAGCCAATGTTTGTATAACCTGAATTGGATTACAGCCGTTTTGACTTCTCACAGTTCCAAGCTTATCCACTGTTGGATAGGTATAATTATCCCTCTTTACTAATGCAAAAATATGGTTGCAATCCTCATCATTTAAATATTCACCATCAATATTAAGCAATCTTAAAGTATTACATTGTTTGGTATTTTGAGAAGAGATTATAAAAATACCTCCTTGTGCCCTATGCTCTATTACACCAAGTTCAACGGCTGAAGAGGTACACACTCCCATAGCAATTACATTCACGCCACACCCTAGAAGAGTACCCTCTACAATATCATAGATCATCACTGCTGAGTCACAAACTTCTCGTCCAATAACGACGTTTATATTACTATCTGACTTAAGTGAAAATGCTAAAAACTGCGCATATGCCGTTGTGAACTGAACAATATCTATTGGAGTAAGATTTTTGCCTATAGCACCACCTAATGTCCCACGTATGCCTGAGATTGATTTTATTAGTGTCATATATTTGCTTATATTTATATTACAACTGCTGCAAGATCAGGTTGCTAGATTGGTCGTAGATGATTGTGCAGATCTTGGATGATGCGACATCAAATGAATTCATGGCGTTGGGTTCTACCTCTTGACTGATCGTTATTTTGGGGATATTCATGCTTTTAGCGATTGCGTCCCATGAACATTTCGCAACACTCATAGTGATTGGAATGGGTAAAGATAACATCGCAGAGATCTTTTTAAGGTGATTATTTATTCGTACCGTCGTACTGTTATATTGTGTACGATTATCACCTTCAACACCCTCAATTATGGGTAATAGGTATGGAGAATCTGCCACCGAATGTTTCGTGACGATCTCCTGCATTTGCGCTGTCCACTTTAGATGGAATTGCAATCCCTCCCTGTATATTTGATATGTGAGGATGTCACCATTGATACCACTCTTAAGAAGAGTGCTCATATTGGCTAACGACATACCCTGCATATAGAAGCTCAACATGAACATATCACGTGCGAACTCAAGATTTGCATAGAGAGATAAGTCAATATTCTTTATCAACCGAACCTCCTCCAAAGAGAGTTCTTGACCTGCTCTCTTATCAATACCCGTATAGACCTGTTTAAAAGGAAATTGCTGCTTGACTAACCCCTCCTTAACAGCTCTATTATATACCGCACGTAGTATTCTCATGTAGAATGAGGTAGTGTTTCTCGTAATATTCTTAGCAATCAGATATGACTCATAATCGATTATTAAATCCGAGGTTACATCAACTAAAAACAGATCCTTGTCACCCCTAAATTTCTTGAAGCTACTTAGAGTTGCCTTATAGGTCTCGACTGCCCGAACCTTATTAGACTCAGCGAGTTTAATCATTACATCTTGCATATAATCGAAGAGGGTGATCCCCACGACCTGAGATCTAAAAATCTCCAATATCGTCTCCACGGTATGATCACCCCATTTACAATCGAGCGAAAGTATGATCTGCGAAAGTCGGCTAAGGTCGAGTGTGATTCTATGATTTACACTCTCTACATAACTCTCACGATCTGCTCTATGGGGCTGGGGTATCGCCTTAGAGAGATTGCTATCCCACTCATCAATGAATAATTTATAATCCGTATTGATATTTCGAACCTCTCGTCCTTGTGTGATACGATAATAGATCACCCCTGCCTTGCCCTCGACTCTTGAGGGTCTGTATTTCACCTTTACACCTGTCATACGTAATTAATTATATCGGTATTCGTTGTTGTTTTAATTAAACCCATAGCTGTTAAAAGTGTCTTAAACGTCCTATCACTCCAACCCTTGTCAATTGAGTAATTATTGATGACCATCGTTTTTTCTAAATCGACCAATTCATTTTGAACAAATCGACACTTATCGTTATAATTTAGAAAAATGGCATTATCAGCTGCTGACAACCCTATCTTATTGAAATATGACAAATAGTCAACACTGGTAATAAGTGCAGATATTGAGCACTCACCACATAGACGTGCTGCGATAGCACCATATACTGCTGGTTTCGTAGTGTAACCCAACACGGTATTTGGCTTCAATTGCCAAAATACTCGCATTAATGAGAATATATATCTAGCTTTAGAGAGTATATTTGAACTATTTTCACACTCTGGCACCTCGATAACTTTAATATCTAACAGCTCTAATGCCTCTGCATAATCACGATTTGGGGTGATTACATATATCTCATAAAGCAAACTCTTCAACTTAACTGCTAACTTTTGCACAAAGTCATATGCTTTATTATTGTCAGGTACTATTAGTACAAATTTCCTCTTCATAATTCGTTATTACATAAAAAGATTTGTATACACCCATTTTTTGGGGACGCCTAAATTGGATGTATACATAATACATAATATCTCCCTCCAAAACACGGAAATCGTGCTCATCACAGTACCTGCGTGGAGCACGATCGAGAAGGATAGATCCTCCTCATAATTTACGCCTAACACATGGCTGAAAATTTCGAGGTGTCCGCTACTGCTCACTGACAGAAACTCGGTTAGGCCTTGCAATATGCCCAATAAAATAGATTCTAAATGGCCCATAGATAAGTTTAATTTAGTGACTACAAGGGATTTCACACCCTTGTAGTCTTCGGTTGAAACAGTTAATTAGGGAGAAAAAAAGGTTGGTTTATATCATGTGAATAGTTTAATTACAGCAAAAGAGCCAATGAGGATTATAGTGAATAACATCACTAGCAGATTGAAATACCTATCTATAAAACTCTTGATAGGGGCTCCAAAGTGCCAAATCAAAGCACCCACCAAGAAGAATCTACCAGCACGACCAATGATGGATGCGATGACAAACATCACGAAATCGATATTGAATACACCTGCCGTAACAGTGAAGATCTTATATGGAATGGGGGTGAACCCTGCCGCAAATATTGCCCAGAAATTATACTCTTCATAAAGTGTTTTCACCTTCAGGAAACCATCCTCAGAGAATATGTTGTCGAAGAAGAAGTTTGCCATCGTAGAGTACTCTCCAGATCCGTTGTACCACAATAGATCTCCGATCACATAGCCTCCCATGGCTCCTATTATCGAACCTAACGTACATATTGCAGCGTAGCGAAACGACCTTTTAGATGCTCCAAGGCAGAGGGCAATCAACAATATATCTGGCGGAATAGGGAAGAAGCTAGACTCCATAACTGCTAATACAAATAGCGCAATTGCTCCATATTTAGAGTTGCCCCACGATAGTACCCATTCGTATATTTTTTTCATTGCAATCTCTTACTCAATGGTGATTTTTGCAACCTCCACACTCATGACCAAATTATTATCTGTAACAACATTGATGTCATTTGTTATATCCTTGATTATTGGACCATACATAACACCCGTACTCGGCTTTAAATTTAATGATAATTGGTTAGTTGGTGCTCCTGATTCGGGCATATAGATTCCAAAGCAGATCGTCTGCCCACTCATGAACCCATCGGTGGTACTACCATAGTTATATGCCATATTTTCAATTGGGATATCTAACTGTTGTAGCATCGCCACTCTGCTCGCCACTAAACAGATAGGTCTCACTCGCCAGACCTCTAAATAGAGGCGTAGCTACTTTCGAGGATGGGTAGTTTATTCATCGACAACACATAATTTGTAATGTGAAGTGTTGTAATCATATTCTCTAGTGTCAGATCTAACCTCTAAGAGCTATTATCTAACGAGATGGTATAAAAACCATCCAAGTCAGCTCTAAGAGCATAGCCATTAGGGTTTTGATAGCCTCCATCATCGTAATTTATTATTGCTTTAAGAGTCCTATAATCCTCTTCATCTTCGATGATGATACCACTAGCGTAATCATCCAGCGTGCCATCAAAAGCAAAAACGGCATAATCTCCCTCAGGAATAGATATGGTCGATTGCTATTATCCCAATCAATTATAGTAGGTGAGTCGTCCGTCGAAAGGGGGTAGAGTGTTTAGGGGGCACTCTCTTTTGTGATATTATTTTTCTCGACATCTACTGTAACAAGTATTTCAGGCTCTTGATAACTTTTTCAACACTAGGAATATAAGTAGTGATGCTGTGACACCTATTTCACCTGCGATTAGATCATTGGTATTATACCCTCTATATGGTATTAGACATTGAGCGAACTCCATCACAGCGACGAAGATAACGCCTATGATGAACCATTTTAGGGTGTTGAATTTCTCGGTAAATAGAAGTTTGCCGAGAAATATCCAAGGGATATATACCAAACAGTGGATAATATAATCACCACGAAAACCGCTCACCTCGACTCGCTCGATGTGAGTGTCGCCTAGTGGAATAACCAATAATGTAGCCAAAACTACGATATACAGCATGGGGAGTGTTCTCCCACCAATTAATCTCATATTATGCAATTAAACCGTAAATATACAACAATAAAATAATAGCTCCTACAATGATTCGATAATATCCGAATAGCCTGAAGCCAAACTTCGTGACAAAGCCGATGAAGAATTTTATCGAGAGTAGTGCAACCACAAATGATACCACATTGCCAATGATCAAGATATTCAGATTATCCA
>JBCQTX010000059.1:0-11256 GCA_047174605.1 Rikenellaceae bacterium | reverse complement strand
TGGGTCGTATGTGATAGTACGAATTCCAAACGTCGTCTCGCTCTGGTCGATCGGAGTGTCACGACTCAACATCTTTGTGGTCACCGTGTAGAGGTTCGGATTATCGCAATCCCACCTCTGGGGATCTTGAATATCGAACCACATTCCACCCGTTGTGGTGCTATTCCCCTTCACAAAAATCGTCTCGCTCTTCGTAGCAACAACCTTGTTCTCTGGCGATGTGATGGTGTGGTTCAACGTAATCTCCTGATCCAACGACGAGCTGTTTTGAACCTCCGTCTCGACCTGTACAACCGCCAATTTATCTGTCACTGTTGGGGTGGTTACATATGTGCCCCAGTGTGGAATATGTGTTTTGAAGTCACTGCTTAGCCAAACGTTGCGATAGAGTCCTGCTCCCGGATACCAACGAGATGAGTAATCTTCGGGCATGAGGCGAACAGCGATTGTGTTCTTATCCCCATACTTCAAATAGCTCGATATATCATATTTGAAACCAACATATCCAAATGGGCGATGGCCAACCTCTACGCCATTGACCCACACTGTTGAGTTGCACATAGCGGCATCAAAGATAATATTGATCACACGACCCTCCTCCGATGGATTGACGAAGAACTCCTTGCGATACCAACCCGTACCGTGATATGGCAATCCTCCGCAACGTGCGTTATATTCAACCGAGAATGGCCCCTCAATAGCCCAATCATGTGGCAGATCGACTACTCGCCAATCATCATCGTTAAACGTTGTCTGTTCTGCCCCTTCGGCGATTCCTTTGTGAAAATGCCAATCGTCATTAAACGAGACGAGGCTATTTGTCCCTGCTATGGTCGATGATGTTATCACCGATAGTAGAAACAGTAAAAATTGTGTTCTGATCTTCATAATATCCTATTTGTATTGTGGGAAATCTGTTATTCTAAGAAGTGTTGTGCCCATCGCTTTGAGCGTTAGCGTCTGCTCCGTGTCGTTAGTCTCAAGTACTTCGGGGTACTCTGTGTTGTATGTCCAATCTCGTAATTTCCAGTTGGTTACCGCACGTGCCTTGACTTTTAACTCTATCGGAGCTCCATCAAAATCCCAAGGGTATGCGCCACCTTCGCACTCTACAATCTCGATTGGTTGAGTGGTATCAATAGCGTATGCCCAACCAAGCGGTGAGCGAGGGAAGAGCTCATAGGCAGGGAACTCCTCACTACATTTCGCGCCACAATCATGAGTCGCCTTCTCCACGATACACTCGATAGGGTAGGAGTACAACAGAGCGCCATAGCTCACCGATACACCCTGATAAGTTTGCTCGAAACGAGGCTCTGTCTTGAGCGTTAATTCAATTACATCGCCACTCTTAAATTTGCGGCTGATCTCCTCATAGTGCGCCTTGTCGTTACCACTAGCAACATATTCCTCTTGGTTGATGGTGATTCTATATGCAGTTGCCCAATCGGGTATGCGCAACCCTAGAGTCATCTTCGAACCTATACTCTGGTCGATGGTGATCTTCGTAGAGAGATCAAACGGATAGGCGGTCTGTTGCGTAAACTCGAACCTCTCCCCTTTGCACTCGACCGACGTTGAGCCGGGAATGTAGAAGTTGATCATCACCCCATCATTATTAACCATGCTCGATCTGTTGATAAACGTAGGTAACATTCTATGCACGTTGCCCGAACAGCACTCCGTGTCGTGCCCCGGTCTATAACACAACCTTTTCTTGCCGAACATACCCCAATTCGTAGCATCATTATAGTCGCTACTCATACTGCTTGAGATCGGCATGTTAGGTGCACTGTAGTATTGGTGTGCTTTGAAGTCGGGTGTGATAGCTGCGAATCCAGAGTTGTAGAGACACTTCTCAATTTTATCCGCATAGTATGCGTTACCCGTTGCCAACAGCGCCCATCCTACACTCCAATTATAGTCGATGGTGTTACAGAGTTCGTGTGCCATAGCTGACGATTTACCAGAGGTGAACTCCACTGCGCTTGACAATCCATCAGCAAGTTCGTGATCACGCTCCAACATTAGAATACCCTTCTCAAACGCTGTGCGATAGTACTCTTTGCCCGTGTAGTAGTAGAGTGTTGCGGGGAGCTTCAAAAATTCGTGATATGTGACTGCGTGTCCCGATGGCGAGAGATCTTGATTCATCCCCTTGGCGGTTATAGCGCTCACATTTTTCCCCTTCTCCTCAAAGATTTTATATAACCGTTCAGCGATCTCAATAAACCAACTATCTCCCGTGTAGCCATAAAGAGAGCAGAGATGTTCAACGTGCAGCAGAGAGCGAGCTGCGAACCCCTCGAAATTGAAA
Source organism: Rikenellaceae bacterium (assembly GCA_047174605.1). Lineage (GTDB taxonomy): Bacteria > Bacteroidota > Bacteroidia > Bacteroidales > Rikenellaceae > Alistipes. The sequence goes on along the minus strand of JBCQTX010000059.1, from coordinate 8,939 downwards.
CTTTCGCCCTTGCCATCTGCATAAGTCGCCTTGTAGTGCTTCACGAGTGCATCGAGAATACGTGGGTCGCCACTCACCTCATACTCCTCAATCATCAGGCGAATAAATACCACCAACGGCCACCAATCATCCTCGATGTCGAGTAGTCGCATCTGCCCATCTTCGTTGACGGAGTTCAACATATACTCTATATTGTCGAGCGCACGACGCTTCAACGCTGAATTATGCACCAAATAGCCACATCTTAACGCTCCATCCAGATAGTATGCCGCCTGCTCATAAGGAAACCAATCCTGACCCCCAACGACCTCTCGTTCGGTGTAGTCAAGTCCATCGATCCATCCATTTTTGTTGAATGGGAATCCGCTCTGCTCTGGGTGTCCCGTGAGTCCGGTGACTTGTCGATTTAGGAACTCCTCGACCCATCCGGCTGGCGAGAATTGATCGCTTGCGATATCCCGGTATGGTTGTTTGGGGGTTGCTGCGGGGGTTGCTGTAACTGCTACGAGAGTAGATAGTAGGGTGGCGTAGATCCTCTTTTTAAGGTTAGTAGTCATAGGGTTTTATCTTTAGGTTTTTATTCTATCTTGGTGTAGGTGGCAATATCCACTAGGGGCTGATCACTTGGCTTCATATAATTTACTCTACGATCGTAATTTTGATCTTCTGATCCTTCACGATGATATAGAAATCACCACTCTCGAGCTGCTCTTTGCCATCTCTATCCACGAAACTCAGGTCGCGTTTTGGGTCAATCTCGAAATCGAACCTCTCGCTCTTCCCTGCCGGAATCAACCTCTTCTCGAACTGTTTTAGCTTTTTTAGGGGTTGCGATGTTGAGGCTACACAATCATCCACATACCAGAGTAGAGTCTCTTTGCCATCCATCTCGCCCACGTTGCGAACATCGACACTCACGGTGATCCTCTCCCCCTTTTTGAACTCGCTTTTGGTAGCTCTCAAGGGTGAATACTCATATTCGCTGTAGCTCAAACCATCTCCAAAGGTGTATAGCGGCTCTGTCGGAGCATCTCGATACGCCCCTTGTTCTCCGCCCCATGCGCTGCGAGCGTTAGCCCTATGGTTGTAGAATATCGGAATCTGACCTGTTGTATATGGGAATGTAATCGCCAATCGTCCCGATGGGTTTACCCTGCCCGACAAGATCCCTGCAACGGCATCACCACCATACAATCCGGGTTGCCACATATGAACTATAGCATCGGCAAATGGCTCAATATTAGAGAGTGCCAAAGGTCGTCCGCTCGAGGTCAAGACAACAGTTGGTTTGTTATACTTAGCGCTCAACTCAACAAGCTCTATCTGCGACTCGGGGAGCTCTATAGATGCCTTCGATCCATTCTCTCCGCTCCATGTCGCCTGCTCTCCAAGGGCTAGGATAATCATATCTGTACCACCTGCCACACGCTTAAAGTTAGCGATAAAACTATCACTATTTTTCAGGAACGAAGCTCCATCAAGATATGTGAAATCAACCTTGTCACCAAACTCAGCAACCAATCCATCATAGATCGTCGTAACATCGCTCTCCTTGCCATTTGAGCGCCATGTACCCATCATGTTTAACCTATCATCGACCATAGGACCAACCAGCAACACATGCTTAATATCGCCCGTTATAGGGAGTGTTTTATCCGCGTTCTTTAGTAGTACCATCGACTCCTCGGCAAGCGTCTTTGCAACTTCAATACTCTGTGAATCAAGGTATTTGTCACTCTCTGCCAGATCCTCTGTGTATGGTGATTCGAAGAGCCCCAACTCAAATTTAACCTTCAAGATACGACCAACAGCTTCATCAATTAACCCCATGTCGATCACCCCCGTTTCGAGAGCCTCGGGTAGAAATCGAGTGTAGATATAGTCATACATATCCATATCGTTGCCAGCGCGGAGTGCCATAACACTAGCATCAAGAGTATCCGCCGCAACACGCTGAGTAATAAGCTGTTCTAGCGATCGCCAATCCGAGACCACAAATCCATCAAAGCCCAAACGGCCACGTAGAACATCGGTTAGTATCCCTCTATTCGATGCAATAGGCTCGCCATTAAGATCATTAAACGCACTCATGACAGTTGCTGCACCGCTCTCTATAGCCGCTTTAAATGGGGGTAATACGGTCTCCCACAATGAGAGATCAGATATGTTGGTGGGGTTGTAATCTCGTCCACCCTGCGAGTATGAGTACCCTGCGAAGTGTTTCAGACAGGCGGCAATTGAGTACTTATCGGATAGGTTCTCCCCCTGATAACCAGAGACTACGACCTTAGCAAACTCAGAATTTGCATATGGATCTTCGCCATACGACTCCGCCACACGTCCCCAACGCCCATCTCGTGCCACATCGAGCATAGGCGAGAATGTCCACCTGAGCCCCGACAGATAGCTCTCCTTAGCTGCAATACGAGCCGCCTGATAGGTCAGATCCCTATTCCAGCTACACGCCTGCGCCAACGGCATCGGGAAGAGTGTTCGATAACCATGTATAACATCATGCCCCAGCAATACCGGGATACCCAATCGAGACTCCTCCATAGCACGACGTTGTAGTTCGTTGGCCACCTTAGCATCTGAGCTGTAGTAGATAAAAGCACCTATTTCGGGTGTGAGTTTCCTCCCCTCCCGATCCTCCGTATTGTTCGCATTATCATTTTTACCCATCACCAAGATATTCATCTGACTAAGTTTCTCGTCAAGTGTCATCTGTGATATGAGTGACTCCACACGCCTCGCGGTGGGTTGCGATGGATCTTTGTATATCTCCGTGTTGTTGCCACATCCTACGAGGAGCGTAAGAAGTAGGGTAGAGATGGTTGTTAGTTTTTTCATACAATTTTGTTGTGTTGGTTTGGCACTATACAAAGTTACACATTTTTTTTGAATTGTCAAATTGTTTGAGTCGAGTATATTGGCCATTTATGTTGCAAATTATGGGAGCGAGTTTTTCAAATGTCAATTATTGTTAGTAACTTTGTCTATACTATTAAATAACCTAAATATCTAATCAATGAGAAGAAATATCCTATCCCTCGCCATGTTGCTATGCGTATCATGTGTGAGTCAACCCCTTACAACACAGGTGGTGGTAGATCCATTCACTAACGACGAGGTGAACGCAACGGTAGATTCACTATATAATATAATGACCGATGGCGAGAAGCTGGCGCAGCTGCAGGGATTCCGCCAACAGGAGCTCTATGTAGATGGTAAAATCTCGATCGAGAAGTGCCGCGAGCTGCTCCCTAATGGTATTGGTCACATCTCGCAATTTGCGGTTATGTTGGATCAAGATCCTAATGAGTTGCGCGATAACGTGAAGTTTATCCAAGATTATCTGATTAACGAGACCCCATCGGGAATACCAGCTATCTTCCACGAGGAGGCGGTGTTGGGCTTCTGTACCAAGGGGGCTACGACATATCCTCAACAGATCAATATGGCAGCGACGTGGAATACGGAACTCATGGAGCTCAAGACTCAATACACAGCCGAGAGTATGCGCGATGCAGGTGCTACGATGGCGCTCTCACCAAATGTGGATGTCGTGCGTACCGCGAAGTTCAATCGTGGAGAGGAGGCTTATGGTGAGGATGGATACCTAACTTCAAGTATGGGGTATGCATTCGTCAAGGGGCTACAAGGCGAGGGTCTGGAGAGCGGAATCGCGTCATGTGCCAAACACTATCTGGGCTATGGTGGTGGCTCGGATAACAACGAAAAGGTGCGTTACGAGGAGATTATGATGCCTTATGAGGTGTTGGTTCGTATGGCAGGGTGCAAGACCGTTATGACCGCCTATCACGAGGTAGATGGTACATATTGCGTTTTTAATCGTAACATCATCGAGGAGCGTTTGAGGGAGTATATGGGCTTTGATGGCCTACTCATAAGCGACTATGGCGCGATATCACAAAAGGGTACAAACCTTGCGGAGCGAGCAGCAAATGCCCTCAATGCAGGGTGCGATCTGGAGCTTTCGACCGGTGTCTGTTTCCCATCAATCCCCGAGGCTATCGAGATGGGACTTCTTACCGAGGAGCGTGTGGAGCAGGCTGTTAAGCGTAACCTCGCGATGAAGGTGCGATTGGGGTTGATCGGTAAGGATAAGAAATTATATGAGGAGGGGGATCTCGATTTCAACCCTAAGAAGTCTCAGGATCTGGCATATACGTTGGGTTCGCAATCGGTTGTGCTACTCAAGAATGATGGGATACTCCCTCTGGATAGCGAGAAGATAGCAGATATCGCACTCGTAGGTCCTAATGCCCATTCGCCTTGGAGTATGTTGGGAGACTACACATATCAGGTGATGCACATCTACCACCGATCGGGTAATATCGACTTCACATCGCCGCAGGTCAACACTCTCAAGGAGTCTATGGAGCAGCGTATGGGTAACTTCAATGTGGAGTATGAGCGTGGGTGTGATTGGAGTATGAGCAACGAGGAGGTGGATAATAAGGAGTTGGGAGATCCGAACTTCATAGCCTCTAAGATGTTGCGTGTCAAGGCGGTATTGCAGCAGCGTTCGACCGAAAAGACCAATTGGGGGCGTGCGTTTAGTATTGCCGAGGGTAGCGATGTCATCGTTGCTGCAGTTGGTGAAAACCTTACGCTATGTGGCGAGGGACGAGGTCGCAAGGGGATCCGTCTGCCGGGCGAGCAGGAGCGATTGGTAGAGGAGATGATCGAGACGGGTAAGCCTGTTGTTCTGATTATCTTTGGTGGCCGCACGTGTGTGTTGAGCGACAAGATTGTGGATGGTGCAGCTGCGATTATTCAGGCGTGGTATCCGGGTCAGGAGGGTGGTAACGCCATTGCTGATATCCTTGCGGGTCGGGTTAACCCATCTGGAAAGCTCTGTATGACATATCCTAACGAGGAGTATGAGGAGAATATCTGCTATAACGAGGGGGATGTGATCAAGGATAAGGTGGAGTATGAATTTGGATATGGACTCTCTTATACCACCTACGAATATTCAGATATCGAGATGCCATCGTCATGTGCTGTGAATGGCGCGGATTTCGAGATCTCATGTAGAGTCACCAATAGTGGGGAGATGGCAGGAGACGAGGTTGTGCAGTTGTATGTCTCGCCGGATGATGCTTCGATGCCGCTACGTCCGATTCAGCTTAAGGGGTTTGATCGTGTGAGTCTGGAGCCGGAGGAGACGAAGCGTGTGACCTTTAGGGTCTCGCCACGTTTGATGGCCTATTATGATTGTGATAGTGCGAAGTGGGAGGTTGCTCCGGGGGGGTATACCTTCAAGATTGGCGCTTCGAGCACGGATATCAGGTTGTCGGGATCGATTAACTTCACGGGTGAAAAGATGGTTACGGATCGTCGGGATATCTACTTCTCACAGGCGAGGTAGATAATAAGTAGGGTAAAATAATTATTGGTGTGTTTTTAAGAGTGCTATTGGAGATGAGATTTTTTGCAATTGAATCGAAAATATAGTTATTCTATATTGAGATTTAATAGTAAAAAATATCGCTCCGAGAGTGCTGTTAAAAATATGGCAATAATTGTTTTACACTACTTAGTATGCATAAATAAAAAAATAACCGCACAGAAAATTCTTGTGCGGTTATTTTTTTGCCCATTGTGAGCTATTTAGCTGTGATTGTCATCTGGTCACCTTTCAGCCCCTTCGAGGTAGCCTTCAAGGTGATTTCGCTAGACTCCGTGTCCGAGCGGATAATAGCCAATGCCAAGCCGTTAAATGCCTTGCGGTGATCCTGCTGGAATGGCTCTACAGATCCGGCATCTCCATTGTCAGTAGCTAGGATAACTCCCTCGCCCTCAATCGAAAACGAGACTCTATTATCTGCCATAGGGCACAAATTACCATCCTTATCCTCGATGCGAACCGTCACATATGATAGATCCTCGCCATTAGCTTCAATCTGGGATCTGTCACACGAAAGAGAGATCTTTGCAGGTTTCCCAGCTGTACGGATCACCTTCTCTGCCATCACCTTACCATCTGTGTAGGCGACAACTTTCAACTCACCGGTCTTGTAGGGAACAATCCACTCCAAGCGGTATGGAGAGTCGAAGTGATCTGGCTCATAGCGAAGTGTGCGAAGCATAAGACGAGTTAGATCCTTGCCCTTAACCTTGCGACCCAACGAGACACCATCGAGGAAGAGCTCAGCCTCCTCGCAGTTGGTCATACAATGTACCGGCACAGGGAACCCCTCCATCCCCTTCCAGTTCCAGTGTGGCATGATGTGTACCATCGGCTCATCTGTCCATTGTGCTTGATATGCGTAGAATCTATCCTTAGGGAATCCTGCCAAGTCGACCGCTCCGAATGATGAGCTACGTACCGGATAATCTGCGTTCCAGTGTCCATCACCCGTGATGTTGTCCTCTCCTCCATATGGGCTAGTCTCGCCCAAATAGTCGATTCCCGTCCAGATAAACTCACCCATGACGGATGGGTTCTCACGTTGGAAATAGAACTCCAAATCGGCCGGATATGTCCACACAGGGCCGGTGATAGGGTAGCTCGTAACCTGCAACGATGGGTGTTTGTAGCGCTCGAATTGCTCCTCAGATATTGGCAAAAGGTAGAATCCGCGTGTGTTGCACATACCAGCTGTCTCCGAACCATAGATCGGGATTTGTGGGAAGTTCTCGCGTTGTTCGGCATATTTTCCGCCCTTGTAGTTCATACCCGAAATGTCTACTTGTTGCGCCATATTCTTGACGTATGCTGCTGGGTATGAGTTGAATCCGGCTGTTGTTGGGCGTGTAGGATCTATCGCCTTGCACATCATGTGTAGTTCTCGTGCGATCTTCCAACCATAATCTTGCAGCTGCTCCTTGATCTCGTTTCCGATGCTCCACATGATTACCGATGGGTGGTTGCGGTCGCGGAGAAGTGTCGACTCCAAATCGGCTGCGTGCCACTCCTTGAACATCGTGTTGTATCCATTCTCAACCTTCTCGATCTCCCAAGCGTCGAACAACTCGTCGATGATCACTATTCCCATCTCGTCACACACCTCCAAGAACTCGCGTGATGGTGGGTTGTGGCTAGCGCGGATCGCGTTGACTCCCATATCTTTCATGATCTGAAGCTTGCGTCTGTCGGCACTCTTATATACCGCCGCACCTAATGCTCCGTTGTCGTGGTGGATATTCACTCCGTTGAATCTCACCTGCTCACCATTGATATAGAAACCCTCGGCAGTGTATTCAATTCTGCGAATTCCAAAACGTGTTGTGAAGTTATCCATCACCTTGCCGTTGCAAGTGACCTGAGTCTCGACAGTGTAGAGATTTGGAGTGTAGATGCCCCATAATGCAGGGTTATTCACATTGGTGAATGATCCAGATACCTCCTTTGAGTTGGCTTCAACCGTGATCTTATCCTTTGTTGTAGCGACCTTCTGACCCTTGTTGTCGAAGTAGTTGTGTGTCAGCTCAACCTCCTGAGCAGTGTTACTCTTATTAACTATAGTCGTCTGGTTTTGAACTACAGCCAGCCCCTTTTGAACTGTAGGAGTTGTGATATATGCACCATAAAGATCTACGTGTATTGGCTCATCGATCTTCAACCACACCGAGCGGTGAAGTCCAGCTCCCGGATACCAACGAGACGAGTGGTCAAGCGGCTGCAAGCGAACTGCAATCACATTCTCCGATCCGTCGAACTTAAGCTGTTTAGTGATGTCGTACTCATATCCGATATAGCCATAAGGGCGATATCCAACCTGCTCCCCGTTGACCCATACAGTGGCATGTGACATAGCACCCTCGAACTCCACGCGTACAATCTTATCCTTATCCTCGCTCTTCATGGTGAAGCTCTTACGATACCAACCCGTGCCTGAGATCGGTAGTGCACCCATACGGCAGTCGTTGCTTTTGGAGAATGGCCCCTCGATAGCCCAGTCGTGAGGAAGGTCTAATACTCTCCAACTAGAGTCGTCGAAGTCGCTCTTTTCGGCACCCTCGGCAACATCGTTGTAGAAGTGCCAGCCTTGGTCGAAGTTTTCGTCGGGCGTATATTGCGCCTTTGCGTCAAATGTCGCAATGCAGAGTGTCAGCAGTGCGGATAGTAGGGTTAGTTGTTTCATCTGTTTTATTGTTTAGGTTGTTTTGTAAGTCGGTGGTTAGTTCCCATCGGGCATAACGCCTACAAAGTTAATAATAGAACTCAAACGAGCAAAGTGAATAGGGGTAATAACAGTAATATTACGGTAAAATAACCGTTAATAATTGGGCGAAACGGGGCATTATCCCAATAGATTGCGTTAAATTAGTGTGATAGTTTTTGCTAAAATATTTTTTGTTTTGATAATTTATAATAATTTTGTATCCCGATCGTTTAATGTAACAGTAATTAAAACTAAATTATACTTATTATACCAACTAATAAATTATGAGTGAAGTAATAAATATCAAAGAGCTTAATGAGCGTATTGAGCGAGAGTCACTATTTGTGGAGACTTTGCGTCGCGAGATGGGAAAGGTCATCGTTGGACAGGCACATTTGGTCGATACTCTGTTGATCGGTCTATTGTCTGGAGGTCATATCCTGTTGGAGGGTGTTCCGGGTCTTGCTAAGACTTTGGCGATAACTACCTTGGCCAAAGCTGTCGAGGCAGATTTTGCACGTATCCAGTTTACCCCAGATTTGTTGCCAGCAGATCTTGTTGGAACCCTGATCTACTCTCAACGTACCGAAGAGTTCTCGGTTAAGAAGGGACCAATCTTTGCGAATTTCGTATTGGCGGATGAGATCAACCGTGCCCCATCAAAGGTGCAATCAGCGCTGTTGGAGGCTATGCAAGAGCGTCAGGTAACTTTGGGCGATGAGACCTACCCACTTCCAAAACCATTCTTGGTGTTGGCTACTCAAAATCCACTGGAGCAGGATGGTACATATCCGCTCCCTG
>JBCQTX010000058.1:0-11350 GCA_047174605.1 Rikenellaceae bacterium | reverse complement strand
TACTCCACCCATCACTTTGTGAATTTATCACCAACAAGGGGCAACATTCTTATCCCCTTAACATAATATCAACACGAAAATACAAAAAAATAATAACTATACCAAAAATTAACAAAAAAATATCGAATTCTACTAAAAAACGGCTCTACACGCAGTCAATTATTGTATGATAAATAGTTTAAGGGGCTCGACACTGCCCAAAAAGCGAGTCGAACCCCTTAACTAACCCTTAACTCTAGGTGGGTAAAATCAGACGAAACAGGTGTGTATATCCATCTATCTATCCATATAAAACCTCTCGGGCTCTTGCGAATTTGCGACCCTAGCCTCGCTATCTTTTTGGTAGACAGCTTTTAAAACTTTTCTATAATTGAACTTATCATCCGTGTAGTTAAAGCTCTTCAACATCAAATCGTAGACCTCCCAACTCTGCTCATCGATCAGCTGTCGCTTCTCTGACCAAGGGACATTGCGGTCAAAGATGGTCACATAGTTTGGGTATTCATATCGTTGTACACACTCTTTTTTCCACACCTTAAGCTGCTTATCATACGCCTTCTGCATCTGTTTCACCACCTCAGCATATTGGCTATCCTTCATCAAGTTCTTCAACTCCAACGGGTCATTTGTGCAGTCATATAGCTCCTCCGAAGCGCCCATCCCCTCCGCAAAGCTCCAATAGATATATTTGTGCTCCTTGCTCACCACCGAGAGGCTATGGATTTGAGGATTACCCCACGTATTGATGAGTGGCAGATACTCACGTGCCTCGCCCGTATCGGGGTTTTCAACCACCTTGCGGAGTGTGCGACCATCCATATTAGATGGCGCTTTGACCCCTGCATAGTCCAAGATAGTGGCTGTTATATCGACATTTCCAGCCAGCGCTGCTGTGAATTTTCCGCCATTCTGACTGTTTGACGGGTCCCATACGATCAACGGCACTCGCGAGGTCGATTCATAGGGTAGAACCTTGCCATATAGCGCGTGTTCGCCAAGTGCAGTGCCATTATCCGAGGTGAATATCACAACCGTATTCTGATCCAGCCCCCTCTCTTTCAGCGCATCGAAGAGCTGCCCCAAGACGTAATCAACACCATATATCAGCGTATTTAGCTTGTAGCACTCCTGTTGGTAGTCGGTATCAAGTTGCCCATAATGTTGCAAATGCTGGCGTCCTAACATGCTTTGTGGGGCTAGATCCTTCTGGAATTCGCGCCCATAGTTCTCGGGTTTGGAGAATACCGTATCCTTATATATATCGGTAAACATCGGGTCGAGCACAATTGGTCCGTGTGGCGCCTTGAAGTAGAGCGACAAGCAGAAGGGCTTTTGCTGCCTTTGAGCCTCGTCAATCACATCGACCCCATAAGCCCCCAGAGCACGTGTTAGATGGGGATACTCGTCCGCATATTGCCTTATATTCTCCGACATCTTGGTAGGGAAGAATATGTGGTGACCCTGCCCTGCAAAGGAGTCGAAACTCTCCTTAGGCAGATATTTATTTGTGGTCTGGATATCATCCACATCCTCATCCACCACCGGAAATCCGAACTTACCACCAAACCCCGTATAGTAGCCATCCTCGCGGAGCAGCACAGGGTAGGAGCTCTCGAATTGAGCCGTTGTGAGCCCTCCTCGCATGAAGTTACACCCACTCTTATACTCATACATACCCGTCATCAAACAGGCGCGAGAGGCCATGCTAATCGACGTTGTGGCGTAGTGGTGGGTAAAGGTTACCCCCTGCTCGACCATCTTATCGAAGTTCGGGGTTATGACGTCGTTGTTCCCCAGCGCGTGGATGGAGTTGTAGGTTTGGTCATCTGTCATAATCACCAAGATATTCTTCTTGGGTTGTTGCGCTCCTTGGGCGACACTCAATAGCGTTGCGAGCGATGTTGTGAGTAGTAGCTCTCTCTTCATAGGTTTACCAATTTGGGTTGTACGTTACCACAAATATACAAAATATATACCCGAATTGCAACCCTAGCGCAGACTATTTAATGTAAAGTTACGTGTGTGTAGGTGTAGTTACGTGTGTAGGCGTGTGTAGCGTCAACCACTCTCTATTAAGTAGTAGTTATTATTAATATCCCAATCTGTAAGATTGCATTAATATTAATATTAATATTATCATTTTCATTTACATTTACATTTTCATTTACATTAGGTTAGTTAATGGTTAATTCTTGGTTAGTTCTTGGTTGTTTCTTGGTTGTTTTAGGTTGTTTTTACGAGCGTTCTGATTACCCCTTGAAGTACCACCTCGACACCCACACAATCAACAGCAAACCCACAAATTTGACTCGACACTATTCCAGCGAATAGTTGAACACAAACGATTACCCCAAACAGCCTTGCATTTTCCAAAATAATACACTATCTTTACACTCAATAGGGGATCAATACAAACAATTTAGAACAACCCACATAACACTCACATGAAAGGAATCGTACTAGCTGGTGGCTCTGGAATGCGCCTATACCCAATCACTAAGGGGGTGAGCAAACAACTACTGCCCATCTACGACAAACCGATGGTCTACTACCCCATCTCGGTATTGATGTTGGCCGGTATTCGCGAGATTTTAATCATCTCTACACCTGCCGATCTGCCTGATTTCAAGAGACTTCTGGGCGATGGGTCGGATATCGGGGTCAAGTTCCAATATGCCGAACAACCCACTCCGGATGGTCTAGCACAGGCCTTTATCATAGGCGAGAAGTTTATCGGGGAGGAGTCGGTATGTCTGGTTTTGGGCGATAATCTCTTCTATGGGGCGGGATTTACCGAGGCTCTTGCGGAGTCGGTGCGAGCTGCTGAACAGGAGTCTGAGGCTACGATATTTGGCTATTGGGTGAGAGATCCGGAGCGGTATGGTGTGGCGGAGTTTGACGAGCGAGGGGAGTGTCTATCGATCGAGGAGAAGCCGGTTGAACCGCGCTCTAACTATGCGGTTGTAGGGCTATATTTCTACCCGAATAGGGTCGTCGAGATCGCTAAGGGGATAGAGCCATCGCCGCGTGGAGAGTTGGAGATAACCGCTGTGAATCAACGATTTCTGAGTGATGGGGAGCTCAAGGTTCAGACTCTGGGACGTGGGTTTGCGTGGCTCGATACGGGGACTCATGACTCACTGAGCGAGGCATCGACCTTTGTGGAGGTGATCGAGAAGCGGCAAGGGCTTAAAATCGCCTGCTTGGAGGGTATAGCGTATCGAAATGGGTGGATCTCGGCCGACAAGCTCAGGGAGTTAGCGCAGCCGATGATGGGCAACCAATATGGCAAATATCTGCTCTTTTTGGCGGAGAAATCAAAGAGGTGATGGAGTATATAAAGAGGAGAATTGAGGGGGTTGTAGTGGTCGAACCTACGATATATGGCGATGATCGGGGCTACCTATTCGAGTCGTTCCGCGACAAGGAGTTTCGCGAGAGGGTTTGCGATACGACCTTTGTACAGGAGAATCAATCCAGATCGAGTCGAGGGGTGGTTCGAGGGTTGCATTTCCAAGCCCCTCCCTACGCTCAGAGCAAGCTGGTTCGGGTGGTTAAGGGGCGAGTATTGGATGTTGTGGTGGATATCCGCAAGGGCTCTGCAACCTATGGAGAGTATGAGAGCGTTGAGCTTAGCGAGGAGAATAACCGCCAGATATTCATCCCCAGAGGGTTTGCACACGGCTTTGTGGTGTTGGAGGATGCTATATTCCAATATAAGTGCGACAACTACTATAACCACGCGAGCGAGAGATCTATATTGTGGAATGACAGCGAGTTAGCGATAGATTGGGGGATAGACCATGCGATGGCGACACTCTCGGATAAGGACAAACTCAGCCCAAGATTCAAGGATTTTGACTCGCCATTTAGCATAGATGCGAACTACTATGAGTAAGAGGATATTGGTTACGGGGGCTGACGGACAGCTCGGGCGTGAGATGCAACGGGTGGCTAAGGGGAGCAGCGATAGATATATATTTACAGATCTTGCGGAGTTGGATATAACTGACTACGAAGCTATTATAAGGGTAGTAATAGATAACAGTGTCGATGTGATAGTCAACTGTGCAGCCTATACTAATGTTGACAGGGCGGAGGATGACGAGGCGAACGCGGATCTATTGAATAACATAGCAGTGGGATATTTGGCTAATGCGGCAAGGAATTTAGGGGCTATATTGATCCATATCTCAACGGATTACGTCTTTGATGGGGAGTCTCGAATACCCTACACAGAGGGGGATAAAACCTCGCCAATCGGGGTATATGGCCAGACGAAATTGGCAGGTGAGAGGAGGGTTCAAGAGTCGGGTTGTACCTATATTATAATAAGGAGCTCGTGGTTGTACTCGAAATGGGGAGGAAACTTCGTCAAGACGATACTCAGGCTAAGCGCCGAGAGGGATAGCCTAGAGGTGGTTGCTGATCAGGTTGGGAGTCCAACTTATGCTGAGGATTTGGCGGATGCAATCGGAGGGATCATCTCACGAGATATGTTAGATCGGAGGGGGATCTACCACTACAGCAACGAAGGGGAGTCTTCGTGGTATGAGTTTGCCAAGGCGATATGTTCGATGAGTAGCAGGGGGTGCGATATTCGGCCTATCGAGAGTTCAGAGTTCCCGAGCCGAGCCAAGCGACCCCACTACTCGGTGCTTGACAAGAGCAAGTTCAAGGCGAGCTTCGAGATTGAGATTCCCCATTGGAGGGAGTCATTGGAGAGATTTATTACAGAGATAAGAGATAAGATTTGAGATATAAAAGAGACATAATAGTTACGGGTGGCGCTGGTTTTATCGGTAGCCATGTGGTGCGTTTGTTTGTTAGCCAATACCCTGAGTATCACATAATTAACGTGGATAAGCTGACATATGCGGGTAACCTAGCGAACTTGAAGGAGATAGAACAGGCCACGAACTACACATTCGTCAAGGCTGATATCTGCGATTTAGAGACGATGCGCTCACTCTTTGCCAAATATGATGTGGATGGGGTGATCCACCTAGCAGCAGAGAGCCATGTAGATCGATCGATACGAGACCCATTCACCTTTGCACAGACAAACGTGATGGGGACTCTGAGCCTACTGCAAGCAGCTAAGAATCAATGGGATAGCAATTGGGAGGGTAAGCGCTTCTACCATATCTCAACCGATGAGGTCTACGGATCTTTGGAGATGGGCAACACGCTATTCACCGAGCAGACGAGCTACGACCCACACTCACCATATGCAGCCAGCAAAGCGAGTTCCGACCACTTCGTGAGAGCCTTTGCCACCACCTATGGAGTGCCTATTGTCATCTCAAACTGTTCGAATAACTACGGCCCATATCAGTTCCCAGAGAAGCTCATACCTCTCTTTATCAACAACATACGCAACGGCAAACCCCTCCCGATATATGGCAAGGGCGAGAATATCAGAGATTGGCTCTATGTGGAGGACCACGCCAGAGCAATCGATACTATCTTTCATCGAGGGCGAGACTACGAAACCTACAATATCGGTGGCTTCAACGAGTGGAGAAACATCGACCTTGTGAGACTCCTAATAGCCACGGTAGATAGGCAACTAGGTAACCCTGAGGGGCATAGCGAGGGGCTAATAACCTATGTTACGGATAGGGAGGGGCACGATTTGCGCTACGCCATCAACGCCAATAAACTCAAAAACGAATTGGGCTGGCAGCCATCGCTTCAATTCGAGGAGGGGATCGAGAGGAGCGTTGCTTGGTACCTAGAGAGTAGGGAGTGGATGGCAAAAATCACCTCGGGCGAGTATGAACGCTACTACGAGGAGATGTATAAAAATAGATAAGAAAAATAACAGATATGCAGATAATACTACTATCAGGAGGCTCTGGCAAACGGCTATGGCCACTCTCGAATGATACTCGCTCGAAGCAGTTCCTGACGCTACTAAACGCTCCGGATGGCTCCTATGAGTCTATGGTACAGCGCATTACACGTCAGATCACAGCATCGGGGATAGAGGCTCAGCTGACTGTGGCAACGAGTCTCTCGCAGTATGACTCTATTGTGAATCAACTAGGCAGGTCGTTTGATATTGTCACCGAACCCATCAGGCGAGACACCTTCCCAGCTATTGCACTCGCTACAAACTATCTGATCAAGGAGAGGGGATGTGGTGACGATGAGGTTGTGGTTGTTATGCCGAGTGATACGTATGTGGAGTCGGAGTACTTCGAGACAATCGCGAAGATGGTACGAGCTGTAGAGGATAACGTTGCAGATATCGTATTGATGGGTATCACCCCTACCGAACCCTCGACTAAATTTGGTTATATCGTTCCAAATGGGGCAGATGGCGAGGTGATAATGGCAAAACGGTTCACGGAGAAGCCCAACCAAGAGAGTGCGGAAAAGATGCTCAAAGAGGGGGCTTTTTGGAATGGTGGAGTCTTTGCGTTCAGAGTCGGATATATCAAGGAGGTGGTTGACAAATATATCCAAGCGCCAACCTTCCATGAGATCCGGGAGCGATATATGGAGTACCCAAAGATTAGTTTCGATTACGAGGTTGTTGAGAGGGCGAAATCGATTGCTGTAGTGCCATATGGCGGAGTGTGGAGCGATCTGGGTACATGGGAGAGTCTGACGCGGAAGATCGAGAATAAAACCATCGGTAACGCTGTTGTCGACAACTCGATTAACACCCACGTAGTGAATGAGTTAGATACCCCGATAGTCTGTTTGGGAGTGGAGGATCTGATCGTTGCAGCGAGCCCCGATGGGATCTTGGTGAGCAAGAAATCGGCAAGTGTGGATCTGAAGAGCTATGCAGATAGATATACGGCTCGCCCGATGTATGAGGAGCGCCGATGGGGCACATATCGAGTGATGGGACACGAACACTTCGCAGATGGGTTCAACGCACTGACCAAGCTACTCTGCTTGAAAGCGGGGTGCAACATCAGCTACCAATATCACAACCAACGTGAGGAGATCTGGACCTTTGTCGATGGCGAGGGGGTACTCATTCTCGATGGGGAGAGGATAGAGGTGAGCAGAGGATATGTGGCGCATATCAAGGCAGGGCAGCGACACGCGGTTAGGGCTACAACAGATCTGCAGATAATAGAGGTGCAATCGGGTACAAACCTCATCGAGGAGGATATTATTCGCCTTGATTGGGAGTGGTAAAAAAAGGATAAATTAAGTAAAGATATGAATATAGCAATAGTAGGCACAGGCTATGTGGGGCTAGTCTCGGGAACGTGTTTCGCGGAGATGGGAATCAACGTCACCTGCGTAGATGTGGATCAGAGCAAGATCGACTCACTTTTAAATGGGGTAATCCCGATATACGAGCCCAATCTCGACACACTCGTGAAGCGCAATATCGAGGCAGGGAGGTTGAAATTCACAACCAACCTCGCGGAGATATTAGATGATGTAGAGGTGGTATTTTCAGCTGTTGGTACCCCTCCGGACGAGGATGGATCGGCAGATTTGAAGTATGTGTTGGAGGTGGCGAGAACCATCGGACGAGGTATGAATCACCACCTTGTAGTGGTGACCAAGAGCACCGTTCCCGTTGGCACAGCGCAAAAGGTTAAGCAAGCAATTCAGGAGGAGCTAGACAAAAGAGGGTCGGATCTAACCTTTGATGTAGCCTCAAACCCAGAGTTTTTGAAGGAGGGAAACGCCATCGATGACTTCATGAAGCCCGATCGGGTGGTGGTTGGAGTGGATAGCAAGCGAGCGGAGGAGATTATGACTCGTCTCTATCGCCCGATGTTGCTCAATAACTTCCGCGTGATATTCATGGATATCCCATCAGCCGAGATGACCAAGTATGCTGCGAATTCGATGCTCGCAACACGTATATCGTTCATGAATGAGATTGCAAACCTATGTGAGATCGTTGGTGCCGATGTAAATATGGTACGCAAAGGGATAGGCACAGATAGTCGCATCGGGGGTAAATTCCTCTATGCTGGGTGCGGATATGGTGGTTCGTGCTTCCCAAAGGATGTCAAGGCACTTGTAAAGACTGCACTTCAAAATGGCTATGATATGGAGGTGTTAAATGCTGTGGAGGCGGTGAATGAGAGGCAGAAAAACATCCTTTTCGAGAAGTTCTCGAGACACTTCAATGGCGAGATAGAGGGTAAGAGAGTTGCGATTTGGGGGCTAGCGTTCAAGCCCGAGACCGACGATATGCGAGAGGCGCCAGCATTGGTGTTGATCGATAGCCTACTCAAAGCTGGTTGCGAGGTGGTAGCCTACGACCCGGTATCGATGGCGGAGTGCAGACGCAGGATTGGCAACACGATCACCTACGCGAAGAATATGTACGACACAGTGATCGATGCCGACGCAATCTTCCACGTCACGGAGTGGAAAGAGTTCCGTATGCCAAGTTGGAAGGCGATCAAACGCTCGATGAAGCCCCACCCCGTCTTGATTGATGGACGAAATGTATTCGACCAAGCGGAGCTAGCGGAGCATGGATTTGTCTATCACTGCATCGGCAGATAAAAGTGCTATCTTTGCAACCATATATGGATGGAGAAATTCTTAAACAGATTCTAAAACTACAAAAAAAATAACTTATGAAGAGAACAAACCTATTAACAACTACCCTGCTCGCTTTGGCGGCACTTGCCAGCTCATGTAGCCCACAAGCCACAATCGAGCGAGAGAGCGATTTTAACTTCGATTGGAAGTTTACGGAGCTCGCCGACACAACGACACTCACAAATCTACCTCTTGCCGACAGCGATTGGAACGATGTGCGTCTACCCCACGATTGGAGTGTGGAGCACTCGTTTGACGAGAATTTGGAGGGGTGCACGGGATACCTTCCGGGAGGTGTCGGAGTCTATCAGAAACACTTTGCGACTAAGAATGATGCTACCGAGAAGAGCACTTTTGTCTTGTTTGATGGAGTCTATAACAACGCGAAATTTTGGTTGAATGGCGAGTACTTGGGTGAGAACCCTTACGGCTACTCTCCGACCTATTTCAACTTGACAGAGATCTTGAATCCGGTTGGTGAGCAGAATATCCTTACGGTATATGTCGACCACTCGCGCTATGCTGATAGCCGCTGGTACACGGGATCGGGAATCTATCGTAACGTGAAACTCGTCACTGTGGATAAGCTACATATCCCAATTTGGGGAACATTCGTAACCACTCCTGAGGTCTCGGATGGTGAGGCTACGGTAAACATCGAGGTGTCGCTCAAGAATGAGTATGCTGCGGAGTCTACATTCACTTTGTCAACAACTATCGTTGATGGAGCAGGTGCAAAGGTTGCGACAGTTTCGGAGGATATGACACTCTCGGCAGGTGGCGAGATGGCACAAAATCAGCTGTTGAAGATCACAAAACCTAAGTTGTGGGATACGGAGAATCCAAATATGTATAAGGCGGTGACAACCCTTGCGATTGGTGGCAAGGTGGTCGATGAGTACACCACCCCATTTGGAGTTAGAACCCTGCTTTTCGACAAGGATAAGGGCTTCTTCCTCAATGGCAAAGAGACCTTTGCTAAGGGAGTATGCTTGCACCACGATGGTGGTTTGGTAGGTTGCGCTGTGCCAGATGAGGTGTGGCGTCGTCGTTTGGAGATTTTGAAAGAGGGAGGGGTTAACTCGATCCGTACTTCGCACAACCCGGTATCGGAGGAGTTCCTTGATCTGTGTGATGAGATGGGATTCTTGGTTCAGAATGAGATCTTCGATGAGATGGATAACCCAAAGGATAAGCGTTTTAACTTGAATGAGCGCGAGGTGTTATATCGCACTCGCGGATATACGGAGCACTTCCAAGAGTGGGGAGAGAGCGATTTGAAGCGTGTTATGATGCGAGATCGCAACCACCCATCGGTATTTATGTGGAGCATCGGAAACGAGACTGAGTGGACATATCCGGAGTATAAATATGTGAGTGGACTATTCGACGAGGGGGCTGCTCCTTATTGGAACGCCACTCCGAAGTTGACAGCCGAGGAGATGAAAGCTCGTTACGAGTCCCTTCCAGAGCAGGAGTATGTATTGACTGAGACTGCTGAGAGACTCGTTAAGTGGGTAAAGGAGGTCGACACAACTCGTCCGGTGACTGCAAACTGCATCATCCCAGTGGCTAGTTGCGCTACGGGATTTGCTCAGGTGCTTGATATCTTGAGTGTGAGCTACCAGATTGCGCAGTATGATTGGATGAAGGAGCGCTACCCAGATTTGATGATCACGGGAGGTGAGAACACAGGTCTTTTGCAGGAGTGGAAGTCGGTGACTGACAACCCAATGGTATTTAGTATGTATATGTGGACGGGAATTGACTACCTCGGAGAGTGCAACGGACGTTGGCCACAAAAGGCGTGGCCGGGAGATATGGTTGACCTTGCAGGATTTACAAAGGCTGGCTGGAACCACTTCAAGGCTGTTTGGGACGAGAATCCATTCATCGCACTACAGACTCATAGCGCTGCCAATTCGGAGTTTGATCTTCAGAACACGGAGATCGTAAACGCTGCTAAGGCTGGCAAGAACTGGTCGAACTACCTATCTGAGCCTATTTGGAACTACGAGGAGGGCGAGATGACTGTTGTTGAGATCGTTACGAACCAACCAGAGGCAACCTTGTATTTGAATGGTGAGGCTATCGGAACTCAGAAGTTGGCTGATTGCCCAGATAACATTATGCGTTGGGCTGTGCCGTTTGCTTCGGGCAAGTTGGAGGCTAAGGCTGGTGACGGAGTGTCGACTGCCCTTACAACTGCTGGTAAGGCTGCTAAGTTCTCGATTGATATGGATAAGAGCGAGATCGCTGCTGATGGATATGACCTATCACACATCGTTGTTCAGTTGGTCGATGAGGCTGGAAACCCAGTTCGCACCGAGGAGCAGGAGATCCGTTTCGCTATCTCAGGCGATGCTTATTTGATGGGTGTGGACAATGGATGGAACAAGAGCACACAAGATTTCCAGAGCGACAAGGTTGAGACTCGCTTGGGACGTTGCTTGGCGATTGTTCAGTCGTTGCGCGGTAAGAGTGGCAATGTAACTATTACAGTAAGTGCGGATGGTGTTGCAAGTCAGACCGTGACGCTCAATGTAAAATAATAAGAGAGTAGCTAACAAGGCGATTTTCGGCACTTCCCTCCGCTTTTTAATCCTCACGTACCTAAGTACGCTCCGGTTAAAAATGCTCGCGAAGCCCCAAAACTCATCCTTGTTAGTCACTCTCTGTGTGAAGGGGTCACTCCCTCTGTTGTAGAAGTTGTATAAAAAGAGCAGTTTTGGGGCTTCGTGAAGACTCTCAAACCGCAGCGTACAAATGTACGTGAGGATTTGAGAGTCGAGGGAAGTGCCGAAAA
>JBCQTX010000103.1:0-2140 GCA_047174605.1 Rikenellaceae bacterium | reverse complement strand
GCCGCCAGCTTCCTTCAGATTCCACCTCACGGTGGACACCCTTGCTATTGGCTAGACACTTCCCACTATTTGGGCGTGTTCGGGACTTGCACCCCTTAGATTATACCCATGCTGGGCGTACCAATAAAAAGGTGGTTAACTTACATTCAAGTTAACCACCTTTTTTATCTTGGCCTCTGGTAGCTTTCTGTCACATTTGATATACGTTCCGTTAGTCGTCATCCCGCACTTGATGCGGGATCTCCCGAATTTCAAAGAAATCTCGGGTCAAACTGATGACTCAGCGCTCTCTGAGAGATTTTTTTCTGAAAATCTCTATTTTTCAGAGAGAGCAATGGTAACACGTGAACTGCCTCCGGCGGGCGGGGATTGCACCCCCGCTGGTGCGATTAGAGTCCGACACAAGGAAAGCGGAGCGTACTAAAGTACGTGAGCATTTCCGACACAAGGGAAGTGCAAAAAATGCCTTTTTATACAACTTTTATAGCTTAGAAATATATGCATTAAAATACGGATCAACATCCAACGGATCGCCACCGACCTCCTTCTGCAACCTCTTGAACTCCACAAGCAACTCCTTCATAAGAGGGATATTCGCCTCATCACCAGCCAGATCCACCTGCTCATATGGGTCATTCTCCATATCATAGAGTCGCACAACCTCCGCATTAGGATAAATTATCATCTTATACTTATCAGTGCGCACCATACGCTGCAACCCCAAATAACTTCCATAAACAGCCGATCGGCTATCTGTCGTCGCACCCGTTGCCAAAGGCAGAAGTGACTGGAAATCTGAGTGTTGCATACCGCTCTCGCTACCTGCCAAGTCAAGTGTTGTAGCCATCACATCCTGCATATAGACCATGTTATCGATCTTCTGACCCTCTGGGATCCCCGGGCCTGAAATAAATAGAGGCATACGCATACTCGCGTCATACATATTCTGCTTACCCAACATTCCATGATCTCCAATTGCGAGTCCATGATCTGCCGTGAAGATGATATATGTCTCATCCATCTTACCCGACTTCTCAAGCGCCTCGAGGATCTTACCCACCTGCTCATCGAGGTGTGTTATACACGCGAAATACTCCTGACGATTCACCTGCACAGCATACTCCGTGCGAGGGAATGGCGCCAACCACTCATCGCGAAGGTCGTTGCCACAGCCAATCTCATCGGCATATGTATATATAGGCATAAAGTTCTCAGGGACAAGGATATCCTCCACATCATACATATTGAGACACACCTCCGGCGATTGACGAGGATCATGCGGAGCATTCGAAGCCAAATACATAAAGAACGGCTCGTCCTTCTGTGTAGCGATATCTATATAAGATAGGGCATCTGCTGTAAGCACCTCACTCCAGTGAGTTCCACCCTCCCAATATCCACCATATGAGGTGTCGTCTGGTCTCCACTTATCCACCTGACCCTTAACGAGTTGGCGATCATAGCAATCTTGCGACTGCTGTGGCATTCCACCACGCACATGCGCCACAGTATCGAACAACTTCTGAGGTGGCTTCGAGACGTGCCATTTTCCCGACATATAGGTGTCATATCCCGCCTCCTTCATATACTCTGGCCATGTGGTCTCGAAAGGTTTGTTCTCCACACCCACCAAAGCTGGCGCACCCTTAGCCCACTGATCCGGACGATTAAGCTCCGTGACATATGGATTATAAGTCGCTGCATTCCAGAGGTTTTTACCCGTGATAAGCATCGCGCGGCTCGCTGCCGAGACCGCTCCATTCCACGCACCTTGGTTAAAAGCATGGGTAAATTGAGTGCTTCGAGCAAGCAATTTGTCGAGGTTTGGCGTATGGATAACGTCACGATTCAACGCCCCCAAACATTCATAGTTTACATCATCGGCAAAGATAAATACCACATTTGGTTTCTCAAGGATCTGATCCTTAGGCGCTGGTTGCGCGCCACACCCCACCAAAGCTGCTGCTGCAACAGGGGCTACTGCACCATATAGAAGTTTCTGGTTCATAGGTTATTATTGTAGCTGAATTCAACCTGCAAATGCAACTGAATTCATAGTTAATATTTGTTTAAATTTTTCATTTGGTGTGAGGTAGCCGAGCCTTTTACGAGGGCGATTATTTAGTTTATTTTCAATCCA
>JBCQTX010000057.1:0-11620 GCA_047174605.1 Rikenellaceae bacterium | reverse complement strand
GGGGGGGCTACCCCCGGGGGGGCTACCCCCCCCCCTCAACACAGAGAGTGGCTAACAAGGATGAGTTTTGGGGCTTCGCGATCTTAGTAAAACTCACATTTGTGGGCGTGAGGATTTGAGAGTCGAGGGAAGTGCCGAAAATCGCCTTGTTAGCCACTCTCTATAATTATTTTTATCGTAGCGGCTTATACTCCACACCCCTCAGATCCTTGACCCTCAGCTGTGGCGTAACCTTACCCCGATAGTGGTTCTCAACAATCGTGTAGCAGACATCAATAGGTCGCCCAGAACGTACCCAGCTGCACAACGTAGGTTGCCCAAAGGCGATCGCTGGGATCTTCGTGTTGGGCTTCTGTCGCTGGATCAGATCCATCCTAAGGTGCTCACAATCAATACCTACCAACTTCGCATTGCCATTGTTGCTCGCCCCATAAGTCACAAAAACTGGTGCGGTGTTGCCCGGCCCAAAGGGTTGGAAACGATTCAAGCTATGGCGGAAATCATCCGTGATATCCGAAAAAAGTATCTCCGTATCTATCTCTACCTGAGGCACTAAGATCTTAGGGTCGATATTTTCATCCACATACTTATTGAACCTCTCCGTGAACTCCTCCACCATCTCTGGCTTCATCGTCAGTCCTGCGGCATACATATGCCCTCCGAAGTTCTCCAAGATATCTGAGCACGACTCAACAGCTTGATAGAGGTCAAATCCCGGGATCGACCTCGCCGAACCCGTCACCAATCCATTGCTGCGCGTCAAGACAACAGTAGGGCGGTAGTAGCTCTCAATCAAGCGAGAGGCGACAATTCCCACGATTCCCTTCATCCACTTCGGATTGTAGATCACCGTACATTTGCGCGCTTTCAACTCCGGATTTGACTCCACATAATCAAACGCCTCCTGCGTCACACTCCGATCAATCGACTTCCTATCAGAGTTATAGGCATCAATCTGTGCCCCCGACTCTCTGGCCGCCGTCTCATTACCCTCCACCAAAAGATGGACAACAGCATATCCGCCCGATGGCGCTGCATTCTCATCAAAAGGATCCATCCTCATGCGTCCTCCTGCGTTGATACGGGGGCCGATCTTAAAGACGATATCATCGATCGTGATTCGGTCGTGGTTGAGCTTGCAGATCTTGATGATCGAGTGGAGACCCTTGCTCGGGTGCTCATTGAGCCTATCAAGACCATGTAGCGCAAGGGTGCGATTCTCATCCACCAACGGCACTATATCCGAGGCGATGCTCACCGCCAACAGATCCAACAAATGCTCGATATCGCTGAACGGAATACCATGTTTGTTGCAATACGCCTGCACCAATTTAAATCCTACACCACACCCCGACAACTCGTCAAAAGGGTAGTTGCAATCAATACGTTTTGGGTCGAGCACCGCCACTGCATCTGGGATTTCATCCGCTGGCAGATGGTGGTCACAAATGATGAAGTCGACCCCTTTTTCCTTTGCATAGAGAACCTTTTCAACCGCCTTGATTCCGCAATCAAGGGCGATAATTAGCGAAATACCCTCCTTTGCCGCATGGTCAATTCCCTTTATCGAGATACCATATCCATCGACATAACGGTCTGGGATATAGAACGATAAGTTTTTGTGACCAATCTGGCGCAAAAACTTGTAGACCAATGCAACAGCAGTTGTGCCATCCACATCGTAATCTCCATAAACCATGATCTTCTCGTTCGCCTCAAGCGCACGCTCTATCCTCTCGACTGCCACATCCATATCCTTCATCAGGAATGGGTCGTGGAGCGTGGATAGTTTGGGATCAAAGAAGTTTTTTGCCTTCTCGGGTGTCTCTATGCCTCTCTGTATGAGTAGTTTAGCCAATACGGGAGCAATACCAAGGGTTCGGCTCAACGCCTCCACCTTCTCTTGCTCGACATCTGGACGAACCACCCATCGTTTTTCTATGGGCATAATCTTTTATTTTTATATTTTTTAACATTTTTCCAAATTGTTATGTGGCCTCTCTCTTCGCACATGGGCGAGTGGTGGCCAAAGTATTATATTCAGAGCACTAGCAAATCGCATTGCCGGCGCTTTGGGGTTATGGTATGGAAAAAGTATCGCCTCTGAATTGTGAGGCTATCAAAAGATATAGCTATGGCAATACGATATGCCTATGACAATCGTGCCCATTAATATAGCTATACAGCACGCCCAAGGTTATGTTCTCGGCTCTGCTGCCCAACACATGACTTAATCTCCCCTAATTATTAGGGTAAGCCAATAGTGTTGTATATGTACATTTTCCAATTGTTGCAAATATAGCTAAAAAATGTTGAAACACCGCCTAAAATTCGAATTATTTATCAATTATTTTTTGGCTTTAACTATTTCACCTCGTCGCGCGGCATTATGAAGGTCGCCATGAGTAGCAAAATCAGTGTCAGCATGAGTGTCGATGCGAGGTTGCCAAGTGCCGGCAGTAGGGTATGAAGCTGAGTGAAATTGTTCATTATCAATATGATAAAGGCGATGATTGGCTGTATGTAGCGGTAGAGTGCCGTGTGGAGTGGGGTGAGATTTCGCGACCCTCGATAGAGTAGATACATCGGCACCACCATATCCAAAATCGGAAGTAGCACAAGTTCAAATTTGCTCTCCCAATCGAGCTGAGTGTGGAGCAATTCGCGCAATCCCTCTAGCCAATTTGGCACAGCAAAAGGGAGTAAAAGTGTTCCGATTGCGAAGTACCATCCAAGCAGAACAAGTGTGCCATATTGCCTATGTAGCGACTTGGCGACAACGGTGCTGATACCCATCGATATCACTCCGGCGGTGATCAAAATAGTCCCTATTATTTGGTTGGTTGTGGTGGTGGGTTGGATATCCCCGATGATGATTGTTGTCACTATGCATAGCAGCAAAAATGGTGTTGCGAGGGCTCGTACAAAATTTGGCTGTATGTGTTTAATCCTTTGATCCCTAGTCTTTTGCATCGCTGCAGCGACGATCGTCACTGTTGGTCCTAAAGTCGATATCGCAGCTATGTTTACGGCCGTTGTGTGGGTGCTTCCCATGAGTGTTAGGTAGCTCCATCCGTAGATCGTGATCACGGAGTAGAGGATCAATTTCGGAGCATCTTTCATCGACTCCTTGATCCCTTTTAACTTCGTCAACGCCAATGGAACGAATACAACAGCACCGACCAGAATGAGCAGCGTGAAGAGCTGGTCGTATCTAATTTTTTCATTGAGAAGATCGACAATGATGGTGTAGCTGACACCAAAAAGGATGTTAGCAACGATGAGCGATATATTACTCTGGCGTGGTGACATATGTTATGCTACCACACAAAAAACGCGCCACTATCAACATTGTGATGTGGCGCGCTGTGGGTTTTTTCGACCTTCGCTACTTTTTCTTCGTGATGTCGATATCGTCGACGCGAATCTCTGTATTCTTGCCCGTTGCGAATGTTATCTTGATTGTAGTATCCTCCTTGAGCTTGATTGTGCTCTTTGTCTCGCCATATTTCTTTGATGATTTGATCTGCTCACCTGCGATTTGAGTATATGTGTTGCCCTTTTGGCTCTTCTCGTAGATGCGCATCACAGCGTCGCTCGAATTTCCGCTAACGAGCATTGTGTATGCCGAGATTATGTATGTTCCTGCCGAGAGTTTGATCTCGCGATCGATCGTTGCACTATCTGAGAGGTTTAGGCTATATGATCCGCTGTATTGGTTGCCCTTCTCTACTTTCACATTTTGTGATAATGAACTTGCGCTCCAATTTGTGGTTTTACCATCCTCGAAGTCTGATTTGTATGATGTTGATGAGTTTGTGCTTGATGTACTTTTCGAGTTTGATGAGCTTGTTGTTGTGGTGGTTTTTTGTTGTGTTTGTTGTTGATTTGAGCTTTGTGAGTTGCTCGGAGCGGCTGCGTTTGCTGTAACGAATAGTGCGGCGCCAATTAGGGATAGGATAATCTTTTTCATTTTTTATGTAATATGTTAATAATAAAATAGTCGCGCTTAGGGTTTGGTACACGCTAAGGTACAATTTTATTTTGACATATCACAATATAATAGCAAAAAAAATGATCCGGAAAAATCCGAATCATTTGTGAGCAGAAAACGAGACTCGAACTCGCGACCCCAACCTTGGCAAGGTTGTGCTCTACCAACTGAGCTATTTCTGCATTTGCAACTCCTAGTACCTTTCTCCCCTTTGTTGCCTCCTTTATAATCGGCCCCTTGGGGGGTTCTTGTTGTTTGCGTTGGCAAAGATAGGGTAAAAAATATTCATGTGCAAATAAATTGAGGAAAAAATGCAAAAAAAATAAAAAGAGCTCTATATATACCATATATTATAAAAAAAATCGTACATTTGGCGCTAAAATACATATTAAGATTTAAGACGCAATGTCAAAGCAATACAAAAGACACTTAGTAACATCAGCACTTCCATACGCAAATGGACCTGTTCACATTGGACACCTAGCCGGGGTGTATGTACCCTCGGATATCTATGTTCGCTACCTACGAGCTCGCGGACGCGATGTGTTGTGGGTCTGCGGAAGTGATGAGCATGGAGTGCCGATCACGATCAAGGCGAAGAAGGAGGGGGTGACTCCGCAGCAGATTGTGGATCGATATCACCAAATTATCGGGGACTCTTTCCAGAAGTTGGGAATTTCGTTCGATATATATTCACGCACCTCGTCGAAGATGCACGCTGCCACAGCGTCGGAGTTCTTCGTGAAGCTCCATGACGAGGGCAAGTTCATTGAGCAGACCTCGGAGCAGTTCTATGACCCTGAGGCGCAGTCGTTTTTGGCGGATCGCTACATCACTGGTACGTGCCCGAAGTGTGGCAACGAGAAGGCGTATGGCGATCAGTGCGAGAAGTGTGGATCGACTTTGTCACCAGACGAGTTGATCGACCCGAAGAGCGCATTGAGTGGCGCAGCTCCCGAGAAACGTTCGACAAAACACTGGTATCTACCTCTGGATCAGCATGAAGCGTTCCTTCGCGAGTGGATCTTGGATGGGCACAAAGAGTGGAAATCAAACGTCTATGGTCAGTGTAAAAGTTGGATCGATGGAGGGCTACAACCACGTGCTGTAAGCCGCGATTTGGATTGGGGAATCCCTGTGCCTGTTGAGGGTGGCGAGGGTAAGGTTCTCTATGTTTGGTTCGATGCTCCGATTGGCTATATATCTGCTACTAAGGAACTTACGCCTGATTGGGAGCAATATTGGAAGAGTGAAGATACCAAAATGGTACACTTCATCGGTAAGGATAATATCGTATTCCACTGCATAGTTTTTCCAGCTATGTTGCGTGCTCATGGCGACTATATCTTGCCAGAGAATGTGCCGGCAAATGAGTTCTTGAACCTTGAGGGGGATAAGATCTCTACCTCTCGCGGATGGGCGGTATGGTTGCACGAATACCTAGAGGAGTTCCCGGGTAAGGAGGATGTTTTGCGCTATGTGTTGTGTGCAAATGCTCCGGAGACGAAGGATAATGACTTCACGTGGAAGGATTTTCAGGCGCGCAACAACAATGAGTTGGTGGCGATTTTGGGTAACTTCGTTAACCGCACATTGGTCTTGACTCATAAGTATTACGATGGGGTAGTGCCAGCGTGTGGCGAGCTCTCGGATTATGACAAGGAGACGATTGCGGAGATTGAGAAGTCGAAGGGGGCGTTGGAGTCAGCGATTGAGAATTACAAGTTCCGCGAGGCTTTGAAAGAGGCGATGAACATTGCGAGAATAGGAAATAAATATTTGGCGGATAACGAGCCTTGGAAGCAGATCAAGACAGATCCGGAGCGCGTCAAGACGGTGCTCTATGTGGCGCTGCAGATCACAGCGAATTTGTCGATCTCTTGCGAGCCATTCATGCCATTCTCGGCAGCGAAGATCGTTGAGATGATGGCGATCGAGAAGCTTGATTGGGAGCAGTTGGGTTCGATGTCGTTGGTCGCTACGGGCCACACAATCGGCAAGGCGGAGCTGCTCTTCGAGAAGATTGAGGATAGCGTGATAGAGGCGCAGCTCGAAAAGTTACGTTCGACAAAGGAGGCGATCGAGATGGCAGAGGCGTCGCAGAATGTCGAGCCGCAGAAGGAGTCTATCTCGTTCGATGATTTCCAGAAGATGGATATTCGAGTCTCGAAGGTTGTTGCGGCGGAGAAGGTTGCAAAGACCAAAAAATTATTGAAGTTGACTGTAGATACAGGAATTGACACACGAACAATTGTATCGGGTATTGCGGAGTACTTCGCGCCAGAGGAGTTGGTCGGACGTCAGGTTTTGGTCTTGGTCAATCTTGCTCCACGTGAGCTCAAAGGAATTGTGTCGCAGGGTATGATCCTCATGGCGGAGGATGCGATGGGTAAACTACAAATTATAGCACCAACCAACGAGGTTAACCAAGGTGCGATAGTGGGGTAGGGGTGCTCATTATATATAGGTATATAACAAACATAAAGTTTTATGAAAAATATAGATTGGAATAATTTACCATTCGGATATATGAAGTGCAACTCCAATGTTCGAATTGCGTACAAGAACGGAGCGTGGGGATCGATAGAGTCTCATGAGGAGGATACCTTCCCTATCCACATTGCAGCAACGTGTCTACACTATGGAGCTGAGGCTTTTGAGGGCCTCAAGGCTTTTCGTGGTGAGGATGGCGTTGTTCGCCTTTTCCGTCCTTACGACAATGCACGACGCATGAACTCTTCGGCTCGTCGCCTATGCATGGCAGAGTTGCCAGAGGATCTCTTTGTGCAGGCTTGTGAGCAGGTGGTCAAGGAGAATATCGATTTCGTCCCACCTTATGGTTCGGGAGCATCTCTCTATCTTCGTCCGTTGCTTATCGGAATAGATGCAGCGTTGGGGATTCACCCTGCAACAGAGTTTATGTTTATTGTCTTGGTTTCGCCCGTAGGGGCTTACTTCAAGGGTGGTATGACTTGTATCGATGTGATGATCGACAGCGAGTATGATCGTGCTGCTCCACGTGGAACAGGTGCTGTTAAGGCTGGAGGAAACTACGGTGCGAGCCTCTATCCGGGTGAATTGGCTCACAAAGCTGGCTTTGCAAATGTCTTGTATTTGGATGCTGCACAGCGTAAATATGTCGAGGAGTGTGGCGCTGCAAACTTCTTTGGAATCAAGGATGGGCGATACATTACACCTGAGTCGGTATCTATTTTGCCATCTATCACCAATATGTCTTTGCGTACAATCGCTACAGATTTGGGACTCAAAGTAGAGCAGCGCGTAGTCGCTTACGAGGAGTTGGCGACCTTCGATGAGTGTGGAGCGTGCGGTACAGCTGCCGTTATTTCACCTATCAAATCGATCTTCAACCCTGCTAATAACGATAAATTTGAGTATGGAGATGAGGTAGGTCAGTACTCAAAAGCTATGTACACAAAGTTGCAGGATATCCAATATGGTCGCGCCGAAGATCCATATGATTGGACACTTATAGTAGAATAAAATTAGTTTCAAATATTGCGAAGAGAGAGGGGTTGTTCCACGTGGAACTGCTCCTCTTTTGGGTTTTTGGGGTGGGCTCTTTTGCGCTCTCTGGGAGATTTTTTCTTGAAAATCTCCTTCTATCAGAGAGAGCGAATGTGCTTGCGAGAACTACCTCCGGCGGGCGGGGATGGCACCCCCGCTGGTGCAGTTATAGATTGAATATTCTTTTTGCGTTCTGTGTTGTAATTGCCGCAACAACATCCGCCGAGACCCCCTGCAGCTCCCCAATCTTAGCGCAGATATGCTCCAAATAAGCAGGTTCATTTCTCGTTCCACGATGTGGCGATGGTGTCAGATATGGTGCATCCGTCTCTAAAAGCAGGTGCTCCAAATCCATCGACGGGACAACCTTCATAACCTGACTCTTCTTGAATGTGACAACGCCACCAATAGAAAAAAGGAAATCACCACATCCCAAAATACGTCGGTAGCTCTCCTCCGTATCGCAAAAAGCGTGCATCACACCTCGCAGCCCACGACCACGAAAACCCTCCAAAAGATCACACATATCACCCCATGCATCTCGGGTGTGAATGTTCACGGGGAGGTCAAATCGCAACGCAAATTCACACTGTGCCAAGAACGCATCCCTCTGCTCCACCTTGAAATCTTGACTCCAATAGTAGTCCAATCCAATCTCGCCAACTGCACAATATCTCCCCTTCGGAGCTTCGCAAAGGAGTCGTTCGATCTCGTCAATCTCCACTCGCCAATCCCCCACATCGTTGATCGTCGTCGGATGAACACCAATCATCGGCATCAAAAAATCGGGATATCGATCGCAAAGTGCCATCATCTCCTCTCGACCCTCAATTCCAACGTCTGGAACTAAAATTTTCTCAACTCCTCCATTTTTTGCGCGTAAAATCACATCTGAGGTGTCGTTGCAATATTTGCTATCGCTCATATGAGCATGCGTATCTATGTAAGTCATAGTGTGTTACTCTGTTTTATATAATGTATTACTTTAGCTGAGAGGTGCGTAAAATAATCTAATCTGCATCATTGCCCGAAAGAAGTGATTCATAGCGAGCTCCCGGAATGGCCTTCACGGCATCCATCAATTCGAGCTCCATGAGTATCACCCCCAACTTGGTGACGGGGAGTCCGGTCAAGCTCTCGAGTTGCGAGATGGAGATCGGGTCGCTCCCGCAAAATTGTTTGAGCACCAGACTCTGCTCTTCGTCGAAGTTCGAGATCTTTGGTGTTGGCGCTGCAACGGTTTTGTTCTCTACTCTGCGATCGTCCCATTTCAATTCGCGTATGAGATCCTCCGCCGAATTTAACATGATGGCATCTCGATTTGCAATCAGCTTGTTGCACCCCATCGCCGCGCTATCGACAATGCGACCCGGCACTGCTGCCACAACTCGACCCTCGCTATTTGCGATACGCGCTGTGGAGATCGCGCCACCCTTGATTCCGCTCTCCACTACGATCGTTGCGGCCGAGACTCCGGCGATGATTCTATTTCGCGCTATATAGGCCTTTCCTGCCGCGTTCGAATTGGAGTGTAGCTCAGTGACGAGTGCGCCTCCCGAGTCGATAATAGCCCTAGCTAATTGGGTGTGAGCGGCAGGGGTTACGCCGGGGAGCGGATTTGGAAGTATGGCGACCGTCGGTACTTTGTGGTGAAGAGCTGCGCGGTGTGCTGCGCCATCGATTCCGAAGGCTAGGCCACTCACGATGACAAGGTTGTGGATCTTCTCGGCTAACTCTCCGACGATCATGTTTGTTGCGCGCTCGCCATAGCTTGTCATGTTTCGAGTGCCGATCATCGAGACTAGATTGCGCGTGAGCAGCGACCTATCGCCTTGAGTGTAGATGATATATGGCGGATCATGCGTCTCGCGAAGTAGCGATGGGTACTCCATGTCGACCATCGCGATTGGTGTGATGTTGTTCTTCTCGCACTGCCTAAGTTCGTATTCAGCGGCTCGAAATCCTTCGCGACGGACGATCGAAAGTGCTACAGCCTCGTTGAGCTTGGTGCGCTGTCGCAGCTCCTCGTATGGCATCGAGAAGATGTTTTCGGCCGAAAATAGCGTTTCGATAAGGTGAGCAGCCGTGCGACCACCCACGCGGGGTGTCATAGCGAGCGCCATGTCGAATATATCCATTGTATGGGGTTGTTCTGGTTAATAATATTTTGGGATGCAAGGTATAAAAATAATTGAAAAAGCGTGTTAAAATCGATGGTGAACCACAAAATAAGCAATAAAAATGCACTTTTTTTTGGTATTGATCAAAATTTACCATATCTTTGCACCACCAAAGCGAGAGAGTCAGTCGAGCAACCCGGCGGTAAGTCAGTTGAGCAACCCGGCAGCAAGTCAGTTGAGCAACACGGTGGTAGGTCAGACGAGCAACAATGATGACGATCAAGCAGGTAACATGGTCCGATGGCCGAGTGGCTAGGCAAAGGTCTGCAAAACCTTGTACAGCGGTTCGAATCCGCTTCGGACCTCAGAAAACCCCTTCAGAGTACTTCTGGAGGGGTTTTCCTTTGAAATTGTCCGATATTTGTCCGACGCACTGTGCATTTAATATCTCTTTTTTGAAAATATATTATTTTCCTTCTTGCATTTTGTCAGTTGATATACTATCTTTGCCAAAAACTATGTTATTATAATAACATTCATTAATATACTAATATGAAAACTAATGCACTATCAATTGCTAACTATTTTGTAGACAAAGTGATGGAAGGCGATGGAGACTTAACTCTTTTGAGATTGGTTAAATATGTCTATATTTCATATGGGTTAACATTGGCGATACTAGATAAGAATATCTTAGATTGCAGATATGATAAAGTCGAAGCGTGGAAATTCGGACCAGTTATACCGAGTGTTTATCACTCATTTAAACATAACGGTAACAGCCAAATTCGGAATAAAGTCCAAATTCCAACAGACTTAGATATGGAATCTCTTAGTAATATTAACTTTGTCGATGCTGTCATAAATGAACGTGATAAACAATCTTTAACACCTATATTAGACTTTGTTTGGGACCAATATAAAGATGTACCTACTCCTAAGCTAATTGATATTTTACATCGGGATGGAACACCTTGGAAATTTTGCTATAAGCCAGGTGCAAATGTAGATATTCCTGAGGATATGACAAAAGCGTATTACAAAGCATTTATAAACCAATTGTAATATTGTATGCGGGATATTGGGACAGAAGGTATAAGCAAGATATTAGGGAAGCTAAAGCAACGTGATGAGGTCGATATTGTCGTTCCAAACGATACTTATACAGATATAAAAAAAGAAGTAGAAGCTGTCGAATTAAATAGGCTTTTAACAGAAAATGACCTGCTGCGTGAAACTCTCGAAGGAAATAAGCAAGATAGAGAACAGCGTAAATGCTTTTCTGACAGGGTGTTTACATTAACTTGTATTTATCTTTTAGTTGTTACAGTTATTTTAGTTGCATCTGGAAAGAGTAATAATTTCTATCTTAGCGATAATGTGTTAATCGCTCTGTTAACAACGACTACTGCTAATATTCTTGGACTGTTGTTAATTGTCGTAAAATATCTTTTTGCTAAAAATAGTTAATTTTCAGTTGTTATTGCACTTATATTTCTCGACTCTCCTCCATAGCATATATGTCAGCCAGCGAGAGTTTGGTGGATTCGATGAAGTTCGGGAGGATACCTCGGTCGATTGTCTCTACGCTATTTAGGAGGGCTGTCTCTTCAGCTTGGAGAGTGTAGAATGAGTTGGTAAATATCACGGGTTTAAATTTGCAGTTATGCTTCAATTCATAGTAGCGAACTCCTCCGATGATTTCGTTCACACCCTCACGCCCGACGTTATTCTTGCTGTGTTTACATTGTATAGCATAATTCACTGTGTCGCTGAACGCGACTATATCAACACCCTTATCCCCTCCTCTTGTGGTTAGAGCGACATTAAATCCCTTTTCTCTGTAATATATTGCCACATGTATACAATAATCGAAAAAAGGGCCACCAAAATAATTGAAAAGTACACCACTATCGCGCCCTTAAGATATTTGCAAAATTAGTTATTATTTTGAATTTTCATCTCACTGCAAACTAAA
>JBCQTX010000056.1:0-11655 GCA_047174605.1 Rikenellaceae bacterium | reverse complement strand
CATCCTGAACTTGATTCAGGATCCCTAACTATCAATGTTTCAAACTCTTCGCGGGATCCTGAATCAAGTTCAGGATGACGGAAAAAGTTAACGCACCAGCAATATTTTTGTAATTAAAATCGCTGCAAATTTACAATTATTTATTAGAAATATGGCTTATTGTGGTTGTTTATTACGTTAGAATCTATATATTTGCATTACAACCAAATAAAACTACATAAAATGATCAATAGTCATGGGGCTTCGCTGCTAGCCGTGATTGGAGCTCTAACCATAACTCCACAAGTAGCATCTGCAAAGAAAATGTTGGCACCAACACCAACGCGTCCAAATGTAATCCTAATAAACATAGATGATCTGGGGTACGGAGACCCATCATGTAATGGTGGTACACTCTACCAAACGCCCAATATCGACCGCTTGGCAGCGGAGGGTATTAGGTGTACCGATGGATATGTCTCGGCACCAGTGAGTGGTCCAAGTCGTACAGGGTTGCTTACGGGAAGCTACCAACAGAGATACGGAGTGCAGTGGAATCACGATATGTTGGGCGGAGTTATCCCCGGATTGGAGAGTGGCAGACTGACTCTACCTGAAGAGCAGAGGCAGATACAATCGGCATTTAAAGAGGGTGGTTATGTTACGGGAATGGCAGGTAAGATCGGCATCATGAATCCTCAGCCATTCGTCCATATATACTCAGTGACAAAGTGGGGATGTAGCTATTTCCCCGACGCAAGTGGTCGTTACAGTGGAGTCGACGTGATACAGGGCGAGCCACGTGCTGAAAGCTATCCTGATATGTATTGGGGGCCAGAGCGTGAGGGTGATGAGTATCTTACAGATAGATGCTCAAGACAGTGTATAGAGTTTATAGAGGAGAATAAGGATAATCCATTCTTCTTCTATTTGGCATATAATGCACCACATACACCTCTTCAAGCAAAGGCTGTCGACAAACCTCGTGTTGCCCATATCGAATCGGAGGTGGCACAGCTCTTTGCAGCGATGGTGCTCTCGGTAGATGATGGCATAGGTCAAATTGTCGACTATTTGGATCGTGAAGGGTTGCGCGAGAATACTATCATCGTTGTGTTGGGAGACAATGGCCCAGCAAATATGGCACATTTAGTTTTGCAACCTTGGTGGCCTGAGGATCAGCCCTACCATCTGTTGGGACAGCGAGGCGGTTTGAATGGATTTAAGGGAAATATGTTTGAGGCTGGATTCCGTGTACCTTATATCATATCGTGGCCGGGTAATTTTGAGAGTGGTATGACCTACACTCAGCCGGTTAGTACACTTGATATCTATCCTACGCTCTGTTCTGCGGCTCACGTGCGAATACCATCTAATACGATAATCGATGGTGTTGATCTAATGCCATATTTTAGTGGAACATCGGATGTAGCACCTCATAGACATCTATTTTGGTATGCAAACCGAATGGGTGCTGTACGTTCTGGACAGTGGAAATTCTTGGTCGAAGATGATACATATTACCTCTTTGATTTGGAGAACGATCGAGGTGAGCAAACAAATGTTATGAAGGAAAATCCGGAGGTGACACAAGAGTTGCTTGCAGCCTATATTGAGTTCCGCAATTCGCTACCTCCATTTTTAAATCCGTTCCTTAGACCAATAGATATACCACATCCTGACGTGATTGGAATACCTGTAATCGATGCATATTAAATAATATTATAACCTAAAACTATGAACCTAAATTATCAAAAAGTATCATTGCTCTCGTTGCTGGGAGTGATGGTGGCTCTACCAAATGATGCTTCGGCAAAAAAAACACAGGCACAAACACCAACACAGACTCGTCCAAACGTAATACTGATTAATGTGGATGATATGGGATGGGGAGATCCGTCATGTTATGGGGGTAAGGTGATCGAGACTCCAAATATAGATCGCTTGGCGGCTACGGGTGTGCGATTCACAGATGGATATGTCACAGCGCCGGTGAGTGGCGTTAGTCGTATGGGGCTACTTACGGGAAGTTACCAACAGCGATATGGAATTCAATGGAATCATGATCAGTACAATACACTAGGTCGTGACCCTCGTGTATTACCCGAAGCGCAGCGACAGATCCAGAGTGCATTCAAAGATGCTGGGTATGTGACTGCAATGGCTGGAAAACGAGGTATTAACGATCTTCAGACATTTGATTATTACTACTCACAGACCGAGAATGGTGCAAATTATTTCCCCGACGAGAATGGAATCTATGCCAATGTAGATGTGCTTCCGGGAGAGAAAAGCCCTATCCCGATGAATCGTGGAATTGTATGGGGGCCGGAGCGCCCGGGAGAGGAGCACCTGACTGATCGGTGTGGTCGCCAATGTATTGAATTTATAGATGCGCATAAAGATGAACCATTCTTCTTCTATATGGCTTTCAATGCGCCACACACACCTCTTCATGCCAAGATGAGCGATCTACCTCGTGTGGCACACATCAAATCAGATATCGCAAAGCTCTATGCTGCTTTGGTATTGGGTGTAGATGATAACGTAGGGCGAATTGTCGACCATCTCGAAAAACTTGGTCTTCGAGATAATACCATTATCGTATTTTTGAGCGATAATGGCCCCGCTAATCCATTCCATTTGAGTGTGCCAGATTGGTGGCCAGAGGGGTTGACTCCTCACTTGTTGGGTCAGCGTAACGGGCTTAATGGTTATAAGGGAACTATGTGGGAGGCAGGAATCAAGATCCCTTATATCATCTCGTGGCCAGCGCAATTGGCACAGGGAGAGACATACTCTCAGATGGTGAGTACGCTTGATATCTATCCAACGTTGTGTTCTGCTGCGCGTATTCGAGTTCCGGATAACACGACACTCGATGGAGAGGATCTGTTGCCATATATGCTAGGAGATTATGAGATGGGGCCTCACGAGAGTCTCTATTGGTATGCAAACCGAATGGGGGCAGTTCGCAAGGGCAAATGGAAGATGTTGATCGAGGAGGATTATCACTATCTCTTTGATTTGGAGAGTGATATGGGTGAAAAGGTGAATGTTATGCGACAAAATCCAGAGGTGATGAACGAGCTGCTTGATGAGTATTTCGAGTTCCGTAACGGTATGCCAGCATATCGCAATCCATATCTTCGTCCAATCGATATTCGTGACGAGGCGGTCATTGGATTGGAGGTTGTCGATGCTTTCTAAAAATAGAGACTAGGCGATGAATAACCTCGATTTCAACTTTTTCTGCTCTTCGTGCACAAAGGATGATGCATATCGTGAGGCGAATTGCTTCACGAAATATCGAATAAAGAGATATAGGGCAGGGGAGTACATTACATATATGGGTGATCCGGCTCGTGAGTTGTCGATAGTTGCGACGGGGAGCGTAATCACGGAGCTAGTGTTGGATTCGGGGGTTGTATATACCTCCGTGCCACACTCGGCGCCATATCCCATCGGAGCGATAGCACTCTTTTCGAAGGAGAATAGATATCGAGCCGATATCAAGGCGTATGATGATTGTGAGGTGATAGCGGTGGCTAGAGACGATGTTGAGGATCAGTTGGCAGAGTGTCGAATTTTTATGAGGAATTTTATCGCCTATACAACACAAAAAATCGACCTCTTCACAGACCATATAAATGTATTGACCCAAATAAATCTGAAGGCGAAGTTGGCCTTTTATATCTTCTCTATGTCAAAAGATGGGACGTTCATCTTTGATAAAAAGCTAGAACCACTAGCGACATATCTATGTGTTGAACGCCCATCGCTTTCGAGGGCTTTGTCTGAACTTGTCAAAGATGGCGTGATCTCTTATCGGCGAGGCGAGGGTGAGATAATTGACCGAATGGCGCTAAAGAGTTTGCTGGATTAGAATTTTATACTATATTTGTAATACCTAAACTATTTTATATAAAGATGAAACCTAAATTTAATCCAAATTATCTGCATAGAGGTGCAGTAGTAGTGGCTGCAACAGCAGCTATTGCCCCAAGTGTCGCACTCGCAGCAGATCAAAAACCGATGAATGTAATCTACATTATGTCGGATGACCACGCAGCACACGCTATTGGAGCTTATGGCAGCCGCCTTGCTCCGCTTAACCCAACGCCAGTGATCGATCAATATCTGGCGGATGATGGTATGTTATTTACCAACTGCTTCTGTACAAATTCGATCAGTGCCCCTAGTCGCGCTTGTATCATGACGGGACAATATTCACACCACAATGGTGTATTGACTCTAGAGGAGGATCTCGAAGAGGATCAACAATATCTAGCACGTGCCTTTAAGGATATGGGCTATCAGACGGCAATGGTCGGAAAGTGGCACTTAGGGTGTGAGCCATCAGCATTTGATTTCTACTCTGTACTAGAGGGGCAGGGTACATATTTCGATCCGGAGTTCTATAGTAGTGAAGTGCCCAATAGGGAGTATCCGAACAATAAAGTAAAGACGAAGGGGTACTCTTCGGATGTCATCACAAATATCACTATGGATTGGTTGAAGGAGAAGCGTGATCCAAACAAACCATTCTTCATCATGCACCACTACAAAGCTCCACACGATATGTTTGAATTCGCACCGCGATACAAATATTATTTGGAGGATGATATGATCCCAGAGCCAGCATCGCTCTACGACAACTCGAAGTGGGGATCTGAGGGTACACGTGGTAAGAACGATTCGTTGCGTCATATTATCGGAACATCTATCTCGTCACGACACAATGCGAGAACATATACTAATATTTATCATATCGAGGAGGAGGATCCAGATACTGCTACCCACCTAGCATATCAGGAGTATTTGAAGAGATATTTGCGCTGTGTGAAGGGAGTCGATGATAATCTGGCTCGACTATTTGACTACCTCAAAAAAGAGGGGTTGTGGGAGAATACCATCATCGTCTATACGGGAGATCAGGGAATGACACTCGGTGAGCACGATTTCCAAGATAAGCGATGGATGTATGAGGAGTCATACCGTATGCCATTTATTGTGCGTGATCCTCGTTCACACTATCGTGGCGAAAAGACAGATGTCATGATCAATAATATCGACTTCGCACCAACGTTGATCGATATGGTTGGTGGCGAGATTCCGGAGCAGATGGATGGTAGAAGTTTCGCGCCAGTCTTTGATGGTGGACGACCCGATAATGAGCGCCATGAGTTGTACTATCGCTATTGGATGCATATGATTCATCACGATATCCCGGCACACATAGGTATTCGTACCAAGGATTATAAGTTGATCTTGTTCTATGGTCGTCATTTCACGTTGGAGCGCGAAGGGGAGAAGTCTATGTCGTGGCTTAAGGTTAGTAATCTAGTTACTCCTACTCCAGTATCGTTTGAGCTCTATGATATGAAGAACGATCCATTCGAGAGCACCAACCTAGCGGAGGATCCTGCCTATGCGGATGTGATGAAGGATATGAAGAAGCGACTCAAAAAACTCCGCGAGGAGGTGGGTGATACAGATGAGCACTATCCTCACATCAAGAAGATTATTGACGAGGCGTTGAAGAAATAGATTTGTAATTTTATGATGACTCCAATTAAGATCTGTCTTAAGATATTACTCCTAGCACTATTGTTTATCACCCCTACCCATGCGCAAAAGCCGGCGGTATGGTTGATAAGTGATGGTGGTGAGGGGATAAATGATCCGGATGATATCTCGGCTGTGGCTGGTTATCTCTTGATGTCGAACCACTTTGATACCCGTGCTATTGTGATGGGGAGCACCGTGCATCCTTGGAATAAAGATACCTCTGACCAAAAGGCGTGGGCAGAGCAGACATATGGCAAGGCTTACGCAGCGGGGCTAGAGAATCTGAATAAATATATCGGAGGTTTCCAACCATCGATGCGATATATGGAGTCCTCATTGAAGGGGTGTGGCGAGAATTTTCAGTGGCAAAAAAGGTATAACCTCTCAGATTACCCCTCAATCAAGGCGCTCTATGATGAGGTTAAGAGCTCAAAAGAGTTGATCAACATCCTCTGTTTTGGTCCACTTACCGAGCAGGCGATCTTTGTCAGCTATTGTTTGTCGAGTGGGAATGAGGAGCTACTCTCGAAAGTTCTATTTATATCACATTGGACAAGTTCCAATTTCCACGTTGGTAACCTCGAAAACCCAGACCGCACACACAATTCGGTGGGAGATCCAATATCGAGCCACTATATGAAGGAGATGGCGCGCAATGGACGCATCAAATTCTATGAGTGTGGAGGAATTGGTCAGTATGGAATTGTAGAGGGCGCACCAAAGGGGCGTGCATACTATGAGCGATTTAAGATGAGTGAATTGGGTAGAGTCTTTGTCGAGGGCAAGTTCATAAGAGATGGCGTGGATGATTCTGATTGCGCAACCTACTTTGCGCTGCTAGGTAACTATGGCGTATCGCTCAATGATATCGCGAGTAATGGTCTAAATATGCCAGAGGTGGAGCGTCGTAATGAGGCGGCTTTTGCATCCTCGGCACATGAGATACGCAAGGAGATGATGCGCAGATCGGATGCTGCGGCAGGGCTTAATCCGTCAACTATCAAGGTCGATGTGATTGTGCCCGAACATGGAATGGCTGATGCTCACGCTTGGGTTCAGCGCGATACGTTGTGGATCGGATGTGGTCACGATCAATCGCCAGATCCGCACATATCGTTTAGTATGGATCGTTGGGAATTTTGGTCTACGACAAATCTTCGTGATTGGGAGTACCACTCTAGCTTGTACCCAAAAGATACCTATATGGGTGATGTGCCAGATTGTTTTGCTGGTGATATAACATCGAGAAATGGGAAATATTATTGGTTCTTTTCGGATAGAACACGAAGCACGGGAGTTGCCGAGGCTGACTATATTGGAGGCCCATACCGTGATATATTGGGTAAGGCTCTAATAACGCCAGAGAATGGATATTCGGATCACCCATATGACCCTGAGATTTACGAGGAGGATGGGGTATATACGATTTGTTATGGAAGTGGAACATACTACATGGCAACGTTGGCGGAAGATATGCGTTCGATGATCACAGATCCTAAGGCTATTGAGGTGTTGGATGATGAGGGTAATGTATTGCGCACGACCGATAAATCGACACTCTTTAAACGTGATGGATGGTATTATCTAGTATATGGTCACCGTTACGCAATGTCAAGAGAGTTGTATGGTCCATACAAATTTATGGGGGATTTCTTGAATGGAGGACACACAAGTTTCTTCGAGTGGCATGGCGAGTGGTATGTTTTGCAGGAGAATCATGAGACCTCAGCATTTTATCGTGGGATAAGTCTCAAGCCGATTTTCTTCAATGAGGATGGCTCAATTATTATTCCGCCGGATGATAGAATGTTCCCGGGGCCGGGTCGTCGATGGGATTTCGATCGTAGTACAATGGCTTGGAGTTCTGTATATGGTACAACGTTGTATCGCAATGGAGATGGTGCGTTGGCTGGCGAGGTGACTTGTAACAATGCCATCATTGAGAGTGCGGCATGGCTATATACACTAAGTGAGGAGTGTACACAGATCAAGATCAGGATTAAGAATAATAGCTATGCTACGCGTCTACGTATCGCGATAGATTCACGTGATGAGGGTGCCGGATTCTGGCAGAGCGGATCGGGCAAGAAAGATTGGTCGAATGAGCAGTGGGTTACTATCCCGATTGAGAGCAGAAGCGATGAATATCGAACATATACCATCCCGTTATCGAAATTTGATGATATTAAGCAGCGTATTATGCAGGTGGCACTTCAGCCAATTTTTGATACGTATAACGGAACATGGGAGATTGATGAGATATCAATTGAGTAGAGGAAACCAAAACTAAATAAATAGAATTATTATGAGAGTAAGAAGAGTAATTTCATCCCTCCTTTTGGGGTTGGGAGCAATTACAGTCAGTGCGCAGGAGTACCCTTATCAAGACCAATCTCTCTCGCCGATGGAGCGAGCAGCAGATCTTGTGTCGAGAATGACACTCGAAGAGAAGGCATCACAGATGGTAAATATGGCCGATGCAATTCCGAGATTGGGTGTGCCTAGCTACCGTTGGTGGGGTGAGTGCGGACATGGAGTTGCGCGTTCGGGTAACGCTACGATGTTTCCGCAGAATATAGGTCTTGCAGCGAGTTTCGACGAGGATCTAGTTCAGCGAATGACAAGTGCAATTGGCGATGAGGCTCGTATGCTCTATCAGCAGTCGCAACTCTATGGTAATGAGGGTAAATATACAACTCTTTCGTTCTACTCGCCAAGTATCAATATCTATCGCGATCCACGTTGGGGGCGTGGTCAGGAGACCTTTGGAGAGGATCCATATTTGACAGGACGTATGGGAGTGGCCTATATCAAAGGTCTGCAAGGCGATGATCCGAAGTATTTGAAGGCAGCAGCGTGTGCAAAACACTTCGCGGCACATAGTGGCCCCGAGGAGATCAAATTTGGATTTGGAGCTGTGGTGGAGTGGGATGATCTCTATGAGACCTACCTTCCGGCATTTAAGGCGGCTGTTCAAGATGGCGATGTAGAGAGTGTGATGGGTGCATATAGCATGATGAATGGTGAGCCGGGTGCATCGAGCAGATTCTTGCTTACGGAGGTTCTGCGTGATGCTTGGGGATTTACGGGATATACAACGTCTGACTGCGGAGCGATATATAAGTTAGTCTCAAATGGTGGTGGAAATAAAGATACCAATGGTGAGGGTAATTTCAGCGTTGCGAGATCTTTGCCAGAGGCGTGTGCACTTGCGTTGGAGAATGGCTTGAATCTGGAGTGTGGAGGAGCATTTAAAACAAACCTACCATTGGCTGTTCAGCAGGGTTTCCTCTCCGAAGTACTTCTCGACCAACGTCTTACGGAGCTTATGGCTTCGCGATTTAGGTTAGGACTCTTCGATGATGCGGATAAAGTTCCCTATAACGATATTTCGCCAGATATTGTAAACTCGAAAGAGCATATAGATCTTGCCTATGAGACGGCTGTGAAGTCTTTGGTGTTGTTAGAGAATAAGGATAATTTGCTACCTCTCAAAAAAGATGTAAACTACGTATATGTGACAGGCCCATTGGGACATAGCTGCGATGCATTGATTGGAAACTACTACGGTGCGAGCGACAAGATGACAACCTTCTATGAGGGAATTTCGGGACGTATGCCACTTGGAATGTCGACCCAATATCGTCCGGGAGTTTTGATCGACTCTAAGGGTTATAACGACTGGACGGTGAAGGAGGCTCCGGAGGCGGATGTTGTCGTGGCGTGCATCGGACTAACAAATATGTTTGAGGGTGAGGGAACGGATGCAATCGCTTCGCAGACAAAGGGAGATATGTTCGATCTTCAGATCCCTGAGGCTCAGTTGGAGTTTGTTAAGACTATCAGAAAGAATATTGATGCTAAGATGCAGGGAGATCATGAGTGTAAATTGGTGGTTGTTGTTGCATCGGGAACTCCGCTTATCTTGACTGAGCTTAAGGAGGTGGCAGATGCTATTATCTATGCGTGGTATCCGGGACAAGCTGGTGGATATGCCCTTGCAGATGTGTTGTTCGGAAATGTCTCTCCATCGGGACGTGCGCCAATGACCTTTGTTAAGAGTTTGGAGCAGCTGCCTGATTTTGTCAATTATGAGATGACGGGACGTACTTATAAGTATATGACCGAAGAGCCTTTATATCCATTCGGATATGGCTTGTCATACGCGGATTTTGCATACTCAAATCTCGATGCTCCAAAGAGTGTCAAGGCAACAGAGTGCGCAACAATCTCGGTTGAGGTTAAGAATACGAGTGATATCGAGGCGGATGAGATAGTGCAGCTATACGTATCAACAGAGCAGGCAGGTATCGACAATACTCCATTGCGTAGATTGGCTGATTTCCAACGTGTCTCTTTAAAACCAAATGAGACCAAGGTCGTTACATTGCAGGTTGAGCCAACCTCTATCTCGCTTTTGAAGGGTGATAAGCAACGTGTTGTGGAGAGTGGCGAGGTTAAATTCTCTGTTGGAGGAGGTCAGCCAAACTCTATGACTCAGGCCTATGTTGAGGGTTCATATGAGGTCAAAGGCAAGGCGACTTTGGATCTGTAGAGACCCTTTTTATAATCTAACGAGGCTGCCCAGAATGAACGTATGGGCAGCCTCTGTTGTGTCGTTGAAGTTGTGTGAAATGACTTTCCATTATTACTGTCCGGGGAAAGTTTATGAAACGAGGTGCCAACATAACACAACAAAGTAAGCCCCTAACCTATGGAATTTATTTAAAGTGCTACATTTGAATAGATTACAGTAGTTTTTAAAACTTTTACCGGACGCCAATGACTTTATATACAACTTCTTATTTGAGCCATGTTGCACGCTTCCAGATATACTCCATTGGTCCGTGATTATGATTGCTCATCCACCAACGGCAGAAGGCGTATTGAATAATAAACAATACAGCTCCAATGCCAATACTACCCGTGATTCCAACCTTCATCGCCAGCCCAAATCCCCAATAGTAGAAGAGCATAGAGCCAAAGATACTCTGTGTTATATAGTTTGTGAGGCTCATCTTGCCATATGGGATAATATGTGACATAAATCCTTTTAAGCTACTTTTGTGGTATGCGATTATGATTCCCGATACGAGAATAAACATAAACGCGAG
The DNA here is from genome assembly GCA_047174605.1 of Rikenellaceae bacterium. Lineage (GTDB taxonomy): Bacteria > Bacteroidota > Bacteroidia > Bacteroidales > Rikenellaceae > Alistipes. Next base: position 991 of record JBCQTX010000056.1, on the reverse strand, counting down.
GTTTGACCACGACGTAATGATCAATTTTAGTGGGGAGAGTGTCTCTTTATGTGTGATAAACTCCGGCAGCATATTCCCCAATCCATAAAGAGGGAAGAATATAATGAGTGAATAGGCCAATACACGCGACCAAAAGCTGACATTTTCTGCCGTGAATAGCGATCGGCGACCAATCAACATACCCAATATAAAGAGTGCAGCACTTTGGAATATTCGCCCATGATCCCACGCCCACGCTAGACTCGCTAGCTGTCCCTCTTTTAAATTTACCGCGACCATCTCGAAGAAGCTGCCCTCGCCCTGCATGGCACGAGTAGCGCCCCAGAGCGCTTTGGTTGGAATTACGGGGGTTACAAACGTTGGGTCTACAAGAGAGTTGATAACATATATCAGCGGAAGTGGTTGAATCAAAAGTAGAATCGCTACCGCTAATAATTTGCGATCGCTGAGTCGACAAGTCAACGGAAGAATAAAGCCCACCAAAGAGTAGAGAACAAGGATCTCTCCGGTAAAAAATGCCGCGTTGAAGTTGCCAATCACAAACAACAGTACCAATCGCCAACAGAACCTAGCTCGAAAGTCAGATCCGCGAAGTCGCTGATTATCATACTGTATAAAGTAGCTAAATCCAAAGAGCAGCGCAAAGATGGCGTATGCCTTACCTCCAAATGCGAAGAACATACCATCCCAAATAGCTGAGTCTGTGAAGTTTAAAAAACCACACTGATCGGCAGTATCGGGGTATCGATAGAAGTTAAAGTGTTCGATCGAATGTAGGAGGATGATTGCCATAACGGCAAATCCGCGTAGTACGTCAGCGACATCTACTCGCGAATGTTTTTGTAGTTGGTTCATATTTGAGGTTTAGTATTATTGCTGGTGCGTTAACTTTTTCCGTCATCCTGAACTTGATTCAGGATCCCGCGAAGAGTCTGAAACATTGATAGTTAGGGATCCTGAATCAAGTTCAGGATGACGGGTGTGGAGTATT
>JBCQTX010000055.1:0-11772 GCA_047174605.1 Rikenellaceae bacterium | reverse complement strand
TTTTAGTTTGCAGTGAGATGAAAATTCAAAATAATAACTAATTTTGCAAATATCTTAAGGGCGCGATAGTGGTGTACTTTTCAATTATTTTGGTGGCCCTTTTTTCGATTATTGTATACACACTATACCTGGCGTTAAAGAGGATTCCGTAGTTAGAATCATTGCCGAGATAGGGGTGGATATGGAAGCGTTTGTATCATCTGCATCGCTGGTGAGTTGGGCTGGATTAAGACCTCGAAATGAAGAGAGTGCGAGACGTATCAAAGGACGTAAAACATTGCACGGGAACAAATATCTGAGAGTCTTACTAGTTCAATGCGCTTGGGGTGCATCAAGAACCATTGCTTCAATTTTTTCAAGCGTTATCACTCCTTACATAAGAGGATGAATCACAATACCCGTCATCCTGAACTTGATTCAGGATCCCTAACTATCAATGTTTCAGACTCTTCACGGGATCCTGAATCAAGTTCAGGATGACGGAAAAAGTTAACGCACCAGCAATAATGAGATATCTTAAAATGCTATTGCTGATTTTACGAGGTTGCATTATACGGCGACATGGTATTGCAATATATAAAATTTTTATCTATATTTGTGATCCATACTAACCAACCGTAACCCAAATGTACCCATTCAAAACATATATTGTCTCGATACTTATACTCCTGAGTGTAGGTTGCTCGAATAGCGAAAAGTTTACGATTGGTGTTGCGCACCACAAGGATAGCCCTTGGAATTTACAACTGAAACGTGAATTAGATCGTGAAGCTATCTATTATAATGATATAGAATTAAAACATTCATATGCACAAAATGACCCTATACTTCAATCAGAGCAAATTAATCAATTTATCGAGGAGGGTGTAGACCTTTTAATCATCACGCCTAGCGATGATATAGAGTTAGCTCCGGCAATAGACCGCGCAGCCGATTTAGAGATCCCAACAATATTGACCTTCAGCCAAACAACATCACAAAGATATACGGCAAGTGTCACATTCGACAACTTTAACATTGGGCGATCGGCCGCTCAATATGTCGTCGAGACTTTGAACGGCAAGGGCAATATCGTTGAGCTATGTGGTGAAGATCGAGATATATCAGCAATTGATCTTCATAGTGGTTTCAATTTCGGAATATCTTCATACCCAGAGATTAAAACGACAGTGATTAACAATATCAATTGGGATGAACAGGTCTCAAATAGAATAATTGACTCTATGCTCAGATCGGGATGTGAGATCGATTTGGTCTTTGCACACAATGATTTCATGGCGTATGGCGCCGCTATGGCAGCTGAAAATTTGAATCTTGCAGATAGCATTCTCTTTATAGGCGTTGGTGCACTGTCGGGTCCAAAACATGGTTTGAGTTCTGTGTCGAAGGGAATCCTCGATGCCTCGTTTATGCAACATACGGCAGGTGATATCATTATGCAGACAGCCCATAACATCCTTGTTGGACTACCATATGAGAGTAATGTAAAGCTACCACCAACAATAATCACAAAGGCGAACGCACAGATTGCACAGATGCAAGAGGCGCAAGCTAACCTACTTGACGAGAGAATCAAGACCTTAAAAATTCGTATTGCAGATCATCAACGAAAAGATGTGATACAACGATATGTAATACTTACTGTGATTGGTATCGTTCTGCTCATTCTAACGATTTTGTATGTAATATATAGGTCTCTACGAGTTAAGGAGATCATGAATAGCAAACTTCAAAAGAGCAACGAAGAGATTCTGGAGCTCTCAAAGCAGTTGGAGGAGGCGACTAATTCAAAACTATCTTTCTTCACAAACATATCGCATGAGCTATGTACCCCACTCACACTTATCGCCGAGCCGATAAACTCGATAATACATACTCCAGATATAAATATCAAGCAGCGCGATACATTGTTGAACATAGCACAACACAACGCCTCGATTTTGATGCGTTTGGTTCGTCAGATCCTAGACTTCCAACGATATGAGAGTGGTATGGCGCAACTAAACATATCGAATGGAGATATTAGAGATGTCGTCACTATTTGCAATAGAGATTTCGCACCAGCATTTAGTGGCAAAGGGCTTGTGATAAACTATTGTGAATCTAATAATTTTGATGGTAAAACATCTTTCGACAATGATAAAGTTGAACAGGTATATTATAACCTGTTATCAAATGCACTAAAATATTTTAAGAGTAGCAACGGCTCAAATCGAATTGATATTTCACTCCGCAACGGTGTAGTAGAGGGGCAGAGATATGCTATCATAGCTGTGACAAACGACAACCCGGAGATTACGGAGGAGCACCTTCAAAATATATTCGAAAGGTTCTACAAAATTGGCACTAACGCCAATGGTTCGGGTATTGGATTGGCACTCTCCAAAGCGTATATTGATATGCACGGTGGAGAGCTAAAGGCCGAATGTGTCGATGGTGGCAGAGTATGTTTTTCGATCCATCTCCCACTCAATGAACTGTGCGATGCCGATCAGCAATGTGATGAAGCTATAAAACAAGAGCTTTATATCGAACACCCAGTAGATCTCGACCTTGTTGTTGAGACTCCACAGGATGAAGAGCGTCAAGTTGTGCTTATCGTTGATGATAATGATGAAATTAGGGAGTACATTGCATTTTTGCTGCAAGATAGGTTCTCACTTCTCTTTGCGGCGGATGGAAAGATTGGATTGGATGTTGCTAAGGCCCAAATCCCGGATCTCATAATAAGCGATATTATGATGCCAGTGATGGATGGAGTGGAGATGTGTAGCCAGATAAAGAAGGAGTTCATCACCTCACATATTCCAATCCTTATGCTTACAGCTTGCAACCTCGATGAACAGCGAATAGAGGGATTTATGAGTGGTGCAGATGGCTATATCTCAAAGCCTTTTAATTCTCAATTGTTGATTGTGAGGGTACAGAATCTACTTGAGAATAGAGCGAGAATCGTGAGAGGAGAGTTGACTCCAGAAGTTAACGAGGATGAAAATATTGCCACACATTTCACGGTTGAAGAGCAGACATTTTTAGAAAAATTCCACACTCTGATAACAGAAAACATCTCAAATTCGGAGTTCAACGTAGAGGATATGTATCGAGAGATGGGGCTGTCGCGCGTACAATTATTTAGAAAGGTGAGGACACTAATCGATATGTCGCCAAATGAGATATTGCGAATAGAGCGTCTAAAAAGTGGGGACAGACTCCTACGCACAACATCCAAAACGATGGCAGAGATCGCATATGAAGTTGGCTTCTCCGCTCCATCATACTTCTCAAAGTGTTACAAAGAACACTATGGCCTGCCACCTACAGAGGTGAGATAATACTTTAACTAATTATAACTTTAAATTACTAGAGGCTGCAAATTGAAAAATTCATTGCAGCCTCTAATTGTTGTTGGTAAGGTTATCGCGGAACGGTGATCTCGCCACCATCGCGAACCTCGTTGTATTTTTCGAATAGCTGTTGCACTTTTGATCTATATTTTGGGTTGTCGATCATATTGCCTGACTCCTCTTCAGTTGGGTTGTCGTTCAAGTTGAATAGAGCAATTGGAGTTCGTGTGTTGTTGGTTTGATCTTTGGGATCTACGTGGATTATTAGCTTCCACCCACCTTCGTTAATCATCACCTCTCGTTGCTCTCCACCAGCCTGTTGCATCAAATATGGTCGTCTTACTATCTTTTTCTCCTGCATCAAGATAGGCAAAAGGTTGTATGAATCGGGTGCATCACCATCTTCAATTTCGACCCCTGCAACAGCAGCCAATGTTGCCATTATATCTTGACCAAGTGCATATTCAGAGCTTTGTGAACCTCTGGCAACTTTATCTCCCCATGTTACAATATATGGTACACGGCTTCCACCCTCATATGGCGCATTCTTGAATCCTCGATAGATATCACTAGGTTCGTGACCATAATACCATGTGTTACCATCTACATGTAACCCACCATTGTCCGATGTAAAGATTATAATAGTATTGTCGTAAACCCCTTGGCGTTTCAACTCATCTGTGATCATCTTAACCTGAACATCCAACTCCGTAATCATATCCATATGGTTAGATTTTGTTGCACCCTTGATCTTGATTCCATCGAGACTATCTGGAGCACAATGTGGTGTGTGAACCGCCTGCGAACAGTAATACAAGAAAAACGGATTGCCGGCTTCGCTCTGTGTTCGAATATAATCAACAGCCTTGTGAGCTATCATCGGACCTACCCTACTTGGATCCCACATCGAATCTCCTAAACCCACTTTCTTTTCGAGGTGGAAATTCATACGAACACTATACGCTGTGTCGATCACCCCGATCATAGATCGTTTGTCCATCGGATACCACTCATCATTTTCGTACATTGCGTATGGAACGCTTTGAATACCTGATGGAAGGGTGAAGTTATAATCAAATCCATTTTGGCTCGGCCCATCACCTACGATCTTCGTAATATCGACATCAACTATATTATCACTCGGTTGAGCCCCATACATTTTATCTGGATTTCGGCGATCTCGAAATTGAGTCCCCATGTGCCATTTGCCAATAAATGCGGTGTGGTAATTGGCTTGCTTCATCAATCGACCTAATGTCAATGTCTCATCGGTAAATACCCCGGCTGAATATCCACCCCACACACCCCAAGGCTTTGGACTGCGATAGTTATTACATCCAGTCATAATACCATATCGTGAGGTTGCAGAGAGTGCCGATGGCGAATACCCATTGGTAAAGATCATACCATCCTCAGCCAAAGCGTCGATGTTTGGAGTCTCCATTACGATCTTATCAGTGTGCATTCTTCTATATTTAGAGATGTCACCTACTCCAAGGTCGTCAGCGAGAATCACCACAACATTTGGTTGCTCTTGCGCCTCAGCAGCGACCATTGCAAAGAGTGGTGCTGCCAACAAAAGTGAGTTACATAGCTTCATAACATTTTATTTTACGTGAGCTCTCACAGCCCATTCATTCCACATTTTTTTCAACTCTTCGACTCGCTCAGGATATTTTGACGCGAGGTTGTTTAGCTCCGCTCGATCCTCCGAAATATGGTACAGTTCCCAAGGTTTATTCTGCTCACAAGCTATTTTCCAGTCGCCACAACGCACACCATTTTTCCCTCCATGAGCAAAGAATAGTGGTCGCTCCGAAACTGCTTCACCCTCACAGATAGGGATCAACGATCGACCCTCCATCGGTCTAATTTCACCTCCGTCATAGGTAGTTGGGTATGTAGCCCCAGAGACATCAATGCAAGTCGCCATAATATCAATCAAGTGTGATGGCTCATCGACAATCTTGTTGCGAGCCTTCAACCCATCGCCCCAATGAACGATGAGCGGTGTTGCGATACCCCCCTCATGTGAATTTTTCTTGTAGAGCCTAAATGGAGTATTCGATACATTCGCCCAATTTTTCTCATATGAGACAAAGGTATTGATGCTTCCATCAAACTCAACTTGCTTTACATCACCCATATATTTCTGCGCATATGGGCCACTCAAATCTTCGGCACAAGCACCATTATCTTGCAGGAATAGAATGATCGTGTTATCCATCTCACCTCGCTTTTCGACCACATCTAATATCTCACCTATTCCACGATCCATATTATCAATCATCGCTGCATAGCACTCCATGAGCTTCGCCTCATATGCCTTATCCTCGACACTTGCCCAATCTCCAACTGTGGGTGAAAGCTCCACATTATCAGCTATCACACCCATCTTTTGCATCCTTTTATATCGTGCCTTGCGAATGGCATCATACCCCTCGTCATAAACCCCTTTGTACTTAGCGATATCCTCTGCTGGGGCGTGCATTGGCCAGTGTGCAGCGGTGTAGGCTACATATAAAAAATATGGATTATCACCCTCATGCTCGTCAATATATCTACATGCGTGGTCGGTGATTGCTGTTGTTAAATAGTATGGCTTTTCAGGTTTGTACCCCTCGTCTGTATCCTTCGTTACAATCTCATTACCTCGCACCAAAGTCTTTGGATTCCAAAAACTTGTCGCACCATTGATAATACCGTAATAGCGATCAAAGCCACGTTGCAAAGGCCAATCCTGCTTGTCAATCCCCACATCACCCGGTTCAAAATCCTCACCCTCGCTCAAGTGCCACTTTCCGGAGCAATATGAATTATAACCGGCACTTTTAAGAGCTTCGGCAATTGTAACACACTTTTTGTTTATACTTCCAGTGTATCCTTCTGTAACCTTTTGGGGTTTTACGGTCATACCACCCAATCCTGCTTGATGGGGGTATAATCCGGTCATTAGGGATGCTCGACTTGGGCAAGATCTCGCTCCGTTATAAAATTGGGTAAATCGAACACCACTCTTTGCCAATCTATCCAGATTAGGGGTCTTGATCTCCGATCCATAACATCCGATATCTGAGTAACCCATATCATCAGAGAGTATTACGATGATATTTGGTTTCTCGATATATGCCGCCATTGCGACAGTTGGTGCAATGGCGGTTAATAACAACAATCGCTTCATCTCTATTCTATTATTTAAGAGAGTAATCTCGATCCATAACCATGTAGTAATATAACAGAGCCCAATCTTGGTCATTAGCAAATACATCATAATATTGTCCCGCCTTGCCATTAATACGAGTTGGATAGACATATGCAGCTGATCCTCGTCCATCTTCGGTGAATAGACATAGGTGGTTGCGAACGATATTCTCAGCTCGTTTTTGGTAGCTCTCATCTCCCGTAATCACTGCATAACGGCTATATGCTACAGCTGTGAGTGTGCTCCAATAGTGAGGGAATGTATCTCCAAATGTGCGATACTTTCCGAACCAATATCCATCCCAGTGGCGAATTGCGATCTCGTTCATGTGATATGTTGGCTGCCAACCTCCAAAGGTTTCTAGGAATACCATATGTCTCTTTGCAATCTCCAAATATCGTGGCTCTTTGGTGAGTAGATATAGCTCCAAAAGTCCTATCACAAGAGGTGCTGCTTTTCCCTGCTCATATGTCACCTCATGGGCTGGGTACTTCATGTCGTTCTCGATAAATACCTCGCCAACCTTTTTAAACTCACTCAACATAAACTCCTTCTCTTTGGTCATGCCAGCCTCGTCGAGAGCCTTGATACCCTCATATATCGGAATACCTACGCCATAGAATCCATATCCGAAATCTCTATACATAGCCTCCATCGTACCGATAAAATCGTGGAGATATTGCTTCTCTTTGGTTGCTCGATACATCTCGATATAGAACTGTGCTACCCAAGGATAGTTATAACCACGATTTATAGGTCGCCACTCGACAGTCGAGAATACCCTATAATCCTCTGCTTGAAGTCGTACACGAATAAACTTTGCATATCGCTCCAACGACTCCAACAACTCCGCAGAGGGATCTTTCTGATATTGAATAGCAAGGAATGCTCCCATCGCCAACCGCTCACGTCCTTCGTCTCGATCCGATATGTATGGATCATCATTTTTATCCCAAATCTTATTGGTCTCGTTGTCGTAGACCATATAGGCTCCATCGCGAAGATCGTAGATATTATTCATCTGCTGGTGCTCAACAATGAACTCCGCTCGCTTTGCGATCAGCTCCTCCTCGGATGAGATAACTAATACCTTGACTGGAGTCTCTTCTCCATCGTTGTAGTGAATCGTGAAGTTGTTTTCTCCCAATTTAGAAGCCTTATCTGTAACGGTATAGCTATTACCTCGACGAATATATTTTACCTCGGTATTGTCATTTGTGATCTTCACATTTTTCAATGCTCTGCCAGACTCAAATGTAACCTCTATATCCTCTCCTCTCTCAACAACATACTTCGCTGCCGAACCCTTGACAAAACCATATCTTTTGGCCTTCGCAAAAAAATCATCATTCGAACTATTTGGGAACATTACCCACGAAACTGTGTATGATTCCTTTGGCTCTAACTCAACCGTCTCAGCGATCAAAGCGATAGCTCCTCGAACCTCTGAATTACCCTTCTCGCGACCACGTTCATGTATCTCATACCCTGTAATACTTCCATCGGTCAAGACCAATCCGACGTGTGGTGCTACGCCATCCATGCGAACAGCATTGACATATGTGCTGTTAAGTCCAGCCCAAATATGCGCATTTACACGTAGACCAACTAGACAAATCTCAGGATCAGGATAGTTGTCGTTGAATGGTGTGTTGATCGAGATATCGGACAACTTAATGCTCTTCGAACTCTTATTTGTGAAGGTGTAACTCTCGCGGAACTCTTCACCTCGTTTAGCTCTCGTGACATCTACCTCGACATCTCCTACCTCATATGTTACCCTCTCACCCGAGCGGTTTTGCGTTGGTCTACTCCACGAATATTTTGTCAGCTCACCACCCTCTGATGTCAAGTCAAACGAACCTAAGCCCCAAATCACATTGCGATTCAACCACTCATATTGTGAACCATCACACCTCACGATATAGTTTGTAGGATTACCCTCCAACTCAATAGCGAGCACTCCTCCACTCTGGGCATCATACTCAATGTTAAAACTATTTGCTGATAGTGAAGTTGACAGAGATACCAACATCACAAATATTGAAACTATTACTCTTTTCATATTACATCATATTTATTTTATAAACAATCGCTGCATCGCCCTCTGCTGGCTTCACATTTGGTTGGCTTACCACCATACCTTCGGGTGTTAACTCCCATTTAATTTCTTCATCAACACCTAGCACCTCTACTGATTTCACCTTTAACTTATTTTCGGGCTTAAACGCCTCTAGCGTCTGGGTTATTCCACCATCTTGCCAACCCAACTGAATTGCATAGACCGTATGTCCCTTATCGAAAGTATATCGGATATCCTCGGCAGATAATTTATCAAAACCTGTTTTAATAGCTCCATATGCATTCCACTCATCAGCTGGGTCTCGTTTCAAAACAGTTGTCCCTTGGCCATATGTGATAAATGGACGTGTATTGTAGATCGCCTCACCATAGAGTTTCATCCACTCTCCGATCCCCTTCATAGCCTCGACCTGCTCCTCGGGGATCGTTCCATCTGCCATCGGGCCTGCCGAAAGCAACATCACTCCATTCTTACTCACCACATCTGCCAGCATCTTTATAGCCATATGTGGATCGATCGCTATACGTCGGCGTTGGTCGTAGCAGAATCCACCGCCTAGGATAAAATCGGTGATCCACACATCTGGCGTGATATCCGCCATCGTTGCGCGCTCCACATTAACTACCGCAAGATCGGTCGGGAAGAACTCGCCCTTTGTATTTACAACAACCTCTTTATTGAGTGCGTCGGCCTTGTTGAAGTAGTTCAGCAAGAATGTTTTGAGGTAATCCTCCTTGATGAACTGCTGTCCGAAATCCATCCAGATATAATCCGGACAATACTCCTCGATCACCTCGTCTAACTTCGCCAACCAATAGTCGTTTGCCTCGTCGTAGCTCATATGGCCATATAACTTCGCATACTTCTCATCTTGAGGGACTAAGGTCTCATCATAAGTGAATAGATATTTGCCCAGCTCTACCTCTGTCAAATTACTCAGATCACCCACCTTCTGCTCATATCCCTCCTTATTCTTTGGGTAGTACATATGGTGGAAACCGTGATGGAAGGTGGCCATAAATTTCATATTGCGTGATTGCACCTCTTCGGCCATCTCCTTCATAACATCAATCTTTGGTCCCATATCAGCAACGTTCCAAGGGTTCACCTCCGAATCCCACATCGCAAATCCATCGTGGTGCTCTGCGATTGTTCCGATAAACTTAGCCCCCATATCTTCGAACATATCACACCACTCCTTGGCACTAAAGTTTGGAGCCTCCCACATATCAATAAAGTCGTGATAATCGACCTCTGCCCCATAAGTCTCAAGGTGATATTCATAGACATCTGCTCCAAAACCAACCTCGCGATCAGGCACATACATCCATCTAGGATACCACTCAGTAGTCCACCCCGGAACGGAATATACACCCCAATGGTAATAGACTCCGAGCTTTGCATCGGCGAACCAATCCGGGGCTGCTTTGTGCTGCTTCAAGCTCTCCCAATCTTTTGAATATACATCGCTGTGCTGAACTTTCTCTGTACCGATTACATTTACTAGCTCAACCATATTTGTCTCTTCAATCGCTGTTGGGTTATACTTCATCTCAAACTCCATAGGCATGAGATAGCCAAGTGTCGACCATCCGAAGAATGGTTTGCGTCCATAGCCAATACCAGTCTCGGAGTTATAATACTCTCGTGTCACATCATTTTGTTGAAAGACCAAATCAAAAGTTTTATAAGCTAACTCCTCGGCAAGATCCATATACCCATAATCCATCAAACCATGAAATACCATATAGTTAAATGGGATCCACGTCGTTCCATTCCAGTTGCAGAAAGTTTGAGGAGGTTGACATCCAACCATATTATACTCCTTCTCATCACGTGCCAAAGTGTGAATCGGATACTCAGCCCAGAACTCGTCGGGATTTGTAAGGTGCTCCTCAACAAGGCGTTTCGCCTGCGATTCAGAGGCTATACCTGCATACATTGGTGCAAAGGCCGAGACACCTTTCACCCTATTCAACTCGCCCGTTGTCTCCAATCTATCGTAATAGATTCCATCCTCATCGTCCCAAAGATATTTGTTGATCGCTGTTTTAATCTTCGCGGCCATTTTGGTATGTTGCTTTGCATCTGAGCTCTTGCCAACCATCTCAGCTAGCTCCGCCATTGCAAGGTGCTCTCTATAAAGATAGCAGTTCAGATCAACGCCCTCATCAATGAGTGTGTTCTCCCCCTTCCAATCACCAATCACACGCGAGTGTTGATTATCCATTCCGCTATGATCGGAGTTGAACCATACACATAGATCATTGCCATCTTTGTCATACTCGCTATGCCAAAAATCCAGATAGCGCGAAATATTATCATAATATTTTGAAAGCCACTCCAGATCTGTATCCTGACGCATTCCAAGCAGAACGGTTTGGGCAACGAAGGGTTTGAACATATGAGTTTCGCCAAAATCTTTCGATCCAAAAGATCTCTTAATAAATCCCGATGGCTCTTGACGCGCAAAGAATCCCTCCAAATTTTTGAAGCAATACTTCGACTCTCCAATATACATTTGATAGATATTCTCGAAGTAGAGATCCCAATCATAGAATTGACCATAGTCATAGCCCGTTAGCAACATCTCACCGCTCATCGGATCTGGCAAGATACCTTTTGTAGCTATATCTCGGTTCACACCTGCAAATCGTTCTCGAAGATCATTCAAATTGCTCTGCGATGTTTGACTCTTATACTTTGCTTTGAAACTCTCCAAAGCTCTATCTTGAGCTTGTGCATTACCATTGGAGCATATCGCTCCTAAGAGAGTAATTGCAAAGAGTGTGTTTTTAATCTTCATTTAATTCTGTTTTTAGTTAAGATTATTCACCTACAAAAGTGCACTATTTCACTATCTATTGGGTTAATATCTGTATCAAATGTATATACAAATGTATCAACGATACAAAAAAATACCCTTTTAACACCATTACAGCATCAAAAGGGTATCTATTTTTATGAAATCTTATTTTATCTCGGTACCGTACATCTCCTCGGTGATAAGATATACCTTTGGGTTACCCTCACCACGTGCCATCTTTAGCTGGATGTCGCACTCTTTGCGCATCTTCTCCAAAATCGCTGAGTTTTTCTTGTCACCAATCACATTCGTCTCCTCCCACTCATCATCTTTCAAG
>JBCQTX010000054.1:0-11812 GCA_047174605.1 Rikenellaceae bacterium | reverse complement strand
CATAAACAATATCTGCAAGTTTTACACCATAAAGATATAAAAACTTGCAGATATTTCCAAATTTTTAACGCATTTAATTTATTGCAAATCAATGTGTTATGCTCTATTTAAGGGTCGACTAATTACCCCCTCCCAAAGAGTGTAATCGTTGCTCAAAAAGTATTGTAAATCTAGTTATTCCGTCACTAGATAATACCTAACTATTTAGCCCCTACAACTCATCAATAGCGAGTTGTAGGGGCTGAAAGTTATGTGAACTTGCACTGATTATATCAAATAATGCAAGATATGAATAGCGACAATTAATCCTTATTGAGCGTACTACTATCGTAGTTTACCACGTAACGATTGCTATTAGGTAGTGCAAATGGGTAGCCTGATGCGAGTGCCCATCGAGAATCAGAACCTACATCACCTAAATCGAACTTATAGTAATCATACTTATCCTCATTAACGAAGTTTTCGGCAGGCGAGAAGCCATCTCCATCACCATACGACATAATGTTGCTATTTCGATCATTACCCTTATAATCACTCGATGCATTAACATTCATTTCGCCAACGCAGAGGCAGTAATTCATTCCGATTTTCTGTCTACTTTCGCTATCATCGGTAACTCCATAGGTGCTGTCATATACAGCCCCTGCCGAGACCGCATGTTGCAGCTGTAGGTAGTAGCCCGATGTTCCAACAATACCTCGTCCATTGACTGCTCCATAATTTGCAACCTGCGTCACAGCGATACCATTTGTATCATCTTCGTCAACGACCTTATCTTCGAGAATGCTCAAACCAATCTCTGCCATTCCTGCCACAAACTTATCTGTCGCCCCCGAATGTGTTAATTTAAAGACTCCCAAAATGGTCTCTGCAAATGAGAGCAAAACCTCTTCAAACTCCATGATTTTCAACTCACGTTCTTCGAGACCAGCCAGCTCATCGTTGATATTTTCCGAGAGCAGGTCGTTCTGATCATCCGTAGCGAGCGATGTCGAGACGAAGTTTATGGTGTTGTTGAGCGATAGGAGCGCAGGATTGAGCGATGTTGATATAGCCCCCTGATATCTAACAGCTGAAGATGAACTCATCGCCTGCTCCATCGCTGTGTCATACTCAGCGTTGCAGTACGTTTCGAGCTCTGTGTAGAAATCTGATGTCCACGACAAATCCTCACTCTTGCATAGAGTGCAGAGATTTTTGATGGTCTCAACACCATTTTTAAAGGTGCTGATCTCCGTCTTTAGCCTCTTGATCTTGGCAACGAAACTACTGAGCTTGCCCGACTCCTTACCTTTATACTCTTTGTAAAGACCATAACCTAGCTTAATAATACACTTTAAAGCATCATCCGAATAGTCACCAATCACGTAGCTACTCTTCGACACATTACCAAGCTGCCCAGCAATACCACCAGTGTAATTGGGATTGCTACCCACAACCGTACCAAAGTTATTGGAGTAGTTGATAGCTCCAAAACGACCTCCGCGACCAATCAATCCACCCGCCGAGTCTGTACCTGTAATACCACCCATATTGTTGTTAGCCACCAGCGTATAGTAATATACCTCGCCACAGATACCGCCACTGAGTACTCCCGATACATCACCCATATTATTGCTATAGATCGAAGTGCAGACAGGGGCGTAACCAACCATACCACCCGCGTAGTTATCTACTGTTAGATCTTTAGCTGTGATTGAGCCCGTATTGAAGCATCGAGTGACTCGAATCTGCGAAGCTCCACACATACCTCCGACATAGGTATTACCCTCAACCTCACCCTCATTGTGAGTCGAGACAGCAACCATATTTCCAAAACGCGGAACTTTATCACCATTATCATCTGTTGTATAGTCATAGAGCGAAGAGCCCATAATACCTCCAACGCCGTTTGCCGAACTAGCAAGGATCGATCCGCTATTCTTTGAGCCTAAAATAGTTGCATCGCCAGAACCTCCAACCAAACCACCACAACCCAAAACAGCGTAAGGAGCATTGATATTACCACTATTTGTAGATCCTGAGATATAGATCTCGTGGCAGCTACCCACCAAACCACCAATCGCAACGGCTGCTGGGGCACTGATTGGCATAGAGTTGTGAGAGTCTACAATAGCGATGTTTGAGCCATCACCAGTCGATGCGCTACCACCAATCAATCCACCGACATATCCCGATAGATGACCACTTGCATAGCTGCGAGTCCCTAATGATGCATCGGAAGCTGTGACACCGTTCGAGCAGTTATAGATGAACATAGTTGCACCATTATAAACCGCACCAACCAAACCACCCACATATTGGCGACCATAGATCTTCATCACCGATGATTCACTATTCACCAAGTGGCAATTCTCCATATATGTACCAGCCGAGACTTCACCCGCAATATTTACCACTGCACCGATAAAAGCTCCCACTCCATCATAACCTATGATACGGGGCTCTTCGATGGTGAGATTCTTGATCACTCCATTTGCAACATAGCCAAAGAGTCCTGCTGCTGCCACCTCGTTATCTGGCTCTTCATCTATGCTTTGTGATGTGAATCTCTCGACACTCAAATTAGTAATCTTGTGGTTATCACCATCATAGTAGCCAACAAATGGTGAACTCTCACTCGTACAGATACCCGAGAAACCACCTGTATAGGCACTCACCTGCTGGAAACTAATGTCGTTCATCTGCTTGTAGTAGAATTGGCTATCGGCATAGGTCTCATTGTGGATACGTTGGTAGTTAAGGATCACCAAATCCATAAAACAGACTATCTGGATCGGATCATCCTCCGTACCTGAGCCGGGATTGATGGTCGTTTTATTGAAGTCTTCAATGGTGTAGTTCTCATGTTGCTCCACAAAGAGCTGCAAACAAGCGAGCACCATACGCTCCACTCTATTGTCGTCCGTATCGTTATCACCTTTGGTAGCTTCAGACTCTTCATAGAATTTAGCCATAATGATTCGATATTCGCCTATAGGGAGTGCCTCTTCGAGGACAAAGCTTGAGTTGCCATCGACCAACGTGTGATCTACAGTAGCGGTAATCACCTCATCCCTAGCGATATCGAGAAGCGTTAGCTCCAACTCTCCGACTGGTATATTCATATCACAAGCAACACCAGAGCTTAGATCTGCTTTCACATTAAAGGTCAAATCATTACCGTTAATATCATCATCTTCACCCACCTCTACATCCAAATCATCCGTATCATCTTTGACACACGAGACCACACTAAAGAGTGTCGCAAGAGCAATGAGTGCTGTTATAAATAATCTATTGTATTTCATGCTTTTAAATGTTTAAAATCTATAATATAGGATATGTTGCACCTGCCGCCGAATAATCTATATCCTTGAAGTATGGCATAGTACCTGATCCGGGGTTATTAATCCACGCTGCATCCAGATCAAATTTCGCATCTCGCATCTCGCTAAGACTCCACTTTGCCCCCTCGTCTGTATAATATATACGATCACCCAAATCCTCAGATGCCGCTTGATCGTAGTAAACAACGTTATTAATATCTAACTCGTTGTGTTTAAGATCCCAACTACCACCAACAACACCAAATCCTGTATTGGATGTCGCTGCGTTGTAACCATCATATATTTTGTATCGATAGCTGCCACTACTATATGGTGCGCAATAACCAATGATACCTGCTATGTTATCTCCTCCACTGGGTACATCTCCTGTGTTGTAGAATCCTTTCAGCGTGAGAGCTGAGTTGATATAACCAATCAAACCACCTCTATTATTCGCTCCTGAGGCTTTGATCTCGCCACTATTGAAACAGTAGGTCATATTACACCAAGTATTGCCCGAACCTGCACTTGAGGCGTAAGGATCTACTCCACCGACTATACCACCAGCACTATAACCACTCGTGGCATCTATATTTGCGACATTACTGCAATACATAATATCGTTATTTAGATTGGTATATCCAACCACACCACCAACATAAAATGCGCCCGAAACTCCACTATTTTGTGTCACTGACACCTTGTTATAGCAATGTTTTAGCGATACATAACTGTCAGCCGTACCTCCAAACAACTTACCAATTAATCCTCCGATATTTGATCCTGAACTTGATGTTAACAATACACTACCATCAATGTAACCATATAAAGATATATCTTTAGCGGAAGAAGAGTTGCTCTTAGCAATACCGATAGCACCACCCAAGTTATGCATTCCCTTGACCACAACGTGTTGAGGCGCAGCTAGGGTTATATTATTCCCCTTCACAAAATAGTAACCAACAAGACCACCTGCATTACCCTGAGAGCTGACTGTGACTCTACCCTCATTGTTGAGTGTAACGAATCCTGCATCATCGGTTATACTACCAAAGTAACCGCCCACTCCAGCCTCGTCAGCATCGCATGTTGTGCCACCTGAGATGGTCTGTGTCGCTGTGTCGTCATCATTTATGAAGTAATCCTCAATTCCAGAAACACTACAAAGTTTTCCAACAACCCCTCCAACATTACGTGTTCCCTTCACCGAAGTCTCGCCACGTAGCAACAAATTGCTATAGGTGCTCTTTCCACTAGGCTTGCCGACACATCCAATCACACCTCCCACCTCGTTTTTGCCTGTGACAATAGCTCCTAGCTCAATGCCATCGTAGTTTTCGAGAGATGCTATATTGATCTCTTCAGTTATGCTGTATGCTGCTCCATCCTCGTAATATCCGATACACCCTCCTACATATGTACCATCGGGAGCGTAGATATTTGCCCAGTTATCAAACAGTCCATCTATGAAGATTGTATTGCGAGCATATCCAAGAATACCACCTACAAATTGAGCATTAGATCCAGAGACGCTGATACCACCTTCGTTGGTGAAGCTATTGCTCTTAGCGCCAGAGCATCCCTTGATTACAGTGTCGGTTACCGCACCGATCATACCTCCAACATAGAGAGCATTATCACCCTCAACAGTGATTACGTTGAGATTACCGCCCGATGTGCCTGTTGCACTGCTATATTGAACCGAACAATTATCGATCTCTAATTTGGTGTAACTATCGCTAATACCCTCCAAATATCCGATCATTCCACCAATGTAAGGAGCTTCGTTATATGTAGTTGCTGGTGCGGTTATGGATATTGATTTGTTGATGATACAATCGTTAAGTATGCTAATATTGAAGAAATCAATATCGAATTTGGAGACATCCACACCCGGATGGCAATTTGTGAGCGAGATCGAAGTAGCCCCTTTAGCAGCTCCGATAATTCCGCCACAACTCCTAAGAGATCTGATAAATCCCGACGTATAGCAGTTTGAGAGAGCAACATTAGCGTTACTACTAATGTAACCAACAACTCCTCCAACATCATAACAATCACCAGCATCCAGAGTACCATGAAAGCTACATCTATCGACCGTCGTATCTCCAGAGATGAATCCTACAATTCCACCAAACGAAGAATATCCACTATCACCCGTAAAAGGATATACCTTAGCCGAGTTACGGCAGTAGCTAATGTTGCCACCACTAGCAGATCCTACAATACCACCCACCTCTTCATGACCCATGATCGAGCCACTTAATACATATATATTATTTATGTCGGCACCCACAGATTGACCTGCTACAGCACCAACTGTTCCATGTCCGATAATGTCCACATCTCTAAAGGTTACGTTGTACACCTCAGCTTTGCTGCCCAACCTAAAGAAGAGACCAACTGCATCTTGATCCCCACTGTAGATACACATATTATTAATTACGATCTCTGAGTTTGTGGAGTCCTCACTGTTAACATTGTCGATACCGCCCGAGCCACCATTAAAGACTCCTTGAAAAGAGGTTTGAGTCACCTCTCCTGCTGGTGCCCACATATATTCCGAATCATCGAAGTCGATATCGTCCGCCAATTGGTAGTATACGCCTTCGCAGTCATTGCCACTATCTAGCTCCGCTTTAATATATTTAAACATATGATCTACCGTAGTGATCATATATGCATCTTCCTCTGATTCTCCCGAACCCAAAATATCTGAGTCGGCACTACAAGTCGAGAGCATCTTCATCTCACCTTCGTCATCCACACCCACCATAGCACCAATCGAAACCGTGCTTATGTAATCAGTCTTTGTGGCATTAAACAACAGAGCCTTTCGTAGGATATAATTTTGGTGAATTACGCTGGTCAGCTCCTCGCGATCAGAGACCATAAGTTTTATGTGATCACCTGCATCGCCATCGTTTTCGATCATAGTCGTTAGTCGGTAGTGCACTAATGTGTCGGTACCAGTAAAGAGAAGTGTTGCAATTAGTTTATCGCCCTCTTCGGGGATCAATTGGTCGATTCTCTCGCTATGAGGCAGATCCAACTCTATGCTCTTGATTCCTGCTTTGTAACTTCCCACTACGCTTGTGGTTTGATCTAGGGTAGAGTCACCCTCCACACCCTCTGTATCATCTTTGGTGCAGCCGACAAAGAGTGTCATCGCCGCTGCGAATATTAATAATAATCTCTTCATGGCAATAAATTATTTTCTCGTTATATATAATGAATTTCCAACCGCCTCTTTGAACGTAGGTAGATCGTCAAGCACTCCCGTAGAATCGGTAATAGTACCCGACAAGGAGCTATATGCAGCATAGCCACCATAGAGTCCATTGCACATAAATTGCGAACTTGAGGCGTTGCTACAGGCGACAGTAGCATTGAACTCACAAGCTCGGCCATTCACTATACTGCCTACGACCGCTCCGATATAATCTTCACCTTGGCTGTAGTATGAATCCGCAGAGCCAGTTTTACTCATTTGAGCATAGACGGTTACTCCTACTACAGATATGATAGAATTGCTGCCAAGTTCTCCAATCACACCTCCGATATAGGCACTTTTGTCAGATGATGAGGGGTTGGAGCTCGCCGACGACATGTAGTTCATATATAGGGAATTTCCGCAATATGCATTATAATCATACTCGGAGTCAAATTCAAATGTAATATACGAATCGTCGCCAGATATAGATTCCACAGCACCAATATATCCGCCAACAGATAGTTGATACTTCGAAGCATCCTTTTGATAGAAGTTAAACAACAGTTTCTTATCCTTATAAAAACCACTAGAGAGGCAACTGACCGCCACCGAACTACCAAATTGCACATCGAGACTTCCATCCAAATGACCGATATAACCGCCATGTATCATATGACCCGTTATGTCACCCGATAAAGAGCACATATTGAAGAAGACAGAGTGGTTACCATAGGCAACCTCCCCAGCTCGTCCGCAGAATCCTCCCGACATCTCGCAATTATCTTCGACTGAACCCGTGAACTCACACAGCTCAAACTCAACATCTGATGAATCTACATATAGGTATCCCACATATCCACCCACATATCCAGCCAAATCACACACCAAGTCGTTGCATCCGACAGCTGCCGATACCGAACAATTTGAGAACTGCGCAGCTCCCTTACCAATCAAGCCACCCACACAATCCGATCCATAGACATATCCGCCCGAAACCTCAACATTGCTGATAGTGACATCAACTCTTGAGTCGACTATCGATGCCAAAGTACCAACATATTGACCACCCGATAAGTTTGGAGCTTGGAAACAGAGATCGTGGATATTTGCTCCATCTCCCAAGCGATAAAAGAATCCCAATGCATCGTGGAATGTTGAGTTTAGACCAATAATGGCATATCCTTGACCATCGTACTCACCACAAAATGCTGTACCCTCATAGTGGTCAGAGAGTGTCGTATTCTTACGCCCCATAGCAGTCCATCCACCTAGCTCCGAAACTGCATCGTTTGCAAGGTTGATATCACACGTTTGGTAGAATCTCACACCAGCCAAAGCGTTCTCTCCACTATATTCTGAGAGCTCTATGAAGATGTTGTTGTTGAGATCTGTATACGATGAGATAGGCACACTGCCATCATCTGATTGACAACACTCACTCGTGAGGTTAAATGTCGACAAGAACTTTATATCATCAGGATCCTCCAACGACAATGTTGCTCCCAAACTCGTAAATATCTCCTCACCATCCTCATCAGTGTCGTAGACAAGGTGGTTGAGATAGTACTGTTGGTGCGGAAGGTTCTCCAACTCCGAAGCCTGCGAAGAGATCGATATTGCGTTATCTACATCAGTCGCTTTGCTCAGAGCAAATTCACTATTGTAACAGGTTGATATGGTGACAGGGATGGTATACTCGCGTCTATCACTAATTCCCATCAACTTAATATTGACCTGATTATACGAAGTCAAAACTTCAAATCTAGTGAAGAGTGGGATCTTCACTTCGAGGCTCTTTATACCTATCGAATACTCAGATGTAGCATTTCCGGATGTTACTGTGTCATCATCCGTCTCACACGAAATGGCGAAAATCAACAGTGCGATTACGCCAAGTAGTTTTAAATAGTAATGTTTTCCCATGTTATGTATTTTTTATTGTTATTCCTTGTATTCTTTATTGTCATTTCTTAATTGTCATCATTATATCACAAAAGTAGATAACTTAACTTTACGCAACTCAAGTAGAGGCTATAAAGAGATAGCATTGGCGTGAAATATCTTCAAAAGAGATAGCATATGATAAAAATGGGGATGCTATGTGAAAAATAGATAGATGTTATATCAATTTTGGTAAAAAATTTTGAATATATATAAAATATCACTACATTTATGGTAATTTTCCACATATAACAACAACCAGACTTAATTATTCATTATTACAATGCCATCGATCAACACGATAATCAACATTGGAATAGCCACAATGAGCTTTGCAATCTTGCTTTTTGGAATTGTTATGAATCTTAAACATACCAAGAAAAGCATCTACAGAGCTTACCTTGTCTCTCTGCTCTCATTCTGGGCGGCTATCCTACTGATGATGGTCACCAAGTTTTACTACGATGGGTTGAGTTCTATCTACTTTAACCGATCAATTGTTCCAGCAGATATACTGCTACTTGGCATCCCGAGCTTCACATCACTTGTTAGTTATCCCATAATTATCCTCAATTCGAAACTCTTCAGCTTTAGAGAGTGGATGCGGATTCTATCCCCCGTAATTATCGCTGTCATACTCTACTTTGTCGTTAATGCTTGCGCCCATAGTAACCCATTTGAAACATTTGAAACGTATGATGTGGTACTCCAAAACCTCGGATCTGTAGCACTCATATCGAGGCTTGCATTGGTCATATTTCTAATATTATGTATGGTGATGGTGCTATATAGCATCTGGCAGGTTACACCGCTCTACACCACATATATTACTGAGAATATCGCCGATAGCGATTGCAACGTAGATTGGATGCATAATTTTGTACTTCACATTGCAAGTATGGGTGTAGTCTATTTTACTATGTTATTCACCAACTCGATATTGGTAAATACGCTCTATTTGATATCTATGTTAGTCCTATTTTGTCGTATCATCGAACTCTCGCTATTTCGCAAAACCTCGGAGAATGTTGAAGCACTCAGAATTAATTGGAACAGAAAGAGTGGTTGGCACGTGGCTGAGGATGAAGATGCCCAGCAGCCGATAACACAAAGTAGTGAGTTAGAGAAGATAGCGATAGAGATTGATAGGTGGATGGAGACTGAAGAGCCTTATCGACAGGTGAATTTCACAACGGCCGACATTTTGGTTCGTTTTCCAGATCTAATCAGTAACGACATACGAAATATATTCCGCGAACGAGGCGAGACATTTCAATGTTATGTAAGACGCTACCGCATAAACAAGGCGTGTGAAATCATCAAATCTAACGATAATATGCGCTATAATAAAGAGGTATTTAGTGTGGTAGGCTTCAGCCACTACTCCTCGTTTTCACGCGCATTTGTCGCTATATGTGCTATTACCCCCACTGAGTACACAAAGCAAATACACGAAACGAACGGAAACTAGATGGTGTAACTATTTATGCCTACTCACCTGTGAGGTAATACTTTATGCTATAACTACATATCCTCCAACGACAAAGCTCGATACTCGATCTCATATTGAGTGTATCGCTTAATGATCTCGCTAGCCTTTCTCTCAAGGATTGGTAGCGAGATTTTTTGTCGGTTGCGTTTCACCTCGCAGATCTCCATTTTTCGATCGAAGTCGTTCACCGCTATGATGTCGATTTTATTTTCGCCTTTGCGATCCCAATAACCCGAGCGAAGCAACTCATCCTGCCCATTCTCCAACTGCACAGTAAACTCAATTATATTATCTACCGCAACAGGGTTGACATTACTCACAACACCCAACATACGTTTTGCATCAATCTTTCTGTCCATTTGTAATAAGTAGTGTAAAACAATTATTGCCATATTTTTAAAAGCACTCTTGGAGCGATATTTTTCACTACTTAGCTATCTTGATATAAAAAAATTGAGAGCTTAGCCCTAGCAAAATACAATTTGTGGGTGGATTCTCTCGTTAAAAAAAGAGGTTGTTAATTATTAAAATATCGCCAAACATTTGTCAAAAAGAGATATTTCTACTAACTTTGTAGGGCAGTCCGAAAGGCAGCAAAGCAAGATAGCGATACTCTGCGAAATACCGCCCTACGAGATAGGTGGAGTTATCAGAATAGCCAAATGTAAATAATTGCAGATCAACAATATACGACCCATAGCAGGATGCTGTCGGGATCACTTTCTAGAACGCTAATTGCCTATTGTTGAGGTGGTTAGCGTTTTTCTTTTGTCGGTTTTGCCGATAAATTGCCGATAATTTTTGACACTTAAATGAAAACACCCCAAAGATTGTTACATCTCTGAGGCGATTTCGGTGCATACCAAATACCATACTACTGGCATTGATACCACAAAGGTACTAATATTTTCGGAAATTCCGAATTATCCTCTGTCAACCTCAACCTTTCCTCCATCAAAGCAAAAAGAGAGACGATTCCGCCCCTCCTTAATGCTTTTACCCTTAGTACTTCCTTAGGGTGGTTTGTTGCTGTTCTCCTTGGTACGCCCCTAAAACTCCGTGCTGTCAAGTGATCCGATGTTGCAATCTATAGACTCGATAATGTAGCGATCTATCAGATCTCGTGTAGGGGTTAGGCTTTCGTAAATCTCATCGAAATATTTATTACTCTGAGACTCTCCGTAAACTCGCTCCACTGCGTTTAGTATCAGGCTGTGAAGATCGGATATTTGACATTTTGCGGTGATTAACTCCTCCGTTGAGGTTGATACCGTTCTCTTTGTCGCTGCTGTGTTTTGTGCTGTATGTGTCATTTTCTATACTATTGTTGGTCTTTATAATGGTAGGTATTTACGATCTCCACTCTTATCATCTCACCGACTTTGTCAACTACATCGTCTATCAGATCGTCAACCCTATTTGCGTACTCGCTTACGCTCTCGGTTACCTCTGATTTTGGGTAATAATCTCTGATCTTATCTCTTACCTCTGTGAGCGACAATAGACACTCTTTTAGGACTGATGGTACTTCAATGTTTGCGGTTTTCTGTGTCATAATATTGTGGTTTTTTAGTTGTTATGCTTATTGTGTAGACATTTGTCGTTGAGGTGATTTAGGATCTCGGATATGCAGATCGCCAATATATCTAGTTTATTAACAATGCTCAAGTTTCGCAAGTAATAAATCACCCCGACCAAAGATATAAAAAAGCAGCATAGGGATTTCCGTATTTCTCAGAAAATGAGTATATTAGTAGTCGCTAAACAATCATAAACTCAGCCCTATGCCACTACACAAAAGTACACAATTTCTATCAGAAATTGCAACGTTTTTCAAACAAAATGATGCCACACGTG
>JBCQTX010000053.1:0-11856 GCA_047174605.1 Rikenellaceae bacterium | reverse complement strand
GTTACACTTCGCTCAAAAAGGCATTCCCAGCAGAGGCTGACGAACTATTCGCAGCGGCTGAGGACAACGCTAAGTGGCGCTACAACGGATACCAACGTATGGCGAAGATGGAGTTCTAGAAAATTACACCCAATAAAAAACAGCTGGTACATTTAAAGTATCAGCTGTTTTGTTCTTCTAGTATCAAGAGTTAATATTGCTCCTTCTCATTTGGGAAATCACCGCTCTTAACATCGCAGATATAGTTCTCGATTGCCGAAGTCATAATCGTATGTATATCGGCATATCTACGCAAAAAGCGAGGTGAAAACTCTTTGTTTATGCCCAACATGTCGTGAAGTACAAGTACTTGACCATCAACACCATCACCTGCTCCAATTCCTATTATTGGCACTTTAACCTCGCTTGCAACTTGCGATGCTAGTTTCGACGGGATCTTCTCCAATACTATTCCAAAACAGCCTGCTTCAGAGAGTAAATGAGCATCGGCAATTAATTTCTTTGCTTCAGCTTCCTCTTTAGCACGAACAGTATATGTTCCAAATTTATTGATCGATTGCGGAGTCAATCCAAGATGTCCCATCACCGGGATTCCGGCCGACATGATACGTTGCACCGACTCTATGATCTCTTCGCCTCCCTCCATTTTTACGGCATCAGCTTCGGTCTCCTTCATTATTCTGATTGCAGATTCAAGGGCTACCTTGGAGTTTCCTTGGTAAGTTCCAAATGGGAGATCGACAACTACTAGAGCTCTCTTTACGGCACGTACTACTGAGCGACCATGATAAATCATATCGTTGAGCGTGATTGGTAGGGTAGTGTTATAACCAGCCATCACATTGGCAGCTGAATCACCCACTAAGATCACATCAATACCTGCGGCATCTACAATAGAGGCCATTGTATAGTCATATGCAGTGAGCATAGATATCTTTTCGCCTCGTTGTTTCATTTCTGAGAGACGATACGTTGTCACTGCGCGAACATTGCTTTCTGTTGACATTTATTTTGAAGTTTATAGTTTTGCTAATTGTTGATATGCGCTCCATAGCACCACACCTCCAGCCACTGATACATTAATTGAGTGTTTTGTGCCAGCTTGAGGAATCTCGATCGCTCCATCACATATATCGACGACCTCTTGATCAACCCCCATCACCTCATTACCGAAGATTAGAGCATATTTTTTATCGATCTCAAAAGTCATATTTTGGAGCATTGTGGCACTCTCCACCTGTTCGATCGCAATGGCAATATAGCCATCTTCTCGAAGCTGCGTGACACACTCAGTAGTTGTGGGGTAGTAGCTCCAATCGACCGTCATCTCCGCCCCCAATGCACTTTTATGGATATCGCGGCTAGGAGGAGTTGCTGTAATTCCACATAACGCAATGCCCTGAATCGCAAAAGCATCGGATGTCCTAAAGAAGGCTCCGATGTTCTGTGCCGAACGAATATTATCGAGTACAACCACCACGGCGATCTTCTCTTGTGCAGCGAATTGTTCAATCGTAGGTCGATTTAACTCCTCGTTTGTAATTTTGCGCATTGGATAAAAGTGTTGAAAATTGCTTATATTGGGAACAAAAGTAGAAAAAAATAAAAAAAAAACATTACTTTTGCTAGGTATTTTAATGATTATGGCTTTGAATAGGCGTATATGCACTCTGGTTGCGGTTTTGTTGACAATATTTTTACCTGTGTCGGCTCAAGTGCTAACCTATGAGGTGGGTTTTGAGACCTACTTCGACAATCGCGAATATAGCGTGACGGATATCGCTACCTCTAATTCTGGGAGCGAGTTTGCATCACGTTTGACTCCGAAGGTTGGGTTGACGTTCGCTGAAGGGAGTGAGCTGAAACTGGGGTTGGCAGCTATGCAGCCACTGGGCGTTGGTGGAGATGGTCTCTTTTCTGAGATAAATCTGCTCCTCTATTACACCTATGATTCTTCGATGTGGAGTGTCTCGGCAGGTCTATTCCCCAGTTATAGGATGAATATTGATTGTTATTCAACGGCGTTCTTTTCAGATGAATATATCTTCTATGACAACTCGATTGATGGTATCATGGGGCGTTATGGTTGTGGGGATTCATTTGTAGAGTTTGTGTGTGATTGGCAGGGGCAACCTACCATTACAACACGTGAGAAATTTAAATTACTCTCAGCAGGTCGTTATATGTGGCCCAAGATATATGCAGGGTACAATCTTTCGGTGACGCACTTTGCAGGACAGGCTGATGGTGGGGAATTTAGTAATGTAGTAGATAATGCATTGCTGAATCCTTGTGTTGGGTTTAGAACCTCGGGGCTCTACGATTTTGATATCAAAATGTCGTTATTGCAGAGTCTACAAAGAGATCGATCATATGGGAATAAGTGGCTTGCACCTCGAATGGGAGAGTTTGCGCTTAAAATTAGTCGATGGGGGTTCACATTCGATGAGAGACTCTATATTGGTGACGACCTCTTTCCGCTTTATGATGGCCACACACTAGATGATGGGACTTATATGGAGTATGGAGGGCAACTATATACGGGAGATATATTTTTTAGGACGACCAGTGGATTTTATAATAGAGCAGCGTTATGCTACGACAGATCGTTTTTTAATGATCAACTAGGTTTGAGAGTCCATTTCGTGACACACTGTGATGGTGGTGGATTGGGTACGGAGCAGATTATGGAGTTAAATCTGAAGATAGGAGGAGTATTTTATAATAGTGACAAACATAAATAGAGAAGAAGGATATGGCAATTGAGACAATGGAGCCCTCGAAAGAGAGGTCGCTCAACTTTTTGGAGGAGATTATTGAGGCATCAATCGCAAAGGGCGAGACGAGAGTACAGACACGTTTTCCACCTGAGCCGAATGGCTATCTGCATATTGGACACGCAAAGAGCATCTGCATAAATTTTGGCCTAGCTAAACGATATGGTGGTTTGTGTAATTTGCGTTTTGATGATACGAATCCCGTGAAGGAGGATGTGGAGTATGTAGATGCCATCAAGGAGGATATTAAGTGGTTAGGCTTCGATTGGGCAGAGGAGCGTTATGCATCGGACTATTTCGAGCAGCTGTATGTATGGGCTCAAGATCTTATTAAAAAGGGACTTGCATATGTCGATGATCAGAGTCAGGAGCAGATCCGCGAAACACGAGGAACAGTATCAGTACCGGGCGTAAACTCTCCATTTAGAGAGCGTACGATAGAGGAGAATTTGGAGATGTTCGCTGATATGCGTGGTGGAAAATATGCAGATGGAGAGAAGGTGTTGCGTGCAAAGGTCGATATGGCACACCCAAATATGTTGATGCGCGATCCGATCTTGTATCGTATTTTGCATACGGATCACCATAGAACGGGTGACGCATGGTGTATCTACCCGATGTATGACTATGCACATGGTCAGAGCGATTCGATTGAAAATATCACCCACTCAATCTGTACGTTGGAGTTTGATGTTCATCGTCCGTTATACGATTGGTTTATCGAGGCGTTAGAGATCTTCCCATCGCACCAGTATGAGTTTGCTCGCCTTAATTTGACATATACTATGATGTCGAAGCGTCGTCTTTTGAAGTTAGTTCAAGATGGAGCTGTAATGGGTTGGGATGATCCTCGTATGCCAACTATTTGTGGACTTCGTCGTCGTGGATACACACCGGCATCGGTTCGAGCATTTGCTGAGATGGTAGGTGTTGCGAAGCGCGATAATACGATTGACTTGGGTAAGTTGGAGTATTGCGTTCGTGAGGATTTGAATAAGATTGCGGAGCGTCGTATGGCGGTTCTCAATCCGTTGAAGGTCACTGTGACAAACTATGACGAGGAGAAGGTTGAGTACTTCAAGGCGGTAAACAACCCAGAAAATGCTGAGGCAGGAAGCCGCGAAGTACCATTCTCGCGCAACTTGCTAATCGAGCGCGATGACTTTATGGAGAACCCTCCGAAGAAGTTCTTCCGCTTGAGCATCGGTGGTGAGGTTCGCCTTCGTTATTCGTATCTGTTGAAGTGTGAGGATGTTGTTCGTGATGCGAGTGGCGAGATTGTAGAGTTGTTGTGTACCATCGATCCTATGTCGGGAGGTGGCTCATCGAGCGATGGCCGCAAGACAAAGGGTGTGATCCATTGGGTCTCTGAGCCACACGCTGTGGAGTCAACCATCCGCCTATTCAATCCGCTATTCTCGACTGAGGACCCGGATGATTGCGCTGAGGGTGAGACATGGGAGAGTAATCTGCGACCAGATTCGCTTGTCGAGATCAAGGGATATCTGGAGCCATCATTGGCTGGGACTCCGACAGGTGTTTGTTTCCAGTTTGAGCGTGTAGGGTATTTCTGTACTGACAAGGAGTCGTCAGCTGAAAATATGATCTTTAATCGCACGGTTACGCTAAAAGATTCATGGGCAAAGGTTGCATCGAAGTCGAAGTAACATTGGTTAATATATTGTAACAGATCCGATCTCATAGTTTATTTGAGGTCGGATCTATTTTGTTTTGCGACTCCTTTATTTTTCGTAGTTTGTCAATTTGCTTGGGCTTAAGCTCAATTTGCTTGATCCATTTTTGAAATGTATCTATGTTGTGCAGATCGCTCCCCATGATGTTATACATCTCATTATCCAAGAGATAGATAGCCCTGTCGCGCGTTCTCTTGCCGTAATACCCCGATAGCGACAATAGATTCAATTGAAATAGCGCGCCATCAGATTTCAGATCTTTGTAATCATCTTTGCCCATATATTCATACCGCTCGGGGTGCGCCAACACTATGGAGTACCCTCTGGATTTGATCTCGTGCAATGTCGCAGAGAAGTTTATCGGGGGTGACATATATGAGGTCTCGATAAGGATGAAATTTCCCCAAAGAGTTAGCATATCTCCGCTCTCCAAGTGCTCGTTGAATTGTGCATCGAACATATACTCCGCAGCTATCTCGAGCTTTATCTTGCCGTTATATTTGGATTTAAAGTTTGCAAATGTGGCTCGAATAGTGTTGCAACTGTTCTGATGAAACAGCTCCATGATATGTGGCGTGAGCATAACCCTTTGAACGCCTAATTTTTCAAGTTCCGAGAGTGATCTAATTGCATCCTCGATGCTTTGAACGCCATCATCTACTTGTGGGAGAATGTGCGAATGATAGTCGGTGAAATTTTCAAAAAGATCACTTTGGAGAACGGATTGCCTTCGTGTGAATCGTTTAAACATAATGTGCCTGCAAATTATTTGAGTCGTGCGTATTCGTGATTCAAGGCTAAGGTGCAATTTCCGTGCTACAAATATTGGTGTGATCCCCTCCCTCCCATATCGACACAAAGAGAACGAGAGCCGTTCGCCTAAAAAAATAGGTGGACGGCTCTCGATGATTTCGCTACAACTATTTGTTGTTAGCTTTTGCGAGTTGTTGGGCTCGCTTGGGGAAAATTTCTCGAAGTCGTTGTTACTCTGCAGTTGAAGTTAGGACTGCTGTCGATACATTGTTTTCATCTTTATCAATATAGCAACCGTAATAATCTCCAGAAATACCGGCCCAACTCAAATCAACAATTGCTGGTTCAACATAAATTCCATATGCGTATGGAGCAGTTATCTTACCTGACACCTTGCAATTGATAATCTCAATGACACCAGGAGAAAATGGATTCGTATTGCTACCAAATATACCTGCTGCAGAGCCTTCGCCTTCAAGTAATATTGTGCCATTGTACTCACAATTTGTTATGTACGATACCTCATCATCTCCATTACACATTGGTTTTGCAAGAATACCTGCGACATAACACAATGGCTCACTTGAGTAGATGGTTATAGGAATTTCACTTTTGCAATTAAATATCTCGCCTGCGAATGTTCCAGCAAAAGAACCAACATTACCGACATTAATAATTTGACAATCTTTGGTAGTATATATACCGATACCATCAGTATTTGTAAGAGTTAGGTTTTTTATAATACTACC
This sequence comes from Rikenellaceae bacterium, assembly GCA_047174605.1. Lineage (GTDB taxonomy): Bacteria > Bacteroidota > Bacteroidia > Bacteroidales > Rikenellaceae > Alistipes. The sequence continues at coordinate 5,883 of JBCQTX010000053.1, read as the reverse complement.
CTCAGCAACATTAGCAAACAATCCGATATTCTGATCCGTACCCCAGTTAGAACCTGTCGCTGTGGAGTTGTACCCCCAGTTATTGATCTTATATCCATTACCATCATAGACTCCATAGAAGTTCTGAACGAGCATCTGAGTGGAAGTGACAGATGTTGTCGTACTTGATGGTGTAAATGTTGTAAATGGAGATGGGTAGACACTTGTGTATGTAGTGCTTATGAGACTATACTCTATGTCTGCCATCTGCTTGAAGTATGCGAATATGCAGTCATCTGCGTCATATGCATCATATTCGGTATAATACTTCAACACCTTAAGATCGTAGTTGTCATAGATCTCATAAGGAGAGGTCTCTGTACCCTTACCAAATAATAGTCCCGATGCGAGGCTTATACCCTTACTTGTCATATCGCTAGAGTAAGTTATGCTTGCATCACGAGTAAATGTAGATCTTTCGTCATTGTTTACTCGGTGCTCTATGAAGTAATATCGCGATTGAGAGCTATTATTGTTAGACTCATAGTAGAACTTCGTAGCACCTGTTAGGTTCACCTCTGTTGCACCAGTTGTCTCACAGATATTGATCGCATATTGATAGCCAGAGCTCTCTGTAACAGTATTAAGAGTGGTGTCCTCAATATTAAACGTGTTACCAGTAGCACTGCTACTCGCATAGATATTTGCGTAATTTGTTAAACCTGTATTCTTATTTGTTCCAGTCAACACAGATCCCTCAATGTTGTAGGTCGCACCGCTGCAATTAGCATAGATCAAATGTTGCTCACCCGAAATCGAAGAGCTTGTGATGTTGATTGTCGTAGCGTTTGTAACTTCGATCGCCTTATCTGATCCACTTACTTCAATTGCTACATCCTTAAATGTAACGACTGCATCGCTATTGTCGATCTCGAAACCATATGCGATAATACTCTCCTCAGCTCCTGCTCCCTCGATCGTCAACGATTTGTCAATTGTTACGACTGTGTCGCTGCTATATGTGTCGGCTGCAAGTGTGATTGCAGTAGTGCCATCTGCATACTCAATAGCTTTTGCAAGAGTTAAGTAGCAAGTTTCTCCAATTGCGATTCCTGAGTCTAGTTCAACGTCATTTCCACTAACTGTCGTAACGGTCGCACTACCAGTTGTTGTTAATGTTACTGTGCTGCTGCTCGCATTTGCCACTTCTGTAACCGTTCCGGCAATCTCGATGCTTACAGCAGTTTCTACACTTCCGTCAATTGTGATAGAGGTTGTAACCGAACCGCTATCGGAAATTATTACATCTCCTCCATATGTGGTAACATTCTCAACCTCTCCCGAGATGGTTGCAGATCCACTATCTGATACTTCGACAGAGCTTACACTTCCTTCATCATCAACCGTGATAATAGTATCACCCTCTAGATAAAGATTGGTGATCGATCCTCCATCAGCTATGGTGATATCTCCCGAGTACATCTCCACTGTTTCAACCTTTGATTTGATGTAGATTTTTGCATTGTCAGCCCCGTCAACTGCATCGACCTCGTCAAGATCGTCAGCACGTGTCGGCATTGCCATTGAATAGGTTGGTGTTGTTGTATACGTTCCACCATTGATAACGCTAGTCAACTCACCATCAATGATATATACAGTAGCAGCTGATGTCAAATTAACAGCAATTATCCCACTCACATTTGTCGATGGAAGTACAAGATATAGAACCCCTTCAAACGGATCGTCATCATCCTCATCAACGAAATTGATACCATTTCCATCCAATCCTTGTGTTATATTAATTGTCACCTCACCTGCTTCAGTAGCCGGAAGCTCAACAGTGTAGCCATCCTCAATCTCGCCTGTATAATTATAGGCCGAAGCGGTTGTGGCTACGCGGATTGCCTCTAGGATAGCATCCCACTCACTCATTGACTCAGCATCGGTGATAGGCGCTAGCGTAAGTATCGCAACTGACTCAGTGCCGGTGCTACTGATCGCCGTGATCTTCAACAACGCTTTCTCCTCATCTGTGAAGGCCTCAGATCCCACCGTTACATTTACCGTTGCGATCTTCGTCTCTGAGTCATAGGTGGTCAGAACTGCCCAATAGGTCTCATCCGCACGTGTGGTTGCAGTGCTCTCAAATGTGCCGTTGGCTGTTAGTAGTGCTGCGTTTACGCCCACGCACTTTTCAGGAAGATCCTTGATTTGGAATTCTAGGTTCTGACCATCCAATGAATAGTAGTAAGTATCATCAACCTTTGAATTTGTTGCTGTGTCGAAGATAAACATCTCGGTTGTCATCGGGATGTAGTATTCCGTATCGTCACCCACGAGCTTGATATAGATGTAGCCATTCTCACTATCAACATCTACAATATCAAACATCGAATCTCCATCCTCGCCATTTGTTCCATTTGTGCCGGTTGTACCATCCTTGCCATCCTCACCATCGTTTCCGTCTGCACCGTCATTACCATTAGTGATTGTCACAACGCCATATTGCGCGAATGTGATTTGGTAACCTACTACCTCTCCACCAGTTGTAATCTCCGTAACATTTGTAACGTAGTCGTTCGCCTCAAGCGCTTCGATGATAGTCTGCATTGATGCTAACTCCTCCTCGACACTCATCTGCCAATCCTCCAAGGCATCTAGGCGACCCTCGGCATTTTCTAGTCCTGCTACGATGTCGCTATCATCGTATTTATCGCTACATCCGACGAATGCGAGTGCAGCAACAAAGCAGAGTGAAAGTAATACTTTTCTCATTTTTTTGTTATTTATGAATTTATATTTTTTAATGCTCTTGACCAGAGAAACAAAAATACTGTAACTATTAATTATTCAAGGAATTAGGCGCATGAACAAATATATTTCACAAAATAAATTGACTATTATATATGAAATTATTGTTAAAAAAGCAATGATTTAATTTCGCATACAGCACTTTTTTCTTACCTTTATAGCAAATTTAGTTTCTCTGGTCAAGAGATCATATTGAGCTGAATATTTTTGGATTATTTTTTCTGTTAAATCACGTAAAAGTAGCTATTAAACACAAAGGAGGCGGCACAAAGGCCACCTCCAAGGATAATAGTCAGATGTTTGTTCACTATTCGTAGTAACTCCAAAAATCAAATTTCGTACGTTTGCCATCAGCATAGTCGCCAATCTCCATCGCCTTTTGGCGCATCTCAACTCTCATTTGATCAACAATCTCTTTATACTCTGAGAATATTGATAGATTTAGAGTCTCCCAAGGGTCTTTCTCAATATTGAAGAGTTGCGTGACTCGTGAACCTGCTACGTAATCTCCCTGTGTGTTCTCATATCCTCCCGCGCGTACATACTCAATAAGTTTGTACTCTCCTTTTCTATATGCTCGTTGGAATTGTAGATATGCATGGTATGTGTTGTCTCTTACTGCATCTCTCTTCCCCTCTATGACTGGCACTAGACTCTTACCCGTAACGCTTTGTGGAATCTCTGCACCCACCATCTCACATATTGTTGGCATCACATCATAGTTGTAGCAGAATGCTGATTTTCGGCTGCCTCTATGTGAATCATCTAAAGCTCCTCCGGAGAAGATCAGAGGGATGTGAATTCCATCTTCGTCGTATATATTCTGCTTGCCCATCAATCCGTGATTGCCAACTGCTAGGCCACTATCTCCGGCCATAATGATGATTGTGTTTTCATACATTCCACTCTCTTTTAGCTTGTCGATAACGCGTCCCAATTGGTAATCAAGGTGGGTAATTATGCCATAATAATCACCTAAATGTTGTTTTGCAACCTCTTCTGTACGAGGCCAAGGCGCTAACTCCTCGTCGCGAAGTACCATGTGGCCATTGTCGAACGGATGTTGCAACATATGTGATGGTGGTAGCTGAACTTTGTCAGCAGGGTACATATTGCGGTACTCCTCTGGAGATTGTCGTGGATCATGTGGGCATGGAATTGCTAAATACATATAGAATGGTTGATCCTCATTATACTCATCTATAAATTTAATTGCATCATCCGCAAGAACTTGTGATACGTGTGGACCTACGCTCTCGTCTGCAATTGGTCCTTTGGGATCGTCCTTTGATAGTGGGCGTTGGATAACATCTCCCTTTGTATCATATTCGAAAAGATAACAGTTTGTCTTGACGAACTCTCCTTCACCATTCCAATCATGATATGGCATTCGATATTGATCTACTAGATACTATGGCATACCGACAACCTTTCCACCGCTATTATATGAGCGAGATAGTGATTTGCTATCTTGATGCCACTTACCAACATGATGCGCATGATATCCTGATGACATGAGTACCTCTCCTATTGTAGTGTGATCTTTCGGGATGTTATGACCAGCTCCCTCTATTTCAAATAGATTTCGACCCGTCATTAACATAGCACGGCTCGGCATACTTGTTGCACCAGAGAATGCTCCTTGTAGGAAGGCGTTGTCGAAGATAACTCCACTATGTGCTAATTCGTCGAGTACTGGTGTCTTGACATCTTCACCACCCAGAGCGTGAATGCCTGTATAGCGATGGTCATCTGTGTAAATCAATAATACATTTGGGCGCTGTTGATCTTTGGCACTTAATTGAAATAGGGATAGTGCACCTGCAGTTGCAAGAAGTAATTTAGCTTTCATTTTATGGTTATGTTTTGTTGTTAGTCCTAAACTACATAGGCAAAGTTAATTATTTTTGCTAATTATTGAAATTTATATATGATATTATACTAGAAACAATCGCTATTTTTATTATATTTGTTTTTAGGGTTCTAACCATAAAGTATTACATGAAATGAATGACACAATCAAAGAGCAGCACTTCGATGTTTCGGAGCTACGTTACCTCACTCTACTATCAAAGCGTTTCCCAACTATATTGAGCGCAAGTTCAGAGATAATAAATCTGGAGGCGATCATAAACCTACCAAAGGGAACAGAGTATTTTCTTACGGATCTTCATGGAGAGCATGAGGCGTTTGGTCATGTTATGCGTAATGCTTCGGGAATCATACGACAAAAAGTTTACGATATATTTGGTAATACACTTCGCGAGAGCGAGATGAAGGAGTTGTGTACTTTGATATATTATCCTGAAAAAAAGATTGAGCTCATAAAGCTCAAAGAGGCGGAGTTGGATGATTGGTACCGAATAACGCTTAATCAGCTATGTGATATTCTACGCTCAGTAACATCAAAATATACTCGATCAAAGGTTCAAAAGGCGCTTCCTAAGGAGTTCTCATATATCATCCAAGAGCTGCTCAATGAGTCCACAACTCAGATGCCAAATAAACATGATTACTTGGGCGGTATCCTCACAAGTATCGTTCAAAATGGGTGTGCCGATCGATTCATTATCGATATGTGTAATGTAATACAGCGTTTTACGGTGGATCATCTACATATTGTTGGTGATATCTTTGATCGTGGTGCTGGGTCACACTATATTATGGATATGCTCGAAAAGCATCATAATTTTGATGTTCAATGGGGTAATCATGATATATTGTGGATGGGTGCAGCCTCTGGGAATTTGGCTTGCATAGCGAATGTGCTTCGTATATCACTCAGATATGCAAATATAGATGTTATTGAAGATGGATATGGCATTAACCTATTACCTCTTGCAACATTTGCGATGGAGTGTTATGGAGATAAAACTTGCGATAACTTCATCCCAAAACTGCAATCTGGGAGTCCATATCCGGCCAAGACAATTCGACTAATGTCTCAGATGCATAAAGCAATATCCATTATTCAATCCTGAATTCAACTTGTAAATGCAACTGAGGAATTGGGAAGTTGCAGAGAATGAGATAAAATATTTTTTCAGAGAGGGAAGAGAGGTAAAACTCTCCTTCGCTCCGCTGAATGGAATA
>JBCQTX010000102.1:0-2274 GCA_047174605.1 Rikenellaceae bacterium | reverse complement strand
AGTTTACGGCGATGGCATAGTTGGATGCTTTGTCTAGTCGGATGCCGATATTCATCGTGGCGATGAGGTATGAGGCGATCCACGCTGAGGCGGGTTTGTAGAAAACTACGCTCGATGATCCCGATGATATGCTCGCTGTAATATCGATCGGAAAGGGCTTTACCGTGGTGCGGAAATCGCTTGCATCGGCACTGTAAATCGAGATCTCCATATCGTAAGCATTGTTTCTACGAACATTGAAATCCGAAGTATTGTTCTCGCCTAAGTATATACGATATGTCACCCACGAGTCGGAGGTTGTCCCCTCAATCTCGATATAGGCAGCTGTTGATGGGGCATTGTCTGAGGTCTTTTGTTCCTCAGAGGTTATCGCGGTATTCTCCCCCGAAAGATTCTCCAACATATAGATCGAGAATGTCGAGCCGTTGCCGCAATCACGATAGTCGTAGGTCATTAAGTCGCTCGATGCAGGGGCTGACTCTTCGCCAAAAAGCTGACACTTTTTCGGGATATTCATTAGCCTTAATCGACTGAGAGTCACCTTCGATAGTGCCGTAGAGAGCAGATCCACACGAATATCAATCCTCGATACAGCACGAGTGAAGAGTATATCGAGATCCAACAATCCCCCGATATTCGCCTCGCCAAAGTAGCTCATAATCAGCGCATCATTGTATTTAATGTCGCTCTCGTTGACGATTTCGTATTGATACACCTTGAGTTCATCGTGAGTTTTCGCCCCCATATCGCTACCACTGTTTGCGATGGCGTAGATCGACCACTCGCCTGGTGTGATGGGGAGTGTCACCGATGTATTATCCCCCAGAAAAATATGCTGCTCAATCCCTATAATCTCATTATAAAAGTACAGGTTCACATCCTCAATATTCCGCTCCATCGCAGAGCCAGAGGAGCGTGTAACAGCCTCCTCCGTGACATCAAAATTGATCGTTGCACGAGCCGTCTGCCCATCTAGTTTTGCCCAGCCGAGAGCATAGACATCATCAAAATTCTCGACTGGATCGCTTGGATCGGGGGTGATCGGTAGCTCCTCTTTGTCGAGTTCGCAGCTTGTGAGTGTGGCGACTACAAAGAGCGCCATCGTAATTATTTTCTTCATTGTTGTGTAGGTTTTTGATCCCAATCGGGAATTATAATTTCATCATTTTCAATCTGTGGCGGGTGTATCTCCTCGATCTCAATTCGTTCGTAGAGATCGCAGCTGGTGAGGGTTACGCTAAGTAGTAGCACTAAAAAACATATTGCTCTCATGGTTTTAAAAGTTTAGTTATTTCGGGGTCGAGGTTCGACCTAAACTCCATTCGTGGCTCTAATTTGCACGCCTCGTTGTACGCCTCGATTGCCTCGTCTCGACGTTGCAACCTCGCCAACACAATCGCCCTCAGGTAGTGGTTCGTCGCACTCGCAGGTTGCCTCTCGAGTAGCTCTAACGCACGCTCATCGTAGCTCATTGATATAAGCGCAATGATCGTGTTGCGGTCGTTATATTGGTTCAAGATATAGACCGCCTTTGGGTATTGCCGTTGCTGCAATAGCTTCACGCCACGAGCGTAGAGGGTATCTAATTCAGTGGTGTGGAGCGTATCTTTCACCATCCCTTTACGCCTCAGATTATACTTGAAGTTTACACCCCGAAGCATCGGGTAAAGATGCTCTCGAATGTATGCGTAATCTTTAGTGTAACGACCTCGAATCTGAGATTCTCGCTTGTCTAAATCTCGCTCATTATCTATGATTTTGAGGATTTCAGCACGATTCACGACCTGCGTATCTCGCCCAATCATCTCACGCAACGCCTCCCAATCCTCAGCTATCCACTTCACCGAAATCAACTTCTCGCTGTTGCGACCTAAGTAATCTTTGAGCGCCTTTGCCCTCTGCTCAGACAGCTTATCATTGAGCAAGAAACTACCCTCGGGCGAGGAGGTTGCAGTGAGGGTGATTGTATCTACGAAGAACTCATTCTGCTCAGTTATCTCTCGCATTAGAGATGTGATCTTTGCTAGCTCTGCCCTGTTATCTCCTAGAGTATCAACAATGTTACTTTTCCCTAATGGATAGCGAATATAGTTGCGATCACTCACCGTGATATACTTGTCGACAATCTTGATTTTGAAACGAGGTGACAAGTCAAGAAAGGAGAGCATCGAAGAGACTGAGTAGCTAATAGTATCCGATGGCGGCATATTGTATATAGTGTTATCTGCACCTTCTACAAGTCCATTAAGGGTTACCGCAAGTCGCTTTGTCGTC
>JBCQTX010000052.1:0-12381 GCA_047174605.1 Rikenellaceae bacterium | reverse complement strand
GATTTTCGGCACTTCCCTCCGCTTTTTAATCCTCACGTACCTAAGTACGCTCCGGTTAAAAAGCGGAGGGAAGTGCCGAAAATGCCTTTTTATACAACTTCTTACTTTCTTACTTGGAGAATAATTGTATGGTATTCAAATTACTCCCACCCTGTTTGTAACTACCTGCAGCCCAATAGACTTTACCATCATACTCAATAGCACCCGATCCGTGCATACCTTGGACCATCGGAGATAATTCACGCCACTCGCCACTATCCAAATTAAGGCATTGCGTCTGGTTATAAGCCAAAGGGTCAGAACCCTCACCTCCCATATAGATAATCTCGCCATCGATCTCAACCACACCTCCAGCAGCCGTTGGCGTAGGGAGGTTATTAGGGAGTGTGTACCATTTCCCCTGCTCAAAATCATAGACATCGACCTCGGGAGTTGTAGCGTTGAAGAACGCCCCGAAATTGCCCGGATAATGGACACTACTATTGCGACCACCGATGCAGTATAGCTTGTCTTGAACCACAATTGCTGCAAAATGGTCTCTGATATGTGGTGCTTTTGTTAGGCTACTCCACTCGCCACTCTCGGGATCATAGCAACTAAAGATGTTGGTTGTGCCACTTGTGTGGCCATACTCAATACCACAGGCGATATATATCTTCCCATCATACAAAACCGCACCTCCACCTCCTCGTTGATGCTCCACCGGAATCGGATCACCCTCCCTCCACTCATCACTCTGCGGATCATATATCCACACATTTGTCAATGGCTTCTCCACCGGATAGCTGCCATTCATAGCACATACAACATATATCAGGTCATTATACTCAACCGCCTGAAAATGGTTTATCTCAATAGGTGTTTTATTCAATGTCTCCCAACTATTTCTCTGCGGATCATAGCGATTAACGGGCTTCACTCCACGCCCTCCCATGAGGTAGAACTTGTCACCATACTCCATAAATACACACTCATGCCTGCCGACAGCCTCGCCATTCGGAGTTAGCTCGCTCCAACTATACTCATCCACGCTTTGAGCCGATAGCGGTGTTATCATCACAATAGCACACGCCACAAAATCTGTTATCTTCATTCTTATCCTTAATCTTATGGTTATAATTCGCGATGGGCTACATATCCAATTCTCACGCCCGAATTGAGCTGCTTTTGGCGATATAGCGACTCAAGATAGTAGTAGTCAGCAAAATTTAGTGGTTCATCGGCAGCATAATTAGTTGGGTAATTGCCAGTGGAGTGTTTCAACAAAAAACCACCATTCGTTCCAACCTCCGCCAGATATTCGGGCGAGGATAGCGATGTGAGGATACGATCCGCCACTCTGCGATACTCCTCAACCTCCACATAGGTGTAGAGCTCATATAGCGCTGAGGCCATTATCGCTGCAGCTGAGGCATCGCGTGGTGCTATTTCATCCTTTTCAGCATCGAAATCCCAATATAATACTCCATCCTCGATCTGATTCGACTCCTCGATCATGAAGCGTGCTATCCGCTCCGCCATATCCAGATAGGCCGGATTCTGCGTATAACGATAACTCATCGTGTAGCCATAAAGTCCCCATGCCTGCCCTTGAGCCCATGCCGACTCGTCATGGAGTCCTTGACCCGTGTATTTGTGAAGAGGCTTGCCACTCTCGAGGCTGTAGTTCACAATCTGATATGAGCTATCATCATCTCTAAAATGGTCGCGCATCGTAACATCGGCGTGTGACACCGCCATATTATAGTATGTCGAATCACCCGACAACGCAGTAGCTTCGAACAGCAGCTCGAGGTTCATCATATTATCAACTATCACAACACATTGTCGCTTATCATTGGGATCTTTGATCTGCGACACATCACGAACCTCGCCCCACGACTGTATAGCCCCGACAATCGGGCGATAACGTTTGGTTAGGGTCTTGGCAGATTGAATCACCACTGGGACATACTCCTTATGGTCATAGAATCGATATCCATTCCCATAGCTCGACATCATGATAAAACCAATATCGTGGTTATGCGTATGGTATTGACCACGCTCAATAAAGTTGCTAAAGCGCTCCGCCTCTCTAGCCCACATCTCAGAATTATCGGGTGACAACGCATGGATATACCACAACACACCGGGGAAAAATCCGGCTGTCCAGTTGGGAAGATCTATATAATCAACCTCACCATCAATGATTGTTCGCGGAAGCATCATCGTCGGAAGAGCATCGATCTGCTCCAACATAACTAAAGTCTGCGCCTCAACGATCGGCATGACATCATCTGCAATATTATCTCCCCGATGCATCGAACAACTACAGAGCAATAGCGCTATTATAACACTACATTTTAATCTTCTCATAATTCTCACAAATTATAAATATCGAATCAACTCAAAGCCATTGAGCCACACACCCGACAAATCATCACCACTCTTGAAGCGGATCTCTACCCCACCACCATCGCTATCTACCGTAAAGCTAGAGCTAGCTGACGTTGGCTCATCATACTGCATCTCCTTACCCTCAGTGACACTCAAACCCTCAGTTTGGAGCTCTCCATTAACCGAGATTGTGATAACCTTAGCATTGGCGATATCTCCAATTGATGCACTCTTCAACGCACCGACAGAGAGCTCCTCCGCAACTTTGTTTGCACGAGCAATATGGTGGAAACTCCTCAACTCATACTCACCAGCTGGAAGTCCCTCAATCTCCAAAATAACGCCATCTGCACCCGCTCCGACAACACCATCACCATAGACAAAGTTATTCTTACCATAGATATTCGCCTCGCCCAACCAACGCAAAACGCCATCCGACGAGCCACACTTGATGGTAAACTTATACGCACCATCCGTATTATCATCCACGATCAAGCTGCGATCCATAGAGGCCGGAGTAACCCCTGCCACGAAGTTCCCCAAAGTAGCTAGAAGAATCGTAGCGCTAATCTCACTCCCGTTATCCTGATCATTACCATCCCAAGGAGTCCACCCGAATTGAGTGAGTTGAGTATCGCCACCTAGATCGACCATCACACTCTGCCTATCCTTGATCGGATAGGCCTCTGCAACCAACATATTAGTCTGGGCCGGTAGTGTCGTAAGTGTCATCGAGGATGAGGACAACCCATCACACTTAGCACTCACCACAATGTCGCCAGCACTCTTGCCACCACGCACCAAAACACTCGCTACACCATTCACAACAACAATCGGGTTGAACCCCTCACCTATCTCATCGCCAACAATCGAGGCATCACCAGAGACACTAAAGGTAACCTTACCCCTATAATCACGAATTCGCATACCATTCTTATCCAACACCTCGGCATGAACCGCCATTGCGTCATTACCATCTGCATAGAAACCGACACCATAATCAAGGGTTACGAGGTTCAATTTCGTAGCCTCGGTTGGAGTATATACACTCTGCTCCGCGATGATCCCTCCATCTCGATAGGCTATAACCTTCAACTCCCCATCCTCATATTTCGGATTCTTAATCTCGAATGGTGCGTGGGTGAGCCCATTATATTTGGCCTCCGTAGATGGCAGATAACGACCTATACTCTCGCCATTCACCTCCAATTCGATCTGTGTAGCATTACTATAAATTGTAAGCATCTTTAGAGTTGGCTCCCACGCATCTTTGACATGGATATATGGCTCGCTCTTCATCTGAGAAGGATACCAATATAGCTCATCCTCTTTAGGGTAGCGTAGTCCATCCATAACACCTCTCGTTGAGCGGAGAAGCCCCGATTTTGATCTATACTCATCCGTTTCGAAATAGCCAAGGGTGTAGTAGTCGTGTGCCGTCCACGAGATCATTCCAGCCATCATCGGATCGCGGAAATATGGCGCTAAAGCCTCCGGGCCATATCCACCCTCCATCGCCAAAACAGGCTCTTCGCGACCCCAGATAAACGCTGCATAGTTCATATTTCCATAGATATCAGTCCAGCTACTATTCTGGTCTGCTGTCCACCTACTATTCTGCGAACCCGTGAAACGCGTCGGATCTTCTAACTTAACAGCGAACTGAGACTCCGCAACTGCTCCGCGATGGTTTATTCCCGCTCCCCAGATTATCACCGATGGTGAGTTTTTATGGTTGCGGATCATAGCTTGAATCGCCTTCACTTGATTGGCATACCACTCCGGATTTTTGGAGATTGAGACCCATGTAGGTGGCTCCTCATAGACCAACAAACCTAGCTCGTCACACGCCTTGATTAACTCATCATCATGAGGGTAATGAGCTGTACGTATGCAATTTAGCCCCAACTCTTTGAGTTGAGCTACATCGCGATAATGGAGTGAGTTCGACATAGCCTCGCCTATATAGTTACAGTGCTGATGGCGGTTGAAACCCACAAGTTCGATATCCTTACCATTCAAGCGGAAACCACTCTCGGGATCATACTCCACCTTGCGAATTCCTAGTCGATTATCCACCACATCGAGAGCTACTCCATCACCATCATAAAGCGTTGTATTTACTTTGTAGAGGTATGGATTATCTATGCCCCAGAACTTAACATCATCCGCAATACCACCAATCTGCGCAAACCTATAACGATCTCCAGCTGCGATCTCAGCACTCTCGCTCAACTTCAAAACGACCTCTCCATCGGCATCGACAACACGTTGCACAAGGGTTGCACTCTGCATCTTCTTACTCTGATTTCGCACCTCCGTATGGATCGCAATTGTCGCATTCCCATTTGCGCAATCTACCGAAGGGGTTGTGATGGTGACACCACTAGTTGACGAATCCAGATTCGAAGTTATATGCATCGCACTCCTCTCCACAAGATAGAGATCTCGATAGATTCCTCCACACCTCACATAGTCGCAATTCCCCGGATCTGGTGGTGCAACCTCGCTCACACGATTATCTGCAAGAACCGTAATCTGATTCTTCGCTCCTCGCTTGACATACTCCGTAATATCGAAATAGAATGGTGTGTAGCCCCCCACGCTATGTACCCCAACTTGCACTCCATTGACCCACAAAGTTGTGATCTGGTGCACCCCCTCAAAATCGAGATAGACCCTTGTCGATCCATTCGCGATAAATATATCCTTGCGATACCACCCCACATCACGCATGAGAGTCAACTGGCTCATATCATCGGGTGAGTCATTGAGGCTGATATCCAGCAATTCAAAGATATGTGGGACGCTCACCTGCTCCCAATCATCATCAGCCGTCGCTGTTTTGTAATAATCGGCATCTGGATCGCCGAGACGAAACTTCCAATCTGCGTTGATTAATGTTTTGGTTTTCTGAGTTTGGGGATACCCCTTAGGCAGTTCTGTTGCTATCGTCGGGGTTACAAGTAGAGCCACCAAACAGATTAGTGCAACAAGATAGTCTCTCTTTTTCATAGTTTAGGTTGGTTAAATGGTTTGTCACAAAATAGTGATTTATTCCCAAAATACCAAGGATAAAAATTGAAATAAATGTGTTAATATCTTAATTTTCTTGTATATTTGTAAAACAGACTAACAACAGACAACCATGAAAAACCTTTTTTACTACGCAACGATACTCCTTTTAACAGCTGGCTGCACCCCTAACTCCACCTCCCCTATTGATATGGATAGGTGGCTTGTGGTGAACAACAACGAGACAATAGAGTCCGCCAATGTGACTCTAAATGAGGGAGATAGAGCCATATTCAAGGGCGAAACAACATCGTTTGATAACTTTGAGTTGTCGGGTGACTTTATGCTCAACGAGGGGGCTCAGGCGGCATTGATGCTACACACCGATTCTGATATGACGAAGGGGTACGAGGTGTTCTTTGGCAATGGCCCGATAGATGGTCAGATCAAGAGTGGATCTTTGACCGGTGTGAGAAATCTATTTAAGAGCCTTGCGAAGGATGGTGCATGGTCTCCTTTTGCAATCAAGGTATCGGGGAGACGTATAACAGTCGAGATAGAGGGTGATCGAGTGGTGGACTATATCGAACCCGATTCTTCGTATCGAGCAGCTGAGTATGCGCAAAGGCTCTTGGCGAGCGGTAATTTCGCCATATTATGCAACAGAGGTGATGTCGAGTTTAGAGATCTAAAGGTGACGACCCTCAACGACCCTCAACAATTGGACAAAAGCCGTCGTATTAGTGAGGATGGTCAGATCATGAGGTTACAGCACGATCTATTCCCACTCATAGATTACCACGTCCATCTGAAGGGGATATCCAAAGAGGAGGCCTACGAACAATCGCTAGAGAATGGTATAAATTATGGTATAGCGCCAAACTGCGGTATCGGATTCCCAATCACGACAGATCGAGATATCGAGCACTATCGAGACTCAACTAAAAATATGCCCTTCCTGTTTGGTATGCAGGGCGAAGGCAGAGAGTGGCCAACCACATTCTCCAAAGAGAGCCAAGATCTCTTTGACTACGTATTTACGGATGCACTGACCTTCGACGACCACAATGGCCGTAGGACAAAACTATGGATTGATAGCCTTGTGCATATCGATATCCCGGTGGAGAGGTATGTGGATATGTTGATCGACCGGAGCGTGAAGGTTATAAGCAGTGAGCCTCTGGATATATTCGTAAACCCTACCCTACTTCCGCGCGAAATCCGCGCACTATACGATGAACTGTGGACCGAGTCGCGTATGGATACAATTATTAAAACCCTGAAAGAGAATGATGTAGCACTAGAGATCAATGATCGTTATGAGATACCTAGCATCAAGTTTTTGAAACGTGCCAAGCGAGCTGGTCTAAAATTTACCTTTGGAACAAATAATGTCACGGCAGAGGATCTCAGGGGGTTGAAATATGCGCTTCGTGCAGCCCGTGAGGTTGGATTGACCAAAGAGGATATGTGGAATCCATCGATGAAGAACGACCACGAAAATTAGAACTCACCGTAATTAAAGAGTAAGCAACCTATGAACAAATTACTTTTAACCCTTGTCGCACTACTATCACTAGGCAGTTGCGTTTCGAATTCACAAATCCCATCTGCTGAGGAGGTTAAACAAATATCGCAGAGAGTTGCAGATTGGCAGATCACACACTTTGAAAATCAGCAGTTGTATCGAGCGCCTTGGAATGGAAGGACAGTGCAAGACAACAAGATTTACCATGATTTGCAGTGGCAGAATGCAGCTTTCTACATTGGGTTACACCAATTTTCGACAATCACACCGGATCCGAAATATCGAAACTGGTTGATTCAAATGGGGCAAAGTCACGGGTTCAAGCTCCATGAGAGGGAGTTTCACGCAGATGATCACGCTGTGGGGCAGCTCTATTTGAGTCTATACGAACACTACAAAGAGTCAGATTTTATAGAGCCTCTAAAGGATCAATTCGACAATATGATTGAGAATGAAGAGGCTAACAACTGGCATTGGTGGTGGTGTGACGCACTATTTATGTCGCCACCCGTGTGGGCTCATCTTTCAAAAATCACCAATGATCCGAAATACCTAAATTATATGGATTCTCAGTATCACATGACCTACGACAAGTTGTGGTGCGAGGATGAAAGCCTATTTTTCAGGGATCTAAAATATCTCGACAAACAGGAGGAGAATGGAGAGAAGATCTTCTGGTCACGTGGCAATGGATGGGTGTTTGGAGGATTGGCACTGATGATTCCCGACCTTCCGCAGGATTGGGCAGGTCGCGATTTTTATATCGATCTATTTAAAACAATGGCTCTCAAAATCAAAGAGATACAACGCGAAGATGGTACGTGGTCAGCCGGATTATTGGGGAGCATTGAGCATTATCCAGCAATTGAGACTAGCGGAACATCATTCTTTACATTTGGTTTAGCATGGGGTATCAACAATGGGTTATTGGATCGAAAAATATATGAGCCTGTTATGTTTAAGGGGTGGAATGCCCTTATGGCTGCTGTAAATAGAGATGGTATGTTGACACATGTGCAAGGGGTTGGAGCAGCTCCTGCCGCGAGTTCGGCCGAATATACCGAAGTCTATGGAAGTGGTGCGTTCTTAGCCGCTGGTGCTGAGGTGTATAAATATATTAATAATTTTTATGACTCCAAATAGTCACGGCCGACTCCATCTTTGATAAGGAGCTGAGGAGGTATCTAAAGGGGCTGCCCAAAATCACGCAAGTGGTTGAAGGCGGCCTCTCGTGTTTCGACAGCACACCATAATCCCTTACCTCATATATATTGTAGAACTGAAATAAATTTTTCGATAAAAATTTAAACTGTTCCAAATTTAAAGTTTTTTGTGTAAATTTGTGAACAATTACTTCAATCAAAACCGATATAACCAATGACAAACCTAAAATTGGGGAGAATACTCCTTTTCCTATTTGTAATACTAGGCAATATCTATTGTGGCTACGCATCAAGTGGATTCACACTCTTTGATGGAGATAAAGTCTCGCAAATCTACATAGCGCCAAATGAGCCAACTCCGCTTAAAATCGCGGCTGAACACCTACGTGACGATATCGAGATGGTGACGGGTGTAGCCCCCCAAATCGTGGCGGATATCGACCAACTAAAGGGGGATGTGGTGATCCTCTCGACCAACGAAAACAACTCTCTGATCGATGGGACGGAGCTCGTGGGACTCTATGACTCTTATATCTTACGTAGCGTGAAATCGCCTATAAATGGGGTTGACAAGGCTATGATAGTGGTGGGTAGTGACGCTTTGGGGGCGGTCTATGGCGCATATAATATCTCGGAGATGATCGGGGTCTCGCCACTCTATTGGTGGTGCGATATTGAACCTAAACGGCTGAGTAAGGTGGTGTTAGAGGATTGTGACATAGCTCCACACCAACCATCGGTCAGGTATCGAGGGATATTCATCAATGACGAGGAGGCGCTCATTCAGTGGAGTCGCCTGACATCCAAAGACAAAACAACGGGGGCGATTAGTGCCGAGAGTTACAAGCGGATCTTCGAGCTAATGTTGCGTCTCAAGGCGAATATGTTGTGGCCATCGATGATGGAGGCAGGTAGCTTCTTTTTTGAGTATCGTGATGGGGATGGTGTGGCGATTAACCCCCGTACAGCGAGCGATTATGGTCTCTACATAGGTGCATCGCACTGTGAGCAGATGGGGCGTAACAACTATGCTGAGTGGTATGATTGGGCGGCTGAGCATGAGGAGCTCTTTGCCGAGGATGACCGCCACTACGAGTTTGACTACACTGTGAATCCCACAGCGATCGAGAGCTATTGGGGGGAGCGACTTAGGGAGTGTCGTGATTTTAATATGATCTTTACTATCGGAATTCGTGGAGTCCATGATACCCCATTCATGTGTCGTAAGTTGGAGAACCCTACGCTCGAGAATAGGGTTAAATTATTGCAGGGTGTGATTGATCTGCAACGGGGGATGATCAAAGAGATATATGGTGCGGAAGATGCTGTTCCTCAGATATTTGTACCATACGAGGAGACTGCCGAGCTCTACAACGGGGAGAGTACGAGTGGCGAGGAGAAGTGCAAGGGGTTGGATCTGCCCCAAGATGTGATGGTGATCCCTACGGAGGATAACTACGGCTATTTGCGACAACTTCCGGCCGAGCGTGAATTGAGTCGCGAGGGTGGTACGGGGATATACTATCACCTTGCGTATCAGGGCTTTCCATCGCCATATGATTGGCTTACGACCATGCCATACAAACTCATGCAGCAGGAGTTGAGCAAGCTATACGAGATCGGGGCTAACAAGTTTTGGATCGTGAATGTCGGGGATATCAAACCTGCTGAGATGGGGATCAGGTACTTCATGGATTTGGCCTATGATAGCGACAAATACTTTAAGATGACACCGCGCGAATATCTGGCCGGCAGGGCGCAGGAGCTATTCGAGATGGAGGAGGATCAGGCGGTGGATCTGGCGAATCTCTACTCAGATTTCTGTCTTACGGCCAATCGACACAAACCCGAGTTTATGACTTCGTTCTGGAGCGTTGACTATGAATCTCCATCTGTATATGGCGTGAAAGATATCTATAGCTACTTTTCAACTGTAGATTTTGGTGACGAGGCAGAGCGTGCGATCGAGGAGTATAACTCGTTGGAGGCTAGGGCTAAGGCGATATATGACAACATGGCGGAGCGAAACCAAATGGCATTCTACCACCTGATCTACTACCCGATGCGATCGGCTCGATTGATGGCGGAGAAGAGCTACTACTTCCATAAGAATAAGATCTACGCTGAGCAGGGGCGTTTTTCGAGTGTGAATGGCTATCGAAACAGGTCGTTGCAGGCATCCAGAGAGATTGATGAGGATTTGAACTACTATCGACACGAACTCGCAGGTGGCAAGTGGAATGGAATTATGGATCCATATGGGGAGTATAACCTCACGGAACGTGTGCTCGACATTGCAGGTATCCCAAAAGATTTTGTCTATCAGGAGCGATTCACGGAGCAGGCTATCGAGGAGTTGGGATCGGTGTGTGAGGGGCAGCTTAAGGGGGATGAGGATATCTCGCTAATCTTCTCATCTTTAGAGGATAACAGGCGTTTTGTGGATCTATTTAGTCGAGGTCTCAATGCGCAGAGTTGGAGCTTGAAGAGTAGCTCAGCGTGGATCAACTTCTCGGATACTAGTGGCGAGGTGCAGGTCGAGGATCGGGTATGGGTTACAATTGATTGGAATAAGACTCAGCCGGGTGAGAATCATGGTGTTATCGAGGTGAGTGGCGCGGATGGAGTTGTCAAGAGCTATGATGTTGTGGCGAATAATATCACCGAGAGAATCAAGCCAAAGAGCTATGTGGAGGGGGCAGGATTTGTCGTTATCGAGGCGGAGAACTACACCAACCAACGAATGGGGACTGATGGGTCGAAGTGGGTCGAGGTGGATGATATGGGGTATAATGGCGCTACAATGCGAGCTATGGGCAAGCGTAAGGCACAGAGTGCACTAAGTGGTGCGGTTTTGGAGTATCAGATCTATTTTACCTCGGCAGGTGAGTTTGATGCGCTTTTGTATCGTATCCCAACGCTTAATGAGGGTAAGGGGAAGAGTTGCGAGGTCGCTGTGGGGCTAGATGGGTCGAAGCCTTGGGTGTTGAAGGGTGTTCAGAGAAAGTCACAGACGTTGGTTACAACGATGGAGGATGGCACGGAGGAGCTTAGAAATTGGCATAGAAACGTCATCGCGCAGATGGAGAAGATCCCATTCAAGGTCACAGTTGATAGCCCGGGATACCACACACTAAAGCTCTATCAGATGGATCGTAACATCGCCATCGATCGCATAGTGATCGCAACAACTCCGCAGAGTATGGTGGCTCAGAAACGTTCGGTTGTCGGGGCACCACAGAGCTATAACACAATCGTAAAGAGCTATGAATCAGAAAGATACCAAAGTGTTGCGGAGCTAACCCCAGAGGATACCGCCATCACTCCATACCCAACGTTAGAGCCTTTGATCTACGCGAAGTTTATCTTCTCGAAGCAGGGCAACCCACCCGTTTGGGGTTTTACGCCGGTGAGTCCCTATAATGTGTTTGACAAGAACACTACGCTCTTTGGATGGGATCCTGCGAATGCGAAAGATGTATACTATAAACACAACGAGAATACACGTGTAGTGCCCCATTTCAGACGAGATTTGAACACTAGCAATTACCCAGCATCGTTCTATGTGCAGCTGTTGGAGGGTGACTACGAGGTGATTCTTCATGCAGGAGAGGTGATGAACTATTCGAATGGCCGCAAGGGTGAGGAGTATAAGATGACAGTTCATGCAAATGGCAAAGAGCTTATGCGTGAGCGAGTTATCGAGAGTGACGAGTTCTTTATGGAGCGATTCAATGTCAAGGTGGGACGTGATAATCTCCTAAAGTTTGATTTCAGTGACCATTGGGCGATCTCGGTGATTGAGATCTACCGCAAATAGATGAAACTAACCAAACAATTAAATATGAAAAAACTAACCAAATGGGGGCGAGCTTATCTCATGATAATGCTCATAAGCCTAACCTCGATGGCGCAGGGATACGCTGCATCGTCAAAATTCACAATCAGTGAAGAGCAAGATGTTGCGACGATCTATGTTGCTGATGATGAATCGTATACGGTACGCCGTGCAGTGGGTGACTTACAAAATGACCTCGAGCTGATCACGGGTAAAAAGGTGGAGATCACAAATGATTTGAACTCGATTTCGGGTCGTGCAATCATCGTTGGCGAGGCTAGCAACCCTCTTATCAAGGAGTTGGTATCGAAGTATGCAAATGGCAAGGGTGAGTCACTCGAAGGGATCTATGAGTCGTTCTTGATCAAACCCATAAAGAGCCCTACGCAAGGGGTCAAAGAGGCGCTTTTAGTTGCGGGTAGCGATGCTTTGGGAGCTGTCTATGGAGCGTATCAGATCTC
>JBCQTX010000002.1:0-99791 GCA_047174605.1 Rikenellaceae bacterium | reverse complement strand
GTACTCTGCATTCTGAGCCACGAAATCTGTCTCACAAGCCATACAAAGGATATATGCCTTTGTACCTACGATCTTTGTAACTACAACACCCTCAGAAGCTGTGCGATCTGCACGCTTAGCTACGAGTTGCTTTCCTCTCTCACGAAGAACGTCCTGTGCACGTGCGAAATCACCCTCAGCCTCGATAAGAGCCTTCTTGCAATCCATCATACCTGCACCAGTCATCTTACGGAGCTTCATTACATCTGCTGCTTTGATTTCCATTTTAAACTTGGTATTATTTGGTAAATAATAAACTTAATTACTCAGCTGCAGGAGCCTCAACTACCTCCTCAACTGCCTCTTCAACTACAGGAGCATTAACGATCTCAGCTACTGCTGCCTCGTCGTCACTCTTCACCATCTTCTTGATACGTGGCTTAGCCTGCTTTGGTGCATCCTCTGCACCCTCCTCATCAGTTGAATCCTTATCCTTCTCTAGCTTGCGCTCCTCAAGACCCTCAGCGATAGCTGAACACATAACGTCAAGGATAGCGGCTACTGACTTTGAAGCATCGTCATTTGCAGGAATTACAAAATCAATGTTGGTTGGATCACAACAAGTATCTACAATTGCAAAGACTGGGATGTTCAAACGTTTTGCCTCCTTAACCGCGTTCGACTCTTTCTGTACGTCTACTACGAATAGGGCAGCTGGAAGACGTGTAAGATCTGCGATAGAACCAAGGTTCTTCTCTAGCTTAGCACGTTGGCGAGAGACCTGAAGACGCTCGCGCTTTGAAAAATTGTCGTAAGTTCCGTCTGCATTCATCTTATCGATGGTTGCCATCTTCTTAACGGCCTTACGTATAGTAGGGAAGTTTGTAAGCATACCGCCCGCCCAACGCTCAGTAACGTATGGCATAGAAACGGCTGCTACCTTCTCGGCAACTACCTCTTTTGCTTGTTTCTTGGTGGCAACGAATAGGATACGTCGACCGCTCTTTGCGATGCTCTTGATCGCAGCAGCAGCCTCATCCAACTTGATCACAGTCTTGTGCAAGTCGATGATATGGATTCCATTCTTCTCCATAAAGATGTAAGGGGCCATTTTAGGGTTCCACTTACGCTTTAGGTGACCGAAATGTGCACCAGCCTCCAATAGTGTATTAAAATCTGTACGTGACATTTTAATTTTTGTTCTTAAATTTTAACTCTCTTTTCATCAACACATGGGTAGTGAGTTATTCAATCCCAAATGTTTTCCGCAACTCAGGCAACTCGATTGGTAATGCAACTTATGCAGCAGTCCAACAAGTTTGAAAACCCAAATTGTGCTTTGCCGTGTCGGTTCGCAGGTCGCGTATATTAACGCTTGCTGAACTGGAACTTCGCGCGTGCACCTGGCTGACCTGGCTTCTTACGCTCAACCTCACGTGGGTCGCGAGTTAGGAATCCGCTCTTCTTCAAAGCAGGACGCAACTCAGCGTCGATCTCGCACAATGCGCGAGCGATACCCAAACGAGCAGCCTCTGCCTGACCCTTGATACCACCACCATCTAGGTTGATAGTAACATCATAAGAACCCTCTGTACCAGTAACCAAGAATGGTTGTTTTACCTGATACTGAAGAATCTCTAACGGGAAATATACAGCAAGCTCCTTGCGGTTGATTGTAATAGTACCATTGCCTGGTTTAACGTATACGCGTGCTACAGCAGCCTTACGACGACCGACGGTGTTTACAACTTCCATTTTCTTCTTACTTAATCTCGTTTAACTTAATTACCTTTGGCTCTTGTGCAGCGTGAGGGTGCTCACTTCCTGCATAGACACGAAGGTTTTTCAACATTTGATCGCCTAGGCGAGTCTTGGGTAACATACCCTTAATAGCTTTCTCTAGTACGAATGTAGGACGCTTTGCAAGGTAATCAGCTGGGGTAGCGAAACGCTGTCCTCCCGGATAACCTGTGTGGCGAACATAGACCTTATCGGTCATCTTCTTACCAGTGAGCTTCACTTTGTCGGCATTGATGATGATGACGTTGTCACCGCAATCCACATGTGGTGTGTAACATGGCTTGTTCTTACCACGCAAGATCTTTGCAACCTGCGAAGCAAGGCGACCAAGTACCTCATCCTGTGCATCGATGATGACCCACTCTTTAGTGATTGTCGCATCATTTGCCGAGATAGTCTTGTAGCTTAATGAATCCACTTCTCTTGATTTGTTTTTGTTAATACTATAAAATTGTAATCCAACTCCCGCTCAATACGGGCTCGCAAAGTTAAGGAGATTTTTTGGATAAAACAAAATTCTTCACAATTATTTCTTTGCAGTTCCATTTTTTGGTTATATTTGCAGCGTGAAAAGCATGATTAATATATTTACAGAGCTCAAAAATCGCATTTCGGGGAATCTACCTCTATTTATTCTCCAGAATGCCTCGAAGGGAAATGATTGGTTTTCGGCAATCGAGATCCAAACGGCAATCGGTGCGATATGCCGAACTATGCTATCACACAATGCATTAGAGGAGTGGGCGCTAAATTACCCCAACCTTCCTCGAAAAAAACAAGAGAGTGTACTGATTGTGATGGCCGGTAATATTCCGCTAGTTGGATTCTTCGATCTGCTATGCGTTCTGATGGCTGGCGATCGTGCCATTGTCAAACCATCGCATAAGGATTTGGCATTGATGGTGTGGATTATTGGAGAGTTGAAATTTATCGAGCCCAATATACCTATTAATATTACATATAACGAGCGCGAGTCAGATGTCGACCGTGTGATCGCCACAGGATCAGAGAGTGCTGTGAAATATTTCAAACAGATATACAATGGTCTCCCTACCCTACTTAGAGGATCGCGCCATTCGGTAGCTGTTATTAGTTCGGAGTTGGAGTCACTGGATGGATTGGAGCGTGATATCTACACCTATTCTGGATTGGGATGCCGGAACGTATCGATGATTTTCGTCCCGACAAAGTATGATCTGTCAAAGATTCCATCTAGTTACACAAACCAAAAATATAGGAATAACTACCTGCAGAACAAGGCATTGCTCACAATGAATAATGTAGAATTCATCGACAACGGGGTTTCATGCTTGATTGAATCCTACGAATTCCCGACACAGATAAGTACTATCGCCATAGCACGATACACAACAATCGAGGAGGTGGAGGCGTGGATTGAGAGGAATGACAAAAAAATTCAATGCATAGTAGCAGGCCAAAAAACTATCAACCACCCACGTAGAGTCAACTTTGGCGAGGCGCAATACCCCACTCTTTACGACTATGCTGACGGGATAGATACAATGAAATTTTTAGAGAATGATTAAGAGATTCAGCGAGCTTGTGAAGCTCTCACACACTATATTTGCACTCCCATTTGCCCTTATCGGATATACGTATGGCATTACATCAACAGCTGCCAATTTCGAATGGGTAACCCTCGCTCAAGTTCTGCTATGTATGGTATTTGCACGAAACACCGCAATGGGTTTCAACCGCTGGGCGGATCGAGATATTGATGGTGCTAATCCACGAACTGCCAATCGTGAGATCCCGGCTGGTATCATCTCGGCACGTTCTGCACTTATATTTGTGATTATCAACGCATTGTTATTTATTGGCGTTGCCTGCACCATCAATTCGTTAACAGCCATTTTATCACCCATTGCTTTGGCGGTTGTGCTATTTTATAGCTACTGCAAAAGATTCACCGCCGCCGCACATCTCGTACTTGGATTGGGGCTCTCGATAGCTCCTGTCGGGGCATATATCGCTATGACGGGGGAATTTGCCATAGCTCCATGCATTTTGGCGATTGTGGTTCTAACGTGGTGCTCTGGGTTTGATATTATCTATGCTCTTCAGGATCGCGAGTTTGATCGCGAGAATGGATTGCACTCTATCCCCTCTCGCTTCTCGGTTCGCGGTGCTTTGGGGATTAGCATCGGATTGCATATTATCTCCGCGATTGCACTATTTTGGTTTGTTCTGATGTTGAGCGCTGCGCCTTGGATATGGGTTGGAGTTGCGATCTTCACAGCTCTTTTGGTGGCTCAGCATTTGGTTGTCACGCCGACTAAGGTTCGAAATATCGGGATAGCCTTTGGAACGCTGAATGGTATTGCGAGTTGTATTCTGGCCATTTTTACCATCTTATCTCTTATATTCGCATAGAGATACCCTCATAAATGAGGATTGCAGAGTTGGGTAAAATATCGTAATTTTGCCCCGATGAAAAAACTATTTATACTTCTTCTTATTGCGACACCATTTTTGAGCCTTTCAGCAAGAGAGATGAGCGACTCACTATATATGGTTGAGCAGGTCGATGTGACATCTATTAAGCAGGGGCTTAATCTACGTCATGAGCCACTCGCCTCGACAATCCTCAACGAGAGATTTGTCGAAGATAACCAGATCGATGCGATGAAGAGTGTAAGTGGCATAGCTCCAAACTTCTATATCCCCGATTACGGTTCTCGCATCACCTCCTCGATCTATGTTCGCGGCCTTGGGGCGAGGATCGATCAGCCGGTGGTGGGGCTCAATATCGATAATGTGCCATATCTCAATAAAAACGCCTTCGACACCGATGTTATGGATATCGCGAGGATGGAGATTCTGCGTGGTCCACAGTCGACACTATATGGGCGAAATACGATGGGTGGCGTGGTGAATATCTACACCATCTCGCCATTTGACTATCAAGGAGTTAAAATCGGTACTGAGTACTCAAGTGGCAATACTTACAAACTAAATGGCTCAATTTACAAGAAGATATCTGAGCGGTTGGCGCTATCTGTTGGTGGATACTACAACTCAACGGACGGACTATTTAAGAATGAATATACGGGAGAGAATTGCGATACGGAGCAGGAGGCAGGTGGTCGATTAAGATTGCAGTATAGAGCATCTCGAAGAACGTTTATCGACAACACCTTTTCGCTCTCCTTTTTGGATCAGGGAGGGTATGCTTACCGCTCTTTGGAGAGGGGGGATATAAGTTATAACGACCCATGTTCATATGATCGAACGATGGTTAGCAATGGACTCTCGGTGAGCCACAAGGCGGATAAATTCACACTCACAAGCGTTACCGGATATCAATATCTGGATGACTCGATGACACTCGATCAAGACTTCTCACCTGAGTCGATATTCAACCTTACGCAGGCCACTTTGGAGCACTCTATAACTGAGGATATTGTCATTCGGGGGGTTGAGAAAGAGGGATACAACTATCTCTTTGGTGCTTTCGGATTCTACAAGAATCAGAAGATGGGTGCTCCGGTAACATTCAAGGAGGCGGGTATTGAGACTCTGATCTTGGATAATATCAATGGTAATGACTACTATATTTGGGATACGGATAGCTTTGTCCTAGATAGCGACTTCACGAACCAGACATTTGGGGCGGCACTCTACCACGAGTCATCATATAAGACAGGTGGATGGGATCTATCAGCCGCAATACGTTTTGACTACGAGAAGGCGAAGTTGGATTATCACAGTTTTACCTCGACCGGCTGCAAGCGCTACAACTCCGATGATGAGTTGGTGTGGGTAAAACCGCTCGACATTGACTTGAAGGGGAGTCCAACGAAGGATTTTTTCGAGATCCTACCACGATTCAGCGCCACATATAAAATAGATGCTGTCCATTCGGTATATGCCACTATCTCAAAGGGATATAAGGCAGGAGGATTCAACACGCAGATGTTCTCGGATATCTTGCAGCAGGAGTTAATGGCGAAATTTGGGCTCAGCGCACTCTACACCGCCGAGGAGATCATCTCCTACAAACCCGAATATAGTTGGAACTACGAGGTGGGAGGCCACTTCACCAACGGAAAACGCACGATCATGGCTGACATTGCACTCTTCTATATCGATTGTCGCGATCAGCAATTAACAGTCTTTCCCGAAGGGATGGTTACGGGGCGCATGATGACCAATGCCGGTCGCTCACGCAGCTATGGAGCTGAATTTTCAGCAACCTCACACTTTGGAAATTTCAGACTCAACGCATCATACGGATATACCAATGCAAAGTTCATTGAGTATGATGACAATGAGGAGGATTACGCCGGCAACTACGTCCCATACGCACCGCAACACACCCTCTATGGAGCTGCTATATATACAATTTCGATGAATCGTAATTGGTTGGAGAAGATTGAGATCGAGGCAAATACAAATGGCGCAGGGGCGATATATTGGAATGAGTCTAACTCAATCAAGCAGCCACTATATGCACTTCTTGGAGCGGCATTGAGATTCACAAATGACAACTATTCGCTGTCGCTTTGGGGGCGTAACCTCACCAACAAGGCCTACGACACATTCTACTTCGAGTCGATGGGGTGTGAATTTATGCAACAAGGAAAACCGATTACATTTGGTGCAACATTAAATATAACATTATAAACAAATACAAAATTATGAAAAAATTAATTTATCTTGCGCTAGTTCTAGCGGTATCAGTTGGATTTACCTCATGCGAGGAGACAAATGATGATGATGATCAAATCATCGTTGACCCTACTGTTTTATTTACTGACTACCTAGGCGACTTGGATGTTAGTTACATGGGGACATCTATGTCTGCTCAATCTGACGTTTCATACAGCACATCGACAGAGGAGGGAAGCGGATTCATGGATATTACATTGAATAGTGTATGTTTCATGCCAACTACTGGTATGCCATCACTTGACATCGTACTTCCAAACCTTGAGCTTCAGAGCGACGGCACATACACAGCTGATAGCGTAGTGCCAACAGCCTTGGATGGTGAGCCTTACGACACATCGGTATTGGTTGGAATCGACAATGTTGTTGCGACAATTGTAGACGACACAATCACGGTTACTTTTGACTGCTCGGTATCGACAACATATATGGGCGATTTGACTTGTCAAGTTACCTATGAGGGAGTTGCTCAGTAATAAACAGCAATAGTCATATCATTTAGGAGATCAATTTCTTAGGAGATTGGTCTCCTTTTTGTTATAAAATCGTTATATTTGCACCAAACAAAAATAGAGATAAAGATGATTAAAGCAGAATACCTACCATTCGTAGAGGAGTTGATAGAACTTTGTATCAAAGAGGATATCGGTGATGGAGATCACACTTCGCTATGTTGCATCCCAGCATCGGAGCAGGGAAAGATGCGCCTATTGTGTAAGCAAGATGGTGTGATCGCAGGAATCGAGATCGCGGAGATGATCCTCAAACGCCTCGATCCAGAGATGAAGTTCGAGCAGATCTTGAACGATGGTGATGTTGTTAAGCCGGGCGATGTAGCCTTTTTCGTATCGGGAAGATTGCAATCTCTGCTTCAGGCGGAGCGTATCCTTCTCAACACGATGCAACGCATGAGCGGCGTAGCGACCGAGACTGCGAAGTATGTAAAACGTCTTGAGGGTCTTAATACGAAGGTGCTTGACACTCGTAAAACAACTCCGGGAATGAGAGTATTGGATAAGATGGCGGTTAAGATCGGAGGCGGAGAGAACCACCGTATGGGACTCTTCGACATGATCTTATTAAAAGATAACCACATCGACTTCGCAGGCGGAGTTGGCAAGGCGGTGAGTGGCGCAAAGGCCTATCTTGCAGCTAAGGGTAAAGATATTCCTATCGAGTGCGAGGTTCGTTCGTTGGAGGATATCGACGAGGTATTCGCAGCGGGAGGAGTGGACAGAATCATGTTCGATAACTTCTCACCAGAGCTCACTGTGGAGGGAATCAAAAAGGTTGCAGGACGTTGCGAGACAGAATCAAGCGGAGGAATCAACTACGAGACGATGCGTGCTTATGCAGAGTGTGGAGTAGATTTCATCTCGATCGGAGCACTTACTCACCAAATCAAATCACTAGATATGTCACTCAAAGCTGTTGAGTAATGAGACTCATCGGCACGGAGGGATTTTTCAAAAAAACACTTAAGAGCTACACCGCGTTAGTTGCGTGGCGTGTAGCTCTTTTGTATATGCTCCTTGCGCTGCTTAGGGTAATATTCTATCTCTATAATCGTGAGCTGATCGAAGAGATATCAGCCCCGGAGATCTTAGAGATTATACAAGGATCGTTTGCATTTGACACTGTTTCGATCCTCTACACATCTGGTTTGTGGTTGATACTTTCACTTCTACCGATCAGACAACGAACTAGGTCGTGGTATCAAAAGGGGCTCCTTTGGCTCTATATGATCGTGAGTGTAGTGCCGATTATTGTGAGTAATTTTGCCGACACCATCTACTTCCACTTCGCGCAAAAACGCTTTACGGGGGATGAGTTTATCTTCTCCGACAATGGGAATAATCTAAATCTAGCTGTAGAGTTCGCATTGGATAATTGGTGGATGATTCCAATAGCGATCTTGATCATGGTAATGGTTGGCTATGTCTACCGTAAAGATGCTGTTGCGAATGACTCTCCAAAGAGTTGGAAGATATACTATCCTCTCCACACCCTAATACTTGTTGCAGTAGCAATTCTCTCTATGGGTGGCATTAGAGGTGGATTCGGTCGTGCTATCCGACCATTGACACTCTCTCATGCAATGCAGTATGTCAGTAGCAATGCCAAAGCATATATGATACTTAGCAATCCATTTTGCATAATAAGAACACTGAATGGCGAGCAACTGAAATCCCCAAACTACTTCGACAAATCAACACTCGACTCACTATACACCCCATATCACTACCCCGACAAAAAGGTTGCCAATGCTGCGACACATAAGGGATATAATGTAATGATCTTTATTTTGGAGAGCTTCTCAGCTGAGAACTCTGCACATATATCACAAGATTTATACGGTGATGGTGAGGTTGGATATATGCCATTTCTGGACTCACTAATGCGTGAGGGAGTTACCCTTCACCAGATGTATGCAAATGGAGGACGTTCGATATGCGGAACACCATCTGTAATTGGAAGTCTACCATCGCTCAAAACACCATTTGTACTCATCCCGCAATCAATTGGAGAGAGTTTCCAAATGCCCGCGATATTAAAGAGTGAAGGGTACTCAACAGCCTTCTTCTGCGGATCAGTCCGCAATACAATGGGGTTTGCAGCCTACACCAAATCGGCCGGTATCGACAACTATTACGGACTGGAAGATTACCAATGGCGTCATGGACAAAAGGATTTTGATGGAGCTTGGGGGATACTCGATATTCCATTTACGGAGTATGTCGGCGAGATACTGAGCGAGATGAAAGAGCCCTTCTTCGCCACTCAATTCACCATCTCATCCCACCATCCGTTTACCATCCCAAAGGGGTATGAGGATATCCTGCCAAAGGGAGAGACTAAAATACAACCCGTAACGGCCTACACAGATCTCGCACTTCAGAATTTCTTCGAGAAATACAAGGGTGAGGAGTGGTTCAATCGCACGATATTCCTATTCGTAGCAGATCACGTATCATCGGAAAAATTCGCGGAGAGAACCCTCACATATCCGGGCAACCACCATATTGTCGGGGCGATATATACGCCTGATGGCTCACTCAGAGGGGATATTTATGACATTACGCAACAATCTGACATAATGCCAACCGTGCTTGGACTACTCGGATATGACAAGCCATTCTTTGCTTTTGGTCGCGATATATTCAACGAAGATGATCGTCCGAAATGGTCGGTTACATATGATGGTCAAACCACAGCATACACCAACGACGGGGTGGTTAAAGTGGAGGATAGTGATCTGCTCAAAGCGTATGAACAACAATATTTTGAACATATAATAGATAGCTCGTATATAGTGCCGAATGGAGGAGAAGAATGATTGATTTTAAACCAATAACAATTGAAGATAAAGAGCTTATTGAGAGCTACACGCTGCGAAGCACGATCCGCAACTGCGACCTCTCGTTTGCAAATATGTATTGCTGGCAGCCAACCTACCACAGCTCATGGGCCATTGTGGATGGATACTTAGTGATACGTTTCCTGATCGATGGAGGCGAGAAGTTGGGGTATATGCAGCCAATTGGCCGCGATGGGAGTTCATCGTTTTCACATATTATACCTGAGCTAGCCAAAGATGCCCATTCACATGGCAACAGACTTCGAATAATTGGCCTGACAAAAGAGAGTTTATGTGAATTCAACAATGATGATTTCGCACTCTACTCAGACCAAAATTTCGAGGATTATATCTACCTAAGAGGGGCTCTATGCTCACTCTCCGGGAAACGGTTACAGCCTAAGCGAAACCATGTGAATCAGTTTCTAAAACGATATGTGAATTATCGATATTGCGACTTAACACCTGAGTTATTCGATGAGTGCTTGGCGTTGGATTGCAAATGGCGAGCTGCGCATGGCGATATCTGCGATGATCTCAACCCCGAACGTGAGGCGATGCTTCGTGCATTCGACCACTTCGAAGAGTTGGGATTTAGGGGTGGTGCGCTATATGTTGATGATCAGATGGTTGCATTTACATATGGATCACCCATCAACTCAGATACCTTCTGCACACATATTGAGAAGGGGGACACCGATATTACAGGTTGTTATACCATCATAAATCGTCTATTTGCGGAGTCTCTACCCGAGAACTTCCGATATATAAATCGCGAGGAGGATCTAGGAATAGAGGGGCTGCGACGTGCGAAACTCTCATATTACCCGGAGCATAAGCTAGAGAAATATACCGCTATATATCTTCACCACGATGAGAAAGAGTGCAAGAAACTTTGGCGCGAAGTCTTTGGTGACGACGAACGTTTCATAGATGAATTCTTGATCAACCACTACTCTCAACATCTAATGTTGCGTGTCACCGACCCCGACAATAGATATC
Organism: Rikenellaceae bacterium; assembly: GCA_047174605.1. Taxonomy (GTDB): domain Bacteria; phylum Bacteroidota; class Bacteroidia; order Bacteroidales; family Rikenellaceae; genus Alistipes. The sequence continues at coordinate 88,960 of JBCQTX010000002.1, read as the reverse complement.
TCTCGATGGTCCATATCATCCCCTTTGAGAGCGAGATCGGTCGCATTGCATATATCTATGGCGTTGCAACACACTCCGAGTGTCGCGGTCGTGGTTACGCCTCGAAGTTGATGACGGCCACTATGGATTTGATAAAAGAGAGAGGATATGCCGCCGCGATGTTGATCCCGAGCGAAGAGTGGCTCATTGGTTATTACTACCGCTTCGGCTTTCGCGGATCTATCCCAACAACATTTAGCGCCTACAATAGCTTCGATTTCGGGTCTGGCGATATCTCAAAAGACGATGCCATGATATATCCTATCACCGATATCGACATATCTCAAATCTCAACACTACATCTATCAAAATAAAGATCCCTGCTACCATTAACCGGTGCAGGGATTTTTCATATGAACTATACCAGAGTACTACTCTTGGAATTTCGCTGACAAGAACTCACGGTTCAAACGCGCAATATGCGAGATAGAGATCTGCTTTGGACACTGAGCCTGACAAGCACCTGTATTTGTACAGTTACCAAATCCTAGCTCATCCATCTTGGCAACCATCGCGCGAGCACGACGAGCACCCTCTACTTGTCCCTGTGGCAACTTAGCCAAAGAGCTTACACGTGCAGATACGAACAACATTGCTGATCCATTCTTACATGTAGCTGCACAAGCTGCGCATCCTACACAAGCTGCTGCATCCATACTCTCCTCTGCATCAGCCTGAGCGATTGGAATTGCATTAGCATCAACAACTGAGTTTGTACGAACAGAAACATATCCTCCAGCTTGAAGAATCTCATCATACGCATAGCGATTAACAACAAGATCCTTGATTACTGGGAACGCTGTAGAGCGCCAAGGCTCAACAGTGATAGTCTCTCCATCTTTGAACTTACGCATATACATCTGGCAAGTGGTTACTGCGCTAGATGGTCCATGTGCATGTCCATTAATGTGAAGTGAACACATTCCGCAGATTCCCTCACGACAGTCGTGGTCAAATGCGATTGGCTCCTCACCCTTGTGGTTCAACTCATTATTTAGGATATCCAACATCTCCAAGAAAGAGGTGTCAGCAGAGATATCTTTGATTGGGTACTCTACAAACTTACCCTGTGACTTTGCGTCTTTTTGACGCCATACCTTAATTATAAAATTCATCGTCTTTAAGAATTATAAGTTATATAACGTCAATTATTAGTCTTTATAGTTACGTTGTGCACGCTTCACGAACTCGTAGTCCAACACCTCTTTGTGAAGTACTGGAGCTGTATCCTCGCCCTGATACTCCCAAACAGCTGCATATGCGAAGTTCTCATCATCACGATTAGCCTCACCCTCAGCAGTCTGGTGCTCAGAACGGAAGTGACCTCCACAAGACTCCTCGCGGTTAAGACCATCACGAGCCATCAACTCACCCATCTCTAGGTAGTCAACCAAACGGATAGCCTTCTCCAAATCTTGGTTGAATGCGTTAGCCTCACCTGCAACCTTACAATCCTTCCAAAACTCCTTGCGAAGTGCCTGAATCTCAACGATCGCACGCTCCAAAGACTCCTTAGTACGAGCCATTCCAACATTCTCCCACATGATGTGACCCAACTTCTTGTGGATATCATCAACTGTCTGAGAACCCTTCATTACCATCAACTTAGCGATCTTATCCTTAACGCCCTTCTCAGCCTCGTCGAACGCTGCTGTAGCAGTCGAAACCTTAGGTGCTTGGATCTTCTTCGCTAGGAAGTCACCAATTGTATATGGAAGTACGAAGTATCCATCCGCTAGACCCTGCATCAAAGCAGATGCTCCCAAACGGTTTGCACCGTGATCAGAGAAGTTAGCCTCACCAATAGAGTACAATCCCGGGATTGTAGTCATCAAGTTATAGTCAACCCAAGTTCCACCCATTGTGTAGTGAACCGCTGGGAAGATCATCATAGGCTCCTTATATGGATTTGTATCCTTGATCTCCTCATACATATCGAACAAGTTACCATAACGCTGCTTGATAACTGGCTCTCCTAGGCGCTCGATCGCTGTCTTGAAATCCAAGAATACAGCAAGACCTGTGTTGTTAACACCGAAACCTGCATCACAACGCTCCTTAGCAGCACGAGACGCAACGTCACGTGGTACAAGGTTACCAAACGCTGGGTAACGACGCTCCAAATAGTAGTCACGATCCTCCTCTGCAATCTGAGAAGCCTTCAATGTACCAGCACGAAGTGCCTTAACATCCTCCATCTTCTTAGGAACCCAGATACGACCATCATTACGCAACGACTCTGACATCAAAGTCAACTTCGACTGCTGATCTCCATTTACTGGGATACATGTAGGGTGGATCTGTGTGAAACATGGGTTTGCGATAGCTGCACCCTTTCTATAGCACTGGAATGCAACAGAACCATTTGAATTCATCGCATTTGTCGACAAGAAGAATACGTTACCATAACCTCCCGTTGCCATAACAACTGCGTGAGCACCAAAGCGCTCGATCTCACCTGTAACCAAGTTACGAGTGATGATTCCCTTAGCCTCGCCCTCATCAACAACGATGTCCAACATCTCGTGACGTGGGTAGCTCTTAACTGTACCAGCTGCTATCTCCTTATTCAAAACTGAGTAAGCACCCAACAACAACTGCTGTCCGGTCTGACCACGAGCATAGAAAGTACGAGATACCTGAGCACCACCGAATGAACGGTTATCCAACAATCCGCCGTACTCACGTGCGAAAGGCACTCCCTGAGCAACACACTGGTCGATGATCAAGTTCGACACCTCAGCCAAACGATATACGTTTGCCTCACGAGCGCGGTAGTCACCACCCTTGATAGTGTCATAGAATAGACGGTATATTGAGTCATTATCGTTACGATAGTTTTTCGCAGCGTTGATACCACCCTGTGCAGCGATAGAGTGCGCACGACGTGGAGAGTCAGAGATACAGAAGATCTTGACATTATATCCAAGCTCACCAAGTGAAGCAGCAGCAGATGCGCCACCCAAACCTGTTCCAATAACGATAACGTCGAGCTTACGCTTATTTGCAGGGCTAACTACTTTGATTGCCTCTTTGTGGTTGCTCCACTTCTTTGACAACTCGCCTGCAGGTATTTTAGAATCTAAATTTAAAGCCATATCGGTAATTTCTTATTTTATTCTACAATTATAAATTAGCAGCATGTGCCACACATTAGTGAGCGCACAAAGAATGTAACAACAACAACTGCAAAACCAGCGAAGATTAGAGTAGCCACAACATTAGCTACACACTTCAAACGTGGCAACCAGATATCGTTAGCAAAACCTGCTGTCTGGAACATTGACCATACTCCGTGAGTTAGGTGGAACCAAAGAGCCACAAACCATACTAGGTATGCAATTACATAATACCACTGCGAGAATGTGTACTTGATGATAGCAGCTCCATCAGTTGGAGATACTAAAGATCCATCACACAAAATTACCTCATGGTGACCCATGATCTCGACAAGCTGCATCTTAGCCCAAAAGTTGAAAAGGTGAAGCAAAAGACCACCAACAACGATGTAACCAAGAACCAACATGTTCTTAGATGCCCAAGAGACATTCTTCTCCTGAACTGTGATTGCGTAGCGAACATTGCCTCGTGCAGCAAGGTTCTCCTTTGTAAGGAGCAACGCATACAAAAAGTGGATCAAGACACCCGCAGCAAGTGCAGCAGTAGCCACAAGTGCATACCAATTAGCACCAAGGAACTCACAAATCATGTTGTAAGCCTCGCCACTGAAGAGTGCCACCAGGTTCATAGACATGTGAAATAGGATGAATAGGACAAGCATACAGCCCGTGATACTCATAACCAACTTCTTGCCAACCGATGAATTAGTTAAGAAACAGCTCATAATTTTTACGATTTTGTTTTTATGAATTTAAAATTTGTTTACTTTTGCATACAAAGGTAATCATTGTTCGCCAAATAACAACACTTTTGCCCGTTTTTATTCTTTAAAAATATAAATTATTCACAATGTTAAAGAGACAAATTCGCAACACTATAGGTGCTTTGAATCGTTCGATAGGACTTGCAGAGCAAACTGAGCAGACATATAATATATTCAGCACCATAGAGATAGATCAAAAATTCATAGGGGCAAATAGTATCGCAATCTACCTATCACTACCCGACGAAGTGCCGACTCTCAACATTGTGAAGAGATGGCACTCTATGGGCAAGCGAATATTTCTACCTCGTGTGGAGGGTGAAAATATCCACTTTGTGGAGTACGAGCCTGAGAAGCTTGCAAAGGGGGCATTTGGGATAATGGAGCCGACAAGCGACATAGTTGTCGACCCATCGCAGATTGAGTTGATGATAGTTCCCGGGGTAGCATTTTGCAGTGATGGCAGGCGCTTAGGACGTGGGAAGGGGTACTATGACAGATATCTCTCTCAAGCTGATTTTACGGGATACACGATAGGGGTTGGATACTCCCACCAACTGCTTGATGAACTTCCGTGTGAGGCGCACGATGTTATGCTCTCGAAGGTTGTCACGCCTATTAATATATGGAATTCAACCACTATACCCGAAATAATCATAGAGGTCATTGATACCGCCGCAGATGCTGCCATCAATCTAGGGTGTGGCGTTATGGAGCTGATCTCTAACGGGATAACATGGGTCTTATCTCGTCTCTCGATTGAACTCTTCGAACCGTCATCTATCGATCAAATCGATATTGAGACATGGATTGAGGATTGTTCTCGTATTGCAACAACCAGAAATTTTATCCTTACCGACAAAACAGGTAAGCGTGTGGGTGTAGCAACATCGCAATGGTGTCTGATTGATATGAAAGCGCGTCGACCAGTTGATCTAACTAGAGCTGAAGCTAACTACACTCAATACGTGCAACCTCGGAATTTAGATATTGAGCGACCTCACAAAATTCCACAATTTGACTCTTTCGACGGCACAATATCGAGTTCCTCTCACACTGCCAATAGTCTCGACATCGATATAAACAACCACGTTAATACAATGAGATATATCGATATGATGCTCTCGATGATGCAGCCAGAGCAGCTTATAAACTTCACACCCCTACGTATTGATCTTCACTTCATGAGTGAATCGAGGCTCGGCGACCATCTCACAATAAACAAAAAAGAGTATTCGCAACCCGACGGGAAGAGAGTACTCTTTGAGATCACTCGAACCGACAATTACCCATCGGTTCGTGCACTATTTCACTACAAAAGTTGACGAGCTCGCTCGATATCTTCTGAAATCTGTTGACGTAGATGGTCGACACTCTCGAAATGCATCTGCGAACGTAATTTTTGATATAAGACTACAGATATCTTGCGACCATATAGATCACCATTAAAATCGAAGAGATAGCTCTCCGATCGTCTCTCCACATCACCAACTGTGGGATTTGTCCCAATATTGGTCACTCCATGGTAGACTTTTTCGTCCACCGTAATTCTCGAAACATATACCCCACTCTCGATCTGCAAATCACCGTCAAGAGCGACATTCGCTGTGGGGAAGCCCAACTTGCGACCCAACTGACGCCCCTCAACAACAACCCCTTCTATAATTATCATAACTCCTTTGTGAGCTTTTGAACTAATGAATATTGTGAGAAAAACTCCTTTCCAAAGACTCGCAACACGGTATAAGATGGGATCGCGAGCAACATACCAACAATTCCTGCGACATACCCCGACAGCAAAATCACGATAAAGACCTCCAGCGGATGAGCCTTGACACGCTCCGAGTACAACGTCGGCTGCAACACAAAATCATCGATTCCCTTGATAACAGCCAATGACCCAATGATAACACACACCGTAGAGCCTATGCCCAGAGATTCAATTGGTGTAACAACGCCTAAAAAAACAGAGAAACACGCACCCATAAATGGCCCTGCGTAGGGCACGACATTCATAACACCCATAATTATACCAATGAAAAACGCATCGCTTGGCTTCATGCCAAAACAGATCATCGCAACACTCACCGAAATAGCGATCAAGGAGCTCTCGGCCAAAAGCCCTACGAAATATCTCGACAACAGAAACGAGATAGAGTTCAACGCCCTCTTTACATTCTCATCATACTTCGAAGGAAACATCGATGAGACCATCGAAAAGAAGAGATTCTCATCTTTCAAAAAGAAGAATGTAATAAATGAAACTGAGAAGAAGGTTATAACCGAAGAGGCTAAAAGGCCAATAATCGATGAAAAAGCTCCATTAATGGTCGACATATCAATTACATTCTTCCCCCACTGAATGAGCGAATCGCCAATATCTACATTACTCTCGGGTATCGATAGCAGATTCTGGATATAGTGTTGCACATAGAGAACCGGCTCTTGAATAGAGTGCAGAACAGTATTAAAATCAATATTAGTGAGTTGGTAAATCTTCGAAAAGATCAGTGGAACCAACAGCGAAAAAAGCAATAAAAAGAGTATCCATATCACCAACAATGTTATCAATGCTGCAAAACCTCGCGCCAAGACTCGCTTCTTGATACGAATGCTATTCAATGCGTTGACCATCGGGCGAAACATAATCGCCAAGACTGCCGACACAAGGATATAGATAACAACATCTGAAAAATACCACAATAAAAAGAGCGCGATTCCGACCGTTGTAAATCCTATCACGAATCGGATTACACCTTGCAGCGTCAATGAGTTAGTATATGAAGGTATCATAATCTTATTTGCGTTTAAATCTGGCAATCGGAGTCTGTGATCCAACAACACCATCTCCAATCTCAACCAAAAGTTCGCACTCCTTTGGGATTAACACATCGATTCTCGAACCGAATTTAATAAATCCCGTGATATGATTCTGCTCCATTGTAGTCCCTACTGTCATATACGAAATGATGCGTCGCGCTACGAAGCCTGCGATTTGACGGAACAAGATTTTATCTCCTTTAGGGGTCGTAACAACAGTTGTTGTACGCTCATTCTCCGTTGATGATTTAGGATGCCACGCAACCAAAAAACGCCCCGGATGGTATTTGAAATACTCAACAATACCACCAACAGGTAACCAATTGACATGGACATTTGTCACCGACATAAAGATCGAGATCTGCATCATCTCACACTTCAAATACTCATCCTCCATGACCACCTCCGTAACCACTACACGACCATCACATGGCGAGAAGATTAGCTGAGGATCATGAATCTTCACACGCCTCGGCTCGCGAAAGAAAGCCACAACAAAGAACCAAAAGAAGATAAATATAAATGTGCCAAACCACATCAGCAGATATGACTCATCTTGGTTAATCATGTGGTAGAAACACAACCACAAGGCAAAACACACCGCCCCCGTAATGCCTATTATACGATATCCCTCTTTACTTATTTTCATAACTTACAAACATTAAAAGGGTTAAAAAAATATCTACCACTACAACAAACCCAATAAAATAAGGTAGACAAAAACAAATGGTGCTGAAAAGATCAAACCATCAAAACGATCCAACCATCCGCCATGACCCGGCAAAATATTACCCGAATCCTTCACTCCACACGTGCGTTTGAACATCGACTCCACGAGGTCTCCCAAACATCCTATTGTTGAGGTGATAGCACCAACTCCGACCCACATAACATACGAACCATCAATGATATAGGCTGCCAATATCGAACATAAAATTGCACCGACAATACCTCCGAAGAACCCCTCCCAACTCTTCTTAGGTGAGATTCTCTGATTGAGGCGGTGCTTGCCAAATGGAACACCAACCAGATAAGCAAATGTATCGTTACTCCATATAATAAAGATATACAATATCATCGCCATCGGATCCCACTCACCTCCGGTCAGCAACAACGGCACTCCAGCCAACATCGCCATCGGAGCAGCGACATATATCAATGCCAACACAGTAGTACCCACGTTACTCAATGGTCGATCTCCACCCTTGAATAGCTCCGTAATAAACATGATTGGCAAGATAAGCATCAAGAACAACAAAAAATGAATATTGAAGGTGCTACCATTGAAAAAATAGTCAAAGCCAAATCCAAAGATCGCTGCCGCTGAGGTATAGCCAGCAAACAACTGTGGCTCAATACCTTTAGCCTTAGACATTCTATAAAATTCGCCAACGCCGCCCAATGTTATCGCCATGAGCAACAATCCAAAGCTCCACTGTGAGTAGAGCAGTGCTCCAATCACTACAACAGCGAGGAGTACTCCGCTTGCTGCTCGAACCATAAGGTTCTTCATCTTACTTTCCATTCTATTCGTAGTTCGTTAGGTCTCCTATCTCGCAATAGGTATTCGCTTATACTGTAGCCTCGGTTACAGGCTCTTCATTTATCTGCTCCACAACTTCTGCCTCCGCTATCTCTTTTTTGGCATCCGCCTCTACATCCTTTTTTCTGCGTCCAAGAATACGCTCAACATCCTCCGTAAAGATCACTTCTCGCTCTAACAAGAGCTCTGCAATCTGCTTCATTCCTACTGCTTGCTCCGTAAGAACCCTCTCCGCCAATGCATACGCCTCCGCTAAGATCTCACGTGCCTCGGTGTCTATTTGTTGTGCCGTTTTATCCGAATATGGCTTCGTGAATCCCATATCTCCCTGACCTGTAGAGTCGTAGTAACTCAAATTACCTACCTCTTTACCCATGCCATAATATGCAATCATCGAATAAGCCATCTTCGTAGCACGCTCCAAATCATTCAACGCTCCGGTCGAGATCTCACCAAAGGATAGTTTCTCCGAAACTCGCCCTCCCATCAACGATGCCATCTCCTCCATCATATGTTCACGCGTTGTGATCTGACGCTCCTCGGGCAGATACCACGCAGCACCCAACGCCTTTCCACGTGGTATGATAGTCACCTTGATCAGCGGATTTGCCGACTCCAACAACCAACTTACAGTTGCATGGCCAGCCTCATGATAGGCGATTCGACGCTTCTCCTCATCCTTCATAATCTTATTCTTGCGCTCCATACCACCGATAATACGATCGACAGCCGCCAAGAAATCCTCCTTCTCAACTTGATTCTTATCGTGACGCGCAGCGATCAAAGCCGCCTCGTTACACACATTTGCAATATCCGCTCCCGAGAATCCCGGTGTCTGTCGAGCCAAGAATGAACGATCTAAATTTGGATCTAACTTCAACTTACGAAGATGCACATCAAAGATCTGCTCACGCTCCGTCACATCTGGAAGACCCACATCTATCTGACGATCAAATCGACCTGCTCTGAGCAACGCCTTATCCAAAATATCAGCTCTATTTGTCGCCGCCAACACAATAACACCAGCATTTGTCTGAAAACCATCCATCTCCGTAAGCAACTGATTCAAAGTGTTTTCACGCTCATCATTGCCCGAAAAACCTGCATTCTTACCACGTGCTCTTCCAATTGCATCGATCTCATCTATAAACAAAATACATGGCGACTTCTTCTTCGCCTGATCAAACAGATCACGAACTCGCGACGCTCCAACTCCAACAAACATCTCCACGAAATCCGATCCCGAGATAGATAAAAATGGAACATTTGCCTCGCCAGCAACAGCCTTTGCCAACAACGTTTTTCCTGTACCCGGAGGGCCTACAAGCAACGCTCCCTTAGGGATTTTCGCACCTAATTCTATATACTTGTCTGACTTTTTGAGGAAGTCAACAATCTCCATTATCTCGACCTTCGCCTCTTCGAGACCCGCGACATCCTTGAAGGTGACCTTCATATCACCCTCTTTGTCAAAGACTTGAGCCTTCGCTTTTCCAACATTCATAATGCCTCCAGCTCCCCCACCTCCGCGATTCATACCGCGCATGATGAAGAACCAGAATCCGATGATAAGAACCCAAGGTAGAATCTGGATCAAGATCTCTTGCCACCCTCCACTCTTATTCTCATAGATCACCGCAACCTCATTGCCAGAGACCTCCACAGCCTCCGCCAAATCCTCACGAAAGGCATCTACAGAACCAATTGTAAAGTAGATTTGAGTACCCATCATCGGGATATTCTCATACTTCTTATCTACCTCATTTTTTCGGTATCTCTCTGCTGCTGACTCAGTTAGACAAACCTCCGCAACATCACGATTAACAACTGTAATACTCTCAACATCCCCATTTATTACCATCTGCTCGACACTCATCCAATCGCTTTTGACAGCTGCTGTAGTATCATTTGTCACAAAATAGTAACCTACCATTATTATGGCTACGACGGCGTAAACCCACATCCAATTTGGACGTTTCATACCCATCTTTATGTTTTTATTAGGATCTTGACCTCCTTTTTTATTCTCTTCCATTATAATTTTGTCTTACATTACCCTTCGACCACACCCCACTCAACTCAATAGCCTGCAAGAATTACTCCTCGCTTGCATACTCCGTGCGCACGGCATCAGACCATAGCTCCTCCAATCGATAAAAGCCACGAAGCTCTGTCTGGAAAATATGAACTACAACATCCACATAATCCATCGCAACCCACAGCCCCATCTGACGACCCTCGACACGATACAACTTCTCACCCAACTTCTCCTCCATCATCTCCTCGATACCATTTGAGATCGCCTCAACCTGAGTTGTCGAATCTGCATTACAGATAACAAAATGAGAGCATATAGCCCCATCAAATCCCGTCATATCTAGCGACACGATATTCTTTCCTTTCTTATCTTGAATTGCTTCAACTACAGTAGCAACTGCTTTATCCATACCCTTTTTCTTAAATTATTAACTATTAAACTCCTAAATTGCCTTAAAAATTACACAAGACGTGCAAAAATAGGAAAAACTAATGAGAAATCACCCTCTTCACCCAATATTTATTCACTTATCTACATTTACGCACTCCATAATAGTCTCATTTAATGCGTTAATAATCGAGTTCTTGACATATGTTCGACGCACCGCAACAGCAATTTTTCGTGCCGTTGAGCCCCCTTCCAAACTCTTCACTCGAGGTGTGTGGCGCGCTGGAATATATTCAAGAGCCATATGCGGAATGATTGTCAGTGTGTTGGTACAATCGACAATTCTGATCAGCGTATCGATCGACCCCGAGACAAAAGTATAGTGTGACGACGGATTAGCGTGCTTAGCATGACACAACTCCATGATCTGATCACGCATACAGTTTCCGCTACTCAACAACACCAAATCTCGCATATCTATTTGATCTATAGCAATATCCCTCTTCGCTGCCAACGGATGTTGCGGAGATACGTAAGCATAGAAGTTATCATCAAACAATTCGTGCTCTATGATTCCATCGCCACAAGTTCCCCCGGCAACCAACGCTGCATCTATCTTATCTCGTTTCAACGCCTCGATAATATCGGCCGTCACCATATCGCGAATCTCGAGCTCCACCTTTGGATATTTAGCCACGAAGGTCGGAATAAATTTGTGCAACAGATATGGTGAAATTGTCGGAATAACTCCCAACCTCAACTTTCCAGTCGTCTCGCCCTTAAGCTCTGCGACCGACTCCCGAATATTATTATATGCCATGATTGTCTCCTTCGCCTCGCGAATTACCACATGGCCAGCTTCGGTCGGGATTACCGGTTTGTGTGACCTATCGAGAAGAAGAACTCCCAACTCCTCCTCCAAAGCCTTAATCTGCATACTCAACGATGGTTGGGTTACAAAACAACGCTCCGCAGCGGCCGAAAAGCTGCCGTAGTTCGCTACTGCTAGTAGATATTCTAGTTGGATTATCGTCATATTTTCACTTATTCTATATAACAAAGGTATCAAAAAAAATTATAGATTGCAACTTTTGCATCACCTACAACACTTTTTTATATCTTTGTAGCGAAATTTAATAACAAAACGATAGAAATTACAAATTTAATACGACAAAATGGAGACAGTATTGAGCGGAATACGCCCTACAGGGCAACTACACTTGGGTAACTACTTCGGTGCACTTAAGAACTTCACGAAGATGCAGCATGATGCAAACTGCTTCTTCTTCATTGCAGACTACCACGCACTAACAACACACCCCGACCCAAAGACACTACACACAAATATTCGTGGTGTATTGGCTGAGTACCTTGCTGCTGGCCTTGACCCAGAGGTTGCCACAATATATGTCCAGAGTGATGTCCCTCAAGTGACTGAGCTTACCACACTACTCTCGATGCACGCATATTTAGGAGAGTTGGAGCGTACCGTTTCATTCAAGGATAAGGCTCGTAAGCAACCAAACAACGTAAACGCTGGTCTTTTGTGCTATCCTGTACTTATGGCGGCAGATATCCTATTGCACCGTGCTGCAAAAGTTCCTGTTGGTAAGGATCAAGAGCAACACTTGGAGCTTACACGTGTCTTTGCTCGTCGCTTCAATTCGATTTATGGTGTGGATTTCTTCCCAGAGAGTCAGGCTTATAATTTTGGTGCTGAGACAGTTAAGATCCCGGGGTTAGATGGTTCGGGCAAGATGGGCAAGAGCGAAGGAAACTGCGTATATCTTAATGATACAGATGCTGCGATCCGCAAAAAGGTGATGAAGGCGACTACAGATTCAGGTCCAACAGAGCCAAACTCACCAATCAGCGAGCCCGTACAAAATATCTTCACGATCATGGAATCCGTATCTGACACCTCGACAATCGAGTACTTCAAGGATAAATATGCATCATGCGAGATCCGTTATGGCGACCTTAAAAAGCAACTAGCAGAGGATATCATCGTTGCCGTATCGCCAATTCGTGAGAAGATCGCAGAGATCTACAACAACGAGAAGTACCTACACGAGGTGACGATGGCTGGTGCTGAGAAGGCTCGCAAGAGTGCCGATGAGACTGTTCGTCAGGTTCGCGAGATCATGGGTATCTACCACTTTTAATTTCGAAAAAATGTCGCAATCAAATAAAATATATAAATATTACGATCGGGCGTATAACATCTTGCTACTACTAAGCCGCAGATTGAGCAATCGTCAGATGATGATTCTGCTCGCGGTGGTGATTGGTATCGTGGCGGGCATTGCGACATATCTCTTCGAGATGCTGCTACACACCATCAAAGCGGGGTTGGTGAGCTGGTTCCCGATTTATGAATCGCACCCATTGCTATTGGTATATCCGGTGATCGGTATTATCATCGTCTCTCTATTTGTGAGGTTTATTGTTCGAGATAACATCTCAGAGGGAGTTACCCGTGTGCTCTATGCCATATCACGACGCGACTCAAAACTCCCATCTCACAACACATGGAGTTCGATCGTCGCATCATCTACAACCCTAGGATTTGGAGGTTCTGTCGGTCCCGAGGCCCCTATCGTACTCACTGGAGCAGCTATTGGATCGACCGTTGGGCAGATTGCAAAGCTCAACTATCGCTACACTACTCTACTTCTATGCTGTGGAGCCGGTGCTGCACTTGCCGCCATATTCAAAGCCCCTATTACGGGTGTGGTCTTTGTGCTTGAGATATTGATGCTTGATATTACTGTTGGGTCAATCATCCCACTGCTCATCTCATCTATCACAGCCACTACAGTCGCCTTTATGTTGCGTGGATTTGACCCGATATTAGCTGTTACACTCAAAGCCGAAGATGCCTTTGAGCTGTGGCAGATACCTATATTTATATTGTTGGGTATTACTTGTGGACTCATGGCATACTACTTAACCTCGATAAATGAGTGGGTAAGCGGAATATTTAAAAAGATCGAAAAGACCTATAAGAAGTGGATTCTTGGTGGTGTCATCATTGGTCTATTGATCTATATCTTCCCACCTCTATATGGCGAGGGGTATGGTAGTATCACCGCTCTGATGCATGGCGATCCGATTAAGTTATTCGACAACTCGCTATTCTTTGAGTTTAGATATTACGATTGGGCGATTCTGCTCTTCTTGGTTGCCACAATGTTCTTCAAGGTTATCGCGATGGCCTCAACTACAGCTGCCGGAGGTATTGGTGGAACATTTGCCCCATCGCTATTTATCGGTGCGTTTACCGGAGCTTCATTGGCCATAGCGTGCAACATACTATTTGATCTGAATCTCTCGATCATCTCCTTTACGTTGGTGGGTATGTCGGGTGTGATGTCGGGTGTGATGAATGCCCCATTGACCTCCATCTTCCTTATCGCCGAGCTGTCGAGTGGTTATGGGTTGTTCATTCCTCTGATGATTGTTGCATCAATCGCCTTCGCTATTGATTATTACCTTGAGCCGGAGTCAATCTACACCAAACCATTGAGTAAATCTGGTGAGTTGGTAACACATAACAAGGATCAATCGGCATTGGTATTCCTCAACGTTGATAATTTAATGGAGACCGATTTTGTGCGTCTCAAAGAGTTCAACACACTTGGCGATTTGGTTCATATCATATCGTCTGCACACAGAAATATCTTCCCCGTGATCGACAACTTTGGTAAATTGTTGGGAGTCGTTCAACTCGATGACCTTCGCGAGGATATGTTCAAGCCGCATAAGTATAGCAACTCTATTCGACACTACACCTCACAACCGCGCGACAAGATCGTGAAAGGAGAGTCTATTCAGAGTGTATTGCGCAAGTTCGAGAATAAACATACATGGATGCTGCCAGTTGTAACGACAGAGAACAGATACCTCGGATTTATCTCTAAGTCGCAGATCTTGAATGCTTACAGAGAACAATTAATCAAAATATCACAATAGAAGCTGTATAAAAAGGTATTTTTTGCACTTCCCTTGTCTCTGAAATGCTCACGTACTAAAAGTACGCTCCGCTTTCAGCCACTTCACGAAGCCCAAAAACTACTCTTTTTATAACAACTTCTACAAAAGGAGGGTGCTCAATCAAATGAGCACCCTCTACTATTATATTACCAAACCGATTACTACCAGTTCAAGATCTTAGCGAAGTCATACGCCTCTGGGTTAGCTACATAAGCCTTAGCAGCCTCGTAGTCAGCCTCAGTAACATAGCTAAGAACTGTGTCGATCACATTCTTAACCTTGTCAGAGCTCATGTCAACCAAACGTGGTGGAATCTTTCCTGTCTGTGGATCCTGAAGATCGTTCAAGTACAATGGAGATACGTTACCCTCTGTGTTAACATATACCATACAACCTGTCTTACCCTCAGAGAATAGCTGATAAACACCCATTCCCAACTCAGAGCAATATGTCAAGTCAAATGCGATTGGAGTCTGACAACGAACCTCATATCCGATCTCTACCGGACGGCTCTTAACCTTAAGACCGATCTCATTTAGCTTGTTCTCCAACATCTCGTTGAATACATTAGCCTTTGATACCTTACCCAACTCTGGGTGACCGTGATCGTCATATGTGAAGTTCACACCGCTCTTCTTGATCTCCTCGTCTGAAAGCTCGTGGAACACACCCTCCGAAATCATTGCAGCACCATAATCCATTCCGATCAACTTACGCTTGATGATAGATGAGATAACCAAGTTAACGATCTTCTCAACTGTGATCTCAGTCTTGTTGAACATCTCAGGGATGATAACCATTGGATAGTGGCAAGCCTCACCAATACCAAATGCCAAGTGACCTGCCGAACGACCCATAGCTGCTACTACGAACCAGTTTCCGCTAGTCTTAGCGTCGCAATATACTGTTGTTCCGATAACTGTTCCTGAAGCCTTAGCTGACTCATAACCGAAAGTTGGTGAGCCCGATGGAAGAGGAAGGTCGTTGTCGATTGTCTTTGGGACGTGGATATTTGCGATTGGGTACTTCTTATCAGCAAGGAACTTAGCGATACGATTTGCTGTAGAAGCTGTATCGTCACCACCTACAGTCACCAACAACTTGATGTTGTTAGAGGTGAAGAAGTCAAGGTTGAAATCATTCTCGAAATTAGCGTCAGTTGGCTTAAAACGGCTCATCTGAAGGTGAGATCCACCGCGATTGAAGATATCGTCAGCTAGAGGGAACGTGATATCCTCAGTGATTGGATTTGGGTTGAAAAGACCTGAGTATCCTGCGTGAAGACCAACAACGCGATATCCCTTCTGTAGGAATGTCTTTGCTACGCTACCAACTACGGTGTTCATTCCTGGAGCTGGACCGCCACCAGTCAAAATTGCAACTGCTTCTTTCATTTTTGTGATATTTATTTAATTGTTTATTAAAGTTTTACGTTAATCCTCACAAAGTTACACGATTTTTGGAGAAAAACCAAATAATAGAGGGGCTAAAATACTTAGCCCCTCTAAATTCTCTCAATGCCCGTATGATTACTGAATCACTCGTACGTTGACTGCTTGCTCACCCTTGTTACCAGTAGTGAGATCAAACTCTACCTCCTGCTTCTCAACTAGTGATTTGAAACCATCTGATTCGATACCTGAAAAGTGCACGAAGTACTCCTTTCCATCCTCGCTAGCGATAAATCCGTAGCCCTTCTTGCTATCGAACCATTTTACTGAACCTGTCATAAAAAAAATTGTTAATTGATAAATTGTTTCAGCAAAGAAAGGCAAAAAGTATTAGACCAACAAATTTTTTCTGCTATTTCTTCAAAAAAACACTCTACTTTACAATAAATACCTATTTATTGCGATATTTGACCTGTTATGATCTGGCCTTATTTCGAGAAATAACGACCGCAATCGACAAAAACAGACCAAGTGCAATACTCAACAACGCTGCAAAGAGAACCTGCTGCGAAGCTGGCAACATAAATGTGATGGTATGGGCTGGAATCCAGAAATATGGAATTGTCTTCATAAAGACGAAACTCCATTGAGTATCCCAATCCAAATTCACAAAGCTCGTGCGCATATCGATAGGACGAACCAACGAACACAATGATCCTCCATTCTTCACAATATGGGCATCTGTAATCTTATGTAACGTCATGAAAATCGGAGCAAAAAGGCTATTCATCATAACCGAAATTGAGAATGCACCAAGCAACTTCAAAGAGCTAAAACCACCCTTCATCGCCTCAACAACTCCATCAGCACCTAGGGACTGAACCATCGTCGGCGCACCAGTTGCGAAGGTCTTCATAGCAAGAGCAATCCACACTCCATAGACTCCCCACAATATAGCACGAGGCGCAGCACCAAAACCCTCACAAATATATGAACCACTCTTAACGCGAAGTCCTAGCATCTCACCAAAGGTTGACAAAATTGCAAATTTCAAAAATGCCAAACAGTAAGGATGTGCTGCATTTAGCTCTTTGTACACCTCATAGGGCACATCGCTCAAAACAAATGGGGCTATCGCCAACGCGATAATTAGTAGTAAAATTAGGTCTGATCTCTTCATAAAATTATTTTGGTTAAATGGTTAAAGTTCTAAGTCAACATTAAAGTTCTCGATCCAAGGAAGTCCGCGCTCACCCAAAAGCTCCATAAAAGGATCTGGGTTAAACTCCTCCACATTGAAAACTCCGGCACCACCCCACTCTCCGCGTGCAAACATCTCGGCGCCCAAAGCTGCTGGCACTCCTGTCGTGTAGCTAACCGCCTGTGTTCCAGTCTCTGTGAAGGCTGCCTCGTGGTCACAATTATTATATATATAGTATGTCAGCTCCTTACCATCCTTGACGCCCTTGATGCGACATCCAATAGATGTCTGACCAGTATAGTTCTCACCCAACGACTTCGGATCTGGAAGGACCGCCTTCAAGAATTGAATAGGCACGATCTCAACACCATTATATATAATAGGGTCAATACGAGCCATTCCGATATTTTGGATCACTCGAAGGTGTGTTAAATACTCCTGTCCAAATGTCATCCAGAAACGGGCACGCTTCAACGTCGGATAGTTCTTAACCAACGACTCCAACTCCTCATGATAGATAACATACGACTCGCGCTCACCAATTCCGGGATAGTTGAGCCCCTTATGAATCTCATGTGGTTCAGTTGTGATCCACTCTCCATTCTCGTAATATCGTCCTTTTTGACTCACCTCGCGGATATTGATCTCAGGATTGAAATTCGTCGCGAAAGCCATTCCATGATTTCCAGCGTTGCAATCCACAATATCAAGATAGTGAATCTCATCGAAGTGGTGCTTCGCTGCGAAGGCTGTAAAAATAGAGGTTACGCCGGGATCAAATCCACAACCTAGAATAGCTGTAAGTCCCGCCTCGCGGAATCGATCTTGATACGCCCATTGCCACGAATACTCAAACTTCGCCTCATCCTTAGGTTCGTAATTTGCTGTATCGAGGTAGTTGCATCCGCACTCCAAACAAGCATCCATAATCGTTAGGTCCTGATATGGAAGTGCCACATTTATAACGATATCTGGAGTGCACTGACGCATCAACTCACACAACTCCGGCACACTATCCGCATCCACCTGAGCCGTCTTGACACGTCCGCTACCAATCGCCTCCGCGATTGCATCACACTTCGATTTTGTACGGCTAGCGAGTGTCACTTGAGTAAATATAGGGTTTGCTGCTACTTTGTGCGCTACGACAGTTCCTACTCCACCAGCGCCAATAATTAAGGCTTTACACATTATCTGCAAAAATTTAGTTATTTTATCTGGCAAAGATATGATTTTTTCTCAACATCTTGCACCAGATTTCAATCTATTTTTCGCCCTGACTCTGTTATATGTGGCTATTTTTGCCTTTGATTCCAAAATTATTCATATCTTTGTGATATTAATTAATTATCTTCTTGAACGATGAAAGGATTACGCAAACGCGTCACAGCTGGCTTCATGAGTATCGTCGGAGTATTGGTACTCTCGGGAATGGTCTCATTTATTGAGCTCAGCACACTTAGTAGAGATACAGAGGATATCCTAGGTACAAACCACCAAAACAGGGTATTGGCAAGAGAGATGTTGGCTGCCGTTCGCGAACAAAATAGAGCATTCGTACAGATGACCGCCTTCGATGATAGAGGGCTCGATTCACTGTGCCAGAGCTCGCTGGATAGGCTTGACAACGTACTATCCGAAGCTCGTATTCAATCGCTCACACCTGAGATTGTAGACTCAATGATAGTCACAGCAAAACAACTTCGCTACACCTCCGAAAGATTCATGACAGCCCCAATTCTCGATGGGAAATACACCATCCTAAAGGATGAATTTCCGCAACTTGATTCACTGTCAAAGAACTTCGCCACCACAATATTCGCAGAGTACCAACCAATATACTACAAGATGGTAACCTCGATTGACGAATATATGACCATGTCACAACACTCATTAGCACCGGGTGCGGAACAACTCCAAAACAATGCGTATCGTGCTATGACTCCGGTATTTATCTCACTTATTGTGATGATTGCAACGGTGCTCATGCTCTTCTACTTCATGTTGAGATATTGCGTAAACCCGATCATCACGATCAATAAATCGCTCAAAGATTACCTATCATTCAAAGTGCCATACGCCCCAAAGAGCCAAAACAAAGATGAGCTCGGGCAACTCAGCGAAAAGATCGAAACTCTTATCGCACAGAATAAAAAGATCAAAGAGTAGAAGAGTATGAGATTAAGCATAGTACTTAGATACATAGGTATCGTGATGCTATTTCTAGCACTCGCGATGTTTGCATCGGCCGTCGTAGCATTTATTAGCTATCACGACACGTCGTTTTATGCACTTATGTTATCGGGACTTCTGACGGCACTACTTGGTGCTTTCCCCCTGATTTTTGTCGACAAGGATAATAAGATTTCAACCAAAGAGGGATACTCCATTGTGCTAGGATCGTGGTTATTGACCTGCGTTGTCACGATGTTCCCATTTTTAATGTGGGGCGGAGAGTTCTCGTTTGTCAATGCATGGTTCGAATCTGTCTCGGGTCTTACGACCACCGGGGCATCAATCCTTACTGATATAGAGTCGCTCCCTCGAGGATTGCTCTTCTGGCGAATGTTATCGACTTGGATAGGAGGTATCGGCGTTATCATGTTTGCCCTAATAATCCTCCCTTCGATCGGTAGTAGTAAGCTAACGCTATCTAACGTGGAGCTATCTCAGATGGCAAAGGACAACTTCCACTATCGCACT
Source organism: Rikenellaceae bacterium (assembly GCA_047174605.1). Taxonomy (GTDB): domain Bacteria; phylum Bacteroidota; class Bacteroidia; order Bacteroidales; family Rikenellaceae; genus Alistipes. The sequence goes on along the minus strand of JBCQTX010000002.1, from coordinate 68,959 downwards.
CAGATGATCGCTCAGATCGTACTGGTTGTCTATGTGGGCCTCACGGCACTCACCACAATCTTGTTAAAGCTAGCGGGGATGAATTGGTACGACGCACTGACACACGGAATGTCGACCATCGCGACAAGTGGATTTAGTACGAAGAACAGCAGTATAGCCTACTTCGATTCGCAACTAATCGAGACGATCATCATCTTTGCAATGATCGCGGCAAGTACCCACTTCGGATTAATATTTGCGACCATCACCGGAAAACACAACAATCTATTCCGTTCGGAGGTTATGCGAGTCTATGTAAGTGTTATTGTGGTATTTATCCTTTTAATCTCGTTCAACCTCCATATTGTCGGCACATATCCAACCATATGGGAGTCTCTGCGGCAGGGTGCGTTCCAACTCGTATCGTTGATATCCACTACTGGATTTGCGACAGTTGACACCAATCCTTGGCCATCGTTTACCATTATGTTGTTGATCTTCGCATCGTTGGTGTGTGGCTGTTCGGGCTCAACTACGGGAGGTATGAAGATGAATCGCGCGATGATTGCGGCTAAGATGATCAGAAATCAGATCCAACAGCAGCAACATCCAAATGCGATCTTTAGAATTAGGATAGACAATATAATTCAAGATCGAGGAGTTCTACATGGGGTCGCGATATATATTATCATATACCTGCTTTTAGTATTCTCGGGAACACTCGTATGTACCATATTTGGGCTCGATATCCTCACCTCCTTCACCGCCTCGGCCGCCTCGATAGGTAATGTTGGTCCGGGATTTGGTGATGTAGGTTCGATGAATAACTATGCTGAGATACCTACGTTTGTTAAATACTATTTGACGCTACTCATGCTACTGGGGCGTCTCGAAATATTTGGTCTCATACAACTTTTCTTAATAAAATGGTGGCGATAACTTCACGTTTCCGATATCTGGGACTTACGATAGTCTCACTCCTTTTTGCAGCTCTTTTTTCATTGAGTGCACACTCTGCAACCTCTGGCGTGACGGCTCGAATAACCGCTCTTGAGGGGGATTCAACATATATGTCAATGCTATCACGCGAGGTGGCACTACAAAACAGAGAGGATTCTCTATCACAACTTCTTGTTAAGTATCGCAACGAATTTGCGGCAGGTGGTGCTCAGGCATCTCAAGCACGAAACTCAATTGTAGATATCGAGATGGAGCTCTTTGACGTTAGGGCGGAATACAATACAATAAGCGGTGAGGTTACTACTATAGAGGAGCAGTGGATATTAAATAACCCCTCAACAAACAATGATGGATCAACACCTAATTCGACCAATAACACCCTTAGGGGCGACATATCAAAGTCAATAGCAACGAGTAAATTGGCGAGTGAGAATCTGCCTAAAGAGGATTATGACAACCTTCGACTTGCTGAATCTATAGAGGCGAAGTGTGCGGCAGCATATACGGAGTATATCGAGACCTATGAGAGGATGAGAGAGCTTCTCCAACTCTACAACCAGACAGATGACGAGGAGATAGCTAATGAATATAGCACTGAATTCCACACACTTAAGCGAGATGCCGATTCGCTATCAAAGATTCTACGCGATGATTGGGGAGCGGCATACGACAATAAAGATTTTGCATACAATATGTTGATGGAGGTGATGGGTTATGATGATCTATTGAACCAAAGTGGCGAGATGGCGCGAGAGTGCGAGTCTGAGATTGCGGCTATTGAGTGTGGCCCTCAGAGCGGAGCTGCTGTGAGGTATAATCTTCAGAAGCAGAAGATGGTGAGATTGGAGGGGATGTTTGCAAATAAACTTCAGCTTACCAATGCAGTAGACTCACTCAGCGGAGCGGCAAAAAAACTATCCTACCTAGCGCCGTTGGAGGAGTTGCCGGAGTTGGTATTTGTCAAGCGCAACTTCATTCTCTATGAACCAATATTATTTTCAACTACGCCAGTCTACGACAATGCAAATCCGATCCCAGAGACGGTGATATATCCAAAGGGGACGATCTATAGAATCCACTATGGGGCATTTAACTCGAAGCAAGCACCATCAATATTTCATGGCGCCTACCCTCTTTCCTACAGTCGTGAAGGTGGGCTCTGGACATATTACGGAGGTGGCTTCGAAACATTTGCGGAGGCAGACGAAGCTGCTGCACTCTGCAAACGCCAAGGATTTAGACGACCAGAGGTTGTGATATGGAGAGATGGTGTGAAACGCAACCTTTACCGCGATCCATTCCCAGCGGATCAGAAGTATAGGGTACAGATAAGCGGCCTTATTGAACTTACGGATGATATAAAAAACATAATTTCAACCCACTGTCCCGACGCTGAGCTCTCGAAGGTAGGGGCTGATCGCTATGTAATTGGGCCTCTTGAAGGGCAAATCGTTGTCGAGGAGTTCGCGCAAGCTCTAGAGTTTGCAAATGGAGCATTGAACACGACAATCATCGAAATAGAGTAGGTGGCATAAACGCCAATATAGCCTAGAGTCTCACTTGCATAAATCAGATAGTTCTACTGCGGCGTCGTCGATATTTTAGCAATCTGATTCGCTGCACACAAGAACGACTCACGGTAATTCTGTCCAATCGGCAGATAATCATCATTCGAGAGATATACCCTACTGCGCTCATAACTCTTTACATAGTTGAGATTTACAATATATGAACGATGTGTGCGCACAAAATGAGACGAAGGGAGCATAGCCTCCATATTCTTCAACCTCACAAAGGTGGTGATCGGACGTGCTCCCTGCAAATGCAACCTCACATACTCGCCCTCGCTCTCCATATATATAATATCGCGCAACTTCACCAACGTAACCTTATAATCTGCCTTAATCGAGATAGATTCATCGAGGCTATCTTTTTGCACATCCTCCGCCACAATCTCCGACTCCGACTCTCGTCCCTGCCCATGACGCAACATAAAGAGCGAATAGGCACGTTGTGCGGCGCGCTCAAGATCACTATAGGTAAATGGCTTCAATAGATAATCCACCGCATCGAGGCGAAAACCCTCCACAGCATACTCCGAATAGGCCGTAGTAAAGATCACCATTGGAGCTGCACCATCCATGCGCTCCTGCAGATTACGCACGAAATCGACTCCACTCAACTCCGGCATATTGATATCGCAAAAGATCAGATCAACCTGATTCTCCAACAAATACGCCTCCGCACTCACTGCATCGCGGAACTTACTAACCATCTCCACATTCTGCACACGTGAAATATACGCTTCGAGCTGTCGAAGAGCCAATGGTTCATCATCTATAGCTATTGATCTAAGCATTGTGAATTGGTATTATAAGGGATGCAACATACTCACCATTTTGGACGCCACAATCCATAGTGAATTTATTTGTATATATTAATTCGAGACGTTTACGAAGGTTTATAAGACCGATCCCCGAACTCTTTGCCACCACCCTCGGCAGACTATTCGTCACACGGTAGTGTAGTTTTGAAGCCTCATATTTAATATCTATATCTATAAAATAATCACTTCCCGAAACACCGACACCATGTTTAAAGGCATTCTCTATAAAGACAATCAACATCAATGGTGGTATCGCTGCCTCTTGCGGAAGGTCGTCTGCCGGATTAAAGTGAATCCTTATGCTATCTTCATAACGAATGCGCATTAGTTCGATATAGTTGAAGATAAATTTCAGGTCGTTGCTCAACGAGATCGATGCACTTCCCGACTCATACAATACATATCGCATCATCTTCGAGAGCTCTATAACTGCACTCTTGGCCGAATCGGGCTCTATATCGATCAACGCATGGATATTATTAAGCGTATTCATAAAGAAGTGCGGGTTGATCTGATATTTCAGATAGTCCATCTCTACCTGCAGATTATGCCGCTTTAACGCCTCCATCATCTGGTCATCTCGCATCGATTTATAGATCAACTTCAACCCATCATTTGCCGCACACATCAACATAGCAAGCACAACATTCCAAAAGATATTCAAATCCGTGATCGTGATCACCCCATCTACAAGCTCATCAATGATACTACGTGCCAAAAAATTCGACATCATATTCTCTTGGATATAATCGACCCCAATAAAGATCAAAAGTGAGAATATGAAAGCAGAGGTTATATATTGCCAATATCGTTGTTTGAAGAGTAAGTGGGGTGCAAAATAGTTGTTATTCACCAAATAGACAGCGAAGAACGGCGAGATCTTAAACCACGCCGCCAACACCTCCTCAATATAGATTCTATCCCGAGAGGTCATCGTCGAGTTAAGCGCCGGAACAAGGAAAATCGCACTCCACAACAATATGTAGAGTAGATTTTCACTAGTCCGCTGCTTATCGATCGAGAACATATCACCTAATTGTATGATGTAGACAACAACGAAGTGTTATAAAGATATCGTTTGATACTCTTCTTCGGAGTCTTCTGGAACTCCGTCGGATATATGGTAATAGATGCAACCTTCTCATATGATGCCACTTGAGTATTTAGATCACGTAAATTCTGCTCCATAATACCAGCCAATGCCTCTTGACTAACACCCTCAATTTCAGCCTGATCAAAATCTGGAACTACCAAAGCTGCCAATCGGCCATTATTATCTATGATGAGTGACTCACTCACCATATACATATTATTCAAACGCTCCTCAATAGCCTCCGGATAGATATTTTGACCACTCGCACTTAGTATCATCGTCTTGCAACGTCCTCTAATATAGAGCGTTTCATCCGGATCCATAGTTCCCATATCACCCGTATGCAACCAACCCTCTTTGTCAAGCACCGCGTTGGTATCCTTCTCATTCTTGAAGTATCCGACCATAACGTGCTCGCCACGAACCAATATCTCGCCTGCGATCTTCTCCGGATCCGCAGAGTCGATCTTAACCTCCAAATGTTCCGTAAGAGCTCTTCCACATGAGCCAGCCTTGAAGCGATCTGGCCCCGTGAATGAGATGATAGGAGCGCACTCAGTCATTCCATATCCGATTGTGATAGGGAATCCAATCTGCATCAAAAAGGCCTCCGTCTCCTGATTCATCGGAGCTCCTCCAACGATAAAGACCTCTACCTCACCACCAAAGACATCCATCAATCGGCTCTTGATAACTGAATAAATAGCACTATTTACCAATGGAATCTTCATCGCAAGGCTCATCGGCGTAGTCTCCAACATCGGCTGGACCTGCTTTCTATAGATCTTTTCAAGGATCAAAGGCACACAGTTTACAATCGTAGGGCGCACCGTCTGCATAGCCTCGATCAAGATCTTTGGCGAAGGGATACGTCCCAAAAGTGTGACATGACCACCAACAGCCAGCTGCGACAAAAAGTCAAAAGCGCACCCATAAGCGTGAGCCAATGGCAAGAACGAAAGAACACGGCCTCCGCGATGGAAATATGGAGAATTGGTCTTAGGATTGATATAATCTCGTGCAATGATGACATTTCCCGTAAGGTTATTCACCGTAAGCAACACACCCTTCGAACTACCTGTTGTTCCCGAGGTATAGTTCAATAGACATGGGTGGTCATTTGGCAGATCCGGATAGGTGATATCATCAACAGTAAATCCTCGCTTATAGTGTTTACGATAGTGCGTCACGATATCTTTCTGGAAACTATCAAGAGTATTTCCTCCACGCTCAAAGATAACATGGAAGTCCGTGAGCGAGAATACAGCATCTACCCTCTTGATATGATCCTCATCGATCAAATCCCAGAAATTATCGGTCAAAAATAGTAGTCGGCTCTCCGAGTGTTTTACAATATGGACGATATCACTACCGCTAAAATCTTGCAGAATCGGCACTATAACAGCACCATAGGTAATTGTTGCAATATAGCAGATACACCAACGTGGGTTATTACGACCAACCAAAGCGATTTTGTCGCCCTTCTTGATCTTAGCCTTTTTGAATAGTAGATGTAGCTTCGCTATCTGTTTCGCCAATTCATAGTATGAAAAGTGTTCATCCTTAAAGTAATCCGTCAAAGCTGACATTTCACGATTTTCACGGAAACTCGCTTCATACATCTTGATTAGGTTCTCTTGCAACATATTTGTATATATTTGTTAATAATTATTACTTACCTTGATTTCGAGCAGCCTCCTCACGGCTCTTACGAAGTGCGCCTAGACTCTGATCATAGTACACCTCAGGGTCATGGAAAATTGTCGTCTGCTTAAATGCCACATCATCACAATCGCGACTCAAATCGCAATCAAAACGGGCAATCTCCGAGTGACGTGATATTCCAGTTCCTACATTTACGAAGTGACACATTCCCCAAGTCACACCTCTACCATCGCCACTATTTGTGAAAGCATCTGGAGTAAATGCCCCTGCTGCTGTAGGTGCCAACGACACTACACATTGAGGGGTAAAGTTAATTCCATCTGGTGCAAATTGGATCGTCTCACGCTCATTTCCATCGCGAATTGCAAGCGCTGCAACACCACCACGATATGGGAAATATGTCGTCTCATGACCCGTATTCATCACCGGATTCAACTCACACTTCTCGAATGGTCCAAATGGGCTCTCCGCAATTGCAACTCCATGACACACAGCATATTTGTCGCGTATATCTGGCCACTTATTAAATGCTGATTTAAAATATAGGTATATCTTACCTTTGTATACTATCGGATGTGGATCTTGAGTCTGGTCCTTATCCCACTCTCCTTCGCCTCCAAAAGGAATTGTCTGCTCTTGAGTATATGCCCAAGGGCCATCAGGAGAGTCGGCATGAGCCATCGAGATAGGACACCAATCACCACGCAAGCCACTTGGCTCGTTGAAGATCTGGAAATATAGGTAGTATCTACCCTCCCACTCCAAAATATCAGGAGTTGCCAAAGATCTCCATCCGAATTGTGGTTTTGGTGGACGTGCCACAGCACAACCCTGCTCCTCCCACGTAAAACCATCCTTACTAGTCGCATACCAGATATCGCATAGATCCCAATCTGTAGATGGAATCTCATCCGTTGCCTCAGCTGCTCGATCTGCGCCTATTGGGCGATATTTTGTATCTCGTTTGGTGTACCACATATAATATTTACCATTGGTAAAGATCGGACGCGAAGGGTCACGACGTGTCACCAACCCCTCATCACCATACTCAAACCCCTCTAGTTTGGTATATTTGAAGGTGGTGTAGAACTCATTGTCCTGAACACGAGGTGTTGGATAGTTGTCGAACATACGCTCCGTTGCTGCACTAAGCGCGTAGTCCGGCTTTTCAGTTGGCATTTTGTGTGGGAAAATACCCGTTTTCTTAGGCTGCTCTGCCTGAGTTGATGAGCCACAACACGCGACTGATAGTGCGCATACAAGCCCAAAGATAGTTAGTTTTAATTTCATAGTATTAGGTTTAATTAGTTTAGGCCTATTTTGATGGTGGAGTATGACTCCTAAATATATAGGTCTTGGACTCCTCTCCCGCTTTTAATCGATCGATGTTTTTTCTATGAGTCCAGATCAGTAGCACTGCAATCACAAAAGAGAAGATTATAAATGCTAAGGATTGGCTAGCCTCAGGAGATAACATCGTAAATACCGGGAAGCACAACCCTCCAACCATAGAGGAAAGAGAGACGTAGTGGAAGAGCATCAGAACCACAAACCACACCACGAAACAGTAGAGCATGATAGGGGGATAGATACCCGTAATTGACCCCACCAATGTAGCAACACCCTTGCCACCTTTGAAGCCTGCAAAGATTGGGAATATATGCCCCAATACAGCTACAAAGACCGCCACAATCCTAAAATTGATGAGCCATTCGGTGGTGACTGCCGGATTATAGCTCAAGATACCCATCAAGGATACGGCTACAAATCCCTTCATAAAATCCAACGCAAATACGGGAAGTGCCGCACGCTTTCCCAATACCCTCAGGACGTTTGTCGAACCAGCATTCTTGCTACCATGTTCACGTATATCTACTCCATAATATTTTCGACCAATCATCACAGCACTGGGGATAGAACCCAGCAGGTAGGCCACGACAATTAGGAGTACAGCTAATATATAAGTTATGATCATTCCTCTTCAAAAATTATCTATTCGGTACAAAGATAACAAAAAAAGCGGTAAAACGTACATTTTATCGATTTTTATACACACAATTATGTTGGTTATTTGGCTTATTAGTCGTACCTTTGCTCTCGAGAAAGGGTCACCAAAGTGTGACTCTTAATAATTTATAAAGCACGTAATATTTTGAATCTCAACATAAACACCCTACGACCAATCCAAGGTTCTGGTCGAAAATTGTTCATCGAGACGTATGGTTGTCAGATGAATGTCGGGGATAGCGAAATTGTTGTCTCGCTACTCCAAGAAGATGGTTACATATACACTAAGTCCATCGAAGAGGCTGACGTTATTTTAATAAACACCTGCTCAATTCGCGACAATGCAGAGCAGAGAATCTGGGGTCGTCTACGCGAAATGCGTCGACTTCGCCGCGCTAAAAAGGGGCTAATAATCGGAATTATAGGCTGTATGGCTGAGCGACTTAACGACGCATTGTTGAGTGGCGAAGATGCTGTAGATATTGTCGCAGGACCGGACGCCTATCGTTCGCTGCCAACTCTTTTGAGCGAGGCTACGTCAGGCACAAAAAGTGCTAATACAATCCTCTCTATGGAGGAGACATATGCCGAAATTGCTCCGGTGAGGTTGGATAAGAGCGGAGTGAGCGCATTTGTAGCGATTATGCGAGGGTGCAATAACTACTGTTCATATTGCGTTGTTCCATATACACGCGGTCGAGAGCGAAGCCGCGATGCTAAGAGTATCCTCTCGGAGATCCACTCGCTATTTGAGAATGGATATCGCGAAGTTACCCTTTTAGGACAAAACGTAAATTCATATAAGAGCGAGGAGGTCTACTTCCCGAAATTGATCGAAAAAGTTGCGGCAATCTCACCTCTTTTGAGGGTGCGTTTTGCAACCTCCCATCCGAAGGATATGTGCGACGAACTATTGGAGGTGATGGCGGCTAATCCGAACGTCTGTCGCGCAATCCACCTACCGGCTCAATCAGGATCTACGGCGATGCTAGAGAGGATGAACCGAAAATATACACGCGAATGGTACTTAGGACGTGTCGAGGCGATAAGAAGATATATGCCTGATTGCGCCATCACAACCGATATAATCGCGGGATTTTCGGGCGAGAGCGAGCAGGAGCACCAAGAGACAATCTCGTTGATGCGCGAGGTGGGGTATGAGTTTGCATATATGTTTAAATACTCCGAAAGAGAGGGGACATATGCCCATAAAAACCTTCCGGATGATATCTCGGAGGAGGTTAAAACGACTCGTCTAACTGAGATTATCAACCTTCAAAACGAGCTATCGGCACAGAGCAATAAACGTGATGTTGGTCGCGAATTCGAGGTGCTTGTCGAGGGAGAGTCGAAGAGAAGTAGCGAGCAGATGTTCGGTCGCACTTCGCAGAATAAAGTTGTGGTCTTTGATAGAGGGGATGCTCGTATTGGAGATTATGTTCATGTTGTGGTGGAGAGTTGCTCTTCGGCCACACTTATTGGAAAGATTATAGGATTATAAAAGAAGAATAGATGTTTTTTGATGAATTAGATTTGGACTACGACGTGCTAGACGCGATCGAAGAGATGGGTTTTCGCGAGATGACCCCAGTTCAAGAGCAGACCATACCCGTAATTTTACAGGGTGGCGATTTGATCGGTTGTGCTCAGACTGGAACAGGTAAAACCGCAGCCTTTGCACTTCCATTGCTCAGCTTGCTACAAGATGGGAAGGCTGATGGAAAGTACGATGAGGGGAAGATCAAATCTATAATTATGGTCCCTACACGTGAGCTTGCGATGCAGATTGATGCTCAGTTTCAGGGATTTTCGTACTATCTCGACCTCGCCACTACAGTGGTGTATGGAGGTGGAGATGGCAAGACTTGGGATGTGCAACGTCGCGGATTGGATAGTGGTGCTGATGTTGTAATCGCCACTCCGGGGCGACTATTGGCACACTTGGAGGGTGGTCAAATTGACCTATCGGGGGTGAAGCACTTTATCCTTGATGAGGCGGATCGTATGCTCGATATGGGATTCTTTGATGATATCATGAAGGTTGTGAATCGAATGCCTAAAGAGCGCCAAACTATTCTATTCTCCGCTACCCTACCACCAAAGATTCGCAAATTTGCAGAGCAGATATTGACAAATCCGACAGAGATAAGTATCGCAATATCAAAGCCTGCGGAGTCGATCGATCAAGGGATCTACATCCTGCATGAGAGTCAAAAATTGGGGCTTATCAAGATGCTATTCGAGGGGGAGAATGTCGACAAAACCATCATCTTCTCATCATCAAAGTTGAAGGTGAAGGATCTACTCTACCAATTCAAACGAATGAAGCTCAATGTTGGAGCTATGCACTCGGATCTGGATCAATCACAACGTGAAGAGGTGATGCTCTCATTCAAGAGTGGCAAGATCGATATCTTGGTGGCTACCGATATCGTTGCTCGCGGAATTGACATTGATGATATTGGAACTGTGATAAACTACGATGTTCCACACGATCCCGAGGATTATATCCACCGCATTGGTCGCACAGGTCGCGCTAGTGCTACGGGGCGCGCGATGACCTTTGTAAGCGAGAAGGAGCAGGGTAAATTCAAGCGAATTGAGGAGTTCTTGGAGCGTGAGATCAAACGCATAGAGCTACCCAAAGAGTTGGGAGAGGCGCCAACATATAACCCCGATGCCAAACCCGCTGGAGCGAGAGGAGGCTTCAAAAAAGGGTCAAAAGGGAGAGGCAAGACAGGCAAGGGGAGCAGCACAAATCCCGAAGGGGCAAATCCGGCAGGAGCGCCCGGCAAAGGTCGCCACAACTATGGCCACAAACGCAAACCAAAGAGCGCGAAGCCACAGAGTTCGAGGCCAAAGAGTGATACCGCCAAATAAAAAAACAGAGCACTTAGGAATCCTCCTAAGTGCTCTGTTTTTTACGATATAAATCGACAACTACTTTTCGTTGATTGCGCTCAACTTATTAAAAAGTTCCTCAAAAGCACCATTCATCTCAACACGAAGTGCTGCGAAATGCTTCTTCACCAACGATTTGTTATGTGGCTCAGGAGCATTGTTTGACTTTGCGTATAGTGCATTGCGCAACTCAACCGCCTCTTGCATTAGTGCGAATACCTCGTCACCCTTTGCTGGTTGGAAACAGATTGCCATATCACAATCAAAAACTAACTCCTCAAGGCGATAGTCGATCTCTTTCTTTAGAATTCTAAGATTTGCCATAATTTTCTTTATTTCATATAATTATGGTACAAATGTAGTGATCTTTTTCGAGATTAAAAAATTGAGGGCTATGAAAAAGTTGACTTTTATAAATTTGTTTGTATCTTTGACACAGCTATTAAATGTAAGTAAGGATGCTGTTCTACGAAAAAATAATCAAACCTATCCTCTTTTGGATGAATATTGAGCAGGCGCAACGCACCGTTGTGCTCGCACTTCGCATTATTGGCAAACTCCCATTCGGATTATCGATTCTAAGAAATAGCTATCGAGTTGACCACCCATCATTGGAGCGCGAAGTCTTTGGCGTGCGATTTAAAAATCCAATTGGTGTGGCTGCCGGATTTGACGTTAATGGCGAGATCACCAATGAGTTGGACGCTATAGGTTTCGGTTATATCGAGATAGGTGCAATTAGCCCCGACCCACAAGAGGGAAATCCCAAACCGAGAGTCTATAGGCTACCCAAAGATCGTGCAATTGTCAATCGTATGGGGCACCCTAATAGAGGATGGGCCGACACGATAAACAACCTTAGGAATCGCAGGCCAAATGTAATTGTGGGGTGTAATGTGACACACAATAGAACCACGCAGCCCAATAATATGCCGCGTGACTATCTCAAAAGTTTCCGCAATCTATACCAATATGTAGATTATTTTACAGTAAACATAGATTTTAATCTACTCACTTGTTCGGAGACGATAACCCCCGAGATGGCGATCACAACAATGCTCAATCCACTCTTCGATTTTAGACGTGGACAGAGCGACTATCGCCCTATAATGGTGAAGATATCGGCTGACTTGAGCGACGAGTTGATAGACTCCGTGACCGACGTATTGATCAACACTCCACTCGATGGAGTTGTGGCTGTGAGTGGCACATTGAAACGAGGGGAGCTAAAGACATCCGAAGGCAGCATCTCGAAGATTGGAGTTGGTCGACTATCGGGAAGGCCGATCAAAGAGCGAGCGGTAGAGATTGTGCGTAGAGTTTACACACGATCGGGAGGTGCTTATCCAATCATCGGTGTTGGTGGTATTGAGAGCTCCGAAGATGCACGTGCAATGTTAGAGGCTGGTGCAAGCCTAGTTCAGATCTACTCCGGACTTATATATAATGGTCCAACAATTGCAGGCGAGATCTGCCGCGACCTTATCGCGGAGGAGTCTAAGCCAGATTCTGTTGCACCAATTTCGGAGATATAACAAATTAAATATGCTATGAAAGCTACAATTATAACTATCGGTGATGAGATCTTAATAGGTCAAATTGTCGATACCAACTCTTCATTTATCGCTCAGCGATTGAGCGCAATCGGGTTTGTGGTGGAGAGCAAGATCTCGATTGGAGATAGTGCTGAGCAGATTACCAGCACACTCTCCTCTGCCGCCGAAAAGACTGACCTCGTGATTGTTACGGGAGGTTTGGGGCCAACGAAAGATGATATCACGAAGCTAACTCTTGCGAAGATGTTCGATTGCGGATTGCGAAACGATGAGAGGGTTGCTAGACACGTAGAGAAACTTTTGGCGGATCGCGGTGTCGCATACAACGAGCTTAACCAAGCGCAATCTATGGTGCCGGAGTGTTGCGAGGTGCTATTCAATGCACATGGCACAGCTCCGGGGATGTGGTTTGATTGCCCAAATGGATCGGTGATTATCTCACTTCCGGGAGTCCCATTCGAGATGAAGGCTTTGATCGATGATCTTATAATTGAGAGGCTTAAGAGCCGGTTTTCATTGAAGGAGAGTCTACATAGGACACTTATCACCTCGGGGCTTGCGGAGTCTATATTGGCAGAGAGGATCGAGAGTTGGGAGGCTGCACTTCCACCCTACCTAAAACTCGCCTATCTCCCGGGGCCGGGTCGAGTACGACTCAGGTTGTCAGCCTATGAGGTGGATAATATTGAGCAGATCAAACGAGAGATGGATCTTCAGTTTGCGGCTCTTGAGCAGATCATCCCAGATTTTATTCTCGGCTTCGAGAGTGCCTCAGTGGAGGAGATCATACACAATATATTAATAGATAAATCGCTCACACTCGCCGTTGCAGAGAGTTGTACGGGTGGTGCGATCGCATCGAAATTCACAGCGATGGCTGGCGTCTCTAGCTATTTTTTGGGTGGTGTGGTATCGTATAGCAACGAGGCGAAGATGGATATTCTTGGAGTCAAAGAAGAGAGTCTAACACAGTATGGTGCTGTAAGCGAGGATGTTGCAATAGAGATGGCCGAAGGAGTTAGGCGTATCACAGGGGCTGACTACGCGGTCTCGACCACAGGCATTGCTGGCCCAACGGGAGGAAGTGACGAAAAGCCAGTTGGCACAGTTTGGTTTGGTGTTGCCACCCCAAAAGGGAGCTACGCGGTGAAAAAAATATGTGGTACAGAGCGCAGTCAGGTGATCTATCGAGCCGTTGCGGAGGCGCTATCGATGGTAAGAAAGGAGCTCTGCTAGAGCATTTTTTAGCAAAAAAAGAGAAAATCCATTGCTATCTCACAAAAAATGACTATATTTGCGCTCCGCTGCCTATGTAGTGGGGAAATTAAAACAATAATAGTACAAATGAAAATTTGCGAAATCACAGGAAAAGTGGTTATGGTGGGTAACAACGTATCTCACTCACACCACAAGACCAAGCGCACGTTTAGTCCTAACCTTAAGACAAAGCGTTTTTGGTCAGAGGAGGAGGGTCGCTGGATCACCTTGAAGGTGTCTGCTGCCGGAATGAAAACAATCAACAAAAAAGGTTTGGCTGTAGCTCTACGCGAGGCGGTTGCACCAAAGAAGGTTTACTAAAAAGAACATTGTAAGAAATGGCAAAGAAAGGAAACAGAGTTCAGGTAATCCTAGAGTGCACTGAGCAGAGAGAGAGTGGCGTTGCGGGAATGTCTCGTTACATCACAACAAAGAACAAGAAGAACACACCAGATCGTATGGAGCGTAAGAAGTACAACCCATATTTGAAGAAGGTTACAGTTCACCGTGAAATTAAATAATCCATAGGACGAAATGGCAAAGAAAGTAGTTGCGACCCTCAAAACGGGTACAGGCAAGCAGCACACAAAGTGCATCAAGATGGTTAAGTCTGAGAAGACTGGTTCTTATATCTTTAAGGAGGCAGTTGTTTTGAACGACGAGATCAAGGATTTCTTCGAGGGTAAGAAGTAAGAAGAGGCTTGGAATTAGGTCATACGGCGGGGGTGCAAGGCGATGCAAAATTTTGCATAATAAAATAATCCTTGGGAAACATCTAAGACCAATAAGACTTAATACAAAAAGGCATCCAATAGTTGGGTGCCTTTTTGTATTTATATACTAGAATAGAGATAGTTGTTGCTGAGGATATAGATTTTGGACCGGCACTCCTACTCTACGCGCTTTGCGAACAGTGTAAGCAGTCCCACCTCTATTTATACCATTAAAATATGAGATAATCAGATCGGCACTCTCCACCAAATAATCATTACGCTGAAAAAAAACATCGCGGCTGTAGCTCTCCGACAAGATAATCACCTCATCTGCAGCCTCCAGCAAATCATTATATCTTAGGATATCTTCATCGCTAAAGTATCGTGACTGATCAGCATAGGGAACTACACACTTCAATTTCAGGGAGTAACCATTTCGTCGAGCCTCCAACACAGCTTCGCCAGCTGCGAGATCAAATCCAACGGCCATGCCACTTAAAAATGTGACGTCACACTGTGATGCCCACTCAACAACAGATCGATACAGCATATCATTTGTGCGCTCTGCGTCATACTCTCTATGTCCTGTGAATGCTATTGTCATGCGCCAAAGGTCGGAATTTGGCGCGGTCTTTGCAAATTTTTGCTTTGAATTTTAAACATTTAAAGCTATGAAAAATAACTGTACAATTCTATGCTACGCAATTGGTGGAGCGATCCTAGGCTCTGCAGTAACTCTATTTTTAGCTCCTAAATCTGGTCGCCATATGCGTGAGATGGCACATAGTAAGATCATGGAGCAATTGAATAACATCCATGAGCATCTCAAAATGGAGGGGTGCAACTGCACCGAAGATGGCCAATGTGATTGCAATTTACCCAAAGAGGGCGAAGAGCAGATGTCAATGTAGTCACAAATGATGGAGAGAAATCGAGAACGACACATCTTCGGCGTCGCGGCAATATTTATCGCAACGACTCTCATTGCATTGACAATGCTGCTATTTGCACTCCTTCTCTATCTTGCCGAGCTAATAGGATCATTAATTGGGGCGCTTTTGATCATCGGTTCGATCGCTGCAATCATCGCCTTTACTCTATACTTTTGCGCTGTTGGGCCTCAGCTCTCAGCTATTCGCAACGAAGTTTCGGCTATCTATGAGATGGTTAATCTGGCGCGATACGGATATGATTGGGTCAAAAATAGGGTGGAGAACTTTTTTAAAGATCTATAACGAACGCACAAAAAAGAAGCTGTCCAAAACGAACGTTTGGACAGCCTCTGTTGTAGAAGTTGTATAAAAAGAGCAGTTTTTGGGCTTCGCGAAGAGACTGAAAGCGGAGCGTACTTAGGTACGTGAGCATTTCAGTCTCGAGGGAAGTGCAAAAAATGACTTTTTAGGCAGCTTCGTAAAATATTACTTACCGAAGTAACGGTTGTAAAGACCTTGGAAACCAGCTCCGTGACGAGCCTCATCCTTAGCCATCTCATGAACTGTATCGTGAACTGCATCAAGGTTCTGCTCCTTAGCAAGACGAGCCAAACGGAACTTATCCTCACAAGCACCTGCCTCTGCATTCATACGCTTGAACAAGTTAGTCTTAGTATCCCAAACTACCTCACCCAACAACTCTGCGAATTTAGCTGCGTGCTCAGCCTCCTCAAATGCAAAACGCTTGAAAGCCTCTGCGATCTCTGGATAACCCTCGCGGTCAGCCTGACGGCTCATTGCAAGATACTGTCCAACCTCTGAACACTCACCTGCGAAGTGGTTCATCAAACCCTCCTTAAGAACTGCGTCTGAATCCTTACCATCACCTAACTTATGCTCTGTTACGAACTCTAGAGCACCCTCCTGCTCAACTGTTGCAACAAACTTCTCTGCTGAAACTTTACAAAGAGGACAATTTGCTGGTGCCTCTGCTCCCTCGTGGATATAACCACATACTGTACAACGCCATTTCTGTGCCATGATATTAATTTTTTGTGTGTTTGTAATTATTTTATTTGCTTCTGTATCACAAAGATAAACATTAAATCCAAAGATACAACATAAATTCGATCACGATTTTTTATATCAAGATAAGGTATACCTATAGACACTGATTATCAACGATTTACATTTACTGCACGATAATTGCTAAGGAAAAAAGAATAAAATTCAAATCAAAAATATATGGCAATTAAAAAGAGCCCATCGGGCTTTAAACTCAGCATTATGACCTTGGCGGTGATGAACGTAACCGCTGTGGTGAGTCTTCGTGGCCTAGCCTCGGAGGCTGTCTATGGATTATCTTCCGCCTTTTTCTATCTCTTTGCGGCAGTAGTATTTCTCATCCCTACGGCACTCGTAGCAGCAGAACTTGCCGCCATGTTCTCCGACAAACAGGGTGGAGTATTTCGATGGGTTGGCGAGGCATTTGGCACTAAAACGGGTTTCCTAGCTATCTGGCTACAATGGATCGAATCTACCATTTGGTACCCTACTGTCTTGACATTTGGCGCGGTCTCCCTAGCATTTATAGGTATCAATCAAAAGGCCGATATGGCTCTTGCCTCAAATAAATTCTTCACTCTAATAGTGGTATTAGCCATCTATTGGCTCGCGACATTCATTGCGCTGAAGGGGCTCGGTTGGGTTGGAAAAATCAGCAAATGGGGTGGTATCGTTGGTACTATCATTCCGGCAGCGCTGCTTATCATTATGGGCGGAGTCTATCTAGCAACTGGTGGGCACAACCATCTTGATCTCTCGCAGAGCTTCTTTCCCGACCTCACGAAGCTAGATAACATTGTCCTTGCAAGTAGTATATTCCTCTTTTATGCCGGAATGGAGATGATGGGAATTCATGTAATGGAGGTCGATAACCCGGGTAGAAACTATCCAAAGGCGATCATAATCGGATCCCTCATGACTGTTGCGATCTTCATCCTCGGCACATTTGCACTAGGTGTGATCATCCCAGCAAACCAAATAAACCTCACCCAATCGCTTCTCATCGGCTTTGACAACTACCTCTCATATCTACATATGTCATGGGCATCGCCTGTGATTGCCGTTGCTCTGATGTTTGGAGTATTGGCCGGAGTATTGACATGGGTGGCTGGCCCCTCAAAGGGTATCTTTGCTGTGGGTCGTGCCGGTTACCTTCCACCATTCTTTCAGAAGGCTAATAAAAATGGTGTACAACGCAACATCCTGCTTGTTCAAGGTGGATTGGTTACGCTCCTCAGTCTCCTATTTGTGGTTATGCCATCGGTGCAATCTTTCTATCAAATTCTTTCACAACTTACTGTACTCCTATATTTAATAATGTATATGTTGATGTTTGCCGCCGTAATTACTCTTCGCTACAAGATGAGAGATACGCCACGCCCATTCCGCCTTGGCAAAGGCAATGGCATGATTTGGCTATTAGGTGGTGTGGGATTCCTCGGCTCACTTCTAGCCTTCATACTTAGCTTTATTCCGCCTAGCCAGATCTCAACGGGCAGCAACAGCGTATGGTTTGGAGTCTTGATTGCTGGGTGTGTAATAGTTGTCGGTGCACCATTCATTATCTACTCCATGCGCAAACCATCATGGAAAAACATGGCTGATGGCGAGACATTTGCCCCATTCCACTTCGAAACAGATAACACTAAAAAATAGATATTATGTCACAAGAACGCAAATTAACTCATGGGCTCGTCCGCGAAGCTCTGCTATCGGCTCACGTGAAATTCTCAGCCGATATGGATGGCAAAAATGCCGATTACATACCATACCTTGCAAAAGTGGACTCCTCGCTATTCGGGATGGCGGTAACGATGATGGATGGCGAGGTGATCAGCATCGGAGATAGCAACTACACCTTCGGCATCGAGTCTATATCGAAGGTTGCGACAGCTCTTCTCGCAATGAATCAACATAGCGCCAATGAGGTTATGGAGAAGATAGGTGCCGACGCCACAGGTCTCCCTTTCAACTCAATCATGGCAATGTTAATCGAGAATGAGCACCCCTCTACCCCACTAGTCAATGCTGGCGCGATTGCTGCCTGCTCGATGATCGAGCCAAAGGGGAGTCTCGATGCGAAATGGGCATCTATCATGGGCTTTCTTAAATCGCTGACATCATCAGAATTATCGGTGATCGAAGAGCTATACAGATCGGAGACAGAGACAAACTTTAACAATAAATCCATTGCATGGCTCTTAAAAAACTACGATCGAATCTACGATGACCCAGATCTTTCACTCGATCTCTACACTCGACAATGCTCCATCGGAATAACCACACAGCAGCTCTCGATCATGGCTGCGACAATTGCCCACTCCGGTGTTAACCCTCTATCCCAAGAGCTTGTATATAAGCCGAGCCTCTCGTCCCATATCGTCTCTATGATGGCGACCGTAGGTATGTATGAGCGGACAGGAGATTGGATGTTCTCGACAGGTATACCTGCCAAAAGTGGTGTCGGTGGCGCGATCATGGGAGTTATACCGGGTGTGATGGGGATTGCCGCATTCTCGCCGGGGTTAGACGAGACCGGCAATAGCGTTCGTGCTCAAAAAGCACTTTCATATGTTGCGAATCGCCTTAATCTCAATGTCTACTCGCCATATCGCTGCACTATACATCAGCATGAGTATGTTTACGTGTAGTTAACAACACAAAAAGGGCTGCCCATCAGGACAGCCCTCTCTATTATCTATATGTTCTGTAACCTTACTTAACTACACAGATTACAACACGGTTCTTATCGTTGTCGCTGAATGGCTGAACTGAATCACCCTTAGAGTCTGTTACGATACGGCTTGAAGAGATTCCCTTCGCTACCAACGCCTCTTTAACCGCTGCTGTACGCTTCTCAGAGATCTTCTGGTTGTAAGCTGAGTAACCAGTCTTAGCATCTGCATATCCTGTTAGAGAAACCTTTGAGCTTGAATCAGCGTTTAGGTACTTAACGATCTGGTCGATCTTACCTGCCTCGTCAGTCTCGATCTTGCTAGAGTCGATCTTGAAGAATACGTTTACTGTCTCCTCCTTCTTAACTGGAGCCTTTGGAGCTGGAGCTGGCTTAGCCTCCTCCTTCTTCTGTGGAGCTGGAGCTGGTTTTGGAGCCTGCTTTGGAGCTGGTTTTGGCTTAGATACTACCTTGTAAGCATCGCCAAATGTGAATGTGAAACCTGCCAAAGCGTTGATCTGCCAATCTGGAGTAGGAGCATCCTTAGAGTTGAACTTGTCAGAAAGGATGTTGCTGTTAAGTTCTACATTGAAAGCAACCTTATCAGAGATACGGATATCAGTTCCGATACCACCACGACCTGCTGCAAATACCTTGCTATCCTCCCAAAGGTGACCCATTGTCATACCTGAGTTGCTGATTGCAATAGCCTCATCATTGTTGAAAGAGTAGTTTGCACCAACTCCTACAAAGATATAAGGAGAGAATAGACGATCATGCTTGTAATCACAGAATAGGTTCATGATGTCGAATGTAACATCAAGGTTACCCTGTACATAGTTATACTTGTATGGATCCTCCAATGCAGCCATACCTCCACGTGCCTGCCATCCGCTTGCACCTAGGCGAAGTCCGATAACTGGAGTGAACTCATAACCTACTGATAGAGCTGCTGCTGGAGAGATAAGTTTACCAAAATCAGTCTCACCGATTGAGTAACCTGCTCCTACTTGAGCGCGTAGATTCCAGTGTGGGTTGAAGACGTACTCGTCTTGAGCTTGAGCAGTAAATACTGTCATAGCTAGGGCTGCAAGAGCCAAAAATTGTTTAATTTTATTCATAATCTTTGTTTTTAAGTTGCTAAATACAATAAAGTATACACTTTCTATTTTACTTACACCAAGTAAAACATATCGCAAAGATATAAAAAATTTGGATTATTTTCTAATAAAAAACAAGTTAATAGCAAAAAAAAGATATTTTTGTTGTTAAATCAACTTATCGCATTTTGATATTGATCTAAAAGGTAATTTCATGACTCCCCAAAGAGCCTCTCCAAAGATCCCCCCACTCATCTTCGACGCACCCTCTCTGCGCTCTGTGAATATGATGGATACCTCTCGCAGGGTGAATCCTAATTTGATAGCAGTATATTTCATTTCGATCTGAAAGCCATATCCCTGCATCTGAACCCCATCTAAATCAATCTCCTCCAACACTTTACGACTATAACAGACAAAGCCAGCAGTTGCATCCATCACCCTCATTCGAGTTACTAAACGCACATACATCGAAGCAAAATAGGAGAGCAGCAATCGAGACATTGGCCAATTAACAACATTCACACCTTGGATATATCGCGATCCGACAACAACATCAGCACCATCGTGCGCAGCGTCGCGAAGTCGAATTAAATCCTCCGGATTATGTGAAAAATCACAATCCATCTCAAAAATATAGTCATAATCGTGCTCCAAAGCCCACCGAAAACCAGCAATATAGGCCGACCCTAACCCTAGCTTACCCCGGCGCTCAATCATATCAATGCGCCCAACATATTGTGCCATCTTTTCACGTACAACAGCCGAAGTGCCATCCGGAGAGTTATCATCTATAACGAGTAGATCGAAGCTACCTCCATCAAGCGCCATCACGACATCTATCATCATTGTGATATTGTCTATCTCGTTATATGTCGGTATAATCACTAAATTTTCTCGCATCTCTCTACTGGCTTATTATGACAAATATAATATTTTTTTTCATGAATACAAAACTCCCCCACACTTTTCTAGTGCAGGGGAGTTATTATAATCTATTGCAGGGAGGAATACTCCCCTCAAACTACTTAGATGCCTTCTTAGCCTTACGCTCCATCATATCGTGTGCAACTGGTGTCGCAATGAAGATAGATGAGTAAGTTCCAACCACAATTCCGATAATCATCGCAAAGACAAATCCGCGAATTGTCTCTCCTCCGAAGATAAAAATCGCAAGCAATGTAACCATCGTTGTTCCCGATGTATTCAATGTACGAGCCATCGTTGAGTTGATCGCCGAGTTGATGTTCTCCTTCAAATCGCGCTTTGGATAGAGACCTACATACTCACGGATACGGTCAAAGATGATCACCGTATCATTGATCGAATAACCAATGATTGTAAGGATAGCCGCGATAAACGCCTGATTCACCTCCAAGTTGAATGGCACAATACCATAAAGCAACGAGAACAAACCAATTACTACCAACGAGTCATGAGCCAAAGATGCTGTCGCTCCCGATGCCCACTCCCATCTCTTGAATCGAATTGTGATATATAGCGCAATTGCGATCAACGATGCAAAGATCGCCCACAATGCATTAACTGTCATATCCTTAGCGATAGAAGGTCCGATCTTGTCAGCCGATACGATACCATTCACATCCTCCTGAGTATTGCGGAATCCATCAAACGAGATATCGTAGTTATAAAGCCCCTTCACCGCATTGTAGATGATACCATCAACCTCCTCAGTTGTCTCCTCAGATGTATCATCATACTTATACTGAGTCACGATACGCATCTGGTTCTCATTACCATATTGCTTAACCTCGAAGCTAACCTCCGAAGCATCACCTGCTGCGAATGATGAGTTCAATGACTCACGTATCTCCTCAGCTGATACTGGTTGATCGAAACGAACAACATATGCGCGACCTCCTGTGAACTCTGTTCCAAGGTTCAAACCACGAACTCCCAACGAAATAAGAAGAACCAACAATACTGCTCCTGAGATCTTATATGCCATTTGGCGCTTTCCGATGAAATCCACCTTCAAATCACTCAACCAATTCTCTGACCATGAACGAGAGAACTTAATTCCGTTGAACTTCTTAACCGCCCACTCAATCAAAAGACGAGTGATGAATATTGAACAGAACAACGATGTGATGATACCGATGATCAATGTTGTCGCAAATCCTTGAACAGGACCTGTTCCGAATAGAGCCAAAACGATACCAGTGATAAGTGTCGTTACGTTACCATCAATGATCGCCGAGTATGCATTTGCAAATCCATCACCAATAGCAGCTGCAAGACCCTTTCCGCCGCGCAACTCCTCCTTGATACGCTCATAGATGATTACATTGGCATCCACCGCCATACCCATCGTCAATACGATACCGGCGATACCCGGAAGTGTCAATACTGCGCCAAACGACACCAATACACCCATCAACAAGAACACATTACTGATAAGAGCCAAATCCGACAACCATCCAGCTGTCTTGTAGAAGAGACCCATATATATAAGTACCAATACGAATGCAATCAAGAACGACATCAAACCTGCATCGATAGACTCCTGACCCAAAGATGGACCAACCACTGTATCCTGAATGATACGAGCTGGAGCTGGAACCTTACCTGATTTAAGTACATTTGCCAAATCCTTAGCCTCTTGGATTGTGAAGTCACCCGAGATAGATGAGTTACCACCCTCGATCTTAGAGCGAACAACTGGAGCCGAGTATACATAACCATCCAAAACGATAGCGATGCAATTTCCGATATTATCACCTGTCAAGCGAGCCCACTCCTGAACTCCTTCAGCATTCATCGACATAGAAACCTCCGCTGTAGCACCCTGCTCCGAGTACATCTCGCGAGCATCTGTCACAACACCTCCATCAAGTGGAGCTTTGCCATCATTGCGCTCAACCTTGATTGCATATAGTAGGTAGCGACCCTCTGCATAATCATCGCTCTTAATTCCCCACTTGAACACAACATCTGCAGGAAGCAAATCACGAACTGCTGGCATAGCCAAATACTCCTCAACCTTTGCCATATCAGCCGCTGCTGCAGCTCCAACAATAGCACCACCAGAATAATCTGGGTTAAGAAGCGCAAATAGCGGATTCACCTCGCGGTTATAGCGAGAAGCTGTAACATCCTCAGATGCAGACTCTGTTGCTGCAACCTCCGAAAGAAGATCGCTCTCTGTAGACTCTGTAACCTCAGCCTCCGCAACCTCTGCCTCGGCAACTGCATCAATAGCGCTATCTTTACGCATCTGAGCACTCAAAGCACGATCAGCACGAGAAAGAGCTGGCATCAAATCACGACTGCTATATGTAGTCCAGAACTCCAATGAAGCAGCGCCCTGCAACAATTTACGCACACGCTCTGGCTCCTTCACTCCCGGAAGCTCTACTAAGATACGGTGTGAGTTAGGCAAACGCTGGATATTTGGTTGAGTCACTCCATAGTGGTCGATACGACTACGCAAGATATTGAATGAAGCTGCGATTGCCGCCTCTGTCTCTCTACGAAGAACACTCTCCACCTCAGCATCTGTGCTGTTAGGCATGATATCCTGACGATCTGGACTAACGAAAATCGCCGAAAGCGAACCACCGTTTGAAGCTCTTTTGTACTCCTCAACGAATGATGAGATGTAGTCAGAGACTTCACCCTTGTTAAATTTATCACCCGCAACCTCGACTGCCTCAACAAAAGCTGGCTCCGATGCGCTAGCACCTGCCAAAGCCTTCACCACATCGGCAACTTGGATTTCGAGCATTACATTCATACCTCCCTTAAGGTCAAGACCCAAGTTAAGCTCCTTCTCCTTCACCTGCTTGTAGGTAAATTGGGCGAAGCCAAGGTTATAAACTGTGTGATTCTGAACTGAATCTAGGTAGTAGAGCTCACGCGATGCTGCCTCCTCGGGAGCGAATCCCGCTGCATACTCAGCCGCCTGCTTCTCTACGCTACGTGCTTTAAACGTAAACGATAGCTGGTAGATAGAGGCAAGTGCTAAAAGCACTGCCAATAACTTAATTGCACCTTTACTTTGCATTTGAATTAAATTTATTTGTTATTTTTTATTGTTTTTTCCTCTTTTTCGGCCATATATTTGGCCATTAGTGTGCAAAAGTAATAATTTTCTCTTAAATTATCCTATTATACACAATATATTTTTAATAAAATTTGTTTTACCCTCTATTAATACAATAATTAAACCCCACCGAAACACTCTCGGTGGGGTTTAATTATTATATATTATCTCCCTAAACTAGAATTATAATATCTGCTCCAACTCATCAATAGTCTTGCAAATATCTTCATCCGTTGGACGGAAATCCTTCAACATACCACTCATATGTTGCTCATAAGCGAATAGGTCGTTAAGTCCATGCCCTGACAAGTTAAAGACGATATTTTTACTAACACCCTCCTCTTTACACTTCATTGCCTCACGAACTGCGATAGCGATAGCGTGGTTAGACTCTGGTGCAGGGATGATTCCCTCAGTCTTTGCAAACAAGATACCAGCCTCAATAGTCTCGTTCTGGTGAACAGATTGTGCCTCAATAAGACCATCCTTCAACAACTGGCTCACGATAGATCCAGCACCATGATAGCGCAATCCTCCCGCGTGAATATCTGATGGATGGAAGTTGTGACCCAACGTAAACATCGGGATAAGAGGTGTGAAACCTGCTACATCACCAAAGTCATATTGGAACTTACCGCGAGTCAACTTAGGGCAACTACCTGGCTCTGCTGCAATGACACGGATCTTTTTACCCTCCAACAAATTTTTGCGGATGAATGGGAAGCTAATTCCTGCGAAGTTACTACCTCCTCCGAAGCAACCAATCACGATATCTGCCTCGACATCAGCCTTCTCCAACTGTTTGATACACTCCTGACCAATCACCGATTGGTGAATCATTGTGTGATTCAACACACTACCCAATGTATAACGAGTATCATCTTGATTCTTTAGAGCAACCTCTACCGCCTCCGAGATCGCCATTCCAAGACTTCCTGAATCATTAGGATTCTTAGCTAGTGCAGCGCGACCACACTCAGTCTCCATAGATGGTGATGCTGTAACACTTGCACCCCATGTATTCATCATCAACTTACGATATGGTTTTTGCTCGTAACTAACCTTCACCATGTATACCTTAGCATCGATTCCGAAGTGTTGGGCTGCAAATGCGATTGAAGATCCCCATTGGCCTGCTCCCGTCTCTGTCGTAAGGTGTTTGATTCCCTGCTTAGCGTTGTAATACGCTTGAGGAACAGCTGTATTTGGCTTATGAGAACCAGCTGGTGACACACTCTCATTCTTGAAGAAGATCTTCGCTGGTGTTCCCAACGCCTTCTCAAATGCATATGCACGAACTAGCGGTGTCGATCGCCAAATCTTATACACATCTTGAACTTCATCTGGAATCTCAATAAATGGTTCTACTGACATCTCCTGATTCATCAACTCCTCTGCAAAAATTGCACACATCATCTCCTTTGTAACTGGCTCTTTTGTCGCTGGGTTAAGTGGTGGAAGTGGTTTAGTTGGCATATCCGCCACGATATTGTACCAATGCGTAGGTACCTCGTGCTCTTCGAGCATGAATTTTTTGGTCCTCATTTATATTTATAGTATTATAGATTAATATTTTCCAACACAAATATATATTAATCCCTTCAAAATTCCAAATCTTTTAGTACAAAAAAAGATCCTGAATAACAACTGCCCTCAACATAGAGAGTGGCTAACAAGGATGAGTTTTGGTGCTTCGTGAAGACTCTCAAACCGCAGCGTACTTTAAGTACGTGAGGATTTGAGAGTCAAGGGAAGTGCCGAAAATCGCCTTGTTAGCCACTCTCTCTATTATATATATTGTATAATCTTACAAACGAGCCTTAATAGCCTTAGTCTCCTCCTCGAAGCCGGGCTTCTCAAGAAGTGCAAACATATTCTTCTTGTATGCCTCAACACCCGGCTGATCGAATGGGTTGATCTCTAACAAGTAACCGCTGATTCCACACGCACGCTCGAAGAAGTAGATCATAGCTCCGATATAGTACTCCGTGATCTCTGGCAACATGATGCGAACGTTTGGCACTCCACCATCTACGTGAGCGATAGTCACTCCCAACTCAGCCATCAAGTTGATCTGCGAGATACGCTTGCCTGCCAAGAAGTTCAAACCATCAAGATTCTGCTCATCCTCCTCAACAACAAACTCCTGAGCTGGCTTACCAACAGAGATAACTGTCTCGAACAAGTTACGCTCACCATCTTGGATATATTGACCCATAGAGTGAAGATCAGCTGTCAAAGTGACACTTGCTGGGAACAATCCCTTGCCATCCTTACCCTCGCTCTCGCCATAAAGCTGTTTCCACCACTCTGAGAAGTATTGCAACTTAGGCTCGTATGATGCCAAGATCTCGATCTTCTTACCATTGTCATAAAGCGCCTTGCGGATAGCTGCATATTGCATTGATGGGTTCTCGTCGAACGCTACATCTGCACCCGTTGCCTTCTCCATATCCTGAGCTCCGCGAACCAACTCCGCGATGTTCACTCCACCTGCTGCTAGTGGCAACAAACCTACTGGAGTAAGTACCGAGAAACGACCTCCTACATCATCCGGAATAACGAAAGTTGGATATCCCTCCTTTGTTGCCAATGTCTTAAGCGCTCCGCGTGATGCATCTGTTACCGCTACGATACGCTCTGCTGCATCCTCCTTGCCATAGCGAGCCTCGATCTCAGCCTTGATGATACGGAATGCGATAGCTGGCTCTGTTGTTGTTCCCGACTTAGATACTACGATCGCTGCGATAGAGTACTCCTTAGTAGCCTCCAACAACTCACAAGTATAATCCTCCGAGATATTCTGTCCTGCGAACAAGATAATTGGCTGCTCGCGCTTCTTCTTCAACAAGTCAAATGAGTTGTTCATAGCCTCGATAACCGCCTTAGCTCCAAGATATGAGCCACCGATTCCAATACAGATAATAACCTCAGCCTTAGACTTTAGTTTCTCAGCCTGAGCGTTAAACTCAGCGATCTGCTCTGGTGTGATTGACGATGGAAGGTTTACCCAACCAAGGAAATCATTACCCAACCCCTTTTTGCTCTCCAACAACTCATTCGCTGCCTGTGCCTTCTCTTTGATCTGAGCCGAGAACTCTACCCCGCTCTTTGATAGATCTAATTTCATCATTGCTTTATTTTGTTAGTTTAATTTGTTTTTCTCTTTTACTTCAACAACTTCGATAGTGTGCGCATCGACTTTCTGGCCGACAACTTCCTATACAAAACCCCATATACCATATCTGCAATTGGCATCTGAACCTGATGCTGCTCATTGATATGACGTATGCAATCCGACGCGAAGTACCCTTCAGCCACCATCGTCATCTCATTCAATGCACTCTTTATATTAAAGCCACGTCCCATCAACAATCCGAGTCGACGATTACGGCTATATGACGAGTAACAGGTCACCAACAGATCACCCAAATATGCCGATTCACGAGTCTCGCGAGCGTGCGGATAGGTCTGCTCCAAAAAGTTATTCATCTCACGTGCGCAATTCGAAATCAGCACCGCGACAAAGTTGTCACCATACCCCAATCCGATAGCCATACCCACAGATATCGCATAGATATTCTTAAGAACCGTAGCATACTCAATTCCGTAGAGATCTTGCGAATAACTTATATTAATATACTTACTCTGCATCTTCTCGCCCAACACGTGAGCAAGCTCAATATCCGGACACACCACCGTGAGATAGGATAATCTCTCGAGCGCCACCTCCTCAGCGTGAGATGGACCGGTGATTATACCGATCTGTTTGTAGGGTAATTCATATTGAACATTGAGATACTCTACGACCGTTATGTAGTCATCAGGGACAATTCCTTTGATGGCCGAGACTACAAATTTGTTCTTCAACGAGACTGTCAGCGGCTCCAAAAAGTTTTTGATGTATGCCGATGGCATAGCAAGAATTATGATGTCGTGCTCCGAAACGATCTTATTC
Source organism: Rikenellaceae bacterium (assembly GCA_047174605.1). Lineage (GTDB taxonomy): Bacteria > Bacteroidota > Bacteroidia > Bacteroidales > Rikenellaceae > Alistipes. The sequence continues at coordinate 40,647 of JBCQTX010000002.1, read as the reverse complement.
AGATCATCTGATGCATCTATTCTTTTATTGTCGAACTCAACGTCGCGTAGATATTTCGGATTATAAGACTCCTGTGTCACCCCCTCCAACACCTCTTCGTTGCGGATATACCAACCCACCTTCTTTTCAATCTCACAGAGTAGTTTCACAATTGCCGTTGCCCAACTTCCATAGCCTATTACAGCACAGGTTGATGAGGCAGATATTTCCATTTCCATAGGGCTTTATATTACATTCTAAAATCCAAATCTATTATAAAGGGATTCTCATTTGCAAAAGTAAGCAAATATTTTTTAAAAAAAGTGTATAAATCTCCCTTTTTATTGTTAATTTTGCCACCGGAGAGGACAAAGTGCAGAATAATAGACATTTTGCCCTCACATAAAAAGATAACATTAAGATAAAAAAATATGGGATTCTTCTCACTAACTCAGGAGTTGGCGATCGATTTGGGCACAGCCAACACCCTGATAATCTATAACGGCAAGGTTGTCGTTGATGAACCATCGATCGTAGCACTCGATGTACATAGTGGCAAACTAGTGGCTCTGGGACAGCGAGCTCGCCAAATGTTCGAAAAGACAAGCCCAAATATTCGAACAGTGCGCCCACTAAAGGATGGTGTGATCGCAGATTTCAACGCTACGGAGCAGATGCTCAAGGGGTTGATCAAAAAGGTGAAGATGTCGAGTTCGCTCTTCTACCCATCTCTCAAAATGGTGATTTGTATCCCATCGGGCTCTACAAATGTCGAGATTCGCGCCGTTCGTGACTCGGCTGAACACGCAGGAGGTCGCGAGGTTTATATGATTTTTGAGCCTATGGCAGCCGCTTTGGGAGCAGGAATTGACGTGGAAGCTCCCGAGGGAAATATGGTAATTGATATCGGAGGTGGTACTTCGGAGTTTGCTTGTATCTCGTTGGGTGGTATCGTATGTTCGGAGTCGATCAATGTCGCTGGAGATGTCTTCACATCAGATATTCAGGAGTATGTTCGCCAACAACACAACATTAGAATCGGAGAGCGTACTGCCGAAGCTATCAAATGTTCGATCGGTGCAGCACTTCCAAAGTTGGAGAACCCACCAGAGGATTTCAGAATCACAGGTCCAAATATCCTTACAGCACTCCCTCAATCAGTATCGCTGAGCTACTCAGAGATCGCATATGCGATGGAGAAGTCATTGGTGAAGCTAGACACAGCACTTATGAAGGTGTTGGAGGCTATTCCACCAGAGCTCTATACAGATGTTGTTCGCAATGGAATCTACCTCGCAGGAGGAGGAGCATTGATCAAGGGGTTGGATCGTCGCTTGAGCGAAAAGACCGGAATACCATTCCATGTTGCAGAGGATCCGTTGCGCGCTATCGCTCGTGGTACAGGTCTTGCACTAAAGAATATCAATAATTTCTCATTCCTTTTACGCTAGGATTAAGTAGTGTAAAACAATTATTGCCATATTTTTAAAAGCCCTCTTGAAGCGATATTTTTTATTATTAAATCTCAATGTAGAACCACTATATTTTCAATATAATAGCAAAAAATCTCATCTCCAATAGCACTCTTAAAAATACACCAATAATTATTTTACACTACTTATAGTTATTTTGTCGGATGATTTGCCGGGTAGTTGAGCTCTCTTGACTACCCCGCATTGTTTAAATATTTTAGAAGTTCGTGTTTCGTCTATTTGAGTTTTTGCGTAGTATATATCTATTGCTGCTCTTCCTGAGTTTGGAGGGGGCGGCAATACTCTATTATACCCACTCTAATAGCTACACTCAGGCGAAGATTCTTGCCGTACCGTCATATGTTATTGGAGGGGTCGGCAGCGTTTGGGGTGATATCAATAGTTACTTCTCGCTTCATAGCACCAACCGCCAACTGCTCGATCGAATCATGGAGTTGGAGAGCGAGGTATTTACTTATAAATCCCGCATGAGCGATTCGATGCTTATGGCGATGAACTATCAGGATCAAAACGAGGTGACCTATATGGCAGCACGCGTGGTTTCGAATAGCATTAATAGAGCGCAGAACTACATGATCATAAACCGAGGGTTGGATGATGGCGTTCGTACAGATATGGCAATATTAACCCCAAGCAATGAGATGATTGGATACGTCATAGAGTGTTCGGGGCACTATTCGATTGTGATGTCGATTCTCAACTCCAACTTTAGATCGAGCGGTAAGTTGGAGGATGATGATCATGCTGGCTCTATAACATGGGATGGCGAGAGTCGTTACCACATCACGTTAAGTGAGTTATCTAAATATGCAGTTGTAAACGAGGGGAAAGAGGTCGTCACTACTGGATTCTCGCAGCTATTTCCCGAGGGTGTAAAGATTGGCGAGGTGGTTAGCTACAAACTCAATGATGCACAGACGGCCTATGATGTTCGGGTGAAACTAGCTGCTGATATCTCAGCTTTGAACGAGGTGTTGATTGTAAATAATATTGCAGCTGCCGAGGCTCGCTATATTTTGGAGCAGATCGAGGCTGGTAATATTAGCGGAAACGAGTAATATAAAATAAAGTAAAAAGAATGTATCGTATTTCATTATATACACTTCTCTTTGTGGTGGTTATGTTGTTGCAGATCTTTGTCTTTGATCGGTTGACATTTAGCATAATCGTCGCACCGCTCATATATATCACGACGTTAGTGGTTTTGCCAACCCAAACCTCTCAGCTAGAGATGATGTTTTGGTCGTTAGTGGTTGGTATATCGGCTGATTTTTGCATGGGTATGGCTGGCGTCAATACTATCGCAACCCTCTTTGTGGGTTATACGAGAATCTATATAATGAATATCACCTTTGGCAAGGAGGTGGTCGCACTGGGCGGAGTCCCTATCGTTGCGAAGTTGGGATATGGGCGATATCTTAGTTACCTTATAATTATGGTTGCGATCCATAGCTTGATCTTCTTTGCTGTTGAGAGCCTAACCATCGTGTCGTGGCAATTTATTCTCAAGCGCTTTGTGGTGAGCTCCATCGTATCATTTATCTTTGTGTGGCTTCTCTCATATATCTTTGGCTCTCTATTAACTCGTAAAGTATAGATTTTTATGGCGTTATCAACTAAAGAGTCACATATCCGCCAACTGATACTTCGCGCAGTAGTCATTGGGATCTTTATAATGCTTTTGGGGCGAGTCTTCTACCTACAGATCATCAATAAGGAGTACACCTCGCTCTCGAACAACAATGTCTTGCGCAACGAGGTGGTCTACGCATCACGTGGCGAGGTCTATGATCGCAACGATGAATTTTTGGTTCAGAGTCGAGGCTGTTATGATATGATGGTCACCTATCGAGAGCTAGACCCCAAAGGGTTTGATACGCTACGAGTGTGTGATATATTGAGCATCACTAAAGAGCAACTAATTAGAGGACTTCAAAATGCGAGGATGCGATCACGCGTTCCGTATATGGTTGCGAATGTGGTCTCTATTGAGGATAAATTACGTTTCGACGAGTTGCGGGTTAAGGGGTTTCATGGAGTCTACAGAACCGTAAGACAATATCCACGTAAGGTGGGAGGCAACCTTTTGGGCCATATTGGCGAGATTAGCCCAGCGCAATTAAAGAATAACCCTAGTTATCGAGCAGGAGATTATATTGGTGTAGGAGGTGTCGAGTCGGCATATGAGGATGATCTGAAGGGCAAGAAGGGGGTGCGTATCTCGAAGGTGGATAACTACGGTGTTGTCAAGGGGTCATATATGGATGGATTGTATGATACTCTACCTATTCAAGGTCGAGCTCTCCACTCTACGATCGATGCGAAATTGCAGCTCTTCGGAGAGGAGTTGATGGCAGGCAAGGTTGGTGCGGCAGTGGCGATCGAGCCCTCAACCGGTGAGATCTTGATGATGGTATCCTCACCGACCTTCGACCCCGATGCATTGGTAGGTCGCCAACGAGGTAATAACTATATGGAGCTGTTGAATGACCCTCGTCGACCACTCTTCAACCGAGCTGTCTCGGCGCGCTACCCTCCGGGATCAATTTTCAAATTGGTGCAAGGGCTTATCGGCAAACAGGAGGGGGTTCTATCTGACCATCAAACCTATAACTGCTATGGTGGATTCCACTATGGAAGCAAGGTGTTGAAGTGTCATGCCCACTATCCAACGACAAATTTGGAGTTCGCTGTAGCGACCTCGTGTAATACATACTTCTGCTATGTCTTTTGCAATATATTGAATAACAAAAAATATAGCGGTATTAATGAGTCATACACCAAGTGGCGCGATTATGTGATGAGCTTCGGCTTTGGACGAAAATTAGGTTCTGATTTTTTGAGCGAGGGTTCGGGATATGTACCTACGGCAGAGTATTACGACAAGATTTATCGTGGTGCGTGGAGCCCATATACGGTTGTGTCGCTCTCGATTGGTCAGGGAGAGCTGGGTTGCACACCGCTCCAGATGGCAAATTTGGCAGCTATAATAGCAAATAGAGGATACTACTATATCCCCCACATTATCAGGAGCATAGATGGTGATGCGAGTTCTAAGGAGCGCTTCACAGAGCGACAATATACGATGGTTGACCCCGAACATTTCGACCCTATTATCCAAGGTATGTGGAATGGAGTGCACATAGGAGGATCATCCATGAGCGCGATGATACCCGGGCTTGATGTGTGTGGTAAGACGGGAACAGCTCAGAACCCACATGGCGATGACCACTCAACATTCCTCTCTTTTGCACCACGAGATAATCCGAAGATTGCGATCTCGGTGTATGTTGAAAATGGTACATGGGGGGCAAGTGCTGCACTTCCAATAGCATCACTTATTGAGGAGATGTACCTCACGGGGGAGATAAAGCGCCAATGGATGTTAGACTATGTAAAAAATAAAGTTATAAGATACCCAATCTATGATAAATAACCTCAACTCATCACCACGTGGATTCTTCGCAGGGGTCGATCTTTGGGCCATCACACTATATCTTGTGATAGTTGTGGTGGGGTGCCTATGTATCACATCAGCCACTTTTGACGAGCTGTCGAGCGATTATTATAGCTTTTCACACTTCTACATTAAGCAGTTTATGTGGGTTGGGATGGCATTTGTGACTGCCATCACTGTGTTACTCATGGATGCAAATGTATTTCATAAATACTCCTATCCACTCTACATACTTGGCCTATTGGTACTCACTCTAACCCTTATCTTTGGTCGCGAGGTGAATGGCGCAAAATCGTGGTTCGAGCTAGGTGCATTTAGAATACAACCCGTAGAGCTGGTGAAGATATCTACCGCTATGGCTATGGCACGCGTTATGAGCGAACACTCATTTTCAATCGATCGCATTGATGGGCTAGCCAAAGTGGCACTTGTAGTTGCTATACCACTGGCAATCATCGTATTACAGAATGATACTGGATCGGGAATTGTCTTTGGATCATTTCTCTTCGTGCTATATCGCGAGGGGATTAATAGCTGGCTAGTAGCCCCAATTCTGCTTATTGTGACACTCTTCATATTGTCGTTTTTATTGACTCCATTCACCCTGTTGCTACTCTCATTTGTGATTTGTCTATTATGCGACTTATTTATGAGTGGCGGTGGTAAATTACATTTGATCTATAGCGCCGTGTTGCTTTTGAGTTGTACGCTTCTTTCGCTATATTCACAGATTTTTATGGACGAGCCACTCAGCAGCTATGCTATTGGGGTGATTATTGCAGTGGTGACACTTCCTTTTGTTGTTGCGTGGGCAGTCCGCAATGCTCGCGTTAAGAGTCTCATTATCATTGGGTTCTTCATCTTTGCGAACATCTTTGTTCAACTCTGTGACTACATCTTCAATTCAATATTAAGGAGTCATCAGCAGAATAGAATCATGAGCTACCTTGGCATTGTGAATGATCCGCTTGGTGTCGATTACAATGTCAATCAATCAAAGATCGCCATCGGCTCAGGCGGCCTATTGGGAAAGGGATTTCTGGGTGGTACACAGATCAAATATGGGTTTGTCCCCGAAAAACACACAGATTTTATCTTCTGTGACCTAGCTGAGGAGTGGGGATTTATCGGAGTATTCTTTTTATTAAGCTGCTTCTTTGCCCTTATATGGCGGCTTATAATGATGGGTGAGCGCCAAGCAGAGGCGTTTGGGCGTATCTACTGCTACTGTGTAGCCTCTATTTTGCTGTTTCACACACTTGTAAATGTTGGCATGACGATCGGCTTGATGCCTGTGATGGGTATTCCTCTGCCGTTCGTAAGTTACGGCGGATCGTCGCTTATAGCCTTTACCATCATGCTGTTTATTGCTTTTAGGCTCGATTCATCAGTTCGACGATAAGAAGCTGCCTAAAAGGCATTTTTTGCACTTCCCTCGTCTCTGAAATGCTCACGTACATTAGTACGCTCCGCTTTGAGAGCCGAGGGAAGTGCCGAAAATCGCCTTGTTAGTCACTCTCTCTCATATGATAGAATATAGTAGGTACTAGATCGAGATAGATATAATCTCGAATTTCATGACTCCTGCTGGCACTGTCACCTCCACAACTTCACCGCTCTTCTTTCCCAAAATCGCCTTTGCTATCGGAGTACTAATTGCGAGCTTACCCTCACGTAGATTTGCCTCATTCTCCGAGACAATCATATAGTTCATCTCCTTATTTGTGTTGAGATTCTTGAGTGTTACCTTACTTAATATCTGCACCTTCGAAGTGTCGATCTTTGACTCATCGATTACTCTAGCGTTCTGCATTACCAGCTCAGCCTTGGCGATTCTCATCTCCAACATTCCCTGCGCCTCGCGAGCTGCGTCGTACTCTGCATTCTCCGACAAATCGCCTTTGTCACGTGCCTCAGCGATTGCTGCTGTGATAGCTGGACGCTCCACTTTTCTCATATGATCTAGCTCATCCTTGAGCTTTTTGTAGCCTTCGGCCGTAAGGTAAATTATCTCTTGTGCCATTTTTTTTATTTTGTATTCTTGCCAATACCGTGCAAAAAAGAGTAAAAAAATTAGAATCCCAATCTTATACCAGATTAGAATCCTACCATATTATATTGCCCTCCTTGGGGGAGGTGCTAACACAAAGGTAAAAAAGTTTTTTGTTATTTCCAAATCACAACTCTCTTTTCTGTGTGGAAGTTTATGGAGTGAAGTTTTTTCACTATCTTTGAAGCTATAAAAGATACTAAGTAGCGAAAAATAATTATTACCATATTTTTAAAAGTACTATATGCTCCATTTAGAGAGATACTTCCACCCACTATCTTCGTCACACGACCTGCGACATTCGAAGCTGAACAATCCATTCGAATATCGCCCATCGCCCGTTATACTCGAAGCGCAGTCGCTACTAATGCATCATATTGAACGAGTTGCGAGTGAGGATCAAGAGGTCAGCGAGGAGCTCGCACGAGGCAAGATGTTTGGGGTGATGGTGGTGAGCAACTCCGCCGGGAAGATGGGCTACATAGCTGCCTTTTCGGGATGTATGGCTGGCAGAGTTGAGTTTGACTCTTTCGTTCCACCGATTTTCGGACGTGGCGATGATAATTTGGAGTTTCAGCAGGAGGATCGTGAGATTGGTGCGATGAGTCGCAAGATCGAGGAGCTGAAATCATCGTCGGAGTATATCGAATCGCAAGAGAGATATGAGAGGTTACAAGTGAGTGTTTTCGAACAAATTGCAGCTGCCAATGAAGAGTATAAAGTCTCGAAAAACAGACGTGACAAACTGCGACAAAACTCTAATGACCAATCGCTCATCGAACAACTACAGCGCGAGAGTCAACACCAAAAAGGGGAGATAAAACGTCTCGAGCACCACTTGAAGGGAGAGTTGAAAGATGCAAAAGTAGAGGCATTAAAGTGGCGAAAAATATTATCAGATCTACAAGATAAAAGGCGAGAGATGTCGAACTCTCTGCAGAGCAAGATGTTCAAAAGCTATCGAGTTGTGAATGGACGAGGTGAGTGGCAATCACTATTCCAAATCTTCGACGATCTACTCAAACGACTTCCGCCATCGGGAGCTGGAGAGTGTGCTGCCCCGAAGCTCATGCACTATGCGCTCACTAATGAGCTTAGACCCATTGCCTTGGGCGAATTTTGGTATGGCCCATCACCTCGTGGTGAGGTGCGTCATCATGGTCATTTTTATGGTGCGTGCCGTAGCCGATGCTACCCTATCCTGACATTTATGTTGCAAGGGTTGGATGTCGCTGAGGTTGATAAAGATTTGATCCGAAAGGCTGAAGAGCCCCTGCAAACAATATATGAGGATGATCATCTCGTAGTGATAAATAAACCAGCCGGGATGCTCTCAGTACCCGGCCGTTCATCTGCGCCATCGGTCAAAAGTATCATCGAGCAGCGATATCCCAATGCAACAGGGGCACTTATGGTACATCGTCTCGATCAAGATACCTCGGGGGTTTTAATTGTCGCAAAAAATGCAGAGGTACATAAATCCCTACAACGCCAATTTAGCGAACGCAAACTATCCAAGCGATACATAGCTGTTATAGAGGGTGTTATCAAACCAGAGAGAGGAGAGATAAATCTCCCGATAAGACCAAACATAGATGATCGCCCACGTCAGATGGTCGACCACACATACGGGAAACCATCACTTACGAGCTATGAGGTGATAGAGCGAGGTGCAAACTTCACACGCCTTGCACTCTATCCACACACCGGCCGCACACACCAATTACGACTACATTGCGCCCACATCGATGGCCTCAACACCCCGATAAAAGGGGATCGTCTATATGGTCGTGAGGCTGATGACTCCACCACTCGTCTCCATCTACACGCGGAGCAGATCACATTCACCCATCCAGTGAGTGGGGAGAGCGTAACACTCTCTGTTGCCGCTCCATTTTAGCGGAGCTACATCTTGAAGATCATCGAAAGCACGATGTTATTCTGCTTCAATGTGGTTAGGAAACTACCGCTTTGAGCTGACTTTGCAGTTGGGATATATTGATCATATTCACTATCGACCGAGATATCACCCGATCCATAAAAGAGTGTATATGTGCTATACTCAGTCGATTGACGCATATATGTTAGATCAAAACTCACACCACTTGTTGGCGAATATCCAACTCCCATCGAGTAATATTTTATGCTATTGATCGTTGGAGAGCCCAACAACTCCAAGCTGCTAACTCCATCACGAACCATAGATGAAGAGAATCCATAACCTCCTCGCAATGCAACTGCTGGTATTATCTTATACTCGCCACCGACACGCAGAGTATTCACACTCTGATATATATCACTGATTCCATTATATAGATCCGACGACACCCCATATGGCAAGCTACGAGTCTTGATCGATCCATACCAATCACACTGATAATCAACCGAGATAAGGGCTCGATTATCAATAACATACGATCCACCAATTAAGACTCGCGAAGGTGAGTTAAACTTCCATCTATTATCACCATAATCGCTCAAAATAGGAGAGTCAACAACAAACTCATCCACCACTCCTTCTGTTACGGAACTACTTCCCATCGATGCCTGATACTCTCGATCAAGGCTATACCATGTTGGAGAGTGATACGCAACACCGATTCGCAGCGCATCTGTTGGGCGATATGTAGCACCCACCTTCAGATTCACACCTATACCTTCGGTGATTATCGCCTGATAATATTTTGAGTATTGCAGATAACTCTGATCGCTCATCTTATTATTGTTGTACTCCTCGCCATACATCAGATCCAACCTCTGATATACGCTCTGAAGCCCCAAGGTAAATCCTAGATATAGCGTGTTATCGACATTTGCACCAATCGCAATGTCATACTCCCCTATCGAACCACGACTCTCTACCGCCATATATTGATCAACAGTGGCATCGGGACTTATCCACGAAGAGGTCCAAATCGAAGCTCCGTCAGAGGTCATTGTGATCTCCTCGTCACCATTATACCCCGATGGCGTAGGTCCATAACTCTGAAATGCAAGACCTGTTTTATAGCCCAATACAGCCCCCCAATCACTGGTTGGCATATTGTTCCAATTTGGATAATCATCACCATAGACCTCATCCAACGAGATCTGATCACTAGTCATCTGGCGCGCGAAGAGGTTGGCTATAGAGCTGCTATTACCCATACTTTTGAATGAATAATCGTAGTTCAGATCTGAAATCTTATTATACCCCAACCCCAAATTTACACTTATAAGGCGCGAATTACCACTCTCATAGAGGTTAAAAACTGCCGAGAAATTACTCATAGTAACTCTGTTTGCCCCATCGTCAAGATATGACGAGCCACCCTTCGTTTCGCTACCTTGGATAGTCACCATTGGTGTGATTGCGATCTCACTCGATCGATACATTCCCAAACCTGCCGGATTGATCATCATCGAGGATGCATCTCCTCCCAACGAGGTCATTGCCCCCGCCATCGCCATCGAACGAGCCGTACCATATTGAAACGTGCTCTGTGAGAATATTCCCATATCCGATACACTCATAATATCGCGATTCATCAATGTGCCTTGCGCATTGAATCTTGCTGAATCATCGGCAAAAAGATTGTTAACCGATATGATCAGCGCCAAAGTGGCGAAAAATACTCTTTTCATCTCTCTTAAATTTTATCGTCCAATTCTATTTGTGCTACGTGAAGGCGACGAACCTCCAGATGGCGTTGATGGTCTCGACATGGATGGTGCCGAAGTTGACGAAGGCCTTGAATATGATTGAGTAGAGCTACGTGTTGTTGTAGAGCTATTGCTTCGTGTTGTGCCTCCTCGGTTATATGTCGATCCACTTGATCTTCCTACAGTTGACCCATCCACATTTCTTCGCCCCACAGCCGATGATGGTGAGTTGCTAATATTTGGTTGACGCACGATCGATTTTGGTCTTGAAGATCCTCCTCCACCATAGTGTGGTGGACGGTATGATGGTCTATACCAATTATATCCGAAGTATGGGTAGCCACCCCACCACGATCCGTAGTAGTATGGTGAATAGCCAAATCCGAAGCCCCATCCAAAGTTATAGTTGTAATCCCACCACGAATAGCGAGGATATCCCCATGCCGAATAGTAGCTCCACCTCGGATAGCCATACGTCCATGCATAGCTATTGAAATATGGGTCGCCCCATGTTCCATACATTGAATTAATGTATTTCGACTCCACGACCACCTCGCCATCATTCGTGAGGTAGGCATTATACTGCGATGGATCGTAGTTCGCCAACTCGTTCAACGCCTCATCATACTGCATTTCGTAATATGTCGATGGAAGTTGATACTCACTCGATGCCGAGAGCATTGCCAACTTCTCCGCATAAGGCGAGCTATATGATCCCGTCGAGAGAGAGGTTTGTGTTTGTGTTGGCGTTTGAAGCCCCAACTCCTCTGCCCAATATGCTTTTCGCTGCTCGATTAGTGCTGCGCGTGCTGCCTCGATATTCGCCTGCTCCTTGATTATTGCATCGCGATTGTGAGTTGAATACATATCATCCGTAGTGAGTGTGGTCGGTTGATAAAATGATTGAGAGCACCCCGAAAAGAGTGTGATCGCCATAATCGCCACAGCCAAAATCTGAGCAAATTGGCTTAACTTGTTGTATATCAATTTTTTGTCCATATTTGTACTTGCTATATGATTAGTATATATCTGATCCAAATATAATAAAATTTAGCGTTATCACAACAATTTTACATGATTTTTTTACATACTATAAATCACATTACACATATAATACCAAAAAGACCCTCCACCCAAGGGTGAAAGGTCTTATAGAAGGTCAATTTCGAATTGTTTAGTGATTTACTCACTCCACACCCCGAACATCAGCCCTGTGCTATTTAACTGTGTTAACTATTGCTACAAAAGCCTGTGGCTCGTTCATTGCGAGGTCAGCCAAAACCTTACGGTTGATGACAATTCCCTTTGCATTGAGCTTACCAATAAACTCTGAATAGGTTAAACCCTCCATACGAACCGCAGCGTTGATACGAGTGATCCATAGTGAACGGTAAGTTCTCTTCTTTAGGGCGCGGTGTGCATAAGCATACGTTAAACCCTTCTCGACAGTGTTTTTGGCAACTGTCCATACGTTTCCCCTTGAACCAAAGTTACCTTTGGCAAGTTTCAAAACTTTTTTTCTTCGTGCGCGTGACGCAACAGCGTTGACTGAACGTGGCATATTTGAAAAGTTTTAGTGGAGTAAGTCAGCGGTGCAATTCTCTCACACTCTTTGGGGCTGATCGTCTCCGATTAATAATTTAGTGAGCTTGCGCAGTGAATTACTTCACCAACAAGTTCTTGATTTTCTGCTCATCTACAGATGAAACAGTTCCTGAATAACACAAGTTGCGTTTCTGCTTTGTGGTCTTCTTAGTCAAAATGTGACTGTGAAAAGCGTGTTTACGCTTGATTTTTCCGGTGCCTGTGAAAGAAAAACGTTTCTTCGCAGCCGAATTTGTTTTCATTTTTGGCATTGTCCTATAGTATAATTAGTTAATAAATAGCCCGCAAATATAGTTATAATTAATCGAATTGCAAAACATAATCCAATTAATTTTCATCACTCGCCTCCACAGAGATCATATTGTAGGCTCGCAACCTTCAAATCTGCCGCGATTTTATCTATTATACTCTCCACAAGTGTGTTCATCTCAGACTCCGGGGTGTAGTTCGCCTCACAGACGTAATTCACCCTTCGTTCGCGGATCAACTGGACCATATCCTCCCGCTTGTCGCTTCTCGTCGGGTCGTAAACCGCTATTGAGTGGCCACCCATAATGTGCACCAACCTCATCGACGGGATATCGGTCTCGCCATCCCCCACAAAAATAATACGCGAAAATGGAATCGGCCTCCCCTCTCTAGGCGAGAAGGCATTTACCTGTGTCGTGTCATGAACCGTCTCGATACCTTTATTAATCTTGAAGAGGAATTGTGTTTTATTAGTATAATTAATCGCAACCCTAGGCCAATACGCCTCGCCCTTATCATCATAGAGAAAAGCACTCGCATAGATCTTATGGAATTTATCGGCGATTGGTGAACCCTCGATCATCTCCTGAATTCCCGAGGAGTTGACATAATGTTGCACTCGCACCCCTCGACTCAGACCATAATTATTAATCCGCTCAAACCACTCATCGAGCCCATCAAAGAGCTGAATATTGCGCCCCATAGCGCGAAGCCGAGGAGCGGTAATGGCAAATCCAGCCTCGCGAGCAGAGGTCAACATACGCTCCATATAACTCAACACGGAGTCCGCATCATTCTCATGCGCTATTCTATCCGCCTCCGACCAAAACTCCGAGGTTGACTTCCCAACTGCTGGGATAAATTCACACTCCTGCATATTTCCGACTGATAGCGTACCATCGAAATCATATACTATAGCTACTGTTGCCTGTTGATCCATCTCGTAAATTATTCTTTTGAAGTGACAATATAGAAAAAAAATGTTACATTTGCACTATTATAAATATAAATATGATTTAGCTATGGAGTTCAAAGATATTGTCGCTACACGTCGTAGCATTCGTAAATTCTCGGATCGCAAGGTCGAGCAAGATATATTGAAGTCAGTTGTAGATGCTGCAATTTCAGCACCATCGTCGCGCAATTGCCACTCTACATCATTCTTGGTCGTTACCCGCCCAGAGCTACTGAAGAAGATCGCCACTATGCGCGACTACGGATCAGCATTCGTCAAAAATGCGCCAGCCGCAATCCTCGTAATGGGAGATAGGACAAAGACAGACCTCGTTCAGGTCAACTCATCAATTTCAGCCACTACCCTACTAATGGCTGCTACAGATGCCGGGCTATCAGCTTGTTGGGTACACGTTGAGGGTCGACCACAACTAAAAGATGAGCCAAATGGCGCACAAGCAATCGATCTTCTACGTGAGATTTTACCTATCCCAGAGGAGTGTGATGTTCTGTGTGCCATCGCAATAGGATACTCCGATTTTGAGCCTGCTCCGCTCCCAGAATTTGATCGTTCTGATATGATTAAATTTGTAGAGTAACAATATACCTATTAATATAAGAAATATTAACAGGGCTACTCTTGCATTTTCTTTGTTGATAGCAAGCCACACGCAGCTTCGATCTCTTCGCCACGTGATCGTCTGATAGTTGTATGTATTCCTTTGGCCGTCAGATCATTACGAAACCTGAGAATCTTCTCGTCATCTGGTGAGAAGTATGGTGAGTCGGGGATTTTATGGAATTTGATAATATTAATTCTACACTTCAACCCATTCAACAGTCTCCCTAGCTCGCGAACATGATGCGGCGAGCCATTTCGACCACTCATTAATATATATTCAAATGAGACACGTCTCTGACCAGAAAAATCATACCCCTTCAAGATCTCAATAAATTCGCGAATGGGGTATGCCTTTTCGATCGGCATGATCTCGGCTCGCTCATCGGAGTATGGATTATGGAGGCTAACTGCGATGTCGACCTCACTCTCATCGAGCAATCGTCGAAGCTCCTTTGTTACTCCGGCGGTCGAGAGTGTAATTCTACGAGGAGACCAGCCCCAACCCCAATCGGAGGTGATAATCTCGATGGCATGCATCACCTCATCCATATTATCTAACGGCTCGCCCATACCCATAAATACAAGGTTAGAGAGTTTCTCGAACTCCGGCAGAGCGCCAATCTGACTTACAATCTCACCTGCGGTAAGCGAATGTTGCAACCCTTGACGACCCGTAGCGCAAAAGGTGCACCCCATCCGGCAACCAGCCTGCGACGATACGCACAACGTTGCTCGATCTCCATCGGGGATGTAGACCGCCTCTATAAATGCACCTTGATGAGTCTTGAAGAGATACTTTTTGGTTCCATCCTTAGCCTCACTTGCGGTTTGCGGCAAAATTTTCCCCACCTTGTATCGATCATTTAACCCCTCTCGAATCGCTTTTGATAGGTTTGTCATCTCATCGATGCTATCTACGCGTTTATTGTAGAGCCACTCGGCAATCTGTTTCGCTCTAAATTTCGGGAGACCCTCTTTTTCACAAATATGCTGTAACTCGTTGAGTGTCATGCCAAAAAGAGGTTTTAACATGGTGCTTTTGTCGCTCATTTCATTTTATTTTGTGACAAAGTTATTAAATTTTAAATATTTTTACCCCCATATTGTTTTTTTTTAAGTTTTATTCTTGTATATTTGTATGTCGGTTGGAGAAAATTCCTCATAAGTAACCAGTGAAGGGGAGCAAAACTATAACCGAACACCTAAAAATGACGAAAACAATAATAAAGAGATAAGTAAGAGAATGGAACTAAAGAAAAATCCCAAAGCAGACCTCCAACGAGTAAGAGGTCTCCTTCTTGAGATCGGCTTGATTGCTGCTCTAATCCTAGTAATTGTAGCGTTTACCTACACTCCAAAGGAGCACCGAATTGAACAAGTAGAGATGGATTACGGTCCGATCGAGGAGCAGATCACTGAGATCACACGTCAGGATCAAAAGACACCTCCACCACCAAAGAAGGTTGAGGTAAAGGTTATCACAGACCTTTTGCAGGTTGTAACCAACGACACTAAGGTGGAGATGGATGTAGACTTCGCTGAGTTTGAGGAGGATACTGAGATTATCCAACAGGTTGCAGAGAAAGAGGAGGTTATCGAGGATGACCAGCCATTCCTTTTTGCTGAGACTATGCCTTCGTTCCAAGGTGGAGACCTTATGACATTCCGTAACTGGGTTATGGGTAAGTTGAAGTATCCACAGATGGCTGCTGAGAATGGTATCTCGGGTCGTGTGATCTTGACTTTCGTAATCGAGAAGGATGGTTCATTGTCTACAGTTGAGGTGTTGCAGTCACCAGACCGCTCTCTATCAGAGGAGGCGACTCGTGTATTGAAGATGTCTCCAAAATGGTCACCTGCAAAGCAGCGTAACCAGCCAGTACGACTTAAATTTACACTACCAGTCGAGTTTAAGATTCAGTAGTGATATTAATTATACATTTAATAAGGGTGTCTCTTCTGTGAGGTGCCCTTATTTTTGGTGTTAGGTGGTGTGGTTGTTGCACCTTAATTTTTTAAATATTGTATATGTCATTAGAGAGGAAAGAGAATAGAGATACGGAGAACAGCGAGTTGGCATGGAACTCACCTCGTCGTGCGGTATTGGTAGCGGTCATTCGCGACCAACAGCGCCCAGCTGAGGCTTATGAGTTTTTGGCAGAGTTAGAGTTCCTAGCTCAAACTGCCAATATAGAGTGTGTCAAAACATTCACTCAGCGATTGCCACAACCATTATCTCGTATATATGTTGGGCCGGGAAAGCTACAAGAGATAGCGGAGTTTGTGAAGGAGAATGAGGTTGATGTAGTTATCTTCGATGATGAATTGTCACCATCACAGACTCGAAATATCGAGAAGGAGATGCCGTGCAAGGTGTTGGATCGCACAAGACTAATCCTCGACATCTTCCTTTCGCGCGCCACAACGGCATATGCAAAGACGCAGGTTCAGCTGGCAAATTATCAATATATGTTGCCTCGCCTAACGGGAATGTGGACCCACTTGGAGCGTCAGCGCGGAGGTACGGGAACACGTGGTGGAGCAGGAGAGCGCGAGATTGAGACCGATAGACGTATCGTCCGCAATAGGATCACAAAATTAAAGGAGGATCTCAAAAAGATAGATCGCCAAATGGCGGTGCAGCGCTCTAATAGAGGACATATGGTGAGGGTTGCATTGGTGGGATATACCAATGTCGGGAAGTCAACATTGATGAATTCGATCGCAAAGAGCGAGGTGTTTGCTGAAAATAAACTCTTCGCAACACTCGACACAACGGTTCGAAAAGTGGTCTTTGACAACCTTCCGTTCTTGCTCTCTGACACTGTTGGATTCATTAGAAAACTACCTACAGAGCTTGTTGAATCATTTAAATCGACGTTGGATGAGGTGCGCGAGGCGGATCTGCTACTTCACGTGGTTGATATATCGCACCACAATTTCGAGGAACAGATAGCAGTTGTAAAGCAAACTTTGCAAGATATCGGGGCGGGAGACAAACCGGTATTCCTTGTATTCAATAAGGTCGATGCCTACTCATATATCGAAAAGGATGAAGATGACTTGACCCCAGCGACTCGCGAAAACCTCTCATTAGAGGATCTCAAAAAGAGTTGGATTGCGGAGGCGAATACTCCATGTATATTTGTCTCGGCACGTGAAAAACTAAATATCGAAAAATTCCGTTCAGATCTATACGCAATGGTTCGCGAGATACACTCTGGGCGCTACCCATTTAATAACTTTCTCTACTAACTAACTTAAATTATGGTGAAGATACTTTCAAGTGAAAACTCGGTCTTGAGCAGATTTATCGCTGAGATCCGCGATGTAGACGTTCAGGGCGACCCAATGCGATTTCGCCGCAACTTGGAGCGCATTGGCGAGGTGATGGCCTACGAGATCTCTAAAACATTGAACTACAAAGAGTCAACAGTGCAGACTCCACTTGGAGAGGCGGCTGTCGTTGAGTTCGGAAGTGACATCGTTATTGCGACAATTTTGCGAGCTGGACTTCCATTCCACATAGGATTTATGAACTACTTCGATCGTGCGTCGGCAGCCTTTGCCGCTGCATATCGCAAAAATCACAAGGATAATAGCTTTGAGGTGAAGGTAGAGTATATCTCGTGCGGCGACTTGGAGGGTAAAACTCTAATCCTTGTTGATCCGATGTTGGCAACGGGATCCTCGCTCATATTGACCTATAAGGCTATGTGCGAAAAGTGTGGAACGCCTGCACACACTCATGTGGCAGCTGTCATATCGAGTGAGCAGGGCGTCGATTATGTAAGACGCAATATGTCACAGAGCGAGACGACAATATGGACTGCTGCGCTCGACAGCGAATTGACCTCAAAGGCGTATATCGTACCGGGATTGGGTGATGCTGGTGATTTGGCTTATGGTTCAAAGTTATAGATAAAAAGCAATAGATAGAATGGCAAAAATTAGGTTAACAAAGGAGTTTTGCTTCGAGGCTGCACACGCGTTGGAGGATTACAATGGTGCGTGTCGACATATTCATGGCCATTCGTATCGTCTATTTGTGACAGTTCTAGGTGAGCCAATTAGCGATGCTTCGCAATCAAGTTATGGTATGGTTTTGGATTTTGGAGATCTGAAACGCATTGTAAATGAGCAGATTGTATCACGCCTCGACCATGCACTCGTTTTGCGACGCTCACCTCTTTCTCAGCGTGTCATCGATGGTATTGGGGATATATATAGCAATATTTTGTTGACCGATTATCAGCCCACTTGCGAAAATATGTTGGTTGACTTTGCACAACGAATATCACTGCGACTGCCATGTGGCGTTGAGTTATACTCGCTAAAATTACATGAGACTGCCACGTCGTTTGCGGAGTGGTATGCGATTGACAATGAAATAGGATAACCTATGAAAAGACTCTTTTTAGTCGATGCCTACGCATTGATTTTCAGATATTACTACGCCTTTTTGGGGCGTCCTATGCGCAACCGGGATGGATTTAACACCTCGGTTGTCTTTGGTTTTGCGAAGTTTCTTCGCGAATTGTTGAAGCGCGAAAATCCAGATCTACTGGGTGTCGCATTTGACCCTCCGGGAGGGAGCTTTCGCAAGCGTTTATACCCTGAGTATAAAGCAAATAGAAGCGCAACACCCGAAGATATAATAACATCCGTTCCATATGTCAAAAGGTTGGTAGAGGCTATGTGTATCCCGATTTTGGAGGTTGCGGACTATGAGGCTGATGATGTTATTGGAACACTTGCCCACAAGGGTGAAGCTGCTGGTTACGAGGTCTTTATGGTGACACCAGACAAGGACTACGGCCAGTTAGTAACCGATAATTGCAAGCTGTACAAACATAAAGGTGACGAGATTGAGATCATAGACCGCGCGGCTATAGAGGCAAAATATGGGATTAGTGAACCGATCTTGATCCGCGATATCTTGGCACTTTGGGGAGATGCGTCGGATAATATTCCGGGGGTCGACGGCATTGGCGAGAAGGGAGCTTGCAAATTGGTTCAGACGTGGGGTGATGTAGAGAGCATTATGGCAAATGTTGATAAGATCAAGGGTAAGCAGGGTGAGCGATTGATCGCTTCAAGTGAAAAATTGAAGTTATCTAAAGAGTTGACTACCATATGTTTAGATGTCCCGATTGAGTTCGACGAGTCGATGTTGACACTCTGCGAGCCAAAGGTGGGTGAGCTACGTGAGCTCTATACAGAGATGGATTTTAGACATTTCCTACAGGAGTTGGGAGGCGAAGTAGAGCAGCCAAAACCGACAAAGCAAGCGGCAAAAAAAGTCGTTACGGATGGTCAAGGAGATCTATTTGCTGCGGCACCAATGGCAGATACCGAGGTGCAAGATAATGTGTCGGAATCGATTGAAGAGTTTGCAACGGCAGCAACCACGCCACATACCTATATATTAATAGAGAGCAGCGAGATGCTGAAATCGGTTGTCGAGCAGATCTCAAAATTTGATGAATTCTGCTTCGATACTGAGACCACTGGTCTTGATCCATATAGTGATCACATTGTGGGATTATCACTCGCCGTTGAGCCACACAAAGCATGGTATCTCCCTATGAATGAGGAGGTTCGTGGAGAGTACATAGATATACTAAGGCCGATATTTGAAGATGGAAAAATTGCGAAAATCGGGCAGAATATTAAGTTCGATCTGATTGTGTTATCCAGAATTGGAGTTGAAGTTGCGGGTCGATTGATAGATACAATGCTGCTTCACTATCTTTTGGATGCTGAGTCACGCCACAATATGACCGCCCTTTCGGAGCGATATCTGAACTACTCACCGATCGAAATCGAAAGTTTGATTGGTAAGGGGGCACGTCAAATTGCGATGGATAGAGTCGCGATAGATCGAGTGGCGGAGTATGCGGCAGAGGATGCTGACATCACGTTGAGATTAAAGGATGTACTATACAAACTAGTTGAGCAAGAGGGACTTATAAAGCTATACGACACAATCGAAGAGCCAATGATCCGCGTTCTGGCAGAGATGGAGATGGCCGGTGTAAAGATCAATTCCGAGGCATTAGCAAAGTATGGCGCTGATCTCAACGAACGACTTGCTGCTCTGCAAGATGCGATACGAGGTGAAGCGCAAGATCCATCACTTAACGTTAATTCGTCGATTCAATTGGGCGAGGTGCTATTCGCGAAAATGAAGATTGCAGATAAGCCAAAGCTCACAAAGACAAAGAGATATTGCACCGATGAGGAGTATTTGCAGAGTTTTGCCGGGAAATATCCGATTATAGATAACATCTTGGAATACAGAGGGTTAAAGAAACTATTATCGACATATGTAGATGCTCTTCCAGAGTTGGTTAACCCCATTACGGGACGAATTCATAGTACCTATAATCAAGCAGTTACAGCTACGGGAAGGCTCTCATCGACAAATCCGAATCTTCAAAATATCCCAATTCGCGAAGCTATTGGCCGACCGATCCGCGAGGCATTCATTCCATCGAGTGACGAGCATATGATATTGTCGGCTGACTATTCACAAGTAGAGCTACGCATAATGGCTCATCTATCTCAGGATCAACCCCTTATCGATGCATTCGAGGCGGGTGAAGATATCCATACAGCCACAGCGGCACGACTCTTCGGGAAGGGTATTGAGGAGGTGACGAGCGATGATAGGCGAAAGGCAAAAACGGCCAATTTTGGAATTATATATGGAATTTCGGCCTTCGGATTAAGCCAGCGATTAGATATTCCACGCTTCGAGGCAAAGGAGATTATCGATGGATATTTTGAATCGTATCCCGGAGTGAAGGAGTATATGGAGCGCGTGATGAGCGAGGCGCGACAGAGCGAATATGTCGAGACGATTTTCGGGCGTCGTCGTTATCTACGCGATATAAATTCTCGAAATGCTGTGGCTAGAGGTCTCGCGGAGCGCAACGCAATTAACGCTCCGATTCAAGGATCGGCAGCTGATATCATGAAGTTGGCTATGATTGGTATTTGGCGCGAATTTAAAGCACAAAATATTGAGTCACAGATAATTATGCAGGTGCATGATGAGGTTGTAATCGACCTTATAAAGAGCGAGAAGCAGCAAGTTCGCTCAATAGTTACCCAACAGATGGAGCAGGCTGCGAACCTAAGTGTAAGGCTGTTGGCGGAGTGTGGAGTTGGCAAAAATTGGTTGGAAGCACATTAAAATTAGAGGTATGTTCTGGAGGAAATTAATAGCGGTTTTAATCTCAATTATTCTACTTTCATCGGGATGGTTAGGCTTTACGGGGCTAACCCTACTCGCTGCGTTAGTACCTCTTTTGTGGATCAGCAATATGGCTGAAGATAGCAAAAGAGGATGGTGGGAGACATTTGGATGGGCTTTATTGACATTTGTCGGATGGAATTTATCGACCATCTGGTGGATCGGCTACGCCACACTAATAGGCCCATTTGCCGCTACATTGGCCTCATCATTCTACTCGATGTTGGCCTTTATGCTGTTTCACACAATATCTAAGCGAGCACCTAAAGCACTAGCTTACACCGCGTTAGTCTCAGTGTGGATAGCATTTGAGTATAACTATACCATAAGCGATTTTTCGTGGCCTTGGTTGCTACTAGGTAATGGCTTTTCAAATCAAATATGGAGTGTTCAGTGGTATGAGTACACCGGAATCTTCGGTGGGTCATTATGGGTTCTACTCTCAAACATCCTCATTTTCGAAGCGTTAAAAGCTAGGAACAGCGTATCAAAATGGGTTGTTGCAGCGCTCACGACATCTCTGCCACTAATAATCTCAATTGTAATATACGCGACCTACGAGGAGTCTACAGATGGAGAGAGAGTTGAGATATCGGTGATTCAGCCCAATGTTGACTGCCTTGACAGATTCTACAGCGATGAGATGCAGGAGGATAACTTGGTGAGTCTACTTAAAAAAGTACCGGCATCAACGGAGTTAATTTTGATGCCCGAAGGGTCAGTACCCGGCTACCATTGGGAGCACCAATTGAATAGAGTTCGTTACTTCGACAGACTTAAAGAGAGCCTATCTGCTGATGCAACACTGATCTTTGGAACTTACACTCGCCACCTCTACAAACGAGGAGAGGAGAGCGACACCTCGCGCCCAATACACAATAGGCCAGAGCGTTACGATCTATTCAACACCGCCATTGCAGTTAATAACTCCGACCCGTTGAAACTTCGCCATAAGGCGCGTCTCGTGATCGGAGTTGAGAATACCCCTACATGGATCTTCGATCTATTCAAATTCTTCATCATCGAGATTGGTGATGATCTTGGGCAGGTCGGCAAGGGAACAGAGGCGGAGATTTTCGCAATTGATAATCACAAAATTGGTGTGGCAATATGCTACGAAGGGCTCTATGGTGGCTTCTACAGCGAGTTTGCACGGAACGGGGCGGAGATAATGTCAATCATCTCGAACGATTGTTGGTGGGAGGATACACCCGGCCATAAACACCTCTACACCCTCTCGGCGATCCGAGCTGTGGAGACACGACGTGCGATCGCTAGAAGTGCGAATACCGGCACATCGGGCTTTATAACGGCTCGCGGTGATAGCATTGAGTCATTGGGCTGGGAGGAGCGTGGAGTCATGACACAGAGTCTGAAATTAAACGACAAACTCACCGTATATACCATCTATGGAGATTATATTGCGCGTATCGCCTGCTTCGTAGCTGCGCTATCACTACTCTACTATTTGGTCTATCGAGCTCGCAAACGTCATCATATAGTCTAAATACTTTTTTGATGAATTACACACAAACTACCGAGTATCTTTTCTCAGCCATGCCATCGTTCCAGAATGTTGGAGGAAGTGCATACAAACCGGGATTGGAGCGCATCGAAGCGTTTTGCAAGGTGTTGGGTGATCCGCATCTAGCGTACCCAACAATTCATGTAGCAGGGACAAATGGTAAGGGATCAACCTCACATATGTTAGCTTCGGTGTTGCAGAGCGCAGGGTATCGAGTTGGACTCTTCACCTCTCCTCATCTACGTGATTTTAGGGAGCGTATGCGAATTGACGGAGAGATGATATCTGAAAAGATGGTTGTCGATTTTGTCGCTCAGAATCGCGACTGCATGGAGCACCTCAACCTCTCATTTTTCGAGATGACAGCCGCGATGGCATTCGACTTTTTTGCTCACTCGAAGGTCGATATCGCAGTGATCGAGACGGGGCTTGGTGGACGGTTAGATGCGACAAATATTGTTGATCCGATCCTCTCGATAATCACAAATATCGGAATTGACCACACTCAATATCTTGGGTCGACACTACCTGAGATTGCAGCTGAAAAAGCTGGAATTATAAAGAGGTCAAAGCCTGTGATAGTTGGAGAGAAGGTAGATGAATATCGTTCGGTGATAGAGCAAAAGGCTGCGAATATGGGTTCTTCCCTATACTTTGCAACTGATCATTACTCAATCAACAATATCGAGCAAAAAGCAGATAATCAAATCGTTAGCTTGACTCACAATGGAATAAGCCGAGATTACACACTAGATCTTCAAGGTGCATATCAAGCAAAAAACCTAGTGACACTGCTCACAGCTATTGACAACCTAAAGCCACACCTCCAAATCCCACAAGAGGCGATCGAGGGAGGGTTGCGATCGGTGGTAGACTCCACATCGCTATGCGGCAGATGGCAGACGATGTCAGACTCTCCAAAGATAATATGCGACACGGGGCATAACACTCATGGGTTACGCGAAGTGACCGCCCAACTTGCACGACAAGAATATTCGAAATTATATTGTGTAGTAGGATTTGCACGCGACAAAGATTTACGAACAATCATACCTCTATTCCCCAAAGATTGCCACTTCATCTTCACACGAGCAAAGGTTGAGAGGGCATTCACAACTGACGAAATTGCCCTTGTAGCACGTGAATTAGGAGTTGACTTCACACTCGTTGATGATGTGCAATCAGCCGTGATGGAGGCTCGCAAACGTGCCGAAGAGTCGGATCTTATCTTTGTTGGAGGGAGCAATTTTGTTGTCGCTGAGATATAAAACCCCCTCCAATTATAACTTAATTATTTACCAATTGTATAGGTGTACAAAAGGCCAAATGTGTGAGGTGCAGTCGATGTTGCCACATTGGTATAGTGCGCATATTGATAGAATGCGGTTAGCTTTGAGCTACTTGTAAGCGTGTAATCTACACCAGCCTGCGATCGTACTCGCGATAGCATCATATTCCGATTTGTGTGGTTGTACAACTCTGTATATATATAAGGTACGGCCCTCTGCTCGCCATTAGAATAACTGATTTTCAAACGTGTACGAAGCAGATTCGTCGGGTCGCTATCTATCTCATCATTAAATAAGTAACCATTGTTGCACGTACTCTCCAACCTCTCGCGCAAGGTGAACTTCAGGTTGCTCAAACGCAATGTCTCCTCGAACGCCAAAATATAGCGGTGTCTTATTGAGGGTGAGTCATCACCCTCTTTAATCATAAAGACATATCCTCCACTTATCTTTAACCATGCTAAAGGATCATACACCGCGAAGAGCGAAGAGCGAGAATCTTTGAAAGCTCCAAAATTGGATGTTGAACGAATCTCTTGATCAAAAAAGAGTGAAAACTGACCAAACTTCGGCGAGACAACACGCCCTCTAAGCGATGATATAACACCATCCTTGTCAGTACTTAAATTCTCTGCTGATGCAGAAATGCTCAACCCCGCAAAGATGAAAAGCAAAAATAGAGCAATAAACCTCTTTGTATTCATATGTAGTAATTTAATGGTTTTGTAACAGTTCCGCAACAAATGTACATTATATATTTTTATTTATTAAACAAAATATTATCTCTTAACATCATTTTAACATATATGTAACAGTTGTGTAATTTCCATGACGCTTCACGGACTCTACCTCACTAAAAACTAAAAAGTGAGTGGTCAAATTGCGCTAATTTTTATATCTTTGCTGCAAACATTATCTAACCTATATGAAAAACTTACTACTATGCTCTGCGCTGATTGCTACAACATCAGCAGCTATTTCACAAAATCCATTAGTAACTCATATGTACACGGCAGATCCGACCGCCAGAGTGCACGATGGAAAACTCTTTGTCTACCCATCATCGGATCAAGTTCCACCTCCCGGGGTTGATATGCCTCGATTCTGTATGCCGGGATACCACGCATTCTCATTGGAGGGCGGCTCTACGTGGCATGACTATGGGTGGATACTCAAAGAGAATGATGTCCCTTGGGGAGAGCGAGATACCTATGCTATGTGGGCTCCAGATTGCATCGAGAAGGATGGTAAATATTACTACTTCTACCCAGCAAAGCCAGCTAACGACGACGCATTTCGACGTATCGGCGTCGGTGTGAGTGATCGCCCAGAGGGTCCTTTTGAGTGGGAGGAGAGCTATATCGAGGGTGTTTCGGGAATCGATCCGGGACTATTGCTCGATGATGCAGATAATCAAGCATATCTATTTTTTGGTGGTGGACAGACTCTATATGTAGCCCCTCTTTCAGATAATATGCGCAAAATTACTGCCGATGCAATAGTAGTTGAAGGACTTCCAAAGGGGTATAAAGAGGGAGCATTCCCATTCAAGAAAGATGGTGTTTATTACCTAACATTCGCCCATGTCTTTGCTGAAGAGGGATATACCATTGGTTATGCAACGAGCGATAACCCGATGGGACCATATCAATATTGTGGCAAGATCATGGATAATATTAATAATGGTACAAACCACCACTCGGTAGTTGAGTATAATGGTCAATGGATCTTATTCTACCACTATTGGCACATCAGCGGCTTTAACAAGATGCGCAGTATGTGTGCTGATTACATGGAGTTTAAGCCCGACGGATCTATTCGCAAGGTGCGCCCTACGCTTCGCGGAATCGGTGCTCCAATGGTGAGAGATACAATCCAAATTGATAGAACTGAGCTAATGAATGGGGCTCAATCGGTATTTATGGCTGGAGATGAACCAACAGGATGGATGGTTGCGGAGGCTCGCACTGGTGCTAACGTGACATTCCAAAGAGTAGACTTTGGGGAGGGCAGCGCAACGAAGATGCAGGCTCGCATGGCTAGTGGTCAGCGAAATGGCGTGGTTGAGGTTCGCCAATCAAACCCTCACGGAGCACTAATCGCAGAGTTCCCAATCACATTCACTGGCGGATGGGAGAAGTGGATCACCCAAACAGCTGATATCGAGACAAAGTTGACAGGTATTCACGATATCTGCGTTGTATTCAAGGCTGAGCCCGGAAACACCAAGACTGCAAATATAAATTGGTTGCTACTCCAAGAGTAACAACCAATCCGATTATATCGCTTCGATATATATGTAGTAAGCTCCAAACGGCTTACCATCATCTATGAAGTCGGTCTCAATGAAGTGGCGACCCGCTTTGAGATCGACTTCATAATTTACCTCATACATATCTTTGGTTATCTCCTTCACCATTGCAGCATCGGAGCCAATCTTTAGACTCGCACTCTCTGGCGTGATCGACGTGTATTCGAACATAGCCTTTGGATTCTCAGATGGAACACCCCAAATAGCCCCCGGACACTCGCGTGGCCAACGTGCCAGAGATATCTTGCATCTCATATCTTTGGGGATCTCAATCTCATATCCGTTGTTGCGATTTCTAATTCCCTCCGCAATTTGATATGGCATCCACAACCCCGGATCTTGCCCCATAGCGTGTTGTATGGTAAGTGTCGCGACACTCTGCTTCGCTGGATCTATAACTGCTACGGGTATAAATCGCTGATACTCATCAAGGAGTTTTGTCTGGGCAATAAACTGATCATTTGCCGCTCGCAACGACTCAACAACTGCTGAATGCTCTGTTGCAACATCACTCTCTTGCGACCTCTCGGCAACCACGTCATACAAATTCTCACCACTTATCAACCTCCACTTATCTTGCATCACAACCGATTTATCCACATCAAATGGCGCTTCTGGCCCCTGACGATGGTGTATAAATACTGTTCGATCCTCTGGGATTTCACCCCTCTGGAGCAATACATCCGAAAGATCGATACCATCCAATATATACTCATCACTAAGCTCCACGCCACACAACGAAGCGAGTGTAGGCAAGATATCCACATGAGAAGCTAGTCCATCTATATCTACTCCACCTGAGAGCCCACCATTCGCCCAACGCACAAAGAATGGAACTCGATGGCCACCCTCCATTGGACTCGATTTTCCACCCGTATAGCCCATTGTCCAAGGGTTATCATGTGGTGGCGCTCCATTATCAGTCATGAATATCACGATTGTATTCTCCGCTAAACCATTGTCTGACAAGAATTTATCGAGACGACCGAAGTTATCATCTATATTTTTAATCTGACCATAATAGCCTGCATCGCGGATTATCCCCTGCTCAACCAATGGTTCATAGGGTGTCACATACTCCTCTGGCGCGTAGTGTGGTGAGTGAGGGGCGTTGGTCGCTAGGTAGACAAAGAATGGCTTGTCGTTTGCGACCTGCTCTGTAATATATTTCTCTGCTTGTGCAAACCAAACATCGGTGCAATATCCGTCGAACTCAACCGGCTCGTTATTGACCATATATGTATCATCAAAGTAGCTATTTCCCCAATAATCAGAGAGTTCTCCCACACCTCCCGAAGCGTGTTGCACGACATAATCAAACCCTCGATCTGTGGCTCGCGATGGGTAGTTATCCCCCAAATGCCACTTTCCAAAGAGTGCCGTAGAGTATCCTCCACTTCGGAACATATCGGCTATAGTTGGAGAAGTGGACGACAAGACATCACGCCCCTTGAAGGTTGCCCACGCACCATTGCGAATAGGATAGCGCCCCGATATAATTGCCGAACGAGTTGGCGTGCTGAGTGGCGAGACGTGAAAATCTGTCATGCGCACACTCTGCTCATAGAGGCGATCTATGTTTGGAGTCTCGATATACTCGTTGCCCAAACAGCTTAAATTGGCGATACCCTGATCATCAGTCAACACCACAATAACATTTGGACGCGCCTCACTCTGCGTAGAGCCGGCAGCTGCACACCCCGTAAGTGAGACCGCTAAAGATCCTGCTAAAAATAGATGCTCCCTCATAATCATTATTTTGTACGTACTTTACTCACCCCACCCGGGCCATTATGCTCGCTATCATAAAGATCTAGCGTTGGAAGTATCGCCTCCAACTCATCTCGCTCTGCGCGATGCTCTGCTGAGACTGTGCTCCAATCCTTGATCAATGGGAACGAATTCAGATCATCTGGCGTAGCGGTAACATCATACCATTTGCGATGCCCATCACACAACACATACTCTCCGCGTATCATCTGCAACTCATTCTTATATGAGTAGATCCAATCACGATGCGTCTCCTTATCTGTCGTGATAAATGGTATCAAGCTCTCACCATCGACAACATAATCCTCCGGAAACTCAACACCTACGACCTCTGCGATTGTAGGCAATATATCTGCAATATTAGCCAACACATCTTGATGACCAAACTTCGTCATATCGAGACATGGAGCATAGATCATAAACGGCACGTGTGTACCTCGCTGACAAACGGGACTCCCCTTTCCATAACGAGATGTTCCATTATCGGCCGTGATGATAAAGATCGTATTATCCTCGATTCCCATCTGCTTGAACTTCTCCAGATAGCGCCACACGGTGTAATCCAGATAGTTTATATGGGAGTGTATTCCCTCCTCGCTGATCGACCCATGAGTATCATACGCTCCATTATCCCCCGTGATATTTGGCTCGGTACGGATATACCCATCCTTTGTCCACTCAATCTTTGGAGTAGCTGGCCAATGTAGATGGGTTGCACTTGGATTGATAAAGTTATATTGATCATGCCCCAAATGCGAAGTGTGGTATACGAAGAATGGCTTCCCCTCCTCTTGCTTGCGCTCCATGAAGTCGAAGATGTAATCTTGCTCAATATCCGAAGAGTATGAATTTAGGCCATATTTCGCCCTCCCCTCCTCAGTTGTTGGCCAAGGCTGCATCGTATCCTTTTTGGTATTCTCCGGTGTATTCACAATCATCACCGATGGCATCCAGAAGTAGCTTGTTTGGAGATATGTATCGGTTGTAAATCCACTATCTTCAATCAAATAGAGCTTCTTCTCGCTCGGAACTGTCGTCATCGTAAAATCTGTATATGGCGATTTATTGCTCGAATCACCCGGTGTATAGAGCCCCTCATCAAAGCCATACTTCGAGATATTGGTATCTGTGTGATCCATCTGCGTCTTGCCCGACCAACAGGTGGCATATCCACCCATCTGGGCTACTCGCCCGATCATATATGGAGAGCTTTCGTATAGTGGCCACGACTCCTGCTCTCCATCCTCATTTAGGAATGTTCCAAAGTCACCATTGTGCCACCATTTATGTTGGTGAGCAAAACGCCCCGTCATAAGTTGAGCCCGCGTTGGAGATGATACGGTTGCCGCCCAACAAGTCGAAATCACACAGCTCTTATCCACCAAAGACTCCATCACAGGGGTCGTAGCACGATACTTAACATCCTGAGTATCACCACCTCCCGGCTTAGTCCACATAGATGATCCATAGATTGGGAATTCACGAGCTGATATATCATCGGCAAGTAAAACGACTATATTTGGACGCTCTTGAGCAACTCCCACCATCGATAATGCGGTGAAAGAGGAGAGTAATATTTTATATTTTATCTGCATACCATATTTATTTTAGTTCACCTTCGATGAAGAGAAGAATACATCGCGATGCTCCTTCATAACCTTCTCACCGGTTAACGTCAATGGTGCAGATAGGCGGATATCACTCGATGATGATCCTATCTTAATTATGTAGTCACCCGGGATTACTCGCCACGGATTGCTTTGCGCTTGGTCATTATAGAACGATATTATCTCTGGGGCGAAGCTAAATGTAACCTGCCTACTCTCACCCGATTTAACCTCAACGCGCTCAAAGCCCTTTAGCTGGATTGGCTTTATACCACTACCATTCGCCTTCGCTGGCGAGATATAGAGCTGCGCCACCTCCGTACCATCATAATCTCCGACATTCGATATTGTGAAGCTCACCTCAACCCTATCTTTACCAATCTCAACCTGCGATGGAGAGCTCAAATTTGTATATTCATAGGTCGTATATGATAGTCCATAACCGAATGGATACTCAATAAGTCCCTTCATTCTACGCTCACCATAGTTGTAGCATAGTGGCTTACGAGCCTCTGTAGCAGGGTAACTAGTACACAACTTACCACTCGGATTAACCGCACCAAACAAGATATCTGCAACTGCATTTCCTCCCTGCTGACCCGGATACCACGCTTGAACAATTGCCGCTGCACCATCCAAAATCTTCTCGCTCAACACCTGAGCACGACCTCCAAAGATAACCACAACAACCGGTTTGCCCATATCGATCAACTCCTCAACAAACGCCTCCTGCTCTCCCGGCAGACGGATGCCTTTACGCTCACGTCCTTCGCCACACAACGCTGCATTTTCACCTACCGCCGCCACAATGACATCTGCACTGCGAGATATATTCATCGCACGCTTATAGTTGGTAGGATCAGCCTCACGTCGCAACATATTCACCAAAAGATCCAGCTTCGAGAGTTCGATACGGCTATCTCCACCCTCCTCAACAGCGCTCTTGATCGATGCATCCCAATCGCAACCACGCTCATAGTTAAGGGTCACCCCTTCGCCTTTTGCTCGCTCCATACCCTCTTTTAGAGTATATAATTTTGGTGAATTGATATCAACCTCCGCGCTCTGGAAAAACGCGTGAAGCGCCTGATAGGTATAATCTCCCAACAATGCCCAATATGAGTTGGCATTTGGCCCTACAAGCGAGATCTTCTTGCTCTCCAATGTCAGCGGAAGAACGCCATCATTCTTCAACAAAACAACAGATTGTGCCGCCAATTGGTATGCCAAATCATCATACTCCGCCTTGTTCAGATCAATCTCTCCCTCATCATATAATTTAGGATTTTTATCTAACAGACCCAAACGCCCCTTCATGCGAAGATTCTGCTTTACGGCCTGCTCGAAACGCTCCTCACTAACTTTACCCTGCTTAATTAACTCCGGAAGGAGTGGAAATGCCTCTGGATCGCATAGCTCTAGATCAGCCCCTGCGTTAATCGCCTTTTCAGCTCGCTCATAGAGATGATTTGGATTTCCATTAGCTTTGGCCTTTGCTGCAACCGCAAAGTAGTCACTTACAACAATTCCATCAAACGAGAGGTAATCACGCAAGATATCTTGCAAGAAATATCTATTTGTAATGGCAGTTTCACCATCGAAACTATGATATCCCGGCATCAGCGATTTGCTACCAGCCACCTTAATACCCACCTCATGAGGAGTTATAATCTCCTCCATCACCTCTTTTTTCGGAAGTTCAGATCCTCCGCCATACCCCAAGAAGTGCTTTGTTGTTGCCGCTACTCCAGTCGAGAGATCATCCCCCTGTAGACCCTCAATGAATGCTACCGCCATAACAGACGAGAGGTAACCATCCTCTCCATAGCTCTCCTCACCACGATTAAAGTGTTGAGTGCGGATTACATCGACCATAGGAGATAGCGCCATTGTAGCACCTACACTACGCATAGACTCAGCAGTATATTTACTCTTAAGCTCCACTAGATCAGGATTCCACGTACACGCCACACCAATCTGCTGCGGAAAAGTGGTTGCACCTTTAGTTGAAAAACCTGTTATCGCCTCCTCGTGAAATATTGCTGGTATAGCTGCCGAATTATGCGAAATGACATACTCTTGAAGATCACGCACAAAATCGCGCATTTGGTTCGGTGTAAGATCTTGCATACAAGCAAATTGAGAGATATGTCCTACGCCATGAGGGATCAACTCATCACACAACTCCTTCGAGAGTTGTCCATCGACAGTGATCAACCTAGGACGTATTCCATGAAGCTGTGCCACGCGCTCCTCCATGCTTAATGATGCATACACCTCATCAACCAATTTATCCAACTTAGCATTGGTAAATGGTTGCTCTACGATTTGGCTCTTTGGCTCAGCTACTCCGCACGAAGTTAATACAGCGAGCAACAATAGCACGACACTTGTAAATAATCTTATTTTCATAATGGTGGTTTAGGTTTGTTTCTACTTTATCTTTATTGTAGACAAAGGTAACAAAAATATATTGTTTCGATCAGTAAAAAAAGTAATAATCATAGGGGGTAAATCTATTTACGATATAAATTTTGCCGTTACACAGAAAAAAATTGCTATATTGCAGCTATCAACAGCTAACATTCTAGAAAATATGCAAACTAAAAGAGTAACCATCGCAACAGCAGCTATGCTAAGTGCCATCGCGCCAACAGTAGCCTCAGCTGCCGAAGAACAACCAAACATTCTATGGATTGTGACAGACGACCATCGTGCAGATGCCATCGCAGCCTACAATCGCGCAACACTCGGCACAAGCGAGAGCCGCCTTGGGTATGTGTCATCTCCGGAGCTCGACAAACTCGCTGCCGAAGGTGTACTATTCACATCTGCCTACTGCAACTCCCCTGCTAGTGCCCCATCACGCACCTCGATGCACTCCGGAATGTATCCGCACCATCGGGGAGTCTATGGGTTTGAGTACTACCACACAGCACCCGACTACACCCCACTCACCATGCCGGAGCTACTTGCAGAGGCTGGGTACAACACTCTCGCAATTGGAAAATTGGGCGTTCGCATAAAGGATTATATTGGCGATGGCAAGACAGTTGGGCGCGATATATATGGTACATATCTCAACACTAAATTCCACCAATCGGAAGGAGAGGCAGATTGTTGGGCCGAGAAGATTTGGGGCGATGGCGAGGATGCTGGTTCACGTCTTGTCTACTTCAATGAGGATGGCACACAGACATCATACTACTACAACCGCGATGGGCGCGAGCTTACGGCCGAAGATATCGCAACCTCAGAGAAGACATACAGAGATTACGACATTCTGCTATCTGATAGAGGTGTAGGGAAGCAGGCGACATCGACGACCCTTCCAAATACAATTATCGGAGGTGTGAGCTCAAACACAACAGAGTACACCACAGATGGCGCAATAATGCGTGAATACAACGGATATATCGCAAGCCAAGGCAAACCATACAACGCTCTAACAAAGGAGAGGGTACAAGGGCCCGACGGAGACCAACCACAGTTCCACTACCTTGGTCACCACTTCCCACACACACCTGTTCTTCCATCAAAATCATTCCGCGACAAGTTCAAAGATAAGATCTATAACGCACCTCTATTCGACGATGAGGAGTATGCAAAGATGCCCGAGCAGATGAAGGTTTGGCACTCTAAGACTCGTGTGAATCTTCTGAACGATGATCAGAAACAGCAATTGATCCGTGACTACTACGCCTTTACAGCGATGGGTGACTCACTGATTGGTGTTGAGGTGCGTAAATTCAAAGAGTTCTGCAAAACAAATGAGAAGGAGTACCTTATATTAATAGTGTGTGGCGACCACGCTTGGCACTTAGGTGAGCAGGGCACTTGCGCAAAGTTTGCTGCCTACGAACAATCGAATCACACGGCAGTTATCGCAATATCATCGGACGAGAAAAAGACTCCGGCAGGGACTGTTATAGATGATTACATGGAGTATGTTGATATCCTACCTACGTTCCTTGCAGCGGCGGGATATGACCTCAAAGATGAGCGTTTTGACTACCTTGATGGTTATGATTTGATGGATGTTATCTCGGGCAAAGCCAAAAAACGAGACTATACAATTGGAGAGATCGACCACGTTTGTGGCCCACACGGCCAGATCCGCACCAAAGATTTCATGTTCGGAATGCGTACTCGTAAAGATGGTGCAATCCCATCAAAAGATCCAAATGCCGACCCTAATGTCGAGATGCGTTGGGCGCTTGATGCTCCGCTTGAGGATGTCGACCCGATTCTTTATGATCTTCGCGTAGATCCGACCGAACGAAATAATGTGGCGTTGGATGCCCAGTATCGTGAATTAGCGGAGTATATGCGCAAAAAGCTGGGCACAATCATGCTTGGCGATGGTCGTCGAGAGGTCGATTGGACGAAGGAGAATAGCTATCAACGCTCTACATTTGGTATTGGATCAGATGATAAAAAGCTCAAGATCCCATCGAAGATAATCCCTAAAATTGAGCTGTAATTCCAAATGTTGGGAGCATAGTTCCACTAACATTATTTAGATATTTCATCACATAGCGAGATGGGTCATTAGGATCTATCTCGCCTGTGCTTACGGGGATATCTTGCTGTTCAAATTTGCTAATGAAGGCGTTTTGTAGGTCGATATATAGCCCCAACATCCATCTATTAAAGTAGAATGTTTTATCTACTCTGAGGTCAATCTGCGCATAGCTATCTGTTCGCTCCGTGTTATAGAGTGAGTAGTTGAGCGACGGTTGTCCACTAACATCCCAATTTATGATTTGCGACGAATAGTCGACATCGTATGGGGTATATGGCGATCCTCCGATTGCACTTACCTTCGCTCCGGCGCTCCATCCATTCTTGAAGAAGTATGTTCCCGAGGCGTTGAGAATCATTCGATTATCCCATGATGATGGGCGATAATCGGAGTCATTAGATGTGGCATATTCACTCTTGAAGAGGGTCAACGACCCAACCAACGAGAGCTTGCCCGGTATCTGCCACTGCCCCATGAACTCCAATCCATAGGCTCGGCCATGCCCCGTTTGAAGAAGATATTCATTACCAACAGTTCCATAATCATCCCCGAGATCGGCCAGTGGAATATCATCTACTACCGAGACCGGCAGATCATCGTACAACTTGTAAAATCCCTCCATCGAGAGCGATATCTGTCGATCCTTCTGCCACTCTACCCCAAATGTGTAGTGCGAGACATCTATGTAACTAAGGTCGGCATTGACCGCTACACCATCTTCACGATAGCTGAGTGCTGTGAGTGGAGGCATAGCGTAATATAGTCCCGTTGCAGCACTCAACGAGAAACCTCGCTTTAGCGCATAGGATGCTGTGGCACGAGGCGAGAACTGCTCCCAAAATCGTTGAGTATCGGATGAGAAATTATTGGCATCGACACGCGTTCCAAAGGATGCTGTTAGTCGCTCATTGTTAGATTTATATGCAGCTCCTACGTGCATACCCCAACTGAATATATTAAGTGAGGTATCGTAATAATTCTCCCCCACCGAATAACGGGTATAGGAGTCGATATTATATTGTGTGTACTCCGCGAGTGCACCATAGGTTAGAGTAAATTTATCACTCAAAATACTCTTGTTCTCATTGCGCAATGTTGTCTTTTGATCACGAGATTTGAACTTCAAATTGAGATTCTCCGGATCACTCTCATCATTATCCTGATACTTCGTATAGAGGTCATTCAAATACGAATGGCTCACAACGAACGAGTAGCTACCCCACCCCGAGTAGTGGCGATACCTGAGCCCGGTGGTGAATGTCTGTTGCTCAATCTGCGGCAGATATCCGAGGATATACTCCGATGTTTCGGTCGTCCCCTCCTCATTGAGGGTCATATCATCGAGCCCCATAAGTCCCAAAAACAGGATCTCATCCTTTGGCGATATCTCATGTTTGATCTTCACCTGCCCATCGATAAAGTTTGGCAGGAAGGGGAGTCCGATCATCTTGAACAGCACCTGCAGATAGGATTGACGAATCGAGAATAGATAGGTGGTTTTATCCGAGAAGTGACCACTTCCACTCAACGAAGCCTCCGAAGCCCCCAGAGTCACTTTAAACTGCTGACCATCAGGATCTCCATCGCGAAGTTTAACATCCAACACCGAACTCAATGCACCCGAACGCTGAACCGGAAAGGCACTTGTATAGAAGTCGATCTCGCGAATTAGGTCGGCATTGAGGATACTCACAGGCCCTCCCGATGCACCTTGTGTCGAGAAGTGGTTGATATTTGGTATCTCAATTCCATCGACATAGAACTTATTTTCGGATGGCGAACCACCCCTCACAATCAGATCATTACGGTAGCCAGATGGCGAAAATGACACACCCGGATAGCTCTGGACAATCCTCGATACATCTCGATTTGCCCCGGGGCTCTTCTCAATCTGTTGCGACCCTATCCTACGTAGACTCACCGGACTTTCAACCATCTTGCGGAACAACGATGGCCGAACGACAATGGTGTCGATCTGCTTGGAATTCGCCACGAGACGTATCTCGACAGGCTGGGTAGTGGCCGATATCTGCACATCTGGGGAGTACCCAACCTCATACCCGATCGATTGACCAACCAGACGAAAGATCCCCGGCTCGACACCCGTGATGGTAAACTCACCATCGATATTTGTCACCGCACCTCTTTGGGGCTGCCCATCGACACTCACCGCGACGTAGCTCAAAGGCTGTCGGGTGATATCATTTACGACCTTTCCACTCACCGAAAAAGTACGCTTCGCGGCAAAAGATGCAAGTGAGATGGATAGTATAAGTATAACGAGGAGATATCTTTTCATTTCGGAGTTATCTGATTTGTGAGACAAAGATACTATTTCCACGCCAGAGATTGCAAAAAGCGCTCTATTTTTGTGTAAAGATTGACAAAATTACTATCTTTGCGACAATTGAACAAATTTATCATAGACAATGGAGCAACAAAATCCTACAGCAATACTTCTTATGCACTGCCCAGATAGAGAGGGCATCATTGCAATCGCCTCGAACTTCATCAACAAACATGGTGGAAATGTCATCAATCTTGATCAGCACGTTGATCGCGAAGAGGGGGTCTTTTTCATGCGTATCGAGTGGGATCTGACAAACTTCCGTATAGCACGTGAGAATATGCGCGAAATATTTGCTCGCACATTCTCCAAAAAATATGGCGTTACATTTGAGCTATTCTTCTCGGACGAGAAGCCTCGCATGGCGATCTTCGTATCGAAGATGTCGCACTGTCTCTACGATCTTTTGGCTCGCTACACCGCTAGCGAGTGGGAGGTTGAGATACCTCTTATCGTGAGTAACCACCCAGATATGGAGTCGGCAGCTCGTAAATTCGACATCCCATATTTCCATATCCCAATCACAAAAGAGAATAAGGCGGAGCAGGAGGCATACACACTCGATCTTCTGGCAAAGAATAATATTGACTTCGTGGTGTTGGCGCGTTATATGCAGATCATATCGAGCAATTTCATCACCTACTATCCGAATAACATTATCAATATCCACCACTCGTTCCTACCTGCATTCGTAGGTGCAAAACCATACCATGCAGCACACGCTCGTGGTGTGAAGTTGATCGGTGCGACAAGCCACTATGTAACATCGGATCTGGATGCTGGTCCAATCATCGAGCAGAATATTACTCGTATATCACACCGCGATAATGTAGATAGCCTAGTTCGCAAGGGACGCGATTTGGAGAAGATCGTGCTTTCACAAGCGGTGGAGCAACATCTTCAGCACAAGATACTTGCTTACAAAAACAAGACTATTCTATTCACATAATAGAGTTTAAACATCAAGGCCATGAGTAAAAAAATTGATAGAAGAGATTTCCTAAAACTTATTGGAGCTGGTGCCGCTTCAGCCACTGTCGCATGTAGTGACAACAGTTCAAATGTGGGACAAAACTCAACGGCTACCGAAGAGGTACCAAAGGGGATGATCACTCGCAAAAAAGTGGCTGGTGTAGATGAAGATATTGCGATTTTGGGGTATGGATGTATGCGCTGGCCTACTATCCCCGGAGTGGCTAAGGGTGAGAATATAGTTGATCAAGAGGCGACGAATGCGCTCGTCGACTATGCTATTGAACATGGCGTAAACTACTTCGACACAGCTCCGATGTATTGTCAAGGATGGAGCGAGGAGGCGACAGGAAATGCGCTGAGC
Organism: Rikenellaceae bacterium; assembly: GCA_047174605.1. Lineage (GTDB taxonomy): Bacteria > Bacteroidota > Bacteroidia > Bacteroidales > Rikenellaceae > Alistipes. The sequence goes on along the minus strand of JBCQTX010000002.1, from coordinate 2,625 downwards.
AGATATCCACGCGACTCATACTACATAGCGACAAAACTCTCAAACAAGGGAGATTATAGCTTCAAATTCGCTGTCGATATGTATAAGCGCTCACTCACCAGACTACAGACCGACTATATCGACTACTACTTCCTGCACAACGTTGGTTCGACAATGGAGGAGTTCAACAATCGTTTTATCAATAATGGAGTCTTGGACTATCTGCTCAAAGAGCGTAAAGCAGGGCGTATTCGCCACCTTGGATGGTCATTTCATGGTGATAAAGAGGTCTTTGATCAGATTCTCGCGATGCATGACGAAGTTCATTGGGACTTTATTATGATTCAGCTCAACTACTCAGATTGGAGGCACGCACAAGCCACATTCGCCAAAAATGTGAACGCCGAGTATCTCTACAACGAGATCGAGAAAAGGGGAATTGCAATCTCTGTGATGGAGCCGCTACTAGGTGGACGACTCTCAAAGATGCCAGACTATATAGTTGAAAGATTGAAGGGGTGCGAACCGCAGATGAGCGTTGCATCATGGGCATTTAGATTCTCGGGCTCTAAACCAATGGTATATGTTGTATTGAGTGGAATGACCTACATGGAGCATCTTCAAGATAACATCCGCACATACTCGCCTCTGAAAGCATTGACAGCAAACGAGGAGGAGTTCTTGAATGATACGGCAGCGCTACTGATAAAATATCCGACCATACCGTGCAACGATTGCGACTACTGTATGCCATGCCCATATGGAATAGATATTCCGGGGACACTGCTCTACTACAACAAATGTGTTAATGAGGGTAACATCTCCAATAGTAGCATGGATGAGAACTACAAAAAGGCACGTAGAGCATACCTCATTGGATATGATAGAGCGATACCAAAGCGACGTCAGGCACAACACTGTATCGGTTGCGATCAATGCTTGAAACACTGTCCTCAGAAGATCAATATCCCCAAAGAGCTCAAACGTATCGACGAATATGTTGAAAAACTCAAGCAGGAGACTCTATAGGGGTAGGGCGATAAAAAGCAACTTTAAACCAAACCTAAAATAGAGACCTATGAAACGAGTTCTAACCCTACTTGTTGCAGCTTTTGTGATATCTGCTATCCATGCGGAGTCAGGAAAAACATCAACCAGCGAACTTAGTCAAGTATCCAACGATGGCACAAGCTCAGCAATCTTCTCACCATACCTAGATCTGCAGGTGGATAATTTTCATCACGATGACGAATTCGCCACACGACGCGGTATGCCTAATTTCATGGCAAAGTGTATGGCTGGCGAAGAGGTGAAGATTGGCTATATCGGAGGTAGCATCACCTATGCTAACTATATGTGGCGCAAGCAATCAGCTTACTACATCGCATCAATGTTTCCCGAGGCGATCATTTCGGGTATAAATGCTGCTCGTGGTGGCACAGGATCCGACATCGGGGCATGCCGAATGGATGAGCATATGATGCAGTATAAACCAGATATGGTATTCATCGAATTTGCGGTAAATGCTGCGAATGAGCATGGTGTGGAGGGTATCATCCGTAAAATCATTATGGAAGATCCGACAATAGATATCTGTTTGGTATATACAATATATAGAGGTCAGGCGCAAAATTATGCAGATGGCGAGATCCCATTCAATGTTGCTAGGCTTGAAAAGGTTGCGAAGTACTACAATCTACCATCTATACACATGGGTATGCAGGCGGGATTTCTCGAGAGGGATGGCAAACTCCTATGGGAGGGAACAGCTGCCGAGGCAGGTCGCAAGATACTCTTTTCACACGACGGTGTACACCCTGCAACCGCTGGTGGTGATCTATATGCATCGGCTGTTGCTCGCTGCTTCGAGGCTATGAAGTCTAATGTGGGGGAGTCTAAGATGGAGCTTCCTCCCCCTTTGTCACCAAGACAGATGGATCGTGCCAAATATCTGGAGCCATCACTATTCGGGCTTGAGGATTGGAAAAAGTCACCTGTAACGGCAGATAACGAGAATAAAAATTGCATACTGTGGTTCGAGAATATCTACTCTGCAGATGCCCAAAGCTCCCCTTTGAAGTTCAAATTCAAGGGTGACTATCTAGCTATTCTTGATACGGCGTCACCAGATTCGGGTGATATCGACATCTACGTCGATGGCAAAAAGTGGATCGTCACAGAGTATAATCGCGGTCGATATGGCACAGGTAACGGTGTTGCAAAGTCTGATTTTTTTGATGCCGATGACCCACGCTGCTCTGTAAATAGATTCTTTAGCCAATCAACAGAGGTGCGCGATCGCGACATTATATCATTCACTTTGGAGGAGGGAATTCACGAGATTGAGGTACGTGTACACGATGAGCCTATCAACAAGGCAGAGCGCCTTAAAATGAGCGATGAGGAGTTCGACAAGGTGAAAGAGAAGTATGAGGGGCAGCGCTTTAATCTGGGGAAGGTGTTGATCAATGGTGACATCATAAAATAGAAGCTGTATAAAAAGGCATTTTTCGCACTTCCCTCGCGTCTGAAATGCTCACGTACTTCAAGTACGCTCCGCTTTCAGCCACTTCACGAAGCCCAAAAACTGCTCTTTTTATACAACTTCTTCAACAGGTCATGCCCCTAAAAAAAAGGCATTTTTCG